>CALFOQ010000053.1:0-74961 GCA_937921235.1 uncultured Atopobium sp. | reverse complement strand
AGGGTATTACCTGCGTCACCGCAATGTCTGCAGCTACCGCTCTTATCCAGGCACTAGCCGCGGCAAGAAAGAGTGAGCCAGAGACCTTTGCACTACAAGATCTTTAAAACGTGCTTGGAGAATGAGCTTTTCAATTGAACAAGACCGGTCTTGAAAAAGGCCGGTCTTTTTTCGTGAGGGAAGTGTTTAGAATACGAAGTTCTCCTAGTGAAGAGCGCAAAAGTTTGTTATTATTGCAAGGCTGCATAAATATGCGGGCGTGGCGGAACTGGCAGACGCGCTAGATTTAGGTTCTAGTGGACTAAGTCCGTGGGGGTTCGATTCCCTCCGCCCGCACCATGCAGAAATTTGGTTAAGAGCTGGTACGCCAGCATTTTTTACGAGACACTGGAGGAACGTTGAACATCACCGTTACCGCAGATAAGCCAGTTGACGAGAAACTCACCGTCAAGGTTACAGTTCCTGCTGCAGAGGTAGACGCTGCCATTAAGCAGGCTTACAAGGACATTGCAAACAAGTATTCCTTCCAGGGTTTCCGCAAGGGCCGCGCACCTCGTCCTGTCATTGATGGCATTGTTGGCCGCGAGGCAGTCCTTGCTCAGGCAACCAACGATCTTCTCGGCGCAGCAGAGCCACAGCTTCTTGAGGAGCTTGACCTTGTTCCTGTCGGCCGTGGTGATTACAACCAGGACGCAGACCTTCCTGTTGAGGGTCAGGATTACTCCTACGAGGTAGTCTTCAACGTTCGTCCTGAGGCTAAGCTTGATTCTTACGATGCTCCTGCAATCAACATGCCTCCAAATGAGGCAACTGAGGCTGAGGTTGATTACCAGATCAAGCAGCTTCTGTCTTACCAGGCTAAGTTTGAGAACACCAAGGAGAAGCGTGCTGTTAAAGAGGGCGACACCATTGGTGTAGACATCAAGAACATTGAGGGCGCTGCTCACATGGAGGGCGAGGACCGCGTTCTTACCCTTAATGGCACTCAGGCTCCAAAAGAGCTTGAGGAGGCACTCATCGGCATGAAGCCAGGTGAGGAGAAAGAGGTCAAGTGGACTCATAGCCACACTCACGGCGATGAGGTTCACTCCCACGATTACGATATCAACGTCAAGGTTGTTGCTCACAAGAAGTCCGTCACTCCAGAGCTGACTGACGAGCTTGCAAAGAACACCTTTGGTTATGACACTGTCGAGAAACTCCGTGAGGCTGTTAAGTCTGAGATTGAGTCCGACAAGAAGAATTCTCTTCCAACTCTTAAAGAGGACCGCGTTGTTGAGGCTGTAGGCAAGCGTCTTCAGCTTGAGGAGGTCCCAGAGGAGTACAAGAACGAGGTCTTCAACGAGATTGCTCAGGAGTTCCTGAGTGGTCTTCAGCAGCAGGGTATGACTCTTGATATGTTCCTGGCTGCACGCGGCATCAAGACCGATGACTTCATCGCTGATCTTCGTGTTCAGGCTGAGGAGCGCGCACGTCAGTCCCTGGCTCTTGACGCAGTAGCTGCAGAGCTTAAGCTTGAGGCAACTGAGGAGGACATCCGTGCAGAGTTTGAGCGCGCTGGTGTTCCTAACGTTGAGTCTGCAATTGAGGAGTGGCGCAAGGCTGGCCGTCTTCCTGCAATCCGCGAGTCCATCCGTCGTTCTAAGGCTCTTGACTGGCTGCGTGACAACGCAACCGTCACCGTTGTCGACGAGATTGCTGAGGCTGCTAAGGAAGAGCAAAAGGCAGAGAAGAAGCCTGCTAAGAAGGCTCCTGCTAAGAAGAAGGCAGCTAAGAAGGACGAGGACGCAGAGAAGGACGCTGAGTAGTCCGCAACTGGTTGGGTTTCTCGCCAGAAAGACTGCACCAAAAGTTGCAGTTACTTTGAATTTTTCATACCCCGGGTTAGAGACATGCTTCCCGGGGTATGTTTCTAAGAAAAGACCTTTGAAGGAGGATTATGCATTATCCAACAAACACTCCAACCATTCCGTATGTTATTGAGCAGACTCCTCGTGGTGAGCGTACCTATGACATCTACTCCAGACTGCTCAATGATCGTATTGTTTTCTTGGGTGAGCCGGTAACGCGCGATTCTGCAAACCTGGTCATTGCTCAGCTTTTGCACCTTGAGAGCCAGGACCCAGACAAGGATATTTCTCTCTACATTGACTCTCCTGGTGGAGACGTTTATGCAGGTCTGGGCATTCTTGATACTATGAACTTTATTAAGCCTGATGTCTCTACCATCTGTGTCGGTATGGCAGCCTCTATGGGCGCTGTTCTTCTTGCAGCTGGTGCAAAGGGTAAGCGTCTTGCGCTTCCTAACTCTATGGTTATGATTCACCAGCCATCCAGTGGTGTTCAGGGTCAGCAGACCGATATCCAGATTATTGCAGATGAGACGAAGTGGATTCGTCAGCACATCAACGAGTTGCTTTCGGATTATACTGGACAGCCTATCGAGAAGGTCAATGCAGACACCGAGCGCGATAATTATCTTCGTGCACAGGAGGCCTGTGACTACGGTCTGGTAGACCGCGTTATTTCTTCTCGTAACGACCAATAATTGTTCTTGTATCGAGGGTTTAAGTTATGGCTAAAGACCAGGACTTCTCGCCTTTTGGCGGATTAGATGAGATGCACTGTTCTTTCTGCGGAAAGAGTAGGTCGCAGGTAAATAAGCTTATTCAGGGTCCTGGTGGAGTCTGTATTTGTGATGAGTGCGTCTCTACCTGCTCAGATATGATTGATGAGTCTCTCGGCTTTGATGAAGAGTCAGAGATTGAGACTCACTCTGATGAGCCTGTTATTAAAGACCTGCCAACTCCGCATGAGATTTACGATGAGCTGTCTCAGTACGTAATGGGTCAAGAAGACGCTAAGCGTGCTATGTCGGTTGCGGTGTATAACCACTATCGTCGTATTCTTTCAGGTAACGATGAGCCTCAGGAGGGCCAGGAGGATGTTGAGATTGCAAAGTCCAACATCTTGCTGCTTGGTCCAACCGGTACTGGTAAAACCTTACTTGCTCAGACGCTTGCTCGCTTTCTTGAGGTTCCGTTTGCTATTGCTGACGCAACAACTCTTACCGAAGCTGGCTACGTTGGTGAAGATGTCGAGAATATCCTGCTTAAGCTCATTACTGCTGCTGATGGCGATGTTGAGCGCGCTCAGGTAGGTATTGTCTACATAGATGAGATTGATAAGATTGCTCGCAAGGCCGAGAATCTCTCTATTACTCGTGACGTCTCTGGTGAAGGCGTTCAGCAGGCGCTTCTGAAGATTCTTGAGGGTACGGTTGCTAGTGTTCCTCCAACAGGAGGCCGTAAGCACCCTCAGCAGGAGCTTATTCACATTGATACCACCAATATCTTGTTCATCTGTGGTGGTGCTTTTGTTGGCCTGGATAAGATTGTTGCCGATCGTATTGGTAAAAAGGGAATTGGCTTTAACTCTGACGTTGCTCAGAATGTCAAAGAAGGTGAGTCCGAGCTTATCGCCAAGGTAATGCCTCAGGATCTGCACAGGTTTGGCATGATTCCAGAGCTTTTGGGTCGTATTCCTGTTATCACTTCTACTCGTGAGCTTGGTGAAGAAGATCTGATGAGCATTCTCACAGATCCAAAGAATGCTCTTACCAAGCAGTACAAGCGTATGTTCGAGCTTGAGGGAGTAGACCTAGAGTTTACTGAGGATTCACTCAGAGAGATTGCCAAGAAGGCTTTAGCTCGCGGCACCGGTGCTCGTGGTCTTCGTGCAATCTGCGAGTCTACACTACAAGAGACCATGTTTGACCTGCCATCAGATTTGGATATCACCAAGGTTGTGGTTACTCCAGAAAGCGTTGGTGGAGACAATGCTCCAGAAATCATCAGGGGCAAAAAGAAATAACTCACATAGCAATAAAAAAGGAGGTCGAAAGACCTCCTTTTGCGTTATAAATTGCCGCCACCAAGTTTGTTGTATGACGTAATAACTTTGGTGCGGGTTTTAGTGCCTGGTGGAAAAACGGTGTCAAACAACGGCATCAAGCCGCGGAAAAGAACACCACTTTGCACGCGGTGAGAAAGACCTCTTACCGTACGTCTTGACTCTTCAAGCTGTGAGCGGAGTTCCTCAAGATAAGGGGAGCGACGAGCATAGAACCAGAAAAGACCTGCAAGATCTGAGTTTGGATAGAGCCAAGGCCTGTTGTCTGGTCCTGCAAAATGCGCAATGCAGATATTCTTACGAGCTTCTTCGTATTCTTCTCGCACATCTTTTGGCGCCTGAGCAACAATGTGATCACGGCGGAGGAATTGCCAGTCTACCAGGTAATTCCATTTCATATTAATACGAAGATAATGGCCGTTTACAAACCTGTTAAGAACATCTTGATCAAGCCAGCGCCATGCGCGCATGGTTGAGACCTTAAGAAACTCTTCAGGAGAAATCTGCTTTCTGATTTCTTCCAGGTTCATCAAAATGACGCCTGCCTGGAAGTAATCGTGAGGATCATCCATGCCCAGCTCATTTTTGAGGTAGGGGCCAACTGTGGCGTCATAGCCATCAATTTGGCCAATAGTATCAGCGTCACGTGTAGCGCCTACCAAGTATCCTGTGACGTCGATATCGTAGAGTTCTGCAATATCGGTATTAACCACCAGGTCAGAGTCAAGGTAGATGGCTTTATTGACGTTAGGAAGCAGCGAGGGAGCAAGCAGTCTGTAGTAAGTTTCTGGTCTAAAGTGACCATGATGAGGAAGCTCAATATCACCAAGGGCAGCATCAACATCTAAGAAACCAACATGGACGTTATCAACAAGCTGAGCCTGACGAGTAAGCGTAATCATGCTGGTAGGAGTGAGATCACGAGTTAAAACAATGATGTCGTAACGACGTTCAGGATTGACGTTCTCAATGATGGATTGAATTGCTACAGACAAATACGGCACAAAGTTATCGCTGCAGGCAAAAACAAGCACAACGTCATTAAGAGCAAGTCCCAGCTCATCGGATGAGCTTGCAAGCATTGCTCCAGAAAGTTGCGCCCTGCCTGTTCCAACAAGGCGTTGTGTGGGTATTTTACGTAATCTTCTCATACGTAAGACTTTAACACTTAGACGCCAAAAACGCCTGCTGCGTTTGCCATTACTTCACTTTGCACAGAGTATCCACGGGCCTCACTGAGCCCAAGAAGAGCTCGCTTAAGGCTGTCCACAATGTCAAGCGCGTCAATATCTGTGTGATCACTGGAGGGAAGGTCAGTCTCGGTAAGAAGCTTATTTTTTGGATAAACTTTCGCGTATTCACGGCCGCGCTTGGTCTTTAGGCTCATCTCACCAACAGAGAACCAACAGCCAAGCTTAATAGCCCTTTGGAGCTCTTCTGAGCTACCGCTAAACCAGTGGATGATAGGAACACATGACTGAGCGGCTCCTGTCTGCTCAAGAATATCTAGCACCGTATCAACGCTTCTCACGGTGTGCATCGAGAGCACTCGTGGCTGGCTGTTGAGTGAAAACTCTGCTGCGCGTTCGCAGATCTTTGTAAAGGCCTTAACCTGCAGCTCTTGCAACCCATCAACACAATAGCGAGAAGAAAAATCCAGTCCAATCTCACCAACGTATGGTGTCTGCTCCATAAGCTCTAGCAGGAGCTCTATATCTTTTTGAGTAACGCGCTCATCAGAGATGTACCAGGGGTGCGCTCCAAGTCCCACACGGATGTTGTCTTGCGTAAGCTGAGGAGCAAGTTCTAGGTAGTCGTGAGGAGTAACACCGCAGGTAAAGAAACCTAATCCGGCGTCATGGGAACTTCTCGCTACATTGAGTGGGAAGTCCATAAGGTTGGCATGGACGTGCGCATCAAAGTATGTGAGGTTACTCATGATCAAGACCTGATAAATGCAAAATAACGTCTGAGGCAATCATCTGACCCATAATAGGAGGGTAGTAGGACATAGTTCCTAGCTTGGCAGATTTGCCGGTTGCGCCTTCTGGTGCAAAAACTGGTCGCGCTGGCTCGGGGGAGTAGAGCACACGGAAGTCGGCAAGGCCGCGCTTCTTGGACTCTTTTCTCATTACTCTTGCAAGAGCATCTGTATGTGTTTTTGAAAGCGTAGTAATCTCCAGAAGTTCTGGGTGGATTTTATTGCCGCCGCCCATGCTGGAGATGAGGTAGATATCGTTTTTCTGGCACCATGCCACAACAGCTAATTTGGCAGAAATGGTATCGATGGCATCAACTACAACATCTGGTTTTGGAAGAGCAGAGAGCTGCTCGTCAACGTTGTCTTTAAGCAAAAACGCGTCAAGTGTGACCACGTGAGCGTCTGGATTAATGTCCAGAATCATCTCTTTGGTAACGTCAACTTTTCTTTTTCCAATGGTGCTCACATAGGCAATAGCCTGCCTGTTTAGGTTGGATGCTTCTACTGCATCGGCATCCACTAAAACAAACGAGCCTACACCGCCTCTGGCCAGTGCCTGAACGCAGTTTGAACCAACGCCACCAAGCCCTAAAATCATGACACAGGAATTTTGAATCTGTCCAAGGCGATCCTTTCCCAGGACAAGTTCGAGTCGAGCAGTGGATTCAGGAATTGTGGCAGACATAGAGCTCCTCATAAAAAGTATCTGCAGATAGTATAGCTTGTTACTTCACCTACGCTTCAAGAAGTGTAGACCGATAGTAATTTTAACTAATGGTAAGAAAGCGCCCCATAAGTCGTCTTTTATTAGTAGAATAAATGAAGCAAATTTTGACGATGTTGTCAGCATATGAAAGGCAAGATTACTGTGGAAGAAATGCCCAAGAATTATGATCCTCAGGCAGCTGAGCCTGAGCTCATTGAAAAGTGGATAAAGGCAGATTGCTATGGTCGCAGCAAAGGAACTGAAGACCGTACGGTAGTTATCCCTCCACCAAACGTTACTGGCATCCTTCACATGGGTCATGCTATGGATGACACCATCCAGGACACCTACATTCGTTATTCTCGCATGCGCGGTTACTCAACTCGGTGGATTCTAGGAACTGACCACGCAGGCATTGCAACTCAGACCAAGGTTGATAAGAAGCTTAAGTCAGAGGGTATTTCTCGTCTTGAAATTGGTCGCGAGAAATTCCTGGAGGCTTGCTGGGATTGGACGCGCGAGTACGGCGGAACCATTGTTTCTCAGATTAAGCGCATGGGCTGCTCCATTGATTTTAATGACGAGAAGTTCACTATGTCTCCTGAGTACACTCAGGCTGTTCGTAAGGTCTTTGTTGACTGGTATCATGACCAGCTCATTTATCGCGGTAAGCGCATCGTAAACTGGTGTCCTCATTGCGAGACTTCAATTTCAGATGATGAGGCAGAGTACGCTGACGAGAAGGGCCATCTTTGGTACCTGCGTTACCCACTCAAAGAGCCTGTTAATGGCATTGAATACATTACCGTAGCAACTACTCGTCCAGAGACTATGCTGGGCGATACCGGCGTGGCTGTTTCTCCTCAAGATCCAGAAAAGGCAGATCTTGTTGGAAAGACCGTTATTCTGCCCATTGTTGACCGAGAGATTCCAATTTTCTCTGACTGGCATGTTGACGCAGGCTTTGGTACCGGTTTTGTTAAGGTAACTCCAGCTCATGACCCTAATGACTTTGCTATGGGCCAGACTCATAACCTTGAGCAGATCAACATTTTTGATGAGCACGCTGTTGTTGTTGATGGTTATGGTGAGTTTTCTGGTCTTGATAGAGATCAGGCTCGTGAGGCTATTGTTGCTTGGTTTGAAGAGCATGGCCTGCTTGATCACGTTGAAGATCTTGATCACTCCGTTATGCATTGCTACCGCTGCGGCACAACTCTTGAGCCATGGCTCTCTGAGCAGTGGTTTGTTGCCGTTGATAAGCTCAAAGAGCCTGCAGCACAGGTAGTCAAAGACGGTCAGGTTACCTTCCACCCAGAGCGTTGGACTCAGACCTACCTCACTTGGATGGAGAATCTCCGCGACTGGAATATCTCCAGGCAGCTTTGGTGGGGACACCGCATTCCTGTGTTCTACTGCGATGATTGTGGCTGGCAGGATGCTCTTATGGAAGACACTGACGTCTGTCCAAAGTGCGGCGGTCATCACGTTCATCAGGATGAGGACGTTCTGGATACCTGGTTCTCTTCTCAGCTGTGGACTTTTGCTACACAGGGTTGGCCAAATCATCCTGAGCAGCTTGAGGGTCACCACCCAACACAGGTTCTGGTAACCGCTCGAGACATCATTGCTCTTTGGGTTGCTCGCATGATTATGAGCTCGCTCTATTTCACCAAAGAGATTCCATTCCACGATGTCTACATCTACGCAACCATTTTGGCTAAGGACGGCAGTCGTATGTCCAAGTCAAAGGGTAACGGCGTAAATCCTATGGACCTGATTGCTAAGTACGGTGCAGACGCAATGCGTTATAACCTGCTTACGCTTATCACTAACAATCAGGACGTCAAGTTTGATGCTGTCCTTGATAAGAAGACTCGTGAGCTTATTGAGTCTCCAAGAACTGATCAGGCACGTTCTTTTGTTACTAAGATTTGGAATGCAAGTCGCTTTGTTCAGATGAACCTTGACGGCTACACGGCCGGCATGCCAAAGGCAGAGACGCCAGAAGATGCATGGATGTTCTCGCGCCTTGCAAAGGTTGTTGCAGAGACAACTGAGCAACTTGAGACCTATGGCTTTGGTGAGTATGCCCGCAACATTCAGTCCTTCTTCTGGAACGATGTCTGCGACTGGTACATTGAGCTTTGTAAGGGCCGCCTTCTGGACGGAACCCCTGATCAGCGCCTGCAGGTTCAGCGCAACCTTGTCTTTGTCCTGGATGTCAGCATGAGGCTTTTGCATCCAGCCATGCCATTTGTCACCGAGAGCGTTTGGGATGCTCTTCCTGCATCTGGTCTTTTGAGCCATGATGCAGAGTTCTTGATGATTTCTGAGTGGCCAGATCCAGAGAAGCTTGCAAGCTTTGTTGACGAGGCAGCTGAGCATAACTTCTCACTTGCTAAGACCGTTGTTTCTGCTGTTCGTTCTTCTCGCGCACGTTATAGGCTGTCTCCAAAGACAGACCTTGCTGTTGTGGTTAAAGCTCCAGCACAAGACGTTGCAGCGCTGAAGGAACAGGCAGCCTTCATCCAGAATGTTGGTCGCGTAAGCTCGCTTGAGGTTGCTGAGGCGCCTCAGAAGCCTGCTGGTTCTGTTTCTGTTACCGATGCCGGCCTTGAAATGTACGTTGTTCTTGGTGAGCTTGTTGACCTTGCTGCTGAGGCCAAGCGTCTTCAGAAAGACCTTGAGTCTGCAAAGAAGGAACTCTCTGGCGTGGAGCGTACCCTTGCTAACCAGGGCTTTGTTGCTAAGGCAGCGCCTGAAGTTATCGAGAAGAAACGTGCACGCGCGGAAGAACTTACTACGCTTGTTGCTCAGTTAGAGCAGCAGATTGCTGACTTCTCATAGGTAAAGCTTGATGCGGTGTAACAGCCGCATCTTGTGTTAAGTACGTGCAAATCGTCCACTTTAGGTTAGGAACAACATGTCAGAGGTTAAATCCGATATCGAGATTGCTCAATCATCCGAGATGCTTCCCATCTTTGAGGTGGCAAAGCGCGCGGGTATTCCAGAGAATCTGCTGGAGCCTTATGGTCGCTATAAGGCAAAGCTTGATGCACGTGCTCTGGCAGATAAGCCTCTTCGCGGAAAGCTTGTGCTGGTTACCGCCATTAACCCAACGCCAGCAGGCGAGGGAAAGACCACTACCTCGGTTGGTCTGGCAGATGCCTTGACCAGCTTGGGGCAGTCTGCCATGTTGGCCCTTAGAGAGCCTTCTTTGGGTCCAGTCTTTGGCGTTAAGGGTGGTGCTGCGGGCGGCGGCTATGCCCAGGTAGTTCCTATGGAGGACATCAACCTTCACTTTACCGGAGACTTCCACGCTATCGGCGCTGCAAACAACCTCTGCGCCGCCATGCTGGATAACCATATCAAGCAGGGCAACAGCCTTAACATTGATCCACGCCGCGTGGTGTGGAAGCGCTGTGTTGACATGAACGATCGTCAGCTCAGAAACGTTGTTGACGGTCTTGGCGGCATTGCTGATGGCATGCCAAGACAAGACGGCTTTGATATTACGGTTGCTTCTGAGGTCATGGCTGTATTCTGCCTTGCTTCGGGCATCAAAGATCTTAAAGAGCGCCTGGGTAGAATGGTTATTGCCTACACCTATGATCGCAAGCCTGTTACTGTCAGCGATATCCACGCAGAGGGTGCTATGACAGCACTGCTTAAAGATGCTATTCAGCCTAACCTGGTACAGACACTTGAGCACACACCTGCACTTGTCCACGGCGGTCCTTTTGCCAACATTGCTCACGGTTGCAATACGGTTGAGGCAACAAAGACGGCTCTGCGTCTTGCTGATTACGTTGTTACCGAGGCTGGCTTTGGTGCAGATCTTGGTGCCGAGAAGTTCTTGGACATCAAATGTAGAGCTACTGGTCTTGTTCCATCGGCTGTTGTTCTAGTGGCAACTGTTCGTGCTCTTAAGTACAACGGAGGCGTTGCAAAAGCAGACCTTAACCAGCAAAACGTTGAGGCGCTTAAAGAGGGCATTCCTAACCTGCTACGCCACGTTGACAACATTCAGACGGTCTACGGTCTTCCTGTAGTTGTTGCTATCAATGCATTCCCAACCGATACTGCTGAAGAGCTTGCTCTGGTAGAGGAGGAGTGCAAGAAGCGCGGCGTAAACGTAGTACTGTCTGAGGTTTGGGCAAAGGGTGGAAAGGGCGGTCAGGCTTTGGCAGAAGAGGTTATGCGCCTCTGCCAGACTGAGTCCAAACTCACCTTTGCTTACGATGTCAAAGAGTCTTTGAAGCAGAAGATTACTGACATTGCCACCAAGATTTACCACGCCGATGGCGTTGAATTTGCTCCAAGTGCCGCTAAGCAGCTTCAGCAGCTTGAAGAACTTGGCTTTGGTGAGCTTCCTATTTGTATGGCAAAAACTCAGTACTCCTTTACTGACGATCAGACCAAATTGGGTGCTCCAGAAAACTTTAAGATTACTGTGCGAGAAGTTCGTGTTTCTGCAGGTGCAGGCTTTGTAGTTTGCCTTACGGGCTCTATCATGACCATGCCAGGACTTCCAAAGGTTCCTGCTGCAGAGCACATTGATGTTCTTGATGATGGAAGAATTGTGGGTCTTTTCTAATGTCTTATCCCTCTTCACCTGAAGAAGTAGCGTTTACAATCTATAGTGCAGATTCTTATGCGCAACACCTTGCTGCTAAAGAGCCTATTCCTGGCGGCGGTAGCGCTGCCGCTTATGTAGGTGCGCTTGCAGTATCCTTGGCTTCAATGGCTGGTGTCTACGCACAAGGAAAACCTGCCTATGCTCAGCATGAAGACGATCTTGCAAAATACATTGCTCGAGCTGGTGCGCTCCGTCAGGACTTTATGGAGTTGATGGACGAGGACTCTCGTCAGTTCTTGCTGGTTTCAAGTGCGTTTAGCGTGCCCAAGGATGACCCAAAACGTGCAGAAATCGTTGAAGATGCTCTTAAAGAAGCAGCTCAACCTCCGCTGAAGGTTATGAGAAAAGTATGCGAGTCCATTGAGCTTCTTGAAGAGATGCTTATTAAGGGCTCCCGTATGCTTTTGTCTGATGTGGGCTGTGGTGCTGCTCTTGCACGTGGTGCTTTGATTGCCGCTTCTCACACACTGTTTGTAAACACTCGTTCTATGCATGATACGGCGTACGCTCAAACGCTGCTTGATGAGGCGGATAAGCTTCTAGACACCTATGTATCACGAGCTGACGCCGTAAGTGATGCGGTGAGTGCGCAGCTGAGACAGGAGGCATAACATGAGCTCAGAGACTATTTCACAGGAGCTTCGTGGTGCTCCTGTTGCCAAGGCAATAACTGAAGAACTTGCTGCTCAAGTTCAGGAGCTCCGTGCACAAGGCGTGACTCCTAAGCTGGTTATTGTTCGCATTGGACAGAAAAGCGATGACCTTACCTATGAGCGCGCAGCATATACGCGTGCGGAGAAGGTGGGCTTTGAAGTTGAAACCATTGAGCTTCCAAAAGATGCTACACAAGAGCAGGTAAATAGCGCGTTTGATCAGGTTTCCGTCGATGTATTGGTACATGGTTGTCTGCCTATGCGTCCTTTTCCTGCTGGAATTGATGAGCATGAAGCGCTTCAACATCTAGCTCCAGAAAAAGATGTTGATTGTGCAACCGATTCGATGCTGCTGGCAACACTTTGCGGAACCTCTGATGCACTGGGACCTTGTACCGCAGAGGCAGTTCTCGCACTTCTCGATTTCTACCAGGTACCACTTGAGGGAGCACCTGTTGCAGTTGTTGGTCGTTCTAACGTTATTGGTCGTCCGGTAGCTGCGCTTTTAAGCGCCAGGAACGCTACGGTGACGATATGTCACAGCAAGACAAAAGACCTTGCTTCCACGCTTAAGCAGGCAGAGGTTGTAGTTGTGGCTGCAGGTCGTGCACATCTTATTGGAGCTGACTGTGTACGAGCCGGTCAGACTATCATTGACGTAGGTATTAACTGGGATGATGACGCTCAAAAACTCGTTGGCGACGTCAATACAGAGCAGGTAGCGCCTCTGGTGAGCGCTTATACTCCTGTTCCTGGCGGTGTAGGCAGCGTAACTACAGCAATTCTTGCTCGTCATGTTGTTGCTGCAGCTCAAAGAACGCTTGCATAAGAATGAAAGGTAGGTTGCCCCGTGGCAGCAGAGAATAACTATAAAAAGCTTGACCAAGAGCGCGTAAAAGCCGCAGTCACTGAGTTTTTGCTTGCTATTGGCGAGGACCCAGAGCGAGAAGGTCTGCTTGATACGCCG
Organism: uncultured Atopobium sp.; assembly: GCA_937921235.1. Classification (GTDB taxonomy): domain Bacteria; phylum Actinomycetota; class Coriobacteriia; order Coriobacteriales; family Atopobiaceae; genus Lancefieldella. Next base: position 62,100 of record CALFOQ010000053.1, on the reverse strand, counting down.
GACCGTGTTGCTCGCGCTTGTGTGGAGCTCTTTGGTGGTATGCAGGAAGATCCTGCAGCTCATCTGCGCAAACAGTTCCATGAAGAGGGCAATAAAGAGATGGTTATTGTCCGCGATATTCCTTTCTCGTCTACCTGTGAGCATCACATTTTGCCTTTTGTGGGCAAAGCACACGTCTGCTATATCCCGCAGAATGGCCGCATTACCGGCCTTTCCAAGATTGCTCGCTGCGTCAGCGGGTATTCTCGCCGTTTGCAGGTACAGGAGCGCCTCACAGGCCAGATTGCAGACGCCATGGTAGAAGAGCTTGATCCTCTGGGCGTTTTGGTGGTTATGGAGGCCGAGCACACATGCATGAGCATGCGCGGCATTAAGGCGTCGGGCGCTTTGACCACCACGTCTGCAGTTCGAGGCATTTTTAAAACTAACGAGAAAACCCGTGCAGAGGCTATGCGTCTGCTTGGTCTATAAGAGGTCTGTGCAATGAGTTATTCCGTTCCTTTTTCTGTGCCTGAGCTGAGCTATGAGCAATCTTTAAAGGTGCTTCACGATACAAAGAAGTTTGGTATCCAGCCCTTGTTGGAGAGCGTGGAAGACATGCTCAAAGAGCTGGGCAACCCTGATCTCTGCTTTAAGAGCGTCCAGATTGCAGGTACCAACGGTAAAACGTCTACCTCTAGATATACGGCAGCCCTGCTCAAGGGAGAGGGTCTCAAGACCGCTCTGTACACGTCTCCCGAACTCATCAGCTATACCGAGCGCATGGAGATCAACGGCATGCCCGTCTCTGAGGAAGCCTTTGCTCACGGCGTTTCTGCAGCACAGGTGGCAGGGGAGCGCGTCAACGCTCAGCGAGTTGCTCTAGGCGAGCGTCCCTATGACATTACCGAGTTTGACCTGCTCACGGTTGCAGCTTTGGTTGTCTTTGCCGAGGCAGAGATTGACGCCTGCGTGCTTGAGTGCGGTATGGGCGGCAGGTGGGACGCAACAAGCGCCGCTCAAAACATTACCTCCGTGGCTATTACAGGTGTTGGCCTGGACCACACGCGCATCTTAGGTGATACCCTTGAAGCGATTGCTGGCGAGAAGGCCGCCATTATCAAGCCTGGTCGCACCTGCGTGCTTGGTGTGGGAACGACAACTCCTCAGAGCGTCCAGGACGTATTTTTGTCCCAAGCAGCTTCTGCGGGCGTTGTCCCAACTCTTCTTGTAGCTGACAAGGCAGAAGACGTTGAGGGAGAGGTTTCTGCTGGTCAGTCGTCTGATCATCCAGAGCTGCCTCACGCGCATTTCTTCATTACCAAAAAGCCTAAGAGCATCGGTTTTCCGCTTGAGCTTACGGTTGTGACGCCGCGTGCAACCTACGAGGATCTTGCCGCACTTAAACCAAGCTATCAGGCAGCAAATATTGCTCTGGCAACCTGCTTAGCTGAGGATTTTCTTGGTCGTCCACTTGATGCGGAGAAAGCGTTTTTCTCCACAACTAGGTGCCCTACACCCGGCAGGTTCCAACTGCTTCAGCCTAAGCCTTTAGTGCTTATCGACGCAGCCCACAACCCTCAGTCAATCGAGACATTCTTAACTGCTGTCCGTTCAATTGAGCCAGAAGTTACTAACCGTCCTATGCTTTTGACTGCGGTGTTTGCAGATAAAGATGTTAAGGGCATCGCAGAACTTCTCGCCAAAGAGTTCCCTGAGGTAGCGGTAACCCAGACAGATAACGATCGCGCCATGGATGCAGAAGAGCTTGCTGAGCTGTACAAAGCCTGCGGCGCTAACGTGGTGGCTGTCTACAGAAGTGTCCCTGAGGCAGTGGACGCCTTGCGCGAGAAGGGCTTTGTAGCATGTGGAACAATTTCACTTGCTGGCGAGGTTGCTGCACAATTTAGTGATGCTTTGGTAAAATAAATTTATCTGCGACATTTCGCTCATTTTTGAGGCAGTTTGTCGTACGATTTAGGAGAGAACAAAAAGCCAGCAGAAGGGGCTGTCAGATGCAGGAGATTCTTGATCAGATTATTACACCTGAGGTACGTATGGTTATTTACCTCATGGTTATTTGCGTCGTAATGCTTTATATCCTTTCCATCATCTACGTTATTCGTGACGCTCAGCGCCGCGGCGCAGAGCCTTGGTGGATGTGGGCAGTCATTTCTGTTGTTCCTGTTGTTGGTCTGCTTGCATACGTAATTTTGCGTCCAAGCAGCTACCTCATTGACCGCGAGGAGCAGGACCTTGATATTGCCCTTCGTGAGCACCAGCTTTCTCACTACGGCATCTGCCCTAAGTGCTCCGCTCCAATTGACCGCGATTTTATCGTGTGCCCAATCTGCAATACGCAGGTTAGAAACGTTTGCCCAACATGCCATCGTCCACTGAACGCAGACTGGAAGGTTTGCCCTTACTGCCGTACTCGCATTCAATAACGTTTGGTTTTTTTCTTTATGATGGCAATCTGGTGTTTTACAACAGAGACTATGTAGGCGTCTGCTCCTAAGCTCCTGTGTGAGCAGAGTAGGCGCCGTGCCTGTTTCTATGAGTAGCTACCTCTGAGGGGTTTTACATGAAGGTTTTATATAACGACGGCCATGTTGGCGAGATTAACAATCCAGCTGAAGAGCTTGAGGTTATTCGTCACGATGCAGCTCACCTGCTTGCTCAGGCTTTGAAGCGTCTGTACCCACACGCACAGTTTGCCTATGGTCCAGCAACCGAAAATGGTTTCTACTATGACGTTGATCTTGGAGACACCAAGGTTAACGAGGACGATTTCCCAGCTATCGAAGCTGAGATGAAGAAGATTGTCAAAGAGAACCTTAAGATTGAGACGTTTGAGCTTCCTCGTGATGAGGCTATTGCCTACATGAAGGAGCGCGGCGAATCTTACAAGGTTGAGCACATTGGCGATCTTGCTCCTGACGCACATATTACCTTCTACAAGCAGGGTGAATACGTTGACATGTGTGTTGGCCCTCACATGCTCTACACCAAGGGTGTTAAGGCCTTCAAGCTGACTAGCATCTCTGGCGCCTATTGGAAGGCCGATAAGAACAACAAGATGCTCACCAGAATTTATGGTGTTGCGTTTGGTTCCAAAGAAGAGCTTGCTCAGTACCTCAAGATGATTGAAGAGGCCGAGAAGCGCGACCACAGGAAGATTGGTCGCGAGATGGAGCTCTTCATGATGTCCGACTTTGGTCCTGGCTCTCCATTCTGGCTTCCAAACGGTATGGCTCTGCGCAACGCTCTGACCGATTACTGGCATGAGATGCAGGCTCGCTTTGGTTATCAGGAGGTTCAGACCCCACTGATCCTCTCGCGTTCTCTTTGGGAGACCTCTGGTCACTGGGATCACTACAAAGAGAATATGTACACCACCACGGTAGATGAAGAGGACTTTGCAATTAAGCCTATGAACTGCCCTGGTGCATGCTTGATTTACAAGTCCAAGCCACGTTCTTATAGGGATCTTCCTATGAAGCTGGCTGAGGCTGGTCTTGATCACCGTTACGAGATGAAGGGTGCTCTGCACGGCCTGTTCCGTGTTCGTGAGTTTACTCAGGACGACGCACACCTCTTTATCCGCCCTGATCAGATTACTGAGCAGGTCACGGATGCATCTCACCTCATTACCGCTTACTATGCACAGTTTGGCTTCCCATACCGCGTTGAGCTTTCTACACGCCCAGAGGATTCTATGGGTTCTGACGAGGATTGGGAGCGCGCTGAGCAGGGCCTTCGTGACGCACTTGAGTCTATGGGCATTGAGTACGTTGTCAACGAGTGCGACGGCGCTTTCTACGGTCCAAAGATTGACTTCCATCTGACCGACTGCCTCGGCCGCTCTTGGCAGTGCGGTACCATCCAGCTTGACTTCCAGCTGCCTCACAACTTCCAGCTTGAGTACATTGACTCCGACGGCACCAAGAAGCAGCCAATCATGATTCACCGCGCTGGCTTTGGTTCCTTCGAGCGCTTCATTGGTATTCTGACCGAGAACTACGAAGGCAAGTTCCCTGTCTGGCTGAGCCCATGCCAGGTCAAGGTCCTTCCTGTTTCCGAGAAGTCTCGTCCTTATGCACATGAGGTTGCCGAGAAGCTTGCAGCCGCTGGTATTCGCGTTAAGGTCGATGACCGTGACGAGAAGATCGGCTATAAGATTCGTGAGGCTCGCTCACTTGACCGTGTTCCTTACATGCTCATCCTTGGTGAGCAGGAGGTTGAGGCAGGAAACATTTCTGTCCGCGATCGCTCCAACGAGACTCATGTCGCAGAGCTTGACGAGTTCATTGCTCAGGTTGTCAAAGAGAATGCTGAGCGCGTTGGTTAATAGGGTTTCAGACAAAGTACGGGTTACGGGCGGTACCGCACAGGATGGCGCAGGTGGCACGAAGAGTGTCGGCGCAATCGACGGCGTCACGCAAACCGCAACCGACGTTGTCACGCAGACCGTAACCGATGTGACGCAAACCGTAACTGAGGTTGTAGCTGAATACGTAAAAATGACAGGGGCAGGCCGTGCGCGGCTTGTCCCTGTTTCCTATGTAGACGAACTTCTCGCCACACTGGTTTCGGGCGGTGCAACCGTCGTGGAGCCGCTTACTGGCGTGCCTGTTGAGGTGTGCGACATCAAAGGCAGAGCCGCAGCAGGGGAGTTGCTTGTGGCAGACGTGCGTACGATTGGAGCCGAGTTCAGCCCCGCATGCCGTCTGGGAGCAGAGCTTGCAGTGGCCGAGGACGCTCGGGTGCCGGGATATGTTGTCGTGTGCATGCGGAAGTGCTGCATACCGTGGGTAGCAGAGGCGGTTGAAGCCAAGGCGTGTCCCGCAGAGGACGTGACGGTTTCTGCCACGGGAGCGGAAGAGCTGCGAGCGCACCGGGTTTCTCGCCACGCGGCGAGCGACGCGGCGCAGGTGGTTGCCACGTACCTGGCGTGCCATCCGCGCGTCGAGGCGGTACGCTATCCGGGTCTCAAGACGGACCCGAGCTTTGCGTGCGCAACATCGCAGCTGGTGGGTGGATTTGGTCCGTACATGGATTACATGTGGAGAGAATCGCCAGGTGAATGGCATAGATTTACAGCAACTGATGAAGACGCCAGGACGCAGATTATAAATTTTGAGAGACTTGGTTAACGGTAAGCATTTGTTTAGCAGACCTTGGTATAATTTGAATTAATGTTCCTAAATAGAAGGGGATTTTATGGCAAAGAAGGCTACTCAAATTGAGGATGTTGATACTTTGCTCAAGCGCCTCGAAGAGATGCGCGAAGCACAGGCAGAGTTTGCAACATTCACTCAAGAGCAGGTCGATAAGATTTTCTATGAAGCTGCTCTTGCGGCCGAGAAAAATCGTATCCCTCTTGCTCGCATGGCAGTTGAAGAAACTGGCATGGGTGTAATGGAAGACAAGGTTATCAAGAACCATTACGCAGCAGAGTATATTTACAACAAATACAAGGATATGAAGACTTGTGGTGTTGTAGAGGATGATCCAGCTGCAGGTTATCGAGTTGTAGCCGAGCCAATGGGTATCGTAGCTGCAGTTATTCCAACTACTAACCCAACTTCTACCGCAATCTTTAAGACACTTCTTGCTCTGAAGACAAGAAACGCCATTATCATTTCCCCACACCCACGCGCTAAAGAGTGCACCATTGCTGCCGCTCGTATTGTTCGCGATGCTGCCGAGAAGGCCGGCTGCCCCAAGGGTATTATCGACTGGGTACCAGCTCCTACCATTGATATGACTGCAGCAGTCATGAGCAATGCTGACATCATCCTGGCAACCGGTGGTCCAGGTATGGTTAACGCAGCTTACTCTTCTGGTAAGCCAGCTCTGGGCGTTGGACCAGGTAACACTCCTGTTATCATCGACGATACTGCAGACATTAAGCTTGCAGTTAGCTCTATCATTCACTCCAAGACCTTCGACAACGGTATGATTTGCGCTTCCGAGCAGTCTGTTACCGTTCTTGACAGCGTATATGACCAGGTCAAGAAGGAGTTTGCTGCTCGCGGCTGCTACTTCCTTCAAGGTAAAGAGCTTGACGCTGTCCGTAAGACTGTCATTGTCAATGGTGCTGTTAACGCAGGTATTGTTGGTAAGTCTGCTCACTTCATTGCAAAGACCGCTGGTGTTGATGTTCCAGAGAAGACCAAGGTCCTTATTGGTGAGGTAACCTCCGTTGAGCCTTCAGAAGAGATGGCTCACGAGAAACTTTCTCCAGTTCTTGGTATGTATCGTGCAAAGACTTTTGACGAGGCTATTGCTAAGGCTGAGCGTCTTGTTGCTGATGGCGGCTACGGTCACACCAGCTCTCTTTACGTCAACATTAACGAGAAAGAGAAGATTGCTAAGCATCAGGAGGCAATGAAGACCTGCCGTATCCTGATCAATACTCCTTCCTCTCAGGGTGGTATCGGAGACCTCTACAACTTCAAGATGGCTCCATCCCTAACCCTTGGCTGCGGTACCTGGGGCGGCAACTCCGTCTCCGGCAACGTTGGCCCACAGCACCTGCTTAACTACAAGTCTGTTGCAGAGAGGCAAGAGAATATGCTTTGGCTTCGTGTACCTGAGAAGGTCTACTTCAAGAGGGGCTGCATGCCTCTTGCTCTCCGTGAGCTCAAAGAGGTCTACAACAAGAAGCGCGTCTTCATTGTCACAGATCAGTTCCTATACAAGAGTGGCTTCACCAAGACTATCGAGGAGACCCTGGATTCCCTGGGCATCGTTCACTCTTCATTCTGGGATGTTGCTCCAGACCCAACCCTTCAGTGCGCTCTTGAGGGTGTAGCTCGCATTCGCTCCTTCGAGCCAGACTGCATCATTGCAATCGGCGGCGGTTCCGCTATGGACGCAGGTAAGATTATGTGGTCCATGTACGAGAACCCAGAAGAGAAGTTTGAGGACATGGCAGCGGACTTCTTGGATATCCGCAAGCGTGTCTACAACTATCCTAAGATGGGCAACAAGGCATTCTTTGTTGCTATCCCAACCTCTTCTGGTACTGGTTCTGAGGTAACTCCATTTGCCATCATCACTGATGCTGACAACGGCGTTAAGTACCCACTTGCAGACTACGAGTTGCTTCCTAACATGGCAATTGTTGATACCGACAACATGATGAGCCAGCCTAAGGGTCTGACCTCTGCTTCTGGTATTGACGTCCTTACTCACTGCCTCGAGGCATTTGTCTCCATGATGGCATCTGACTACACAGACGGTATGGCTCTTCGTGGTATGAAGCTGGTCTTTGAGTACCTGCCACGTGCTTATGACAATCCAAACGATGTCGAGGCACGCGACCACATGGCAAACGCTTCCTGCCTGGGCGGCCTTGCATTTGCTAATGCATTCCTGGGTGTCAACCACTCCATGGCTCACAAGCTGGGCGCTTTCCACCACATTCCACACGGTTGGGCAAACGCAGTTATCCTTACTCGCGTTATGCGCTACAACGCAGCTGAGCGCCCAACAAAGATGGGTACCTTCCCACAGTACGATCACCCACACACTCTTGCACGTTATGCTGAGGCAGGTCGTTTCTGCGGTGTTACTGGTAAGGATGACCGTGAGGTCTTTGAGAACTTCGTCAAGAAGATTGAGGAGCTCAAGGCATACATCGGCGTCAAGGAGACCATCAAGGACTACGGCGTAGATGAGAAGTACTTCCTCGATACCCTTGACGAGATGTCTGAGCAGGCATTCGATGACCAGTGCACTGGCGCAAACCCACGCTACCCACTTGTCTCCGAGCTCCGCGAGCTCTACCTGGATGCTTACTACGGTCGCGAGCCAGGCTTCTACGAGGACTAATCCTCGCACCCGCGCGCCGCGTCGCTAGCACGTCCACCCCGGAGCGCCCACCACGAAGCGCGTAAAGCACAAAGCAAGAGCCGGTTACCTAAACCCCAGGTAACCGGCTCTTTTTCTTGTATTCTAATCTTTCTGCCTGATTGTCTGATGTGTAAATCCGATTGAAACTGTTGCTACAGATTCACAAAACACATCTATGTCACTTAATCTGTCAAAAAAGGCTATACATTGCTCCAATAATGCGTGTTTATTGCAGAATATCGTCATTTGGTGTGCTATTCACATCGAATTTTGCAGATTATCCGACATTGCTGTGTTGTCGCATGGGGCAATTCAGGGATAGTTAAATTTTATATATTAGTTCATTCATAAATCTGTATATTGAATCAAGTTTATTCATCAAAATGAATTGCTCATGAGAATACTGATGTAACATCCGCCTAATCCGGTACAGATTGCTATCTCCCAAGTCCTTTTTAATGCTTAGGAACATATTTTGCATTGCGAGCTGGTTTCTGTAGATATCCGCATTCACAAAGTACTCCTTAATACTCACCGAATTCAGCTCATTTGTTCTTTGATTGTCTTTTCTTTGCTGATAGAAGTCATCATGATATGCACCGTTATATTCAATAGCTACTAAATTCAATCCAGACAAATTTGATTTGGACATCTTGCCATATAGTAAATCTAACCTTCGCTCTTTAGGTTGAACCTCTTGGTTTATTTGGTCTTTTATTACATACGATTTATTCAACGCAATCGGCATTTGATTGAAGCCACCTTCCTGATATGGAAGAGCAGACCTGAGCGCCATTTTGATCTCCATGGGAGATGCTGCGCCTGAGTAGAAATAGCGCATGTTTTTCTTTGTCATATGCAAACCGGGAGAGTATGGTTCAAGCGCACTTAACAGGGCTGTAAACTCCTCATAATTCAGTAGCGGCATATCAAATTCGTAGAGGTCACCGTTTGGGAGATGACCATAACTGGCCATCAGTAGATTAGCCAGTACAATTTGATGGAGAGGACTCTTATTCCTTGACATCATACAAACAGCTAAAGCAGGCGAGATGCAATACACATTTTGTCCGAGCTCAATAAGCGAACCAACAGGTAAAAGGCATTTGAATTGATGAGATACTCGCGCATCGCAATTCCTTGTCCGCAAATTATCTCTGAGCATTTCATGAGTGGTTTTAGCCAAAACTATGCCATATTCTTTCTTCAGAAATTTAAGCTTTTCTTCATATGTCTCATCTGAACATGCAGCGTACGTTGCGCGGAAATCCCTTGATGAGCGTTGTGATAACACCTCATCATTTCCGTGAATCTTAAGTTGACCACAGATTTGAAGCGCAGTTTCATGCGAGAAAATAATATCCATTCGTTCCTCCTTAGATTGAGAAACGAATATATCAGCACGCTTTTTCAGCAATCTGACAGCTATTTGTCAGTTCCCTGACTCGGTTTTGCCATAATAAAAAGTCCTCTCATACCATCAGGTAAAAGAGGGACTTAGATGAAAATTAAACTAAAGAACCCATAAATTGTTTTGCCCAATCAACATAAAATTCATACTATTGGACGCATTGATGGATTGTGCGTAACAACAAAACGCTCTTGGTAGGCTCCACGACGCCTAAATGTGTCGATACGTCACAAACTTGAAAGCGATACCTTCTGGAGTCACGCCGCCATCTTCCTCGTTACAAACTTCCCATGCAGGATCTTCATCCAGGTTGGGGAAGTACGTATCCGCATCAACCACGGTGTCGTGTTTCGTGACGTACGCGTAAGAGCACTTGTCGAGAAGGGTGCGGTAAATCGAAGCTCCACCAATAAGCCAGACCTTCTCGGGAGCTTCATCCGCAACTAAATGAAGTGCTTCCTCCGCCGACGACACCACCTCAACGCCTTCGACCTGGTAATCGGTATTTCTAGAAATGACAATGTTGCGGCGACCTTTAAGCGGTCCACCAGGGAAACTCTCCAGCGTCTTTCTGCCCATGACAACCGTGCAACCGCGCGTGTGCTCAACAAAATACTTCATGTCGGCCTTGTTGGGGATGAGAAGATCTCCGTCGCATCCGATGCCCCAATCGCGTGTTACAGAAACAATTGCGTTCATGTGGTTCTCCTGGCAAGTATCGTCTTAAATGAAATGATGATTTTAGCTTGAGCGTTAGCTCGGGCGTGCCTGCAACGCCAGTCGTATCTGTTCGGGCGTGCCTGCAGCGCCAGCCGCGTCCGCAGCAGCTGCGTTTAAACAGCGATCGGAATGTTTTTAACCTGAGGACCGTGCTGATAATCTTCGACAATGAGGTCGTCAGTAGTGAAGTCGTAGAAGTTGGTGACATTAGGGTTCAGGCTCACCTTTGGCGCATCAAAGGTGGGGCGAGAAATCAATTCTTTAACAATGTCAACGTGGCGATCATAAATGTGAGCATCGGCAATCATGTGAACCAGCTCACCGGCTTCCATGCCGCTGACCTGCGCAACCATCATGAGCAAGATAGCGTACTGGCAAACATTCCAGTTGTTAGCTGCAAGAATATCCTGGCTACGCTGAACAAGTAGCAGGTTAAGTGTAGGTTTGTCCTTACCTGCTTCCTGAGTAACGTTATAGATTGCGTTGAATGCGCAAGGGTAGAGATTCATCTCCGAGAGGTCGGCAAAGGTATACAGGTTGGTCATAATACGGCGGCTGAACGGATTCTCTTTGAGGTCTTTGAGCACGCGATCCATCTGATCATAGTCGCCATCGAAGTAGTGAGAAACCTGTCCAACCTGATAACCGTAAGCCTTGCCAATGGAACCAGACTCATCAGCCCATGAATCCCAGATGTGTGAGTTAAGATCGTTAACGTTGTTGGACTTCTTTTGGTAAATCCACAGAACCTCATCCATGGCGCTCTTGAGTGCAGTGCGACGAAGCGTCAGCGCTGGAAACTCCTCGCGCAAATCATAGCGATTGCAGACGCCAAACTTCTTGATTGTGTATGCGGAGGTACCATCTTCCCAGGTAGGACGGACCTTCTCGCCCTCGGTGGTAGTGCCGTTTTCAATAATGTCGGAACACATGTCAATAAAAATGCGATCTGCTTTGCTCATATTCAATCCTTCAAATTACTGTTCAAATTGCAATAAACACCTGGAATTTGCGCGTGTGACAAGCTTCTGCCAAGTCCCTGCCAAACCTCTGTCAAGTACATTACCAGTTGCTGTCAGTATAAGCGCTGTAGGGGTCCCCAAAAAGCGGGCTTGAGGAAGTCTGATTGCTCGAAACACAAGAACGTCCCAATCCCGAGAGCATCATAATAACTATAAAAAATAGCAAGCCCGCAGGAAAAGGAGAGCCATCAGGCATCTGCGACGGATCGTTTGGGTCAAAATCAGGGCTCTCATCGCCAAATTCGTGCCTGTTATGCCTGCTATCTTGGTTGTCGTCTTTCTTTGCCATCAATCCTCAATCAAACGCTTACACTTTGATGATACCCGTCATCGCCCAAGGATTTCATGGCGAGAAACCCCTCTTTTTGTCACTCCACATTCTCTGCAAAGTATTTTGCACACGACGTCTCATCCACGCCTGCGACTCATCGGCCACCCTCGGCGCTCACTCGCCTGCGGTTCACGCGCCCGCACCTCCTACAGGTGCTGCGACGCAAAGATGTCGTTCCAGAACGTGCCAAGCTGCTTGATAAGCTCAATGTCCGCAGGAAGCCACTGCACGTCAAGTAGCTCGTTTTGAGTAAGCCAGCGGAGCTCTGAGTGAACCTCTGGATCTGCAACAGGTTCCTCAGACTCGCCAAGTGTACAGACAAAACAATCCATATGCAGGTCAAAGGTAGGGTAGGAGTAAGTTACCGTGTCATAGAAGAACGCTGCTTGCACGCTACAGTGCAGCTCTTCCTGAATTTCTCGACGCAGGGCCTGCTCAGAGGTCTCTCCAGCCTCAACCTTTCCGCCAGGAAACTCCCAAAAGCCTGCGTTTTCCGCATCAGCTCTGCAAGCGGCAAGGATTTTGTTGTCCTTATAGAAGATAGCCGCAGCTACATTGACTGTCTTGGTCTCGGCCATGTTACCCCTCCAGCCTGACTGTTGCAAAAACGGTGGAACTCTCGGCATCTTTGAGCACTACCGAGAAACCCGTCTCATCGGCGTATACCTGGGGAGTAATGGTGTCGCCCAAGTGCGCCTGGCTCCTGTACTGAACCACAATGCGGCGCAGCTTGTGAGAATAGCCAAGGGCCACAAGCGTGTCAACGGCCATGAGCACGTACTGAGCATTGTTGACGTGCTTGTTTGTATCCAGGTGCTGCTGAGAAACAAGAATGGCTGGACCATCAACAGCATTTCCATCAAGTGCAATTTTTCGAGGAGTTGGTGGCAAATCTACGCGAGGCTCGCCAGTAATGTAGACGTTTTCGCTTTCTGGAACACGAGCAGCCTTGCCTTCATTGATATCCATCAAATACCAGGTAGAGTCCGCTTTTACGATGGTTGCGCCATCTGCATCACTAATAACAAACGACCTAGATGCTTGAAGACCCTTCATCTGATACGACCAGGTACCTACGCAGATCTTCTCGCCAAACTGGGGAAGACGGTCAACTTGGATTTGCCACGTTGCCAGAACCCATGCGTATCCCTCGCTGGTCAGTTGCTTAAAACCGCGGCCAATATCTTCTGAGTGGAACGTCGAGCAGTCCTGCAAATAGTTCATAACGCCTACCAGGGAAAGCTTTCCGGTCTCATCACACTCGCTATATCTAACTCTACTTTCAATGGTATACATACAAATCCAAACTCGAAATCAGCGTTTGCAGAGGTATTACAATATGTCGAGAAACCCGTCTAGTTGTCCCATGGGAACGAACCCGGCAAGCGGTCTCTGACTTTTTGCGTGGTATCGTCAAGTTTCTTCTTAGTTACCTGGACTTTTTGCGAAACCTGTTGAGCCTTTTGGGTAGCAATATGAGTCGCATTCTGGGCCGCTGCATTTGCCTTTTGAGCTGCTGCGTTTGCTTTCTGCGATGCGTTTTGCGCTGCAGCGCTTACTTTCTGTGACGCATTCTGTGCGGCTTCTTCAACCTTCATTGATGCATCTTGAGCTGCGGCTTCAACTTTGTGATGAGTGGTTGGTCCGTTCCAAAGAAGGCTGGCAACCGTATCCAGAAAATAAAGCGTAACCACAATAAACGCCACAACCGAGACAGTATGCTTGGAGAAAATCATCAAAATAGTAAGCATCGTTGGGACGAGCACAAAAACTGAGGTAACAGAAAACGCACCAAATACCGCGCTGGCCTGGGGACAAATTCGACCATGCAAGTTAAACTTAAACATAGAGTAGTCCCACCACTTCTTTTTAAAGCGACGCTCCAAAAAGAGACCGGTCGAGTACTCAATAACGGTGGCTAAAACTGCACCAATGATAAAGACAATAATTGGATTAGAAATCTGGCCAAGTACCAGCCATTCCGCAAGCGCTCCAATGCCATAAATAGGGCAGGTAGGACCAAAAAGAAAACCGCGCTTGGTAAATTCTCCCTCAACAACGGAGCAATAAATGGTCTCGTATACCCAACCACCAAAAGAAATCAGCGCAAATATTATGACCATCTGAGGCAGATACTGCACAAAAAGCTCAATATTCTTATCGAGTGCAAAGAGTGTACGTAGCGTCTCAGTCATGGTACTCACGAGAGGTTTCCGTAATCCATGTAGCCGTTAAACTCATCCGACTCACTGTTTGTTGTGCCCTGAAAATCGTTTTCAGGTGTCGAGAAACCCGTTGGGTGGAAACCCTCTTTTTTGTATGGATTGCCTGTCAGCGTTTCTGCAGTTGAACAAGCTTTATCGCAGGTTGTTACAATCCAAGCCTCTTTGGTATGAGGTGGAATAGGAACAAGAGGAAACATGTGATGCAAGATGATGTCTTCCTCAACAGGGGTTAAATCAGGGAAATCCTCGCGGGCATTATCAAGTGCATGGCGAGGGTGCGTAAATCCGTGCCAGTTGTCTGGTGCGGCCTCGTGATCGTGCCAATCATAGAGGTAGTAGTCATGAAGAAGCGCGCCACGTACAAGGGCATGCTCGTCAACTTTGATGCCAGCATTCATGGCAAAGGCAAGGCTGCTATAAGCAACCGCAATAACGTGGTCGAGTGTGCTGGTAGTTCCATGTTGTGTAAAAGTTGCAAGCTGATAGAGTCTTCCAGACTTCAAAATAGGAGTTGAAAGCTCATCGAACCTCTCGCGAATTTTAGAAACGTCAACCAAAAAATATCCCATCAACTGCGTGTACGCTACAGAAGTCTCTGCGCGTACCCTAGTAATGTATCTATAAAAGATTAGTTAATCTGACGGCTACGTGCAATCTTTTTGGTTGAATGTTACGAAAACGAAAGAAAAGAAAACGCGTCCTCTGTCAGTACAGAAAATGCTGTTTAACTGCTCTTATGCTTTCTTACTGTAAGGGCTCATGTGGTCCACCACAACATTTACCGCGCCAGGAAGACACCTAGCAGAATAGGCATAGATGTCGTGGCAGGTGACCTCGCCATTTACTTCTAGTGGCATAGGCGCTGTTGATTCAACGGTAATTTCTTTGCCGCTAAAGCTATTGAGGTAGGGCCTACCAAGCGATTCTCCCGTGCGATCAAAGAAACCAGAAAGCAGTGGTCGTACCAGCTTTGCAGTCATGTGAGTCTCAATGACAATAACCTCAAGCAGACCGTCATTCATGCGATTACCTGGAGCAAGCTCAATCCCTGCCTGCATCATAGAACTGTTTGCAATGAGACAACCAATGCCCTGGCGTTCATGAACCACGCCATCAACGGTAATCTTAAAGTTGTGTACTGGAGGCATAAGGTTTGCAAGAGCGGCAGTAAAGTATGCCGCCTCTCCAAAGGTCCGCTTGTGAGGGATAGCAGAGCGCATAATTTCTGCATCAAGACCAGTCCCTGCCATCAGAGGAACTCCAGCTACATGGGTTTCTCCCGACACTGTGGTCCAGGTAATCTCACCCAGATCAAGCTGTGCGGTCTGAAGGTTTCTGCAGGCCAGCGCCAGTGCGTTAGGTTCAGGAGCGTTTCCAATATTTGCAGCTAGAAGATTAGCGGTTCCAGAAGGGAAGACAAGAATAGGTGTCTGGTATCCTCTAAGGCCGTAGAGCAGGCTAGATACGGTTCCATCTCCGCCCGAGAGCACCACTACGTCAAAATCTTCAGGCTGAACAGAACTCAGAACCTCATCTGTGCGCCAATGGCTTTCAACTAGCTTTACCAGGCATTCGTCGCCGCTTTTCAAAAGAGCACGCTCAAATTCAAAGATTGCGTCAGAGCTAAAACCTGAGCAAGGATTGTGAATGATGAGGGTTCTCATATATCCTCCGAAGATTTGCGACAAGCTGGTATATCATTTTGATACGTATGAGTGTATCGCTTTACGTTAGATACTTAATCGGCAATTGGATGGACGCATTGTATATAGCAACCTCAGAAGAACTTTCCGCATTTTGTGAGCGAGCAAAGACTTCGCATATCCTTGCAGTTGATACGGAGTTTCTTCGCGAGAAAACCTACTTTCCCAAGCTTTGCCTGGTGCAGGTTTCCACAGGTTCAGAGATTGCTGCGATTGATCCCTTGCTTATTGATGACCTAACTCCGCTTAAAGAGCTCTTGGAAAATCCGCAGATTGTCAAAATTTTCCACGCGTGCTCACAAGACCTTGAAGTTTTACTAGAAAAAATGGATTGCGCATGCGCTCCTGTATTTGATACGCAGGTAGCAGCTGCATTTTTGGGCATGCGTCAGCAGGTGAGCTACGCCGGTCTGGTAGAAAATTTTGCTAACGTCAAGCTTGCTAAGGCTGAGTCTTTAACAGACTGGTCAAAGCGACCTCTTGATAAAGAGCAGCTGGTATATGCCGAGGATGACGTGAGATATCTTCCCGCAATCTACGATCAAATGGTCGAGAAGCTCATCAAGCTTGATCGTTTGAGCTGGGTAAAGCCAGAGATGGACCAACATACTAATATTGAGCAGTATCGCCGAGACCCCTATCAGGCATATCTCCGTTTGAAACGTTCTGGCTCGCTTACGCGCAGACAACTTGCTATTGCTCGAGAGGTGTGCGCCTGGCGAGAAGAAACTGCTGCTAAAAGAGATGTTCCACGTAAGTGGGTGCTTTCTGACGAACTCATTATTGAGATTTGTCGCCGTGTTCCTACAACACCAGATAGACTGCGCAAAATTCGCGGCACTGAGCAAATCTCTCAAGGTGGGGTAGTGCATCTACTGGATGCAATTAAGCGTGGACAAAAGACACCCGCAGATCAGTGTCCAAAAATCGAGCATCACGCTCATCCTTCATCTGGCTCTGAAGGTGTTGTTGAGCTTATGTATGCTCTTATCAGGATTGTTTCAGAAAAAGAAGGAATTGCATCTCCGTTAATTGCCAATAAAGATGATCTTACTGATCTGCTTTTAGATAGGTCTGACGCAAGACTTAAAACCGGATGGCGCTATCAATTAGTAGGTAAGCAGCTTGTTGGACTGCTTAATGGCGAGGTAGGACTAACAGTTAAAAACGGCAGAGTAGAGCTATTGTAAAAGCAGCGCATTACCTAGGGTTAAGCATGATTACTCTTGCAAATCTGACTTTTTGTCCGGTGAGTTGGGTATACTCATCCTTATACATAGATAGGAGAAAAACATGTATTACTCAGGTGCGTTTATCCCATACGTTGTTCTAGTAGTTGCCTCGTTGGTGCTCGGATTGGGTACCCAGTGGTACATCAAACATGAATTTAAAAAGTATTCTCTAGTTCCTTCAGGGTTTAATGCCACCGGCGCTTCTGTTGCTCGCACCATGATGGACACTAACGGAGCAGCTAATGTTGGCATCAAGAGAATTTCTGGTGAGCTCACCGATAACTTTGATCCACGTGACAATTGCCTGCACCTCTCTGATGCAAATTTCTCTGAGGGTAGCGTAGCTTCAGTTGCTGTTTCTTGTCATGAAGCAGGTCATGCTGTTCAGACCGCTAAGCTGTACATGCCATCTCGCGTTCGTTCCGCTCTTGTTCCTGTTGTTAATTTAGCATCCGCAGCATGGATCTATGTCTTTATTGCTGGTGTCTTGCTAAATGTTTCAGGCATGACCGTGCTAGCAATTTGGCTGTATGCATTTACCTTCTTATTCCATATAGTTACGCTTCCTGTAGAGATTGATGCTTCAAGGCGTGGATTAGCCTTTTTGAAGGCAAATGCTCCTGCAGGCTTTGACTACAATGGCGCAAAAAAGGTACTGATTGCCGCTGCTCTTACTTACGTAGCCGCTGCAATGGTTTCTGCACTCCAGCTTCTATATCTGCTTGGTTCTTCCAGAAGCAGGAATTAGTAATGGATCAGATTCAAGAGAAAGAAGATTCTGTTCTTTCGGTATCTGATGCGGTGCTGTTTGCAAAAAATGAAGTTGCCTCTATGCCATCTATGACGGTGGTTGGAGAGGTCTCTGGATTTAGGGGTCCAAACTACAAGTCTGGGCATTGTTACTTTGACGTAAAAGACCCTGTTAGTTCTATGGCAGTCATTGTCTGGTCAAAGATTTATGCTGCTAGTGGCATTACGTTGCAAGACGGTATGAAAATCCAGATGACAGGAAAGTTTGATATTTACGCTTCAAGCGGCAAGCTTTCTTTTCATGCGCGTACTATTCAGATTGCTGGAGAAGGAGACCTTCGCCAAAAGGTGGCACAGCTTGCTAAAAAGCTAGAAAAAGAAGGTCTTACAGACATTTCCAGAAAGCGCTACATTCCAGAGTTTTGTACACGCATTGGTGTAGTTACTTCACTTTCTGGCAGCGTCATTGATGATGTTAAGCGTACGCTTGCGCGGAGAAACCCTCTTGTAGAGCTTGAGGTATCTGGCTGTGCTGTTCAAGGTACTCATGCACCTGCAACTATTATTAGAGCTCTCCAGGTTGCTGCAACTACACGGCCAGATGCAATCTTGCTGGTACGTGGTGGTGGCTCATTTGAAGATCTTATGTGTTTCAATGACGAGGGAGTGGCTCGCGCTATTGCTGCATGTCCAGTTCCTGTTATCACAGGCATTGGTCATGAGCCCGATACCACCATTGCAGATATGGTTTCTGATAGAAGAACTTCAACGCCAACTGCTGCCGCAGAGTCTGTGGCTCCCGCTATTAGTGAGTTACAAACTACGTTTAACAACAGAATTTCTCGCCTTGGAAATGCTACAAGAAAGATTTTGCAGTTCTATAAAACAGGACTTACAACTGTTGAGCAACGCTCTAACTTGGCAATGAAAAATGCTCTAGCAAGTAAACAGTACCAGCTAGAGAAGCTATCAGATCGTCCTTGTTTGAAAGATCCTGCTTATATTATTTCAACAAGAACAGAAGACCTTAATCAGACTGAGCAAAGGCTTATGGACGCTCTGCCAGCGCTTCTTGCAAGAAAGAAAGAGACGCTTTCTGTTGAGTCACAAAGGCTAACCAGAGCTAGTGCTGCCATGCTCCATCCACATGAGGCTTTGCTGTCTTCGCTTGCAGGAAAATTAGACGCGCTTTCTCCTCTAAAGGTTCTTACAAGGGGATATGCGTATGTTCAAGATGAAAAGGGATCTGTCATTAAAACGGCCAAAGACGCCTCGGTTGGAGATTCATTGCTGGTCAAAATGACGGATGGAACAATTAAGGCAACTGTTTCTGATATTGAGCTTTCATAGATAAGGGGAACAACATGGATACTAAGAAGACTGAAGAGCTGACTTTTAAAGATGCTTCTATTGAGCTTGAGCAGATTGTTCGTAAGCTTGAGGGCACAGATTTGGAGCTCGAGGAGTCTTTGGCTCTGTATGCTCGTGGCGTTGAGCTGGTAAAGGATCTTCGTGGAAGGCTTGATACTGCAGAGCAGAAGGTTAAGGTTCTGCTTGATGAGTCCCAGGCAGGAGCTGCAATTACTGATACAACCGCAGCGCCTTCTACTGCATATTTAGACGAGTAAAGGAGAGGTTATGTCTGATTGTATTTTTTGTAAGCTTGCTAACAAAGAAATCCCTACAGAGTTTCTCTATGAGGATGAAAACGTTGTAGCTTTTAATGACCTAAATCCTATTACTCCTGTTCACGTTCTTGTTGTACCAAAGAACCACTACGACAACATCATTGACGGCATTCCTGCCACAACGCTTGAGAGTGTTACTAAAGCTATTGCTGCGGTAACAGAAAAGACGGGAATTAAAGAGACGGGATTTCGCGTTATTACCAATACTGGAAAGCATGGTGGTCAGTCAGTCAATCACGTCCACTTCCACATTTTAGGTGGCAGACAACTTGATGATTCAATGGGTGAAGAATAAAAATATTCAAGTTTTTTGTCCGTCTATTTAACTCCGGGGTATCTTGGGGTTTATGATGTCATGCGGTTATGTTTATTTGAAGTAGGAGAGGAAGACTTAGAAGTCTGCACTGCTTCACGGAAAGAGGAGTCACATGAACGTACTGGTTATCAACGCAGGTAGCTCATCTCTTAAGTATCAGCTTCTTGACGTTGACACCCGCGAGGTTTACGCAAAAGGAAACTGCGAGCGTATCGGTATCGAAGGTTCTTTTGTTGGTCACGAGGAGCTTGGTGGAGAGAAGCAGAAGCTTGAGGTTGCTCTTCCTGATCATAAGACTGCTATTAAGCATGTCTTTGACATCCTTAAGTCTATTGATAAGCCAATCGATGGCATTGGTCACCGTGTTGTTCAGGGTGGTTGGTACTTCCCAGAGTCTGCTGTTGTAGACGATAAGGTCTTGGCTCAGGTTCGTGAGGTTGCTCCACTTGCTCCTCTTCATAACTATGCTGAGGCTGATGTTATTGAGATTTGCCGCGAACTCTTCCCAGAGGTCGGCAATGTAATCGTTTGCGATACTTCTTTCCACTTCAATATGCCAGAGAAGGCACATCGCTATGCTCTTCCTCGCGATGTTGTTGATAAATACCACGTCCGTAAGTACGGTGCTCACGGTACTTCTCACCGCTACATTTGGCGTGCAACCAATGAGTTTACCAACGGTCAGACTCACAAGCTGGTTAGCTGCCACCTTGGTTCTGGTGCTTCTCTTTCCGCTATTGAAGATGGTCGCGATCTTGAGACCACCATGGGTCTTACTCCACTTGATGGCCTTATCATGGGCACTCGTTGCGGAACTATTGACCCAGCTACTGTCTTCTATCTCTCTCGCGTTGGTGGTTACTCCATCGATGAGATTGACACTATGATGAACAAGCAGTCTGGTCTTCTCGCTCTGTCCGGTCACTCTGATTCTCGTGATATTGAGGACGGCGCTCACGCTGGCGATAAGGACTGTCTGCTTGCACTTGATATGTTCTATTATCGTACGTCTCAGCTCATCATGGAGATGGCTCAGGCTATGCACGGCTTTGATACCATGGCATTTTCTGCTGGCATTGGTGAGAACTCCGATGAGATGCGTCTTGGCGTTGTCAAAGAGCTTGAGTGGATGGGTGTCAAGATTGATGAGGAGAAGAACAAGGTTCGCTCCGGTGAAATCCGTGACATCTCTGCTCCAGATTCAAAAGTACGCGTCCTGGTTGTTCCTACCAACGAGGAGTACATGATTGCTCTTGATGTTCAGGAGCTTCTGGGTAAGTAAGTTTTGCCTACACTCTGATATTTTTGAAAAACTCCCGCAAACATTGCGGGAGTTTTTTTATGTAGATATAGACAGTTCTTTGACAAAGCTATTTTAGACTTTTATATTTAAGAGTATTGTAATTGCAGTTCAATGGATATTCATCTTTTTACAGATAGATTTGTAAAAGTGGATAATTTTTGAACTAAAAGTAAGGGGTATCATGAAGACTGAGCGCTTAGTTAGCAAGTCTTTGAGCTATGTATTTGTGTTTATGCTTATGGTATTTGCCGTGCTTACGGCATTCAATACTCAAGCACAGGCTATTGAGTATACGCCAAATATTTCAAATATTAGTTATACAAGCTTGGGTGGCAGTAACGTACGCGTTAGTTTTGATTATGCACTCAACAATAATGGTTGGCCAGCACAGCCAGGTGATACATTTACCATTAGGATTCCTGCGGAACTTGAAAATAATACTCCAGCTCCTTTTGAGGTTATGGGTGTAGATGCAAACGGAAATAGTATTTCTGTTGGTACTGCAACTCCTACCAGTAACCCTAATACCATGACTGTTACCTTCAATAACAATATTGCGGGTCTTCTTAACGTTCATGGTCAGATGTCTTTTTCGCTTAATTGGTCAAACGATATTGCTCAACGAGGTAGTGGAAGTACAACGATTTACATTGGAGAAACTCAACTCAACATGACGTATGGCGGCTCAATTGCCGCAATGGATCCTGCAATTACCAAATACAACAGGACTGGTGCAACCGCAGAAACAACTTATACTCTTCCTTCTGGTGCAACTATTGAGACCGGAAGCGATTACTATGTGACCAGTTGGGTTGTCAATATTACTCCAAGTGATATTACTCAGGTTGGCCTTTTTAATACAATAGTCAAGGATCAGATTGTAAATCCTTATACCGTTGATGCATCAAAGCTTACTGGTACTGGCGTTAATCCTTCAGATGAGCTTGCTGGTCCATATCTTAAGCACTCTTTTGTTCTCCACCTTATTAACGGTGCTGTTCAGACGCTTTCTGCGGATCAGATTCTTCCTGCAATTACCTTTACTCCTAATGGTTACACTCTTGATTTTGCTCGACTCAATGATCAGGTTAACTTTGCTGGCTTCAATCCACTCATTCAGGACTGCTGGCTTGAGTACAAGACTATTGTTCCAGCCAATGCATCCCAGGTTGATAACAGAGCAACTCTCGATTTTGATGGCAACATTCTAAACTACACTCGTGAGGGTTGGTGGATTAATCCTCGTGGTACTGGTACTGCAACTGGCGATCAGCAGGTAAGCGTTTCTGTATCCAAGGTTTGGGAAGATCAAAATAACGCTGACGGCACTCGTCCTACTTCAGTTACCGTACACCTTTATGCAGACGGCGTAGATACTGGTAAGAGTGAGGTTCTCTCTGACGCAAATGGCTGGACTGCAACTTTTAGTAACCTCAATAAGAACCAGACTGGCACTACCACAGCCATCACGTACACCGTTGTTGAGGACGAGGTTGAGGGTTATACCGCTGAGGTAACAGGTGATGTTACCAGTGGCTTTACTATTACTAATACTCACATTCCTCCAACTCCAACCACTCCACCTTCAGAGACTCCTAAGAAGCCAAAGCAGCCAAAGAAGAAGGAGCCTAAGCTTCCTTCAACTGGTGATGTTTCCTTTGCTGCAGTATCTGTAGCAACTGCATCTTCTGTTCTTATTGCAGCTGGTGTTCTTGGTAAGAAGCGCGTTCAGTAACGCACGCTACAACAACGTAAGTTAAACGTAAGAGAGCCTGTGAGATTAATTCACAGGCTCTCTTTTTGTTCAAAGCGTTTCTCGCTGTTTATAAGGCTACAAAATGAAATGCATTACGAGGCGTCGCGTTGTGTCCAACCACTTTGCCGCAATACACAAAACCAGCATGCATAAGCGTTGTAGTCATAGCAACATTTGCCTCATGAGTATCTGCACGAACGTTTGAATAGTTTTCGCAAATCCAATTGAACATAAAGGTGGCAATTCCGCGACCTACATGTTTAACAGCCACTCGATGAATGACAACGTAATCGAGGTTGTTTATCCAAGCGCCTTCAGTAATATTGGAATATGCTTCGTCAGGGCCAGGTAAGAGCGAGAAACAACCAAGAATTTCTTCTGGTTTATTTTCTTCACAGACTACAAAAAGGCCGCGGTTTTCATAATCAGCAACAGCATCTTCTAAAAGTGGGTAATTCTTGGTCCATTGAAACGTGTTATTTTGCCGATACATAGTCTGACGACCTATGTCGTACAAATCTGCAACAGCGCTGAGGTCTTCAGCAGTAGCTCTTCTGATAAACATCAGAATACCTTGATATTCAAAGTTTTAATAATGCTCTGGCCAGGCTCAAGGCTTATGATGCCCGGTTTGTGTTCAAAGACGCCATCAGTATCAACGGTATCTGCAATACCACACCATGGCTCAAGAGCAACAAACGGACAACCAGGAGCAGCACTCCAAATGCCCAGATAATCAAAGCCTTCAAAATCCATTTGAATACCATGAGTCTCAGACGTAGCATCTACGTTAGCTGCAAGTGTAATGCGTCTATCAGGGACGTCTTCAAGTGTGATGGTCTTCTCGCGATCAATAAGCTCCCAAGACAAATCAAGCGTATCGGAATCCACAATAAGCTTCTGTGGAGTTGTGTAATCGCAAAGACCATCATCAGTAATAGAAGGGCCACAGCTGGTCCAGGGGCGCGTAAACGATAGATGATATTGGTCTAAAGAGCTTGCCTCAACGCCGGGGATCGGAATGTTGAACGCCGGGTGCGCACCAAGGGTAAACGGCAGTACAACGTTTGCAGGATTAGTGACCTTATACGTTTGTGTCAGTGTATCGCCATCTACCGAGAAGATCAGCTTAAGTTCAAAGTCATAGGGATAAGACTTGCGAGTCTCTTCGGTGCTTTTTAGCTGGAGCGTTACAGAAGAGGTACTCTGCTCGACAACCTCAAACTGGTTGAGGCGAGCAATTCCATGACGGGCAAGAGAGATGGTACCTTCTGCAGACTCTGCTTCACCGTCTTTGAGAACACCAACAATGGGGAAGAGGATAGGGGCTCGCCTTGGCCACCAGTTGGAATCTCCCTGCCAGAGGTATTCTGACTCACCTTTGCGTAAGCTCATGAGCTGTGCGCCCATGGTGTCAATTGAAGCGGTAAGAGAGTTGCTAGAAATAGAAATAATTTCAGACATAAATGCCTCCAGCTAAAGAATAAGCCAGCCTCTTTTGAGACTGGCTTAGTATACCAAGTTAGAAGGGCGGAAAGACTAGTTGTTGTCTGCCATCTGAGCCTGAACAGCAGTAATTGCAACAACGCCAACAATGTCGTCAGCGGAGCAACCACGGGAAAGGTCGTTGACAGGACGAGCAATGCCCTGAAGGATTGGACCGTATGCCTCAGCACCAATGAAGCGCTGAACAAGCTTGTAGCCAATGTTTCCAGCCTCAAGGTTAGGGAAGACCAGGATGTTTGCGTTTCCTGCAACCTTAGAGAATGGAGCCTTGAGCTTGCCAACCTCAGGAACAAGAGCTGCATCAAGCTGAAGATCGCCGTCGAGTGCAAGCTCAGCGTTCTTCTCGTGAGCAAGCTTTGTGGCCTCCTGGACCTTCTCGGCAGTTGCACCGCCAGCAGAACCCATAGTGGAGTAGGAGAGCATGGCAACGCGAGGCTCGTCGCTCATAAATGCGCGCCAAGAATCAGCGGAAGCAAGAGCAATCTCGGAGAGCTCCTCTGCAGATGGATCAATGTTAAGGCCGCAGTCAGCAAAGAGCAGAGTGCCGTCCTCGCCAAAGTCAGTTGAAGTGCTCATGATAAAGAATGCAGAAACAAGCTTGGTGCCAGGAGCGGTCTTGATGATCTGCAGTGCAGGTCTCAAGGTGTTTGCGGTAGAGTGGCAAGCACCAGAAACCAGGCCATCAGCATCGCCCATTTTGACCATCATGGTTGCAAAATAGGTAGCGTCGTTCATCTGCTTGCGAGCTTCCTCAATGGTGACGCCCTTGCGAGCACGAAGTTCAGCAAACTTCTGAGCATATGCCTCATGGCGCTCGTCAGTAGCAGGGTCTACTACAGTTGCGCCTGGAACATTAATCTGCTCAGGATCGCCAAGAATAATGACCTTTGCAATACCTTCTGCAACAATCTTCTTTGCTGCATCGATGGTACGCTGGTCCTCGCCCTCTGGAAGAACAATAGTCTTTACGTCGGACTTAGCGGTTTCTTTCATACGGTCAAGAAACTTGCTCATGTGTCGTGCTCCAATCATACTTTGACATTTGTGTCTCGTTGAATTTTGCACTTCTCAGCTTGTAGTTTGTATAAAAGCTAGACACAAAAGCCAAGAAATGCATTTTCACACCAGTTGCATATTTTACGCCTAACGGCAGAGCTTTGCGCCCCGCATGACTCACTTTATGGCCACGTGTTAAAATGAGTGAAGTTTCACATACAAATCCTGCGCACTTAGGCGCACACGGAGGTTTACATGTCTATCAATCATGGTCTTCCTGCCGGTTTTAACCCCGACAACTACGATGTTATTGTTGTTGGAGCTGGCTATGCAGGCGCAGTTGTTGCTCGTCGTATGGCAGAAAACTGCAATTCAAAGGTAGCAATCTTTGAGCGCAGAAACCACATTGCCGGCAACGCTTACGATCGCCTTGATGACGCGGGCGTTCTTGTTCACGAGTACGGTCCACATATCTACCACACCATGAGTGACCGTGTTCACCAGTTCCTCTCGCGCTTTACTGAGTGGACTAACTACCAGCACAAAGTTCTGGCTAACATTAACGGTCAGCTCATGCCTGTTCCTTTTAACCACCAGTCTTTGAAGCTTGCCTTTGGAGAAGAGCGTGGCGAGAAACTCTATCAGAAGCTGGTTCTTACGTTTGGTGAGAACGTCAAAGTTCCTATCATGGAGCTTCGCGAGAAGAACGATCCAGATTTGGAAGAGATTGCTGACTATGTTTATGAGAACGTCTTCCTGCACTACACCATGAAGCAGTGGGGAAAGACTCCAGACCAGATTGACAAGTCCATCACAGGTCGCGTTCCAATCTTTGTCGGCGATGATGATCGTTACTTCCCAGGTGCAACCTATCAGGGCATGCCAAAAGAGGGCTACACCAAGCTCTTTGAGAACATGCTTGACCATGATTTGATTGATGTCTTCCTAGATGTTGATGTTCGCGACATTATGAAGCTCACCGCTTCTAACGTGGCTGTTTGCGAGAAGCCCTTTGCAGGTGAGGTAATCTATACCGGTCCTCTGGATGAGCTCTTCAACCTTGATCAGGGCGCTCTGCCATATCGTACGCTTGATATGCAGTTTGAGACGCTTGATCAGGACCAGTTCCAGCCTGTTGGTACCGTTAATTACACCACCAGTGAGGACTTTACTCGTATCACCGAGTTCAAGAATATGACTGGTCAGGTTCTTCCGGGTAAAACAACTATCATGCGTGAGTACTCACACGCCTATGTTCCAGAGAGCGGCCAGACCCCTTATTACGCTATTCTCGAGCCAGAAAATCAGGAGCTGTATCGCTCTTACAAGGAGCGCACTTCTGGCATTCTGAACTTCCACGCAGTTGGTCGTCTTGCTGAGTATCGTTACTACGATATGGATGGCGTTGTTGCTTCTGCTTTGGAACTTTCTGACGAGCTTATTGCTCATCAGGCATAGGGAGCTTGCATGAATAAGACAATCACCTTTGGTATTCCATGCTATAACTCTTCTGAGTACATGGATCACTGCATTGAATCTATTCTTGAGGGCTCTGATTATGCCGATGACGTGCAGATCGTTATTGTTGATGACGGCTCTGTAAAGGATGATACTGCCGCTAAAGCTGATGCTTGGCAGGAGCGTTACCCCAACATCATCAAGGCAGTTCACCAAGAGAACGGCGGCCACGGCATTGCTGTTATGAAGGCTGTTTCTCATGCTGACGGTGTGTACTTCAAAAACATTGATTCAGATGACTGGGTAGACGGGGACGCTCTGAAGACTTTCCTTCAGCAGCTCCGCACCTTTATTGCCTCTGATAATCCTGTTGACCTGGTTCTCTCTAATTACGTCTATGAGCACGTTGAGGACAACACACAGAACTTTGTAGACTATCGCGATGCTGTTCCTACCAACAAGATTATTGGCTGGGAAGAGATTGGCCGCTTCAAGCTGTCTCAGTACCTTTTGATGCACGCAATTACCTACCGCGTTGAGGTTCTGCGCTCTGCAAATATTCAGATGCCTGAGCACACCTTCTATGTGGATAACGTCTATGCCTACGTTCCATTCCCTAAGGTAAAGACTATCTACTACGTTGATGTTGACTTGTATCGTTATTTTATTGGTCGAGATGATCAGTCAGTTAACGAGAAGGTCTTAACAAGTCGCGTTGATCACTACTGGCGTGTTGCCCGTAATATGATGCACGCATATCACATCTACGACGATATCTCTTCTCCACGCCTTCAGACGTACATGATGAGTTACTTCACCATCATCATGGCTATCTGCTCAGTCTTCTCTAAGATGAGCGACCGCGAGGATGCCATGGATCAGTTGGAGGAGCTCTGGGATGAGCTTCGCGCTTATGACAAGAAGATGTACCGCAAGGCTCGCTACGGTCTTGTAGGCACTGCTACAAACCTTCCTGGCAAGATTGGTAAGACGGTCACTATTGGTGGCTATCGTGTAGCTCAGAAGGTTGTTAAGTTCAACTAAACGTTCTTTCAAATCTAAAAGCAAAACCCTCGTATCTATGATGATACGAGGGTTTTGTTATCTATAGAGGCGCTTTAGTGTTTACGACCCGCAAGAGCATGCTCAAGATAGTCATGATTGCCGGTAAATTTGACCAACTCACGAGAAAGCAAAGAAACAGGGAGTCCTACGACATTCTCGTAATCTCCCTGAATGCTCTGAACTAGATAGCGACCATTACCTTGAATGCCGTAAGCGCCAGCTTTGTCCATTGGTTCTCCTGAGGCAACGTAGGCAGAAATTTCATCTTCAGACAGTTCAAAGAAGGTAACATCTGTGGTTTCTACAAACGTTACAGCGACAACAGCTGGCGCTCCATCAGGAGAGGGGGACTTGAAAGCCTTAAAGCGTCGCAGCGCAACACCGGTGGATACGTGGTGAGTCTGACCAGAAAGCTTGGAAAGCATGCGTTTGGCATCTTCAGCATTTGTAGGCTTGCCAAAAACTTGACCGTCATCTGTCCAGACAATGGTATCTGCGGCAAGCACAATCTCATTGTTGAGCTGCTCAAAGTCTGGCTGCTCCATGAGCTTATAGCAAACCGCAATGGCTTTTTCTTGCGCCAAGCGCTTTACCAGTGCAAGGGGTTTCTCGTCAACTTTTTGAGCTTCATCAATATCAGCAGGCATAACCTGTGGGTCTATTCCCATAGACTGCATAAGCTCAAGGCGCCTAGGGGATTGTGATGCAAGAATCATATGTGTTCCTATCATTTGAGGTTTTGCTGATACTGTACCCAAAAAAGAAGCCTGATAGGCGAGAAACCCATCAGGCTTACATGCTAAGAAAGAAAAGCTAAGCTAAAAACTAGTCAAGCTCAATAGCGGTGACTGGGCAGCCGTCGCAAGCCTCCTGTGCTGCGTCCTCTGCAGCCTCAGGAACCTCTTCCTCAATAGCGTGAGCAAGACCGTCGTCGCCGATCTCGAATACCTCAGGAGCAGTGCTCTCGCAGAGACCGCAACCGATGCAATCCTCATTAACTGTTGCCTTCATAATACATTCCTCTCCGTATCTCGAGCCCCTTACTCGAGTAATACTTATCTTGCATTCAAGAGTACTTGATTGCAATGTATTTTTTACACGTTTCTTTGCTGTTATGCAACAACAAAGACGCAGATAATTGAAAGAACATTACTTGAAGTAGCAAGTGCACATCTGACCTGCATATATAAAAGGTTTAATTTTTCAGAACAACCGCTTCATTTAGTACAAGTGTCTTGTTGAAGCACCTTTATAGCTCTTTTTTGAGCATGATAATTTCACTAGTCCTGTACTCTTCAACAAATCCATTCTTTAAAAACATCGTGACTGACGGATTGTCTATGGCGATATCATCATAGAGCTGTTTAATACAATTCTGTTTAGCTGCGTCACACAGCAAATTTAATCCAATACTGCCATAGCCCTTTTTTCTAAAGGGAGCATAGACTATGACGTCTGCAAGATAAATATTTTTATCGCTATCAAGGTGATAGGCGACCTCTCCAATAAAATGACCGCCGCTATCCTTTAAATACCTGTAATAACGTTTATTCTCATGCTTTACAATCCAAAAATCATACCAGCCATGCCAAGTCTCTTTTGGGAAAGGAATTGTACCTCCCCAGGCATGGTTATATGACATCGTTTCTTCATCTGCCATCATCTTCTGACGAAACCAAAGATCTTCTAAAGACGGTGTATAAAGGGTAATAGGGCTTTCGCTTTCTTCTTTCATCAGTGGTCCACGCGTCCTTTTCTTGTTTGTTTTGGAAACACATTTGATGCTCTTAAATGTCTTTTTCAGTCTCTGCTTGAGTCTCCGCTTGAGTTTCCACCGTATCAATTACTGCGGACTGTTCATTTTGCACTGTGCTTTTATAGAAGGAGCCAGACAGTCGATCAAACAAGAATCGTTTGTTCATCAGCATCAGTACAACGGTAATGATAAATAAAAGAATTAAAGCCGCAAACATAATGGGAAATAGTGCAAGGAAAAGCATCGAGTCTGGAGTCTTATTAAATTCATTAGTCAAAAACAATAGACCGTCAGGAATTAGATAGAAATAGCTCGTAATGAACAATCCTCTAAGCATAGTGCGAGAAATTCTTTGTTTCTCGTATGAGAGCTTAAAACGCAATAAAGCGCTACCAAGCGTTTTGCCATTAAAGAGTGGGATTACGGCAAAGTAGAGAGCAATAAAGAGCGAAAAAGGGATTGTGGTGTTTGAGAGATTGTAAGGGATGGACACAATAAATGTATCAATGAGCAATGATAGGCCAACACGGATTTGAGAAACCTGTGAGCCTGCCTCAAACGATTCTTCGTCAATTTTGTCTCTAGAAGGAAGTAGCCACACGGCTAACGCTCCAAGAGCATATCCAATGCAACCACCTGTAGTGTTTTGAATAATATCGTCAATATCGGCAAGGCGATACGGTCCTGGATATAAGAAATAAAGACCAGAGAGCTGAGTTAGTTCAAAGAACAGACTGAGAAGCGCAGTAAGTAAAAGCGTCTTTTTAAAGCTGCATTTGAAATAATAACGAAGATACATGCCAAAAGGTATGAGCATCAAAACGTTAAAAGCAGGAACGTAAAACGTTGGATCTTTAATTGAAAGAGCCCACGTTGCAGGCTTAGAAATCTCAAAAGGACTTTCTTTTAAGAAATCAAAAACAAAGGAAAAGGGAATCAGATTAAGCATCTGTGTGTAGGTGGTATGCACCGTATCTGGATCTGGCAGTGGCAGAATTACCAAGAAGTACATGGTAAGTAAATACAAGATAAACGAATACAAAATCAAAGTTCTAAGCTTATTAACAGAACCGTATTTGCGATAGTTGATAATCATATAGGGCAGGGTAATGAAAAATGCCAAAATAGGAAAGACAAGCATGGCAATTTTGATGGAATTTATATATCCCATTGCATCTCCTGAATAACCCTATTTAAACCCGCTCAAGCAAGCAAGCGTTTTCCACATGGAAGGTCTGTGGGAATAGGTCCACCGGGGTTACACTCACTGGTTTATATGAGCCAATCTCAACGAAGCGTTTAAGATCACGCGCTAGTGTTGCAGGATCACAAGATACGTAGGCAATAGCGCGTGCAGACTGCTTAGAAAGTTGCTGTATCACTTCAGGAGCAAGTCCTGCGCGAGGAGGATCAACAATAATCACATCAGCATCCGTGTCAGGGAATTCTCTACCTGCGTCTCCGCCTACCGCATCAACGTTATCAAGCCTGGCTAGCTCAAGGTTGCGGCGCAAATCTCTAACTGCTGGACCATAGGCTTCAACAGCAGAAACAAATCCTGCACGCTTTGCCAGAGGAAGGGTGAAGGTTCCTGCTCCACAGTAAAGATCCATTGCCTCGTCATCTGGCTGAACATCTAAACCAGAAAGTACAAGCTCAACGAGTTTCTCGGCACCCTTGGTATTGACCTGGAAAAACGAAGGTGCAGAAAGCTGCATCTTCTGACCATCAATAAGCTCGCTCCACGAGCCGGAGCCGCTTAGACGCTCAACTCCTACAACACGGCGTGCCTTACTTGGACCTTTGGTCATAACGCGGACAACACTTGTTGCTTTTACTGCGTCACCCAAAACGCGGGCTATTTGTGTGCGTGGGAAGCCGCTCGGAGCGGTCCAGAGCGCCACCTCAAGCTCTTTAGTGCGTCTAGACACTCTGATGCCAATACGTTCTATATCAAGCTCGTGAGAGCCCGAGAGGTAGGAGAGGGCGCCGCTTACGGCACCAACTGCCTTTTGGTTACTCTTATCCAAAAGCGGACAGTCTTTAATGCGGACAATGTCCTGTCCGTTAGGCGCATACATTCCTACCAGCGTTTTATTGCCATTGCGTTTAAACGCCAGCTCGATTTTGTTGCGGTATCCCCACGGCTCACCAGGAGAAACAATATCTTTTACCAGCTCAGAGACATCGTCGGGTGAAAAATGCCCAATGCGCTCAAGAGCAGAGATCACGCCATTGCGTTTCTCGACAAGTTGCTGCTCGTAGACAATGTTGCCCCAAGGGGTGGCACCCGTGAGCGCCACAAAGGGATTGGGGTGAGGATCTCTGAACGCAGATGTTTCCAAGACCTTTACAAGCTGTGCGCGAGAAAACCTATCTGTGTCCTCAGTAATCTGTACACTGACGGTATCTCCAGGGACGGCACCACCAGAGATGAAGACTGTTTTTCCTTCTGGAGTATGAGCGATGGCATCTGGACCGTAGCTCATACGTTCAACATGTAAGGTGAGCTCAGACACTTAGTAGACCATTCCCATTGCTTCGCGAACCTCGTCGAGTGTGGCGTTAGCAATAACGTTTGCACGAGCGTTTCCGTCGTGGATAATATCGCGAATAAGGTCCGGTTGAGCTGCAAACTCTGCACGCTTCTGACGAATTGGCTCAAAGTAGGTGTTAACTGCATCGATGACGTAAGCCTTGAGTGCTCCGCCGCCGCCCATACCAATCTCGGCAGCAATCTCTTTTGGATCACGGCCAGTACAAATACCAGCAGTGGTAAGCAGCGCAGAGACGCCAGGACGATTGTCTGGGTCAAAGGTAATCATGCGCTCTGAGTCAGTCTTGGACTTTTTAATGAGCTTAGCTGTTTCTTCAGCTGTCATAGAAAGCGAGATAGCGTTACCGTAAGACTTGCTCATCTTGCGGCCATCAAGACCTGGAATCAACGGAGTAGAGGTGAGAAGGCCAGAAACCTCTGGGAACACCTTGCCGTAGCGCTCATTAAAGCGGCGAGCAATCTTAGAGGTAATCTCGATGTGAGGCAGCTGATCGCGACCAACAGGAACAACATTTCCTTTGCAGAAAAGAATGTCGCATGCCTGGTGAACAGGATACGTGAGGAGAAGGCCTGTGAGAGCATGTCCGGACGCTTCCTGCTCTGCCTTAACGGTTGGATTTCTATGTAGTTCAGACTCGGTAACAAGCGAGAGGAACGGAAGCATAAGCTGGTTAAGAGCTGGAACTGCAGAATGCGTGAAAATCATAGTCTTTTCTGGATCAATTCCGCAGGCCAGATAATCAATAACCATATTGTAGACATTATCTGCAATATGCTCGGTAGTGTCTCTGTCTGTAATAACCTGATAGTCAGCAATAATAATATTGGTATGAACACCAAGATTTTGGAGTCTTACGCGCTCAACAATAGTGCCAAAGTAATGGCCAAGGTGAAGCCTTCCAGTAGGACGGTCACCAGTAAGCATGTTGTACTTTCCTGCATGCTCAGCTAAATCCGCTTGGATTTCATCGGAACGGCGTACAGCTGCTTCATAACTGCCTTCATTTGGCATAGTGACTCCTTGAAGTAAATTAATGCGTGAACTTAGTAAGTTTACCGCATTCCAAGCTATGGTTTAAATAATGAGTTAATAATCGCCGAAAACGATACGCCGACTTTCGCCGGCGTATCTAACAAGGATGCTGTCATGCTTTTACTTGATGACTACTAAATACTATGTGTTACTTAAGAGTGTAGTGATAATAGTAGGTTCTTAGCCAACCATACTCACTGCCCCAATAACCTTTTCTTGCTCCACCAGGAAATGGGCCTTCAACAGAATACGTATTTGTGAAATAAATACGCTTCGTATAAGTTTGAACTCGTCTTGATGATGAGCTTCCATCAGGGGTGAAAACCAGATAGGATTCAGTGACGTCGGCCCACTGCTTTATTGCAGTTAATTCGTCAAGAACTGTACTGAGCTCAGTTGATTCCTGAATACTTATTGGTTCATTTAAATCATCAGCAAAAACAATATTAGGAATTAAAGCAACTGAGAGCATAATTACAAGCAATGAACCAATTGAAAGCCTACGTTTTAGTTGTTTATCAACCTTCATTACTAGCCCCTTTCGTTTGACAGCATCCTTGTGTTATCAATTTGCTTCTTACAACTGCTTTATTAATCAAAGCAATAGTTACAGTCATAAGTATTAAGATGAAGGTCCATAGAAGCGTTTCGAGACAAACTTCAAAATACGAAATTCTTCCAGACTTAAATACATCCATGGTAGGGAAGATTTCTAAGGCTCCCACTATTGACTTAGAATCCAAATACGTGAGTGGTATCCATTTGATAATTGACTGTTGAAAGTCTCGTGTTAAGAAATATTTTGGATAAAACGGGATGCATAACAGGATGATGACTATAAGAAGAGAAATAGTTGGCTCTTTAGAAATAGTCAATAGCAATTCATAGAAGGTGATGACTAGAATTGAAAACAAAATAATAAGTATGAGCTGTGATGTGATTAATTGAAGCGCAGACGAATAGATAATTTCGCCACCTCTTCTAAATACTACAGGGTAATCTGGTCGTCCTAAACCATTACGGATCAGTGCATATAAGAGTAATGGCGTAATAGAAATAGCGAACGAGATTATTCCTGTAAAAAGAATAGATAGGCATTTTGATATATGAAATCTTACAAAAGTTAGTTGCCTATTTCCCAAGAGCTTATTTCTATGACTATTTTTTGCAGCGATGAATGAAAATATACCGATAGCTGCATAGATGGCTAATGGTGTTCTATTTAAAAACAGAGACGCCATCATTTCAATCAAAGGGTATTGTTGTACGTCTTTGTAGAGTGCGCTATTTCCCAATCGCGAAAGATGCTCATAATATAGTTGCTTGGCCTGTAAGTCGTAGATAGATTCTGCAGTTTGACGCCCACTTTGCGCGTCTTCTAGTTGGTTATTTAAGAAATCTAAGTATCTTTGTACAAAATCTAAACTATCCTGACTGTTTGCCAGTGCATAGGTTATTGAGAGTTTTTTAGTTAATTGAATTAAATCATCATCAGAAATCTGTTGTTCTATCCCGCTCTCATATTCTCTCTTGTAGTTTAAATAGGTTTCATTAAAAACCTCACGCGAATTCCAGTCTAAAAACCAGTTAGACATAGATGGTTGAATAAGAATAGAAGAAAAATAAACTGTTAAGACACATATTACTAGCCATGTGAAAGGGTGTTTCAACAACAGCTTTATATTAGATGTCAGGTGCCACATATTAGCTCCTTATTTAGCCTAGCAATCAAACAATTTGTGATATAAAAACCTCGATTCTTTACATGTATCGACTTGCTGTAGTGTTTTGTTTTTAATGAATATAAAAGAGTTACACACTCTATCTAATTCTTCTGGCAAATGAGAGGAAATGATAATGCAGGCACCACGCTCTGCCAGTGTTTTAATCAGATGTGAACTATACTCTGCATGTTGTATATCAAGTGCATTGAGCGGTTCATCTAAGAGAATGTAAGGCGATTGCGAAACAAAGGCCATAGCGAGCTGTAGTTGCATTTTCATTCCCTGAGAGAATTTGCTAATTCTTTGTGATTTTAGATTTAATGCGTCGAGCATTTTAAGAGGAGTGTCAATATCATCCTCTGATTTCCATATCTTTTTGACAAGTTCCAAGTGGAATTTCCCATTCATTGTTGGATATAAAATTGAATTATCTTCAGGTGAGTAATAGACCTCTTGAGCATAAATATCCGAATCGATGATTGAATTATCATCGCAGGTTATTGAACCTGATTTTAAAAGACTTATGTCCCCATTTAAAGTCTTCAGTAACGTACTCTTTCCAAAGCCGTTTGGAGCCATAAGTCCGTAGACTTTCCCTGGGCTGAATGAGAATGTAACATTGCTTAAAACGGCTTTGTCTTTATAGCCTATTGAAACATCATTGAGATTAAGCATTTTTTATTTCACCCACTAAGTCTGCTTGTAATAATTTTCTGAGTTTATTGATTCCGATCGTTATGAAAATAATTAAAACAGCCCATAGTATGAATATGAGTAACCCATATAAAGGTTGAGGTTGAGCATAGTCAATCTTGTTTGTAAAAAATTGAACATCTCCAACAAAGCCGACTATTGCACCAATATCTAAATAACCAATAGGGAGGTACTCAATCCACCCTAAAAGTAAATGATATGTAGAATGGCCCATTGCAAAGATAGATGAACAAATTACAAGCAAATAGATAACTAGAGGAATAAGAAACTTACGGGTAATAGAGAATGCGCAGATCAAAACTAAGGACACAAACATGTTAGTTACCGCGGTATATATAACGGACCAAACGGCACACTGGAGAGCGTCTGAAGTGTAAATGGTTCCTGCCTGAACTAGAACAACAGGATAAGAAGTTAATCCAATCCCGTTATGCATCAATTCAATGGTAAGTAGGGGAATATACGAACAGAGACAGATGCTGGAGGCAATAATCGTAGACGCGCCGATACATCCAGAAAGACGCTTCAGGTAAGGTATTTGATCTTTTCCAAGAAGTTTTTCTCGAGAAGTGATTTGAGCTAAAGCAATGAAGGTTCCAATTGCTGGCAGAAATCTTAAAACAATAGGCAATCTATTTAATGAGTATGAAATTGAGTGTATAGCTGGCAATTTACTCTCAGTCTCATATTGATTACTTAATGGAACTTGCTGCATCTTTTGAGAAAATGCTTTCTGAGCTAAATAATAAAAGTCATTATCGTAGAGCCTAAGAGCTAAATTGTTTGATAACACAAATGAATAGTAGGTTAAGCTTGCTTGATAGAATTTCTCGCTTGTTGTGGCAAGCTTAATATTTCCTAACAACTCTATTTGCTTCTCAATAGTTTTGAAACTTTCCGATGAGCGTTGATCAGAGCTGTAACTTTCTGCTTGTTTGACAAGGTAATCGTATTCATCGCTTACAACACCATTTCGAGCAAAATTTATGCTGTATACGTCTAGATTTGTAAAAACTGGAATTAGTAAAAGAGCCGCAAAAATACAGGTAGCAAGCCATAATAAAGGTTGCCTAATAGCTGTTTTGATAAGACTCCTGCAATACCACATATCTCCTCCTCAGATGAGAAAAGATAAGTGCTACTTTGTAAGAAATTTACTCTTATTTGGAATTTTTTACAATATATATTATTTTGGTAAAAGATTATCTAAGTAGAGGTATTTAACATCTACTGTTTTCCAAGCTTTTTGCGTTCAAGGGAACGGGCGATAAGGACTTGCTTGCGCAGCTCAGGAATCTTTTTTCCGTCCATGGCAGGAGTATCAGAAAGCTTGTATGGAATGCCTAGCTCTTCGTACTTTTTTACACCCATCACATGATAGGGAAGTACATCTAATCCAATTACATTATCCCAGTGGGCAATAATCCCACCAACACCCGCAAGCTCTTCTGCTGAATCAGTAATGCCGGGTACTACAACATGTCTGATAAGAACTTTAATACCTCTACGATTAAGCTCATCGCCAAACGCAAGCGGTCTTTCTGAGCCAACTTCACAAAGACTTATGTGACCCTTTGGATCAGAGTGCTTGATATCAAGAAGCACTAAATCAGTGTTATCAAGCACGCGCTCAAATTTCTCTGGAGTATCTGGATTGTATGCGACGCCAGAAGAATCAAGACAAGTATGAATACGCCCACGAGGATCATTATGCGCTGCCTCAAAAAGAGCTCCAACAAACTCTGGTTGAGCAAGCGGTTCTCCACCAGTAGCCGTAATTCCACCGTTTTTATAAAAAGCTCTATTGCGGTTAAAGGTGGTAAGAATTTCTTTTACCGATTTTTCTGTTCCAATACCAAATTGCCAGGTATCGGGGTTATGACAATAGGCACAGCGCATGGGACACCCCTGGGTAAACACAACCAGGCGAGTTCCAGGACCATCTACGGTGCCAAAGGTCTCAATAGAGTGGACCCGCCCACAAACTGTGAGCGGGTCATTGAGATCCATGTGAGTATCAGAACAAGACATGGACAAGAAATCCTTAGAGAGCGTCGTGGAAGGTACGAGAAATAACGTCGTCCTGCTGCTCTTTGGTAAGGGAATTGAACTTAACAGCGTAACCAGAAACGCGAATGGTCAGCTGAGGATACTTCTCTGGGTGTGCCTGAGCATCAAGAAGAGTGTCCTTAGTAAAAACGTTAACGTTGAGGTGATGACCGCCCTTCTCGGCATAGCCATCAATCATGTTTACCAGGTTGTCAATCTGCTCGGAAGCTACTTCGTTTGACTGCATGTGTTTCTCCTTACGAGTTTGTTGGCGAGAAGAAACGTGTAGATAGATCTTCTCGCCAGGGCTTGTTATTTACGATCCTCAGCACCTTCAGCTGCGGATGGGTTTGCCTCACAGGCGCAATCAATCTTGTTCTCAATCTGAATATCAAGATTCATATCAGAGAAATCGATGTGGTCAAGGTCTAGCTCACTGCCATGGAAGTAGACGTCAGAGCCCTTACCAAGAGCGTTAGGAATGATTGAGAAGGTATTGGAAATACCGTCCTGTGCGTCGTTGAATGGAAGCTTAGCAACGGAGGCCAGGGAAGCAACAGCACCGTGAGTATCGCGGTGGTGCATTGGGTTAGCGCCAGGAGCAAAAGGAACGCCCGCGCGGCGGCCGTCAGGGGTGTTGCCGGTAGCCTTACCATATACGACGTTTGAGGTAATGGTCAGGATAGAAGTTGTTGGAACAGAATCACGGTAGGTGTGGTTCTGACGAATCATGTTCATGAAAATCTCAACGATGTCATGAGCAATGGTGTCAACGCGGTCATCATCGTTACCATACTTAGGGAAGTCGCCCTCAGTGACGTAATCGGTAACAAGGCCAGTCTCGTCGCGGACAACTCTTACCTTTGCATACTTGATTGCAGAGAGGGAGTCAGCAACAACAGAAAGGCCTGCGATGCCTGTTGCAAACCAACGATGAACGTGCTCATCGTGCAGAGCCATCTGGATGCGCTCGTAGCTGTACTTATCGTGCATGTAGTGGATTGCGTTAAGAGCATTGACGTAAACGCCTGCAAGCCAGCGCATCATATCCAAGTACTTGGAGAAGACATCATCGTAATCAAGGTACTCGCCCTCAACGGCACGGTACTTAGGACCAATCTGCTCGCCGGTCTTCTCGTCACGGCCGCCATTGATTGCGTAAAGCAGGCATTTAGCAAGGTTGGCACGAGCGCCAAAGAACTGCATCTCTTTACCAATGCGCATGGAGCTGACGCAGCAAGCAATAGCGTAGTCATCGCCATGATAAACGCGCATAAGATCGTCATTTTCATACTGGATGGAGCTAGTGGTAATAGAGATCTTTGCGCAGTAGCGCTTGAAACCTTCAGGAAGCTTAGTGGACCACAGAACGGTCAGGTTAGGCTCTGGGCTGGTACCCATGTTCTCCAGGGTGTGGAGCCAGCGGAAGCTGGACTTGGTAACCATAGAGCGGCCATCAACGCCAATACCACCAATGGACTCAGTGACCCACTGAGGGTCTCCCGAGAAGAGCTCATTGTACTCAGGAGTACGAGCAAACTTGACCATACGAAGTTTCATAACCAGGTGGTCAACAATTTCCTGAATCTCAGACTCAGTGAAGGTACCACGAGCAAGATCGCGCTCTGCATAGATGTCCAGGAAGGTGGTGTTACGGCCAATAGACATTGCAGCGCCATTCTGCTCTTTTACAGCTGCAAGGTAGCCCAGGTAAAGCCACTGAACAGCCTCTTTGAAGTTCTCTGCAGGGCGGCTCAAATCAAAACCATAAATCTCGCCAAGCTGCTTAAGCTCCTTGAGAGCACGAATCTGCTCGGAGAGCTCCTCGCGATGACGAATGGTCTTCTCGTCCATGATGGAGCCGGTACCGTTTTTCTGATTAGTCTTATCAGTGATAAGAGCGTCAACACCGTAGAGAGCAACACGACGATAGTCGCCGATGATACGGCCACGGCCATATGCGTCAGGCAGACCAGTAATGATGTGGGAGTGACGGCATTTACGCATGTCCTCGGTGTAGACATCAAAAACGCCAGCGTTGTGAGTCTTGCGACGATAGGTGTAGAAGTCAACAATCTCTGGGTCAACCTCGTAGCCGTAGGCCTTGCAAGCAGCCATTGCCATACGAATGCCACCGTCTACCATAAGAGCACGCTTTAGTGGCTTGTCTGTTTGAAGGCCAACAATCTGCTCAAGTGGCTTCTCAATGTAGCCAGCTTCGTGGGAGGTGATAGTGGAAACCAGCTTGGTATCCATATCAAGTACGCCACCATTTGCGGTCTCTTGAGCAAAGAGATCCATAACATCCGCCCAAAGCTTTGTGGTAGCCTCAGTTGGACCAGCGAGGAAGGAATCATCGCCATCGTAAGGGGTGTAATTCCTCTGAATGAAGTCTCGGACGTCAATTGCTTTTTGCCAGTTACCACCGACAAAGCCGTCCCAAGCCTCCTGTGCTGGTGTTTCCTGCATAACACACTCCTTTTTACATGGATTTTTGAGTCCATGTTCATGCTGAGCGTGTTGAGTGGAGCATGGCCGCTCAGCAGTTTACAAATAGCAATCTTGAGACTAAATTTGACAGCAGGTATGTCTTTGGACAAATGACGTCAAATATTAGTTGCGACCTCTAACTTTACTCAATATGTAGTGCTAAACAAGCGACAATTACGCAATATTTTGATAAGTTAGAAATGGTTTACATTTCCGCAGGTCAGGAATTTGCTAAAAAGAAAGCTATATAGAAATTGTTGAGAATTAGTCACATTTATTGCGACAGGTGTCTGTTTCTTCTCCAAATGTCCACAAAAATGTTGTTATTCTTAGCTAGAGGGGAGGCTTTATGGATACTGCGGCATTAGAAAAACAACGTTTGCGAGAAGAACGTTTAGCAGC
The DNA here is from genome assembly GCA_937921235.1 of uncultured Atopobium sp. GTDB lineage: Bacteria > Actinomycetota > Coriobacteriia > Coriobacteriales > Atopobiaceae > Lancefieldella. The sequence continues at coordinate 22,051 of CALFOQ010000053.1, read as the reverse complement.
AAGAGAAGCTCTTTCTGAGCAAGAGAGGTCCGTGCTTGATGAGCGCATTACTCAGAAACTTCTTGTAACCTCTGAATATTCAGAAGCAACTACTGTTTTAACGTATGTTTCTGTCTCATCTGAAGTTTCTACCAGGATGTTTATTGAGTGCGCTCTACGCGATGGGAAAACGGTGGCGGTACCTCGTTGTCTACCTGGACATTGTTTAGAGTTTGTTGCCATCGCTTCATTGGAACAGCTGGTAGCGGCACCATTTAACTTGTTAGAACCAGTAAAAGAGCTGCCTGCTGTAACTGAGGACCAGAAGAACAATTCGATTTGCATTATTCCAGCACTTCTTGTTGATACAAAGGGATATCGCTTGGGTTATGGTGCTGGTTTTTATGACCGGTTCTTGTCTACGTACCCTGGCAAGAAAATTTGTCTTGCTTACCAGCAAAATTTGAGCCGGACAACGCTTCCTCATACAGCATTTGATGTTGCCGTAGATGTGGTGATAACCGAGTCAGATGTACTTGCGTGCGCATAAAAAACCTGCTGCAATTTAGCATTACAGCAGGTTTGTGTTTCTCGCCAAGTGGTTATAGGCAACTGGTTATGCTTCATCTTTGAGATGAGCCGCCATCAGTTGGATTGCTTCTCTGTAGCTGTCAATTCCTTTACCAGCAACTGTAGCAAAGCATGCGTCTTTTATATAAGAAATGTGCCTAAAGTCTTCTCTGGTAGAGATGTCAGTAAGATGCACCTCAATCATGGGAATTTGCACAGCAAGCGCCGCGTCGAGCAGGGCAACTGAGGTGTGCGTATAGGCGGCAGGATTGATAATAATGCCATCGTAGCTGCCCAGCGCGTCCTGGATTGCATCAACTAGATCACCCTCATGGTTTGATTGATAACACACACAATCAGAGAAACCTTGAGAGAGGGCTTCTTCCTTACAAGTCTCTATAAGAGTTCTGTAGTCAGCTTTTCCATAAATTTCTGGCTCACGAATGCCCAGCATGTTGATGTTTGGGCCGTTGATTATGAGTAGGCGAGGAGCGTCGAGGTCATCCTCATAGTTGTCTTCAAAGTCGTCTGCGTCTAAGTCAGAGGCAAGACTGTCAAAGTCTTCTTCGTCTTGATCAAGGGTATTTTTTTGAGCAAGCAAAGAGATGAGCTCATCCACCTCTTCGTTGTGCTGAGTGGAAAGATCTGCTCGCTTCTCATCTAACGAACAAAAAGTCTTTTCTGGCTCACCCAAAATGTGATTAAGGGCATCATTTACTTGACGCACAAGATTGGGGCCAAAGACTACCTCAAGTCCGTTGGCGCCTTTTCCTACAATACCAAGAACACCAGTGGCTGTGGCCAGCTGCTCATGGTCTATAAGCGTCATATCATTGATGGAAAGACGAAGTCGTGTCATGCACACTTCGTTGTGAGTTAAGTTTTTTGAGCCGCCTATTGCATTTAGAATCTCGTGAGCAATAGCATTGCCGTCCATTGGATATCTCCCCAAGTATAACCACATATCAAACACTTAACCGTTTGACTTGGTCTAGCATCCTCGTAGTCTTATGAATACACACCTACGAGGCATAAGTATAGGGGCTTTAACGTGCCAAAATTCAAAATCTACGAACCATCCGGTGAACGGTTAAAAAATAACTGCGAACGCTTACTGTTATGCTTAAAGCGTGTCGAGAAGACCCTTGGCATCTGCGTCTGGACTACCGAGACAAGAAAAGGTTACGTCAGCCCATGCTTCATAGAGCGGAATACGTACTGCGGCAAGATTCTGAACACCCATACGTTCTGAAAGAGGTCTGCCGACAATAACCAGGTCTTCAAGCGGACGCGTAAGGTAGACAAGCTTTCCATTTTGACGGAGGAGCTGGTAGTTTGAGGGTGTAGTAACTACGCCACCTCCACAAGAGATTACCGCACCACTCATGCTAGAAATCTCTTGAATTACTTCATGTTCTAGACGTCTAAATGCTGCTTCACCGTGTGTTTGTAGGTAGGTTGCCGCCTCGCAGTGTGCTTTCTGCTTGATGAGAAAATCAGTGTCTATCCAGGGACGATTCAGAAGCTTTGCTAGAGCTTCTCCCGTAGAGGTTTTTCCAACTCCCGGCATACCAATAAGTACAATGTTTTCTTTTGAAGCATGTAGCTCACGCGAGATGTTTTCTATCTGGGAGCCTGATACATCTTTTCCCAAAAAGAGCGAGCTTGCTCTAGCTGCTTGAGCGACCAGCATTTTTAAACCATTTGCATTGAGTATTCCAAGACTTTCTGCATCTAAAAGAAGCTGAGAGCGCAGTGGATTATAGATAAGATCAATCACGTATTGTAGGAAAGTAAAAGCAGAAAGTTCCTCTTTTGAAAGAGGAGAAACACCAGCATGTGGGAACATTCCTACTGGCGTTGCATTGACGAGAAGATCAGCGTCATAGTTGAGTTTAATCTGGTCATAGGTAATTGAACAGTCTACATATGAAGAGCTTACGTGAGGGTTTCTGGAGACTCCTACAACATATGCACCGCCTTTTTTGAGCGCATAGCAAATTGCCTGACCAGCACCACCAAAGGCCCCAAAGACCATTGCTTTCTTTTGGCTCAAGTTGAACTTGAGGCTTTTTACCAGATATTCAAAGCCATACACATCAGTGTTGTCTGCTGCTATAAAACCATTTACATCTTTTACCAGGGTATTAGCCGCTCCCACAGCTTGCGCATCCTCAGAAGCTGAGTCTGCAAGAGCACAGGCATCCTTTTTGTAGGGGATAGTAACGTTCAAGCCCTGCCAAGGTTGGTCTTTGAGAAAACCCTTCAGCTCAGAAGCAGAAAGTTCATGAAGCTGGTAGGGAAATGACCCCAACTTTTCATGAATTGCTGCCGACCAACTATGAGAGAGTTTCTCGCCAATAAGGCCGTAAGGAGCAAGAGGGGCTATAGGGTTACTTGAACCTTGTTGTACCGTTTTAGAGCTCACGAGATGTCTCCTGAACTGCTTTTGCAGCGTTCATCAAAACCTCAAGTAACTCTAAAGCATACGGTTCAAGTTTGGATGAAACAGTGGCTTTAACCTGTTCTCTTTTGGCATCTTCTCTTGATGGATCAAGAACAGTGAGGTCCTGCTCCTTTTTGTAAGCACCAATTTGTTTGGCAACCGTAATCCTCTGCTCAAAGAGGTCAAAGATTTGCGCATCAATTGAATCGATTTCCTGGCGAAGCGTTTCTAGCTGATTAGTCATTGTTATATCCGTTCTGCTCAGAGGGCCAGGAATATAAGGTGTCGAGAAGAGCTAGTGCAAAAGCGCTTTCAACGCAGGGCACAGCACGCAAAACCGCAGTTACATCATGTCTGCCCTGAACAACAAGCTGCTCTGGTTCCATAGTTTGAAGGTTTACCGAGTTCTGTGGTAGGCCAATGCTCGAGATAGGTTTTAACGCACATCTAAACCAGATGGGAGCGCCTGTTGAAATACCGCCCAGAATACCTCCAGCATGATTGGTGGTTGGCACAACGGAGCCGTTACGCACTTCGTATGCATCGTTATTCTCAGAGCCAAGGAGATTAGCAACTTCCATACCGCTACCAAATTCAATGGCTTTAACAGCGGGAACACAAAAGACTGCAGCAGAGATGGTATTTTCAAGCCCATGGAAATGAGGGCGTCCAATACCTGCAGGAACACCCGTTGCCGCACATTCTATGCTGCCGCCAACAGTATTTTTCTCTGAGCGCAGCTGCGTAAGGAGTGAGCTGGTTTTCTCGCCAGCTTGGGCATCAAGGAAAGGAAGCGCTTGAGGATCAGCTTGGAGCAGCTGATCCATTTGGTAAGCAAGTAGCTTGTTGGCCTCAAGTGAGTTGTCTACGAGCTCAAGGGGAGTATCGCTGACGTCTTTTATTTTGAGAACGTGAGCTGCAATAGTTACGCCCTGAGCTCGCAAAATCTGGAGCGCTATTCCTCCCGCAATGCAGAGAGGGGCGGTTAGACGGGCGGAAAAATGTCCTCCACCCGTTTGCTTGTACGAGTCTCCCCATTTGGCCCAGGCAGAAAAATCGGCATGTCCTGGTCGTGGGACAAGCTTTGTAGCTGCGTAATCTTGTGGACGAACGTTTGTGTTAGGTAGCTCCGCCGTGAGCGGGGAGCCATCCAGAATGCCTTCTACTGAAATTCCAGAGATAAACTGTGGATCATCAGCCTCTTTACGCGGAGTATCCCACGGATGCGTTGGAGATCTTCTTTGAAGGAATGTCTTGAGAGCTGCTAAGTCAACGGCAAAACCAGCAGGTAAACCTTCAATGGTGCAGCCGATTTTTGGAGCATGAGACTCGCCAAAAATAGATACTTTTACTGTTGTCCCAAAAGTTGAGGTCATCATTTATGACTCCATACTGTGGCAGACGCCACCAAGCTGCTTGAAGTGCTCAAAGAAGAGCGGATACGACTTATTGATTGCCTCGGCATGGGTGATTATGACAGGACCCGTTGCATACGAAGCCAAAATAGTTGCCATCATCACCATACGATGATCATTGCACGAGTCCACAATGCAGCTGACGGGCTGTTTTCCTCCCGTGATAATAAGCTCCGTTTGATCGTCAGAGAGCTCAACGGTCACACCAAATGCCCTAAGTACGCTGCAGATACTTTGAACGCGGTCGGACTCTTTAAGACGAAGGCGCTGAATATTGATAAGCCTACTTGTTCCAGGGATAAACGCGGCTAATGCAGCAAGTACCGGAGCAAGATCACACACCTCGGAGACAGAAATGGTAAACGGCCGCAGGTGATCTATCATACAAGCTGCACCTTTTTGCTGGCGAGAAACACGTGCGCCCACAAGCGATAACGCGGCTAAGATAGCTCTATCTCCCTGGACACTTTGCATGGAGAGCTCTGTGACCTCTATGCCTTGCCCAATTGCACCTGCGGCAAGCCATGGCGCAGCGTTTGACCAATCTCCTTCGATTGAATAAACGCCTGGACAAACGTAGTGTTGAGGTTCAATGGCATAGGTGGCATTCTTTGCATCAAATACAGTAGTAACGCCAAAGTCTTTCAATACGTGTTCTGTGATAGCCAGATAGTCTTTTGACTGGATGGGCCCTGTAATCTGAATAGTTGAAGAGTTGCTCAACAAAGGTAAAGACAGCAAAAGCCCAGATATAAATTGAGAAGAAATATCTCCTGGCAGCTCAAATGAACCGCCAATAAGTTTGCCCGAAACCTCAAGGGTCTTCTCGTCTTGCCAGCTAAAAGACATACCATGGGCAGAGAGTTCTGAGACAAGCGGCTCTAGGGGTCGAGAAAAGAGTCTTCCTTCTGCAGAAATTGTGGCGTTTACGTTTAGCACCCCCAGAAGGGGGAGTAAAAACCTGAGCGTGGTGCCAGATTCTTTGCAGTTAAGTTGCACGTTTTGAGGGCGATTTTGCTCTTTTGCAGGGACAACTCTAAATCCCTGTTTAGTTCTAGCGATAGTGGTGCCTAAAGCTTTAAGGCAATCAACAGTTACTTGAATGTCCTCTGAGATGTAAGGACAGGTAATGTTAGTAGTGCCGTTTGCAAATGAAGCGCAGATGAGCGCGCGATGAGCGCATGATTTTGACGGGATGGCTTCTACCGTTCCAAACAAATCATGAGGAGTTATTGAAACATCCATTTTTCACACGCTCCGTAACTAATTGCTTGATGTAAGAATACCGCAGTTGAGTGTCGGAGAAGGATATGGTTAAAATTGTTTGAAGATTAAAGGAGGAAGCAAGTGAATAAGCCTTTTAGCGCCGTAACTCAGGTTTTACGTGGCTATACGTACAATCAGGTTAAAGCTGTAGTTGAGGTTCTTGTTGATTCTCCTGTACATAACGTTGAAGTAACCATGAACACTCCAGAAGCTGCCTCGTTAATTCAGAAGCTGTCCAGTGAATATGGTTCTGATATCAATATTGGTGCTGGTACCGTACTTACTCTTGAAGATCTGCGGACAGCTCATAAAGCTGGCGCAACGTTTGTTTTAGCACCAACGCTGCTTTCTGAAGAGATGTTTGATTACTGTAAAGAGCATGAGATTTTGAGTGTTCCGGGAGCGTTTACGCCAACAGAGATTGCTCATGCGTTTGCTCTTGGTGCAGATATTGTCAAAGTATTCCCCGCAAATGAGGTTAGCTATGGGTACGCCAAAAAGGTATGTGAGCCTTTAGGAAACTTGCCTCTTATGGCGGTTGGTGGCGTTACAACAGATAATCTTGCTGAAGTATTTGCTGGCGGTTATGCCTATGTAGGAACTGCTAACGGCATCTTCAACAAAAACGATATCCTAGCTGAAGACAAGACTGCCTTAAACGAGTCAGTACGTAAGCTTGCAGAAGAGCTGGAGCGTCTAGGACGTTAGTCTTCTTTTGCTAGCTCAATCAGCTGTTTAAGTTCTGCAAATGATTTGCGCTCAATACGCACATCACCAATGCCATAGATAAGCGCCATATCAATTGAATTTGCGTGGCTTTTCTTGTCATGAAGTGCTGCGCTGTAAAGTTCTTCCACAGTAAATGAAGTGCTGGTAGGAAGGTTATAAGCTTGAGTGAGCGCGGCGATGTTCTCTGCGTCTTCAACAGAACAAAGACCAAGCTTGGAACAGGCTTTTGCCAACAGGGAAGTTCCAGCAGCCACACAGGAGCCGTGTCCAAGTTCAAAGTTGCTGAGCGTCTCAATAGCATGGCCAAGTGTATGGCCCAGATTGAGCAATTTTCTAGACCCTGCTTCTTTGAAGTCTGCTTCAACGATTGTCTTCTTTATTTCAATGCACTCTTGAATGAGCTCTTGTCTATGCGTCACGTCGATGACCTGCACAGGGTTTCTCGCCAAAGAGATTTTATTGAAGAGCTCATGTCCAGAAAGAACGCCATATTTAATAAGCTCTCCGCAGCTATCTTGCAAGAGGGGAGTCGGAATAGAGTTCAGCAGTTCAAGGTCAACAATAACGGCCTTGGGATTATAGAAGGCTCCAACCAGATTTTTCCCAAACGGTAGGTCAATAGCAGTTTTTCCACCAATTGAGGAGTCAATCATCGCTAAAAGAGAGGTGGGGATGTGTACGAGCGCACAACCTCGCATGTAGGTTGCTGCAACAAATCCCGCAAGATCACCAATAACACCTCCGCCAAATGCCACAACAATGTCTTCTCGCGTAAAACGGTTTTCTGCAAGGACGCTTACCAGCTTTTGATACGACTCAAATGATTTTGCGTGCTCACCTGTGGACACTGTGGCGGTTGTAACGGAGTAGCCAGCTGACTCCAACGAGGTAAGAAGCTCAGAGCCGTAGAGCTTGTTCAAATCTGGATGAGTGACTACAAGAATCTTTGACCCTGAGGTGCAGGAATGAATGAGCTTACCGGCCTGCGCAAGCAGGTGATGCCCTACATGAATTTGATATGAGTCGGATGTTAGGTCAACAGAAATAGTATTCATGAACTCCTCATTTGCTGGTTGAATTCATTTTAGCATGGGAAAATACCAGAAGAAAATTACGCAAACCGTTACAAAAGGCAGTAAGTAGGCTGGGGTATACTTATGCACCATGACTCCGTAGCTCAGTGGATTAGAGCGTTTGCCTCCGGAGCAAAAGGTCGTGGGTTCGAAACCCACCGGGGTCACCACGTGTAAAAAACCGGCCATCACTGACTGGAGATTGTTTATATGTCATTACAAGATACTGCAGGCAAGAGCAGTAAACGTTGTGAAGAAGAGTATGAAGGCTTGACGTCAAAAGAAGTTGCAGAAAGAGTATCTGCAGGTAAAGTCAATACTAATACAGACGTCAAAACCAAATCTATTGCTCAGATTATTGCAGAGCACAGCTTTACGCTCTTTAACATAGTTAATGTTTTGATGGCGCTGCTTGTTGTTGTAACGGGACAGTACAGAAATGCACTGTTCATGAGCGTAGTTCTTGCAAACTTGGTCATTGGTATTGTGCAAGAGATTCGTGCAAAACGCATGGTTGACCGCCTGTCTCTTATGACAGCTCAGAGTGTTTGTGTAATTCGTGACGGAAAAGATACCTTTATCAAACCAGACGAGCTTGTCATCGATGATCTTGTGCGCTTGAAGACGGGCGATCAAATTCCTGCTGACAGTATTCTTGTATCAGAGCACGTAAGCGTTGATGAAAGCCTTCTAACTGGTGAGGCAGAGCCCGTGCAAAAGACCACGGGAGACGAGCTTCTCTCTGGTAGTTTTGTCGAGAGGGGCAGTCTTGTTGGTAGGGTATGCCGTGTAGGTCAGGAAGGCTATGCTGCGCGTATTAACGCAGAAGCTAAGTTTGTAAAAGAGATCAATTCAGAGATTCTTACCACCATTAAGTCGATTATTCGCGCAGGTTCCATTGCATTGATTCCGCTGGGTATTGGTCTTTTTGTTCGTACCTATTTCATTGGTAACGCCGATTTAAATGAAGCGCTTCTTTCGATGATTGCTGCCGTTATTGGCATGATTCCTCAAGGACTTGTTCTTCTCACCAGCTCGGTTCTTGCTATTGCAACCATTAGGCTCGGCCAGAAAAATGTTTTGGTTCAACAGCAATACTGCATTGAAACGCTAGCACGCGTAGATACCCTTTGTTTGGACAAGACAGGCACTATCACCACGGGAAACATGGAAGTTGCTCGTGTTTTGGATGCTTCGTTTACACCAATTACTGAGGCCGCAGGCGCTCTACAAGCGGCTGTAAACGTTGTCGGCGCAAACAAAGATGACGCTAACGATACGGCTACGGCAATTCTTGCGTACGCATCTAAGCAGGGGATTCAAAGCAAACGTCCTTCTCGCGTTGTGGCGTTTTCTTCAAAGAGAAAGTACTCTGGCTGCGTCACTGAGGACGGACAGGCATTTGTTATCGGTGCTGCTCAGTTTGTGCTTGGTCCCGAGGCAGCAGACGTTATCGCATCGTCCGATGCATTTGCGTCCATTGAACGCGTGCTGGTTGCCTGTACCGTTGATGGATTTGACCAGAATGATACTTTCCAGGGAACTCCTCAGCTCCTAGGTTACGTAGTGCTTAGGGATCAGATTAGAGAGACCGCCCCACAAACCATTGCGTACTTCCTCGAGCAAGGCGTTGACCTGCGTGTTATTTCGGGCGATGACCCTCGTACCGTCTCGGCTATTGCTGAGCGAGCTGGTGTCCCTCATGCCGACGGCTGGGTAGATGCAACTACGCTACACACAGAGGCAGATATTGCTGCAGCTGTCGAGAAGTACCACGTATTTGGTCGTGTTACGCCAGAACAGAAGCGTGAGCTTGTAATTGCACTCCAGAATCTTGGCCACACGGTTGCCATGACCGGCGACGGCGTCAACGATATCTTGGCACTGAGGCAGTCGGACTGTTCTATTTCTGTTGCTTCTGGTTCTGCTGCAGCTAGAAATGTTGCAGAGATTGTTCTGGCAGACAACGATTTTGCGCACATGCCAGAAGTTGTTGCCGAAGGTAGGCGCTCTATTAACAATCTTCAGCGATCTGCTGCTCTCATTCTTGTAAAGACGGTTTATACTGCGGCTTTAGCGCTCTACTGCATTATTGCGCCGCCATACCCCTTTATTCCTGTTCAGATGTCGCTGCTTTCATTTGCAACCGTTGGTCTGCCATCGTTTGTGTTGGCGCTTGAGCCAAATCACGATCGCGTAAAGGGCAACTTCCTGGTCAACATTTTACGCAAGTCACTACCTGCTTCTATTGCGGTAACTATCACGCTTGCGCTTCTTATGACTGCAGGTCATCTGTTTAAGTTGAATCTGTCTCAGGTGTCTACGATGGCGCTTATCACCACCGCAACAGTTGGATTTGCGCTGCTTAGAAGGATTTCTTTGCCGCTCACCAAGCTCCGCGTTGCACTTCTTGTTGTATGCATTGCCATTGTGGTTGGCGGATGCACGGTAGCGCAGGACTTCTTCCGTATTGCGCCTCTCACTCCACGCATCTTGCCGTACTTGGCAATTTGTTTGGTGATTTCCGTTATTATCTTCAACAGAATTTCCGAGCGTTACATTCACAACTATACAAAGGATCGATTCTTTGACCTGGTTGTGAGATTAATGGGAGGAAAGTCAACTTATAGCTCTTCTGCTGATATAAACGATTAAACTGAAGCACAAGCAAAGAGTCGTGGAGGGTGTATGCGTTGTCCAAACTGTGGATCTGAGGTCGATGAAGGGGCTTTAACTTGCCCTCATTGTCAGATTGATCTAAGTTTGACCCAAAGGATTCCTGTTACTCAAGCTCATTGGTGTCCTCATTGTGGCGCCCTGGTGGCTGCCGGCGCAGAAAGCTGCCCCAAGTGTGGCCTTCCTTTGCCACAGGCAGCGCCTGCTGCTCGTCCTGCTCGAGCCATCAGGCCTACGCGTAACATCAAGCTTCCAGAGATTGACGCTGCTTCAGCACCTGGCGAGAAGACCGATCCGCTCGTAGACGCAGAGTATGAAACATCCTCTTCTGTCGCAGCAGATCCCACTGTTTTGCAACAAATGCCAGCCGACAACGCTGACCCAGACACTACCAGCGCGTTTGCTTCGGTAAGTCGCAGGCCAGCTCCTCGCTTTGAGTCTGCAATCCCTTCCGAGCCTTCAAAAGAGAACCTCCCTGAAGCAGAGGGAATCCCGCGTACGCGCGTTATTCTGCTTTCAGCACTTCTTGTTACCTCGCTGGTAGTAGCTGCAATCTTTGTCATCACGCACCCGTGGGACCCTCAGGCAACCGACAATCGCGCAAAGGTTGAAGCGCCAGTCTCATCTACTCCTACCACCACTCCTGTTACGCACCTCACGGGTCAAGACACCAGTGCAACTCAGCAAAATACAAGCTCGGATGCTGTTTTTGACGCACTTGATAGTGATTATCAGAAGCTTGGAGACCTCTCAAAGCGCCTTGATGATAACGAGAAGACCTTTGATCAGCTTGCCATTACTGGCTCTGATCGGGAGCGCGCTGATGCTCAACAGGAAGCAGAGCAGATTTCGCTGGATATTAGTAATGTTATCTCTGACCTTTCTAGTCTTGATGACTCAAACGGAAACTATCGTCAGACTATTGAAAATCTCACCAAACTGGGTAACTGGCTTCGTAATCGCTCCGATGCTTTGAGTGAGGGATGGAAGCGCTCAGTTGCTTCTAACAATCCTTCTCAGGACAAAGACAACATCTTGGCGCCAGTTGATAACATCAGAGACTCCAGCGGCTCCAGCTCATACCAGAAACTTTTTGATGAAAATTACGTGAATTGGAAGCCACAAAAGCAGTAAATCTCTACCGTTCAGCTGCTTTAATTTCAAAAATCTCATCATACTGGTAAAATAATTAGGTTAGAAAAGATGTTCTTTATTACTAAGGGTTTCCCGCGTTTTTTCTTCTCTTAGATGTAAAGAAGCTTGGAGGAATTATGTTTGGACTTGATCCATTGTATACACCAGAGCGCCAGGTTACTGGTACTGAGGTTGCCGTCTTTGATACCAACAAGGGAATCATCAAGGTTCAGCTTGACGGTAAGGGCGCACCTATTCATGTGGCAAACTTCTGCGAGCTTGCAGAGTCTGGCTTCTATGACGATACCAAGTTCCACCGTCTTGTCCCTGGCTTTGTTCTTCAGGGCGGAGACCCAAACACCCGTGAGATGAGTGTTGAGGATGTTGTGTTTGGTAACCCTGGTCCTGACGGAATTCCTGGTACCGGTGGTCCTGGTTATCGCATCAAAGAGGAGTTCACTACAAATCCTAACAACGCCCACGTTGACGGTGCCCTTGCTATGGCTCGTTCTCAAGATCCAAACTCCGCAGGTTCTCAGTTCTATTTCTGTCTTGGTCCACAGCATGGCTTGGATTCTGGATACACCGTATTTGGCACAACTATCGAGGGAATGGATGTCATTTCCCAGTTAAAGGTTGGCGATATCGTCAATTCCATTAGAATTGAAAACGCTTAAAGCCAAGTCGCACAGACTCTTGGAGGATATTGTGAATCAACAGGCATTTGAGTTAGGTAAATCTGCATATGATCAGGGCGACTGGTTTGTAGCTATCAGTCAGTTTGATGTGGCTAAAGAGCCAGGCGAGGTAAACGGTCAGATTGACCACCTTCTTGGAAACGCTTATATGAAGCTTGGACAGTTTGATTCCGCAGCTTCTGCTTACAAGTCCGCTCTTACTGACGCTTCCTACGGCAAGGTTGGCGCTCTCTCTACTAATCAGGGTCGCGCACTTCTGGCTGCTGGTAGGGTACAGGAGGCTATTGCTGCCCTTACTAACGCTGTCCAGGACGCCTCTTACGCAACTCCTTATAAGGCACAGCTTGCTCTTGGTTCTGCATACGAGAAGATTGGTGATATTCGTAACGCCGGCATTGCTTACAGAAACGCTGCAGTTGACGAGAAGAACCCTAATCCTTCATCAGCACTTTGCAGCCTAGGCGCATGTTTCATGGGTTTGAACAGGCCTGTTGATGCTGTTGAGGCATATCGTACTGCTCTTGATTTTGCTAATCCTCTGGATAATTCCAATAAGATTTATGCAGATCTTGGTCTTGCATACGTTGCAGCAAATCGCATGTCTGAGGCAGTTGATGCATTCACTCACGCTACTGCTGATGGCAGTTTTGTTCTGTCTAATCAGCAGCAGTCTGCTTTTGATGCAGCTCGCAAGGCTATTACTGCAATGGCTTCTGGCAAGCCATCTGAGACTGATGCCTTCCTTCAGGCAGCTGGCTATGGTGCCTACGATCCACTGGATCCTACAGGTATGTCCGGCGAGCTCATCCCTTCTGCAGAAGATACTGGCTTCTTCCAGATTACTGAGCAGGAGATTATTGAGCAGGATAAGAAGGACAAGAAGATTAGGCGTAAGCATCGCCACACCGGCCTTAAGGTCTTCATTACTATTCTTATTTTGCTTATCTTGGCTGTTGGTGGCGCTGGTTATGCTTACTATCGTGGCTATGGATGGCCAACTCAGCAGTCTGTTGTTCAGGATATTTTCAACGCTAAGGCACAGGGCACCGATATTGGTCGCTATGTCTCTAGCTCTGTCTCTAGTACAACGCTTCAGCAGATTTCTAACAGCCTGCCAACAAGCTCCGCTGTTACCATCAACGGTGTTGACCAGAGCATGACTCACTCTACAGTTAATGCTTCTGTCAGTCTTTCTAATGGCGGCAACGTTGACTACACCATTGAGCTTGTCCGTGATGGTATTGGCTGGAAGGTTGCAAGCGTTACCACTTCATACGTAAGCCAGAATAACCAGAACTCTGGCACAACTTCTGGTACTAACGGCTCTAATTCGGGAACTACCTCTGGAACTAATGGATCTAACTCCTCAAATTCCTCTAATAGTTCCTCCAGCTCTTCAAAGTCTGGTAACTAGTACTAAACTGTTTTAACCGTTCTTTCTGCAGGATAATTACGCACACGCGTAGCACGTTTGATTGGATATCATGTCTATCTTCGATTCGCTCTTCGGAGAATATGGCGGAGACCTAGCCATCGATCTGGGAACTGCAAACACCCTTGTTGCAGTTCGTGGTCAGGGTATTGTCATCAATGAGCCATCGGTTGTTGCAATCGATAAAAGCGAGAGCCGCGTTCTGGCTGTTGGCGCTGATGCAAAGCGCATGATTGGCCGTACTCCTGGCTCCATCATTGCTGAGCGCCCTCTTAAAGACGGCGTCATTGCAGACTTTGATGTTACTGAGGTTATGCTTCGTTACTTCATCGAGAAGGCACGTGAGCGCAAATATCCTTGGTCACCACGTCCACGCGTAGTTGTTTGCGTTCCTTCTGGTGTTACATCTGTCGAGAAACGCGCTGTTTTTGAAGCAACTATTCAGGCAGGCGCTCGCCAGGCATTCTTGATTGAAGAGCCTATGGCTGCAGCTATTGGTGCAGACCTTCCAATTGAGGATCCTACAGGCTCTATGGTTGTAGACATTGGTGGCGGTACTACCGAGGTTGCCGTTATCTCCATGGGCGGTATTGTTGTCTCGCAGTCCATCAGAACTGCAGGTGATGAGTTTGATCAAACTATTCTTGAGCATGTTCGTGATGCGTATAACCTCTCTATTGGTGAGCGTACCGCAGAAGACATCAAGATTAAGGTTGGCTCAGCAGCTCCTCTTGCAGAAGAGCTTGACGTTGAGGTAAACGGTCGTGACGTCATGAGCGGTCTTCCAAAGACAGTTCGTATTGAATCAGAAGAGATTCGTCGTGCCCTTGATCGTCCTCTTGACGAGGTCACCAAGGCTGTCAAAGATGCGCTTGATGTGACTCCACCAGATCTTGCCTCTGATCTTATGTACTACGGTATTTTGCTTACCGGTGGCGGCGGAATGCTTCGCGGTCTTGATCAAAGACTTCGTGAAGAGACTGGCGTTCCCGTTAACGTAAGCCCAACCGCGTTAGAAAATGTTGTTACCGGTTGTGCAAAGGTTCTTGAGGCTAACGCATTGTCCGGTGGATTTGTTCAGAGTGCAGGCCAATAAATATGCCATTGTCTCATCAGATCCAGGGTGCTTCAACAGGCCTTGGATCTAACAATAATAAGCATACGGGTGGCCGTAGTTTTATTATTCTTTCGCTGCTTTCAATTGTGTTATTGACGGTCAGCGCTCGTATGGGTACAGAAGGACCGCTCGAGATGGTTCGAGGTGGGTTCTCTACTATTACCATGCCTTTTAGAATGGCGGGTTCTGCTATTGCCATGCCTTTCCAGGGCATTGGTAACATTTTTAGTAACTTAACAGCAGACCAGCAAACGCTTTCTGACCTCAAGGCAGAAAATGAGCAGTTGCGTTCAAGAAACGCAGAGCTAGAAGAGACAAATCAGTCCACGCAGCGTCTTCAGGGTCTTCTCGACCTCAAAAATACCTATAACCTGCAGTCCACAGGAGCTCGTGTTATCTCTGGTTCTACTGATTCGTTCAATAACACCATCGTGATTGACAAGGGAACTTCGTCCGGGCTGGCTGTTGGTATGCCTGTTGTTGATAGCGGTGGCGTTATCGGCCAGATTATTGAGTGTGGTCCTACAACCTCTACCGTTCGTCTTATCACTGACGAGAAGAGCGGTGTGGCTGCTATGGTTCAGAGTAGTCGAGCTCAGGGCATGCTTATGGGTTCTGCGTCAAGACAGATTACTCTTAACCTCATCAACACCAACCAGAAGGTTGCCGTAGGCGATACAGTTGTTACCAGCGGTCTTGGTGGCGTATTCCCTAAGGGTCTTCCTCTAGGTAAGGTTACCAGCGTTGAAGCAGCTCCAGGATCGCTCTATTACACCATTGTTGTTGAGCCTTATGGAAATGTCAGCACTAACGAGGAGGTAATGGTTATCACGTCTCTTTCTGAGGAGCAAAAAGCTACCGCAGATGATATTGCAGAGGCAGATAAGCAAAACACTCCAACAGCATCTGACTCAGACGGTAAGGATAAAGACTCAAAAGACGGATCTTCTACGTCTTCATCGAGCGGTTCTAATGGCAGCGGTTCAACAAACAACACAACAAACACTCAGCAGAATGTAACAGTTGCTGCTCCAACGGGTAATACACAACATAACAGCGGAAGAACAGATTAAGGGGGATGCATGCAGGTTTCTGATAGAAATAAAAACACACGCAGCATCGCCGTTCTTGCTGTTGTTTGCTTCATTTTGCAGATTATGCTTACACCACAGGTTGCTTTTGGTGGGGGAGTTATCAATTTTGCACTTATTTTCTCGGCAGCTATTGCGCTGAGATATGGTGGTAAAACCGGCGTGATATGCGGTTTTATTGCTGGTCTTATGTATGATTTGACTTCTGCTAATCCTATTGGCCTCATGGCACTCTTGCTTGTGGTCAGTTCTTATTTCATGGGCCAAGAGGTAAGAGACAGAATCTCTGGCAATTTTGGTACCTCTATGGGTTTTGTTGCCCTTCAAACTTTTGGTGTCACCTTTATGTATCAGCTCATTAATTCTTTGATTGGCTCTGGTGGCAACTTCTTTGAGGGGCTGCTGTTTAAGTCTTTCCCCACCATGTTGTTCACCATTTTGGCAGCGCTTCCCGTTTTCTATGTGCTTTCTCATTCCCAAAGGTCTCATTCATCTTTGGGTGGAACTTCGCTCTACCGCGGATCTCACCGAGCTCCACAGCGCCTTAAATAAGGGGTTAGTATGAATTTCACCCTTGTTATTCTTGCTTGTTGCGCTGTTGCAGCAATTGGTTTGATTATTGTTTACCTCACCTTTGGTAGAAAAGACTCGCCGTTTACCTTTGATATTGGTGGCGGCGCTCCCAAGGCGTCTGGTGGTTCTGACGGCTCTGCCGAGAAGACCCTCTCGTCCAGACTTATCGGATTTGCAATTGCTGTTGGCGGCATGTTTGCCGTGCTTATTGGTCGTCTTTGGACCATGCAGCTCTTATCGTCAGCTGACTATACCGAGCAAGCAGAGAGAAACCGTACGCGAACAGTTACTACCGCAGCTCCTCGTGGTCGTATTCTGGATAGAAATGGCGTGGAGATTGTTACCAACAGGCCAAGTCCTACGGTAGTAGCTCGAGCAGATGTTGCAGAAGACTACATTAAACTGCATATTCTTGCCAATCTTTTGGGCATGCCCATGCTGGCGGTGCGCAGAAAAATAATGGATACTTCCGATGGCGCTCAGGCGCTTCGTACTGTTTCGGTAGATGTATCAAGGCGCGTAGTTGCCTACATTTATGCTCACGGCGCTTTGCTTGACGGTGTTTCAATTGAGGAGCGTACGCAGCGCGCCTATCCAAACGGATCCCTTGCAGCTCATGTAGTTGGCTATACCGGCACCGTCACGCAAGAGCAGCTTGAAAGCAGCAAAACTGCAGATGGCGGCTTTGTGTATGCTCATGGCGATATCGTAGGACAAACGGGCGTGGAGTATCAGTACGAGTCTGCACTTCAAGGCGTACGTGGTGAGCAAACGGTGTATGTTGACGCTGCTGGTAACGTACTTTCGCACTCAACGTCTATTGCGCCGCAGAGTGGCTCAGACGTTGTTCTAACCATTGATGCAAACATTCAAAAAGCAGCAGAAGCATCGCTGGTCAGCGTTATCAATACCGTTAGGTCTCAAGATTATCAAGGCCGAAGCGCAAGTGTCGTGGCACTTGATTGCACTAACGGCGAAGTTATTGCCATGGCAAGCTATCCAACCTATTCTCCTTCAATGTTTGTTGGAGGTATTTCCAGTTCTGACTGGGATACGCTTTCTTCTGAAGAAGCAAACTACCCGTTGATGAACCGTGCTATTGCGGGCCAGTATCCATCTGGCTCTACCATCAAGGCGCTTACTACCTTTGCTGGACTCAAGTACGGCATTTGCGATGGAAATTCCAGCTGGTATTGCACAGGTTTCTGGACTGGATTTGGCGAGCAGTACGGTATGCATTGCTGGCTGCTTTCTGGCCACGGCACGGTTAACCTCATTACCGGTATCACCAACTCTTGCGATATCGTTTTTTACGAGATTGGTAAGGGCTTCTTCTACAACAACGATCATCCCGAGGGCATGCAGGAGACATTCCGTGCCTTTGGACTTGGTGCGCTTTCTGGTATTGACCTTCCTGAAGAGGCATCTGGTCGCGTTCCAGATGCAGAATGGAAGTGGAATTACTTTACGAGCTCTCCTGATGATGCTCGTAAGTGGCAGGGTGGCGACAACTGTAACCTTGCTATTGGCCAGGGTGACCTTTTGGTAACCTGCCTTCAGATGGCAAATGCCTATTGCGGCATTGCAAACAGAGGCCCAATTTACAAACCTCACGTTCTGAAGAGTATTAACGCCAGAAATGGTAACGGCTCTGTTATTGAGTACAAAAACGAAGTCATCCTGACGCCTGAAGAAAAAGATGAGCACCGAGACATTGTTGCTCGTGGCCTTTACGGCGTTGTCTATGAGGAATCCGCTTCTCAGACTGTCCACTGGACCAATCTTGATGTCACGGTTAATGGTAAGACAGGTACCGCTGAGCAGCAGTCCGTCGGAGAGCCCGTTGGTTGGTTTGTTGGCTATGCACCTGCTGATAAGCCTCAGTACGTTGTTGCTGCAAACCTTGATTGCGCACCTTCTGGCGCAGGTTCTGGTATGTATATTGTTCGAGACGTCTTTGGCGCAATTTATAATCAGCCAGACAATGTTGGTAGGTAAGGAGGCGAGAAACCCATGGCACTTGATTCATCTGCAGTTACAAAACAGAGAATGAATTCTCCCTTTAGAAGGCGTGGAGGTATTCCTTCAGGCGGTCTTGCTAAGAAAGAGAGACTTACTGGCAAGAATATTCTGAACAATCTCTATCTTGCGCAGCTTGTTCCCGCGGCTCTTCTCGTCCTCATTGGTATTGTGGTTATTTGGACCGCATCAATGAACATTGCTGAAGCCAGTTTTCCTAGGCACCTTCTGGGCATTGGTTTGGGTCTTATTTTTGCCACGCTTATGTGGCGCTATGACTACAGAGCACTAGCAAATATGACAAACGTGCTGCTTGTTGGCGTTGTTGTATTGATGATTTTGCCTAAGGTTCCAGGCTTTGGTGTCTCGGTCAAGGGTATGACTGGTTGGGTTAATATCCCGCTTGTTGGCTTTAGATTCCAGCCGTCTGAGCTGGGAAAGATTGTCACAATTTTCCTTATGGCTTCGGTGTGTGCTCAGTATAATGGCAAGGTAGAAACACTTAGAGACTATGTAAAGCTTTGTGGAACATTGATGGTTCCTTTTGGCTCCATTATGCTTTTGCCTGACCTGGGAACTGGCCTGATTATTTTGGTTATCGGAGCCACCATCATTATTTGCTCTGGTGCAAAACGTTCTTGGATTCTTGTGACCGTTCTTTTGCTCATTGCTGTTGTTGCACTTGTTGTTGTGACTTCTATGATTCCTGGTATTCCTCACATTCTTAAGGAGTATCAGATGAAGCGTCTTACCGTCTTCTTGGACCCATCTGTTGATCCGTCGGGAGACGGCTATAACCTGCAGCAGGCAAAGATTGCCGTAGGTTCTGGTGGCTTTATTGGAAAAGGACCAGGAAACGCTACGCAGGCAAGTGGACGATTCTTACCAGAGGCACACACAGACTTTGTTTTTGCACTCTTCTCGGAAGAGTTTGGCTTCCTTGGTGCATTCATTATGCTTTCGCTCTTTGCGTGGATGATTTTTGCAACCATTCTGTTTGCTATGAAGACCGAGAATACCTTCTCTAAGCTGGTGCTTGTTGGCTGTGCGGCCATGTGGTCGTTCCAGGTTTTGCAAAACGTTGGTATGTGTATTGGCATTATGCCTATTACCGGTATTCCTCTACCTTTTATTAGCTTTGGATCTACATCGATGATTGCCCAGCTTGTCTCTGTAGGAATAGTCCAGTCAGTTTACAGACATAGAACTAAGGCGGCATAAGCTATGGCAAAAAGAAACAGCTTAGGCAAGCTTGCAACTTCTGTACTGCAGGAATTCCGCGGCTCACTCTCATCTCTTGAGCCAACGTATACGCATATCTATGTTGATTCCCTTGCCTCTGAAGAGGCAATTCTTGCTGTTCATACGTATTTTATGCCAGAGAGAACAGATGCTTTAGTCCGCGTTTCTAAACTTGCCGATGGCGTCTCGTTTACCTCTGGTGGCACTGGTCGTGCGGGAAAGAATGCCGCTATTCCTGATATTGCGGTGATTATTCCAACGCCAACATCACAGTACGAGGACGCTCTTACCATGTTGGTAAGTCATTCAATTCCATGTGCCGTGGTTGTTGAGTCTGCAGTTGAAGCTCCAAAAATTGCTGACACGCTCTATAACACAGGACTGATTAGCATCATTGCAGGTACTACTGAAGAAGTGCTCTTTGATCGACTCTCTTCATGGATTGCAACTGCAACAGAAAAATCAGTTTCTTTTGCGGCAGCATATCCTCTTTGCAGAACTCAAGTAGTCAAGCAGATAACAGCTGCTTGCGCTAAAGAAAATGCAGCTATTGGAGCTGTGGCATTGGTTCCTGGCTCTGATATGCCGCTGATGACTGCACGTCAGATCAGACTGGCGCTTGATATTACTGCCGCCTATAACATCAATATGAATGTTGAAACCATCGCCGAACTTCTCGGCGTTGTGGGCGCGGGCTTTGGATACCGTACGGTTGCACGCACGGTCGCAGGCGCAGTTCCAGGGTTTGGCTGGGCGCTTAAGGCTGGCATGGGGTACGCAGGTACTCACACTACTGCTCGCGTCATTCACGCGTACGCTCGCAAAATTGCCGAGAAACGCGACGAGGTAGCAGCTGATTCTTCTACCAAAACCGGCGCTTCGAGTGCTTCTACAGGCGCAAGCGCAACAGCAGATACAAATTCACAATCAAATACCGTAGAGATAGCAACCACACAGTCCCTCGCCAAAAGATAGAAAGTAGACTATCGTGCGTGTTAAACGAGAAAATCTCTTCCATCTCATTGAGCCCATGCTTCCGCATGTCGAGAAACCCTCAAGATACTTAAATCACGAGTGGGGAGCAGTAGAGGAGCAAGAGGGCCCTTTTCACGTTTGTATGGTCTACGCCGACGTGTACGAGGTGGGTCAGCCTAATTTGGGCATTGCCATTCTCTATAACGCTTTGAATAAGGCACCTCATATTTCTTGTGAGCGCGCCTATCTGCCTTGGGTTGATATGGCAGCTTTGATGCGCAAACGTAATGTTCCTTTGCTTTCTTTGGAAGGTGCTGCACCTCTGGCTTCTTTTGATGTGGTTGGTTTTACGCTTGCACATGAAATGATTGCTACCAACATTATAGAAACGCTTGATTTAGCAGGCATTCCATTGCTCGCTGAAGAACGTGATGAAGAGGACCCACTAATTTTTGGTGGCGGTCCTTCTGTTTGGAACTCAGAGCCAGTGGCCCCGCTCTTTGATGCAATTCTTTTAGGTGATGGCGAAGAAGCGCTGGTAGAGATGTGCGAGTGCGTGAGAACTTCCAAGCTTGACGGAGTTTCTCGCCAAGAGATTTTGCAGAGGTTGTCTGAGATTCAAGGTGTCTACGTGCCGTCGCTTTATCAGATTGTGCACGACAATACCGCAACACGCTGGGGTTATGCGGTCCCTAAAGAGGGAAGTAGTGCACCAAGCGTGGTCTATAAACGTTGCCTACCAGATCTTTCAGTAACAGACCCTGTTGCGCAGCGCATTGTTCCGTATACCGAAATTGTTCAGGACAGGCTGGCTCTAGAGATTCAGCGCGGCTGTGCTCGCGGCTGTAGGTTCTGTCAGGCCGGAATGACGTATCGTCCTGTTCGCGAGCGTCCAGCTCAGCAGATTGTGAAAGCAGGCGAGGAAGGCCTTTTGAAGAGCGGCTACGATGAAGTTTCGCTCACGTCGCTCTCTACAACGGATCACTCTCAGTGCGGCTATATTCTGCGCCGTATGAACTCTGATTTGCGTAAACGCGGCGTGCGAATCTCCATTCCTTCCCAGCGTATGGACGCGTTTGGTGCGGAGATGGCAGACGCCGTTTCTACCTCAAGGCGCGGCGGACTGACGTTTGCTCCAGAAGCAGGCTCTCAGCGCATGCGTGACGTCATCAACAAGAATGTTACCGAGGATGATCTTGAGTCCGCAGCTAGAAATGCGTTTGAAAACGGCTGGCGCCGCATGAAGCTCTACTTTATGATGGGCCTTCCAACAGAAACCGATGAAGACATTCAAGCCATTCCCGCAGTTGCAAAGCGTATTTTAGATATTGGTCGAGAAATTGGCGGCAAGGGCGTTACGGTTTCTGCTTCTGTTGCCGTATTTGTGCCCAAGTCCTACACGCCATTCCAGTGGGTTGGCCAGATTTCTCGTGAGGAAGCCCAGCGTAGACAGCAGTTGCTCTTGTCCTCAAACCACGATAGGGGACTCAAGATTGCCTACCACGATTCTGGAACGTCCCTGGTAGAAGGTGCGCTTTCAAAGATGGGCCGCGACGGTTTTGATTTGATTTACCGGGCTTGGAAAAATGGTTGTAGGTTTGATGCATGGACCAGCG
>CALFOQ010000052.1:0-89677 GCA_937921235.1 uncultured Atopobium sp. | reverse complement strand
AAAAAGCCTGTTTCTGCAGTACAAAAGCTGGCAGAAAAAGTAAACGTCACAAAGATTTGCCCCGAGACTTCCTCAGGTCTTCCTGTACCTCGTCCGCCCGCGGAACAGCGAGAAGGACGTGTTTGGCTCAAGGATGGCTCAGACGTAACAGATGATTTTGAACGTGGATCTAAGATTGCTCTTAGTGCCGTTACGTCTTCTGACATAACGCTCGCCGTTTTGAAGGCAAAGAGCCCGTCTTGTGGCGTGCATGAGATTTATGATGGTACGTACTCAGGAAAGCTTGTTTCTGGCGAGGGAACACTTACTCGTCACCTCTTAGAGGAGGGGATTTGCGTGGTTACCGAGAAAACCATTGAGAATGTAAGCCCATCTGTTGAGCATCCTGTTGCTCTTATTTTGGGAACCGGACTTGGTCATCTTGCTGATTTGGTAAAGCCAGTTCGTCGTATTGATTATCGTGACATTCCAGGTTTCCCTGTTGACGCTTCTCCTATGGCTGGCCACAGCTTTGAGGCAACTATTGGTACTATCGACGGCGTGCCTGTAGTTGTTTATCCTGGTCGTGTACATCTCTATCAGGGTTATTCTGCAGCTGAGGTAACCTCTCTTGTTCAGCATGCCCATCACCTGGGCTGCAAAGACATTATTTTTGCAGGTGCAACAGGTGCTGTTTCTGGAAACGCAAAGACTGGCCTTGGCGTTATTACTGATCAGATTAACCTCACTGGAACCAATCCGCTTGCAGAGTGGGCAGGCCTTCGCGATGTCGAGACCCCATTTGTAGATATGAATGATGCCTTCTCGCCTTATCTAAGAACGCTTGCACGCGGCGTAGCGGATGACCTCAAAATTGAGCTCAACGAGGGCGTTTTTGCTGGTCTATTGGGACCAAACTTTGAAACTCCTGCAGAGGTTGCTATGCTTCGTAGCTTTGGCGTTTCATACGTTGGCGTTTCTACAGCTCTTGAAGTCATTATGGCCCGCGCTCTTGATATGAACGTGTTAGCCCTGACGCTTGCAGCAAATCCAGCTGGAGCTCACGGAACTACGCATAAGAGTGTTCAAGAGGCATCTGAGAAGTACGCAAATGATCTTGAGCGCCTTGTTCGTGGTGTTCTCGGGCTTCTTTAGTATTTCTGCTTGAATAATACAGGGCTTCCCCGTATAGTTGTTAGCGCGCTTTTGCACGCCAGCATAGCTCAGTTGGTAGAGCACCGCTCTCGTAAAGCGGGGGTCATCAGTTCGATCCTGGTTGCTGGCACCACTAACTATTAATAGCCGCCTTGTGCGGCTATTTTTATGCCATGAGTCATGAATTTT
This sequence comes from uncultured Atopobium sp., assembly GCA_937921235.1. GTDB lineage: Bacteria > Actinomycetota > Coriobacteriia > Coriobacteriales > Atopobiaceae > Lancefieldella. Next base: position 88,354 of record CALFOQ010000052.1, on the reverse strand, counting down.
CTTTGATTAAAGCTCTTCACTCAAATCCATGTGAAACAACTGCAACGTGATGGGTATAGACAAAGTAGTAGTAATTACTAACAAAAGGAGTTTTTATGGCTACTCAGAATCTCGAGCTTTTCTATAAGCCAACCTGCCCATACTGCCACAAGGTCATGTCCTTTATGGAACAGAACAACATCGAGCTTCCTATGCACGATATCGTTGCAGATGACGCAGCTCGCGAGCGCCTCATCGAGGTTGGCGGTAAGCGTCAGGTCCCATGTCTGTTCATTGACGGCAAGGCAATGTATGAGTCCGGCGACATCATCAACTACCTCTCTGAGGTCTTCCACGTTTCTGGTTCAAACGATGATTCAGACGATGGTTCCGCTGCAGCTGCTTGCACCATCGGTGGTGCTTGCTCCTTCTAAGATTGTTGTCGAGAAACCCGTCAAGCAGTAGGTTTTCTCGCCTTATGTACAAAAATCCCTCTGTTCCAATGTGTGGAGCAGAGGGATTTTGCGTTAGAAAATGGGGTAGTTTATAGCTCTTCAGCCTTGACCGCGTTGGTTAGCTCTTTAGGCGTGCTACAGCGTATTCGCTAATGAGCAGCAAGAAGAGGATAAGGATAGAGGAGAAGCTACCAATAACTGCGCCGTTAAGACCAGTAAAGCTGACCATCATCCAGATAATAGGGATGGATACAACAAATGAAATGAGGTATGCGCGCGTAACTGCCTTTTGAGCTCGCATGATGGTGATGAGCTGGTACAAAAAGTCAATTGCAGCACAAAGGCCACCGGTGGCTACCATAATGCGTGCAAGTCCACGATATTGCTCAAAATCAACGCCATACAAGAAGCCGTTAAGAGGAATGCCAATGAACTCGACAAATGCAGCAGTACCAATGGCGACTACAGCAATAGCACCAAACATTGCAAGTACAATTACGCCAAAGCGTTTCTTATTAGCGGGATTATGAATTGAGGTTTCTAGCAAACTAGCAAGTTTGTAGAGCTGTGGTCTGTAGATGAGCGTAGAGATCATCAAAATAGTGTGAGCTGGGAAATAAAGTGCGTTGAAGTACAACTGATTGCTGTAAGAAAGCGTGCCTTCCATGGCAAACTTTGGCAGCGAGTCAATAAGGTTGTAGAGGAAAAGTGCCAAAAAGAGAGGCCAGCACTGTACAAAGATATCTTTAATGTTTGCAAGTTTGATGCGCACGCTTTTATCGGTCTCAAGAATAGCTAGGGGAGCAGAAACAAATACCAGAGTGATAAGGGCACAAATACCCATGCTCCAGCTTGCCCATACAAGATTTCTGGTAACAAATAACACAACACTAAAGAGAATAAAACTGGCACTACACCTAAGAGCCTGACTGAGTCCTGCGAGGTAGAGTTTGTCTTTTTGCTGAAGACGACCTTCGTAGACATCAGCCATACCGTCAACCGCCCTAAAGAGCAAAGCTCCCGTGCAGATAGAAAACATGGGCTCGGTGTACCCTTTAAAGAAGCACCAAATAAGACCTGCTAGTACCATGACAACAACGGTAGCTGCGCGTTGGATCTGGTAATCAGAAAAACTACGTTGTTCAGCTATGTCGGAAACTTGATACGTGCGAACACCGTATTGGGCAATAAATAACAAAAGCGTTGCCACAACAAATGCCATGGAGAAAAGTCCTGCTTGTTCAATGCCAACAAGCTGAGAGCAAACAACAGTTAAAAGCGGGAAGAGTGCGCCCCAGGCACCTTGTCCAAGTGCATTGAAGAGATAATCCTGGGACGTTTGATGTGCCAAGTATTGCTCGTCTTGATTAGCAATATCGCCAGAGACCACGGCAGAAAGAAGCCTGGTCCACCATGTAACCACAATGCCAGGTCGACCCCCGTTTGTGCGCGAGTCATCAAGCTCATAGCGAGGTGTGCGAAGACGCTCTACCTGCTTATGTACGGAAGAATTGTTGTACGCAGTACGACTTTTCTTGAATGGATTGAGCATGTAAAACCTAAAATCTTCTTTAACGTGGCCAGAAACTTTGATATATCAATTTTTATTTGTTATATCGATTGTAGTCCACGATGTACATTAGGTAACAGATTGACAAACAATCGTGCGAAGATTGTTACAAAAGGGTATGGTAGATAGTACGTATTCTGAGTCATGTGACGAAAGGATGAGCATGGCAGGCAATCCTCAAGATTCAAATCTAGAGTCCAGCAATGCTTCTTTTGACGAGAAACCCATCGATGGTGCAACAACTCCTGAAGTAGCTCAGTCGCTTCTTGAACGACGCGGGAATGAGATTGCTGCTGCTCGTACCCTTATTCAAGCGCTTAAAGCGCCAGCTCCTCTGCGTGATAACCTTACCTTCTTTTTGCGTTTGGTAAGAAAAGTGCTTGCTGAGTACAATCCAGATCTTCTTACTAGTTTTGACACGTTGTTGGTTGAGGCAATTAAAGCCGGACCAGATGATTTGTCTACAACTCGCGCACCTTTGCTGCTTGAGGCAATCAATGCGGTACTCAAAGTAGATTCAGAGAAGGAATCGCTTAATGCTTTTCTGCGTTTTGCTTCTACCATTGACAACCTAAGCATGGAAGACTCCGTGCTTCTCATGCGCGCATTTGTAACTTTCTTCCACTTAGCAAATCTTTGTGAAGAGAATTATCGCGTTACCAGCCTGCGCTCTCGTGAGGCTTCTGTTGATCTATCTTCTGCAGAAGACCCCATCAATGAGATAACCGTTGCATATAGACAGCTTATTGACGAGTGCGGTGAAGAAGAGGCAAAAGCACGTCTTAATCGTCTTGAGTTCCACCCCGTCTTTACCGCGCACCCAACTGAGGCTCGTCGTAAAAACGTTGAGCGCCGAATCCGTACCATCTCAGAGCTTCTTGATGAGCGTCAGAGGCTTGGTGGTCCTGCTCGTGTGGAAAACGAGCGTCGCATGCTGCAAGAGATTGACGGTCTATTCCGTACGTCTCCTATCGGTCATAAAAAGCCAACTCCTTTGGAGGAGGCTGATACTGTCCTCAACATTTTTGATACCACCCTTTTTGAGATGGTTCCTTCGGTATATCGCCGCTTTGATAACTGGGTGCTGGGAGAAAACGCTGGTTGTGTGCCGCCTGTCTGCCCACCATTTTTCCGTCCAGGTAGCTGGATTGGCTCCGACCGCGACGGTAACCCTAATGTTACCGCCCTGGTTTCTCGCCAAGTTGCCGAGAAGTACCGTGTACACGTATTGCAGGCACTGGCTTGGGCTACCAAGGAAGTCAGTCGAGGCCTGACGCTTGATGGTATTTCTACTCCAGCTTCGCCTGCGCTTGTCAATCTTTGGGCACAGCAGGTAGAAATGAGCCAGGCCCTGACCTCTAGGGCTATTGATAAGGCTGGGTCTGAGTTGCACCGTGCGGCAATGCGCGTCATTTCTGGCCGACTCAGCGCCACCATTGAGCGCAATGCTGACCTGATGTATCAAAACGCTGAAGAGTTTATTGCTGATCTGCGTGTTATTCAGGATTCACTGGCTCAAGCAGGGGCTTTCCGTATTGCCTACGGTCCTGTTCAGAAGCTTATCTGGCAGGCTCAGACCTTTGGTTTCCATTTGGTAGAAATGGAGTTCCGTCAGCACTCTTTGGTGCACAAGCGTGCACTTGCAGATATTGAGACACACCCATCAACTGCCGAGAAACCCGCCAAACTTGATGCTATGACGCAGGAGGTGCTAGACACCTTCCGCTCCATTGGATCAATTCAAAAGAAGAATGGCATTAACGCTGCTCGTCGCTATATTATTTCGTTTACGCAGTCTGCTCAGGATGTTGAGAATGTCTATAAGCTTGCACGTCTAGCATTTGCAAATGAAGAAGACGTTCCTGTACTAGACGTTATTCCACTCTTTGAGCAAATTGAAGACCTTGAGAACGCTGTTGCTACACTTGACCAGGTAATTCAGCTTCCTGAGGTACAGGCACGTCTTGCTCAGACAGACCGCAAGCTTGAGGTTATGCTGGGCTATTCCGATTCCTCGAAGGACGAGGGACCAACTACGGCAACGTTGGTACTGCATAAGACCCAGGCTGCTTTGGCAGAGTGGGCAGAGAAGAACTCCATTGACCTCATCTTGATGCATGGCCGTGGCGGTGCAGTTGGTCGTGGCGGTGGTCCTGCAAATCGTGCTGTTCTTTCTCAGCCCAAAGGCTCAGTCAACGGTCGCTTTAAACTTACTGAGCAGGGAGAAGTTATTTTTGCTCGCTATGGTGACCCAACACTTGCTCGTCGTCACGTAGAGTCTGTTGCTGGAGCAACACTGCTTCAGATGGCACCTTCTATTGAGCAGAAGAACACCCAGACAGACGTGAAGTTTGCTTCGCTGGCTTCTGAGCTTGATAAAGCCTCCAAGCAGCGCTTCTTGGAGCTCATTCACTCCGATGGCTTTGCTGAGTGGTTCTCGGTTGTTACCCCTCTGACAGAGATTGGTCTTCTCCCCATTGGTTCAAGACCTGCAAAACGTGGCCTGGGCGCCAAGTCTCTTGATGACTTGCGTGCTATTCCATGGATTTTCTCGTGGTCACAGGCTCGTATTAATCTGGCAGCTTGGTACGGATTGGGTAGTGCCTGCGAGGCAGTAGGGGATATCGAACGCCTCCGCGAGGCATATAGAGAGTGGCCACTGTTTACTACGTTTATCGACAACATTGAGATGTCAATCTCCAAGATTGATGCGCGTATCGCAAGACTTTACCTGGCCTTGGGAGATCGTCCTGAGCTTTCAGAGATGGTTCTCTCCGAAATGTCGCTGACGCGTAAGTGGGTACTTGCTATTACGGGTAACAAGTGGCCACTGGAGAATCGCCGCGTACTGGGCCCAGTTATTCGCCTGCGTCTGCCATTTGTTAATATTCTCTCGGTTACGCAGGTGCATGCCCTGTCTGAGCTTCGTATAAGGGATGACATGCTTACTCCAGAGGAACGTGCAAACATTACGTATTTGATTTTGTGCACCGTGTCTGGTGTTGCCGCAGGTCTGCAGAATACGGGCTGATGTCACACCGCTTGCCATAAGTTTGAGCAAACAAATGTTTATGTTTACGTAAAACTAGTATTACCTGAAATAAAGTTGCAATATTTATAAGGCGAGAAACCACTGGTAGACAGTGTTTCTCGCCTTATTTTTATTTTAATTATTAAATGAAAGTTGAATTACCTTAACTTTTAGTTGATACTAATGAAGTAAAAGTTCGAAAGAGCAAACTTAGTTTGCCTACGTTATTTTGGGGGATGCATGGATACAGAAAAGACCTCACAGGGTCCTGCAAATTCTGGTCCAGTTCTTCCTCTTGCCATGCTTGGTGAGGGAGAGACTGCGTTGATCGTAACGGTTAAGGGTGCTTCTGATCTTCGCCAGCACCTCTCAACACTTGGTTTTGTTGAGGGCGCCGAGGTAAAGGTTATTTCACGAGTCAACGGCGACGTTATTGTTAGCGTTAAGGGTGCACGACTTGGACTGAACCGTCAGATGTCGTCGCACATCATGGTTTCTCCGCTCTAAACACTTTGTTGTATTGCGCTGCTGGTAAAACCCGCGGCTTTTAATACGTGTTTCGATGAAAGGAAGGTTATGGCAACTCTGAAAGAAGTTAAGGTGGGGGAGAGTTGCACGGTTGCTGCGCTAAAGGGTGTAGGCGCCGTGAAACGTCGCATCATGGACATGGGCCTTACTAAGGGCACTGAGGTTTACGTCAAGAAAGTAGCACCACTGGGAGACCCAATTGAGCTCACAGTTCGTGGCTACGAGCTTTCTATCCGCAAGGATGAAGCTGCAAGCATTGAAGTAGTAGACGTTCACAAGGTAGAGGAAGCCTAATGGCACAAAAGACTATTATTGGTCTTGCAGGTAACCCAAACTGCGGTAAGACCACCCTATTCAATGAGCTTACGGGCTCAAACGGCTACGTCGGCAACTGGCCAGGCGTTACCGTTGAGAAGAAGCAGGCAAATTGGCGTACCGATAAGGACGTCACCTTTGTCGACCTTCCTGGTATTTACTCTCTGTCTCCTTATTCACCTGAGGAGCAGGTATCTCGTGACTACCTCATTAATGAGCGCCCAGACGCCATTATTGACCTTCTCGATGTTACCAACCTGGAGCGTAACCTATATCTGACTACTCAGATTCTTGAGGCTGGCCGTCCAGTTATCCTTGGTCTTAACATGGTTGACCTGCTCAAGGAGTCCGGTGACGTCATTGATACCAAGGAGCTTTCCAAGCAGCTTGGTGTTGAGGTTATTGAGGTTTCCGCACTTCGCAACAAGAACATTGACACTCTGGTAAAGACTGCAATTAAGGCCGGCCAGGAGGGAACTCCTGCTGAGGGTGTTAAGTGCTTTACCCCAGAGGTTGAAGAGGCTCTTGGCAAGATTGCTACTGCAATCGAGGGCCTTGCTCCTGCAACTCTTTCTCGTTGGTACTCCATTAAGGTCTTTGAGCGCGATGCAAATGCAATTGCTCCTCTTAACCTTTCTGCCGAGAAGACCGCTGAGCTTGAGAAGATCATTGCTGCAGTTGAGCAGTCTCGTGATGACGATGCTGAGTCCATCATCACTTCTGACCGTTATGAGTGGATCGCTGGCGTCATGGCAGCTTGCGTCAAGAAGGCTCCAAAGCAGCTGACCACTTCCGAGAAGATTGACCGCGTTGTTACTAACCGTATCCTCGGTCTTCCAATCTTCGTTATCATCATGGCTCTTGTGTACTTCATCTCCATCTCTACTGTTGGTACTGGAGCAACTAACTGGGTCAACGATAACCTGTTTGACAAGGGCTTCCACTTCATGGGTATCGGCGACGCCGAGTACAATGAGGCAAAGGATGAGTTTGACTCTCACCACTATGGTGACCAGATTGATGCATATCTCAACGCAGCTGACGAGGCTGGTATTGATACTACTGAGGTTCGTGCTGCAATCGAAGCTAAACAGTGGGATTCTGACGCTATCACCAGCTTTGAGGCAGAGACTGCCAAGAAGAACGTTGTTGCTCTGAGCGCACCAGTTCATGACGAGGATGGCAACTTCGTTGATACTGATGACAATCCTCTTAAGCTTGATGCTAATGGCCAGCCAATTCTTGCTGAGGGTCAGGAACTCCAGACTCTTGGTGGCGTAACTGCCGCTGGCTTTAAGACTGCTGTTGAAGGCGCTGCTACTGAGCCAGATGCTTCCCAGTACGGCATGTATGTCCCAGGTATTCCTGATCTTGCTCGCGGTGCTCTTGAAGGTGCTGGCGCAAGCCCCGTTGTCACTAGCCTTGTAGTTGACGGTATTATCGGCGGCGTTGGCTCTGTCCTTGGCTTTATCCCACAGATGCTTGTTCTGTTTGTCATGCTGTGCTTCCTTGAGGACTGCGGTTACATGAGCCGTGTTGCCTTTGTTATGGACCGCGTGTTCCGTCGCTTTGGCCTGTCCGGCAAGTCCTTCATTCCACTTCTGATTTCTTCCGGCTGTGGCGTTCCTGGTGTTCTCTCTACTCGTACCATTGAGAACGAGAAGGATCGCCGTATGACTGCAATGCTCACCACCATGATTCCTTGCTCCGCAAAGCAGCCAATCATTGCTTTGGTTATGGGTGTTCTTATTGGTGGCTCTTCTGCTTGGTGGGTTGCTCCTGCTTTCTACTTCCTTGGCGTTGCAATGATTGTTATTTCTGCAGTCATGCTGAAGAAGACTAAGGCATTTGAGGGCGAGCCTGCACCATTTGTCATGGAGCTTCCTGATTACCACATGCCTTCTATCAAGTCTTGGGCAATGCATGTTTGGGAGCGTATCTCTGCATACATCCTTAAGGCTGGTACCATCATCTTCGCAGCGGCTATTGGTATCTGGGTTCTTTCCAACTTTGGTTGGGCAACCTGGGATGGCGCAAACGGCGTCTTTGGTTACCTTCCAGGCATTGAGGGCGCTCCTGCGAATGTCATGGACTTCTCCCTGCTTGCAGCTGTTGGTGGTTTCATCGGCGTTATCTTTGCTCCTCTTGGATTTGCAAACTGGCAGGCAACTGCAGCTTCCATCTCTGCTCTGATCGCAAAAGAGAACCTTGTTTCTACCTTTGGTGTTCTCTACGGTCTTGGTGATGCAAGCGAGAAGTCCGTTACTATGTGGTCTGGCTTCGCTGGTATGTTCACCGATGCTGGTGGCATTCTTCACGTTGGTGCTATGTGCGCATTTGTTGCATTCAATATGCTTGACGCACCTTGCTTTGCTGCAGTTGGTTCCATCCGTCGTCAGATGAATGACTCTAAGTGGTTCTGGTTTGCTATTGGTTATCAGTGCGTATTTGCATGGATTGTTGGTCTTATCATCAACCAGTTCTGGGAGTTCTTTGTTCTTGGTTCCTTCGGTGTCTGGACTGTTATTGCTTTTGCCTTCTTGGCAGCAATTCTCTTCCAGCTCTTCCGTCCTGCTCCAAAGTGGGATAAGAAGGACGATAAGATTCTTACCAACCTTACCGAGGTTGCAAAGGCATAAGCTACTACTAGCTGAGTACGCTGACCTGATCCCCCGCACCAATTCGGAGCGGGGGATTTTTTGTGCCAATTTAAAAAGTGCATCAGAGGCAGGTATGTTTGAAAAGGTCATTCAAAAACAAGGGCGAGAATATACGTTTATTTCAGACTTCCTGGAAATAAGATAAAAATCCATAGACATGTAAACTTAGTCTAACTTTTTGTAGAGTTTACGAAATTAGATAAAAAAGTTGAAAATGTTCTTGTAAGTTTCCCTCGGTTAACTTACTATGTTTTTAAGCAATTTAGTTGCTTGCTTTATTCAGGTTCCCGTAGCTCGAAGAAAGACCCTCTCCCTTTCTTGCGAGCGTAGAACACGAGCCGCTGACTCTGGGTGTCAGCGGCTCGCCCCTTTTATAGCTGTATTTACTTGCTTTTAGTGCAAGTCTCTGTCTTCTTCATGTTCAGAAAGATCGCTTGTATCGCGGTCCAAAAGAACCGAGACGTTCATATCAGGGTAGGCTGCCTCTACTTCATGAATAATATCGTGGACAATTTGCTTACCGTCATAGCCAAACTCAATGACTGCATCAAAGGCCATAAATTGATTTTCAATATCAGCAATAAAACCATGAACTTGAAGAACACCTTCATGAGCTAAAGCCATTTCAGTTACTTCAGTGCGCATCTTTACAATGCGATTATCGGTGGTGTTTCTCGCATAAATACCAATAGCAGCAATGATTATTTTGCCTGATGTCTGCTTGTAAATCTCTGTACTCAAACGCCTAGTCATCGTATCAATCTCAATAGCTGAAGTGGTATCAAGAACCTCAGTGTGGAATGAGCCAACAAATTTATCTGGGCCATAGCTGTGGATAATAAGGTCGTAGACGCCTTCTGCGTCTGGATCCTCTTTCACAATGTTGTAAATAAGTGTTGAAAGAGCAGCGTCAGGACGCATGCCAATAATTTCTTTGATAGATCCCTGTAACAGCTCAATTGAAGCTTTAATGATAAACACAGAGATAATAACGCCTACATATGCTTCAAGGCTAATTTTTGTAAAGATAAATATAAGCGCAGCTGTTAAAACAGAAGTAGAGAGTGTGGCGTCAAAAAGTGCATCTGAACCCGACGCAATAAGGGTGTCGGAGTTTATGCGATTACCTACAGAGCGGACGTAGCGACCCAAAATAATCTTTACCAGCACAGCTACTGCAATGATGACTAAAGACAGGGGACTGTAGTCTGGAGTAACAGGATTCATGATGTCTTGGATAGATTTAAAAAGTGAAGAAATACCTGCATACATAATGATTGCAGCAATTACTGTTGTAGTGATGTATTCGATGCGTCCGTGTCCAAAGGGGTGCTCGCGATCAGCTTTTTTGTTAGATAGTTTTGTTCCCACAATGGTAATGATTGATGAAATTGCGTCGGAGAGATTATTTACTGCGTCAAGAGTAACAGCAATTGAGTTAGATAAAATGCCCACAGCCGCTTTGAATGCCGCAAGGGCAACATTAGCTGCAATTCCAATGGCGCTAGTGCGTACAATGGCAGTTTCACGTTCAGAAGAGGTAATGGTTACCTGTGATTGGGTCATAGTAAATCTAGCTTTCTGTAACGTTAGAGAGAACCTTTAAAAGCAATCGTTTAAGCTCAGCGCCTTCTTCGGGCGAGAGATTAACGCATGAGCCGATCTGATGTGGAACCACTTGAATTTCTCGCCTAAGGTCTTTGCCTTTTTGGGTAAGAGAGACAATCAGCTGACGTCCGTCTTTGTTTGTTTTTTGACGCAGTACAAGGCTCTTCTCCTCAAGTTTTTTAAGAAGTGGAGTCAAAGTACCTGAATCAAGAAATAAGAGCTCACCTAAGGTTTTGACATCCAAGGATTCATGTTCCCAAAGCGCCATCATGGCAATGTATTGTGTATACGTTAAATTAAAGGGTTTAAGCAGCGGCGTATACCTTCGCACCACTTCTTTTGAGGCGCTGTAGAGCGGGAAGCAGAGCTGGTTTTTGAGGAGAAGCTCGGGGATATCGGGGGAGTTGTCGAGTGTAGAAGAGCCGCTAGCAAAAGTGCTAGCGGCTGCAACGGACTGTATTTCTTTTTGAGAAGAACTCATGAGTAGACCGGTCCTCTCGCCTTATGCAAGTAGGTTTTTAATTGCAGACTCAACTTCTGCCATATCAGTGGTTGGCTCAAAACGTGCAACAACGTTTCCCTGGCGGTCTACAAGGAATTTAGTGAAGTTCCACATGATATAAGCCTTATCACCAAACTTCTTGTTGTTTGCCTTTGCAAATTTATCTAGCGCAAGGGCTTTGATGCCCTTACCAAAGCCTTGGAAGGGGAAAGCTGTTGCAAGACGCACAAAGAGAGGATTTGCAGCCTCTCCGTTGACGTCGCCCTTCTTGAACTGTGGAAAATCGGTGCCAAATTTCATAGTGCAGAACTGGTGAATCTCTTCATCGGACTCTGGGGCTTGGTCTGCAAACTGATTGCAAGGGAAGTCTAAAATCTCAAAGCCTTGATCTTTATAAGCAGCGTAAATGCGCTCAAGATCCTCATACTGTGGGGTAAAACCACAGCCAGTTGCAGTATTAACAATAAGAAGAACCTTACCGTCAAATGAGGAGAGGGAAGTAAGAAATCCGTCACGCTCTTCTACGGAGAGGTCATAGATATTGGTGTTGGCCATGATGTTCCTTTCAACGAGCCGCGGATTGTCCGAAGCATTGGATGGTTTTGCGTATTGGGTAGTGTACCCCGTTTGGATTAGCTTAACACAAATAAATTGTGTACAATTTAAATTTCATAGTAAGAGCACAGAGGAGGTGTTATGTTTCATTAATTTGTTAATCCAAATGAACATGATATCAAATATTTAAGTAACGCCTTAGAGCAGCTTCTTCACAAAATTTATATGTACACCATGGCTAACCATAGGAAACGTTTTCGCAGGTAAGAAATTACTTGTGTACAATTGTTTCATTAGGATAACCAATTAGTAATGATTTTCACTTGTTTTCTCGTCAAAAAACCCGTATCTTCAATATGTCATTAACCGATTAATTTGCAAAAAGCAGATGGGGGATTTTTATGAAACTGAACAATTGGTGTCTCGCAGCCGGTGGCGCTGCACTTGCTGGCGTTGTTGCTGGTCTTGCTTCTAACGGCACTCTTCACAAGGCAGCTGTCAAGGCAACTGCATGTGGTCTTCGCGTCACTGACCGTGTTTCCGCAGAGACTCAGAACGTCGTTGACGAGGCTAACGACGTTGTCGCAGAGGCTCGCCGTGAGTCCAAGATTGACGCTGCAGTTCGTGCTCGCCTTGCTGAGCTCGAGGAGGGTATCCGCGCTGAGGTTACCAAGCAGGTCGACGCAGAGGGCGCACAGGCATAATTCATGCGTTTTACAATTACTAATGAAATCTCAGGTCGCATTCGTGCAAAATGCGACCTGGGTCATATTGATGAGGCTGAAGCCCGTGGTATTTCCTATGAGCTGATGCGTGTTGACGGAGTTCGTCACGCTGAAGTTCACATGGCAAACGGTTCTCTCTTGCTAAGGTTTGACCCTCTCAAGAGAGATCAGGTACTTGCGGCTGTTGGCGCTTTTGATGTCTTGAACTTGCCACGAGAAGAAGAGGCAGGTCTTGAGGACTTCTGTAGCTCAATTGAGATGGCTCTTGAGAACAATCGCTTCCAGATGGAGGTTGTGACCACATTCGCACGCCGCTGGATTATACGTTTTTTGCCACTGCCTGCAGTTGCTAACTACGCTTACGTTATTCTCCGCGCCATTCCATTTGTCGTGGAAGGCGTTAAGCGCCTGTTTAAGAAAGAGCTGACCGTTGAGGTTTTGGACGCAACTGCTATCACCACTTCAATTCTAAGAAATGAGTGGGCAGATGCATCTACGGTCATGTTCTTGCTTGAGCTGTCTGCTGCTATGGAGAACCACGTGGCAAGCCGAGCACGTCTTGCACTTCGTGATGGCCTAATCACTCGTTCTGAGAACGTCTGGGCTCGTATTGACGGCAAGGACGTTATGATTGCCCTTTCTGAGGTTGAGAAGGGTATGATTTTGCACCAGCGCGCTGGTGGCGTTCTTCCTGTTGACGGCAAAGTTGTTGAAGGCATTGGCCAGATGAACGAGGCCGCCATGACAGGTGAGTCTCGCCTTGTTACCAAAGAGCCTGGTTCAACCGTTTACGCAGGCACCGCTCTTGAAGATGGTGACCTTATGGTAAGCGTCACTGCTCCTCCAGGAATGTCTCGTATCGACAATATTGTTGATATGGTTGAGCAGTCTGCTGAGCTTAAGGCTGGCGCACAGTCTAAGGCAGAGCGCCTTTCTGATGCATTGGTTCCTTACAGCTTCCTTGCCTTCTTTGGTATTTGGGGCATTACCCGAAACATCACTAAGGCTATGACCGTTCTTATGGTTGACTATTCCTGCGCCATTAAGCTTTCCACTCCTGTTGCAGTGGGTAGCGCAATGGATGAGGCAGCTAAGTTTGGCATGACGGTTAAGGGCGGAAAATACCTCGAGAAGATCGCTGCGGCTGATCTTATCGTCTTTGATAAGACCGGTACGCTGACAAAGGCAGTTCCACATGTTGAGTGCATTGTCAGCTTCTGTGGTCGCACCGAGGACCAGCTTCTGCGTCTTGCTGCATGTATTGAGGAGCACTTCCCACACAGCATGGCTCGAGCAATTGTGAACGAGGCAAAGGTACGTGGCCTCAAGCACAATGACGAGTTCCACGCAGAGGTTAAGTATGTTGTTGCTCACGGTATTCGTACCAAGGTTAACGACAAAGAGGTCTGCATTGGCTCAGCTCACTTCATTTTTGATGACGAGAAGACCCCAATGCCCGAGGGAATTCAAGACGACCTTGCACAGATTGCTCCAACCTCGTCCATTATCTTTATGTCCGAGGATTCAAAACTTATTGCAGCAATTTGTATTACCGATCCTGTAAGGGAAGATGCAGCAGCAACTATTACGCAGCTCCGTGCTCTTGGTGTTAAGCGTATGGTTATGTTGACTGGCGACTCAGAAAACGTTGCAGCAAGTGTTGCTAAGAAGCTGGGTCTTGATGACTATGTGGCACAGATTCTCCCAGAGGATAAGTGTGAGTATGTTAAGAAGTTCCAGCAGGAGGGCTACACCGTTGCAATGGTAGGCGATGGTATTAACGATTCACCTGCACTAGCCGTATCTGATGTTTCACTGGCTCTGTCTGATGCAACTGATATTGCTCGCGCAGTTGCGGATATTTCGATTAAGAATGATTCGCTTGAATCGCTGGTAATCATGCGTCTTTTAGGCCAGCAGGTAATGAAGAGGATTCACGCCGACTATCGTACGATTGTTGCGCTGAACAGCTCTTTCATTGCTGCAGGCGTTGCAGGTCTTATTACCGTAAGTGCTGCTGCATATATGCACAATCTTCTGACACTTATGGTAACGCTTGCAAACACAAGGTCACTGCTTACCACTGCAGCTCATAACCCTAATGTTCCTTCTGAGGTAAAGATGCTTTTAACTGAAGGACAAGCTGCCTAGAGCGCACTTGTGCGTCAACAAAGCGCTTCTTTAGATCGCGTTAGAGCTCCCGTTTCTTATTTGTAAGAGGCGGGAGCTTTTTTCTGTCTTGAATTGTCAAAAAGTGAAAATATTTTGAGTTTTCTCTTGCATTTAGTTAGCTATGGCTTACACTTTAAATAGTTAGAAGAGGTTAACTTGTTAAGGTTTTTATATAACAGGAGCTAGTTCTAACAAAATTGCTTTATCAGCCCGGAACCTTTCCCCTCTCCAAGGGTCCGGAATCCAGGCGCCGTCGGCTCCCTTTTAGTCGACGGCGCATTTTTAAGAAGGGAGCAAGTACGGTATGGATTGTCTTACTTCTTTTGAGAATTCATCGCTCCTAGACGTTCCTTCTCCCTATACATATTCTGCTGATAAAAAGCCTGTTTTTAATGAGGGTAAGAGAGCGTATGCTCCCGAGCTCTGTCATGATTTTGCAACAACATTTGTTCGCTGTGCTGCTGGTGTTATTGCTCACGTTAAGCCGGCTGCACTCTTTTCATTTGCTTCTCATAAGTCTTGTAGCTCTTGTGCAAGTCTTGTCTGCACTGATCCAACGTTGAGGTCATTTCTATGCAACGCTACTCACGAGCTCTCACTGTTTGGGGTAACGCTCCTTGCTACCTCTGCTATTTCTGGCGGAAAGGTAACGTTTGTTGCCTATAGACCTGAGCTTATTGAGGATATTCTTGTCAAACCAGAGCACTGTGAGTTTCTGGCTACCTTTGGCCATTCCACTGAGTCCGTACAGGCGTTGATGAAGAGCATGCGTTCAAGAATTTTTGCTTTTCACGCAAGGAAAGCCGCGTTTCCGCACGAGATTGGACTGGTACTGGGCTATCCACTTGCTGATGTTCAGGGCTTTATGAATGGACAGTCTGAGCTTTTTACTGGTGCTTGGAAAGTCTATGACAACACGGAAGAAACTCGCCTGCGTCTCGAGAGACTTAAAGATGCAGAAGACCAGTGTAAGCATCGTTTTTATCAAGGGGAATCTTTAGCGCAGATTCTCTCATCGTATGGCAATACCAAGAAATGTCAGGTTGCATAAGGGGTGTGCTTGAATTTCTTGTTGAGGTATTGAAAGTAATGTGTAGTTTTCCAGGGGGAACCTGGACACAGAAGGAGGAAATGTATGAGTAAAGTAGCAGTTGTGTATTGGTCCATGACGGGCAATACTGAGGCAATGGCAAAAGAGCTTGCAAGTGCCGCAGATACCGAGGCTATTGAGTCTTCTGAGTTCTCTGCAGATATGTGCGATCAGTACGATGCATTTGCTTTTGGTTGCCCTGCTATGGGTGACGAGGAGCTTGATCCTGATTTTGAGGAGCTCTTCAACGATTGCGCTGGCAAGCTTGGTCAGAAGCCGACCGCTCTCTTTGGTTCTTATGACTGGGGAACCGGCGACTGGATGGAGACTTGGAAGCAGAATGCTGAAGCAGAGGGTGTCAACGTTGTTGAGACTTTTATCTGCAACCTTGAGCCAGATGACGATGCTCTTGAGGCTCTTCGTGGCCTTGGTGCAAAGCTTTCTGCTTAAGCTGCATTACGATTTTTACTGTTGCTGTTAAATTTTGCGAGAAAAAACATCATTTTTTGAATAATCTAGAAAATGATGGGTAGTAAAACAGCAACAGAAAGGAAGTTTGTATGTCACCAATCAATATTATTGTTATTCTTGCTGTTGTAGCGCTTTGCGGTTTTGCGGTTTATCGTGTTTACGGAATTGCTGCAGGTAAAAAAGGCTGCTGCTCTGATGAGGGAACAGGCGTTACTACCTGTAACACAGAGCAGGTTTCTGCTGCAGATGGTCCAGAAGACAAAGATGAATCTCATTACCCTTATGTTCAAACATTTGAGATTGGTGGTATGACTTGCCAGAACTGCGTCAATCATGTGACTCGAGCTCTCGATAGTATTGAAGGAACATGGGCGCAGGTTACTCTAGCTGGTGGTCAGGCACGTATCCTCAGCAAAAATCCAATTGATGTCGATGCGTACCGAGCTGCCGTAGAGAAAGAAGGCTACCGTCTTCGTGCGTAAGCACAACAAGATCTTCTCGCAAGAAACAAACTTTGAAGAAATTTTGTAAAACTTGCGTAATAGCTGTGCAAAGTAGCGCTCTTTGGCTTGTTTAATCAGCCGAAGAGCGCTATCCTATTGCCCGTATGGCGTCAAGCTATGCACTGTATCTGTTGGCCCCCGAGAGCATGTAAGTTTCCGAGTAGAGAAGCCCACGTATTGGCACTCTGGCAGCAACCATGTTGACCGGGGCCCCGTTTTGGAAGGGGTCCACCTTTGAGTGAGATTCAGAACTCGTCCATCTTCTCTTTGGATGAAATTTCCGATGAGGAAATGAACAGCCTGATCGACGGCACTGTCACCGACTTTGATGAGGGAGATCTTGTCAACGGCACCGTCGTCAAGATTGAGCGCGATGAGGTCCTCGTAGACATTGGCTACAAGTCTGAGGGCGTTATTCCTGCTCGTGAGCTTTCTATTCGTAAAGACGTTAACCCTGCAGAGGTCATCTCCCTGGGTGAGGACGTCGAGGCTCTTGTTCTTCAGAAAGAGGACAAAGAGGGTCGTCTGGTTCTCTCCAAGAAGCGTGCTGAGTACGAGCGTGCTTGGAAGGCAGTTGAGGATAAGTTCAACGCTGGTGAGACCGTTGAGGGCGAGGTTATCGAGGTTGTTAAGGGCGGCCTGATTCTTGACATTGGCCTCCGTGGCTTCCTGCCTGCATCCCTTGTTGACCTCCGTCGTGTCAAGGATCTTGGTGCATTCATGGGTACTCGTATTGAGGCTCGTGTTATCGAGATGGATCGCAACCGCAACAACGTTGTTCTTTCTCGCCGTATTGTTCTTGAGGAGGCTCGTAAGGCAGAGCGTCAGGACATCCTGGGCAAGCTCCAGGTTGGCATGAAGCTCAAGGGTACTGTTTCCTCCATCGTTGAGTTTGGTGCATTTGTTGACCTTGGCGGCATTGACGGCCTGGTTCACATTTCCGAGCTTTCTTGGAACCACGTTAACCACCCATCTGAGGTTGTTAAGGTTGGCCAGGAGGTTGAGGTTCAGGTTCTCGACGTTGACCTTAACCGTGAGCGTATCTCCCTTGGTCTTAAGCAGACTTCCGAGGATCCATGGCGTGTACTTGTTTCCAAGTACCCAGTTGACGCTATCATCGAGGGCACTGTCACCAAGCTTGTTACCTTCGGTGTATTTGTTGACCTTGGCAACGGCGTTGAGGGCCTCGTCCACATCTCCGAGATGGCTAAGCAGCACGTCACCGCTCCATCTCAGGTCTGCAAGGTTGGCGACGTTGTACAGGTAAAGGTCATGGAGATTGATCTTGACCGCCGTCGCATCTCCCTGTCTATGAAGGCAGCTGCAGAGACCCTTGGCATTGACATTGAGGTCACTCCACTTCCAGAGGAGGAGCGTGCAGCAGCAGAGGCAGCAGCAGCTGAGGCTGAGGCAGATCTTGAGGCTCACCTTGTTGAGTCTGAGGCTAACGCACAGGCAACTGAAGAGGCTGCAGAGTAGAGTACTTTGCGCATCTAGAGCTTTGTCAAGAGACGTCATCGAAAGATGGCGTCTCTTTTTATGGACATAATGGACAACTGTCCAAAAATGCTTAGTCATTATTTATCTTCGTATATAGGCAAATCCTATATGATTTGACAAAAAGTGCAGGTAAATAGATTTTGCTGTTATCGTCGCAATTTAATGTTTCATGTCTATTTCATCCTAGGTATATATAGGTAGATGCTGGTAATTGTTTTGTATAGTTATCTGACCCCAGCAGGGTTGTCTTATAAATCGTTTTAATAAGAAAGAAGGGTTAACATGCTGGAGAACTCACTAAGCCGTCGTAATTTTTTGAAGGCATCAGGTATGGTAGCGGCTGGTGGTGGTGCATCTATGATGCTGGCTGGCTGCAATCCTTCCTCCACTGATACTCCTCAGGCTTCTGATAAGAAGAAGATTCTTCGCTACGGCTCCGCAAATTCTAAGCAGGGCCTTGATATGCAGCGTGCAAACAACTCACAGTCTGCTTGTGTTGCAGATTCTGTTTGTGAGTCTTTGCTTCGATGGACTGAGGATAATGAGCTTGTCACATGTCTGCTCAAAGAGATCCCAACCTTTGAGTCTGATGGTGTCACTCTTAAGTGCGAGCTCAAAGAGGGTATTAAGTTCCACGACGGTACTACTTTGACCGCAAAGGATGTTAAGTACACTTTTGAGCGTATGTTTAAGCCAGAGACCAAGGCTCTCTCCACCAGCTTCTTTGACAAGATTAAAGGTGCTCCAGAGATGCTTGCTGGCAAAGCTACTGAGCTTGAAGGCCTGACTGTTCAGGATGATACTCACTTCACCTTTACGCTTTCTGAGCCTTACATTGTCTTTGTAAGCGTTCTTGGTATCTCCTATGCTTGCATTTTCCCAGAGAAGGCTTGCGAGGCCGCTGGTGCTGATTGGGGTACTGGTACTAACCTTATTGGTACTGGTAAGTACAAGATTAAGAGCAACGATGACACCACTGAGGTAGTTCTCGAGCGTTTTGATGACTATCACGACGGCAAGCCTGCTCTGGATGAGATTCGTATTCACTACTACGATGACTCCAACACTCAGCTGCTTGCATTCAAGAACAACGACATTGACTTCTGCGATCTTCCATCTTCTCTGTATCAGCAGTATTCAAGCGATGCTGACGTCAAGGATCTTATTACTGCATATCAGACCCTTGGTGTTAACTTCATCAACCTCAACCTCAAAGAGGGCTTTGAGCTTACCGATCCTAAGGTTCGTCAGGCACTCTCCTTGGCAATTAACCGTCAGGAGCTTGTTGACAACATTGCTTCCGGTAACGGTACTGTTGCAAGTGGTTGGCTTGCACCAGCAACCCCTGGTTACGACAAGAGCGCTCCTGCGTTTGAGTACGATCCAGAGAAGGCTAAGTCTCTTCTTTCTGAGGCTGGTGTTTCTGGTCTTAAGCTTTCTGCAAAGGTTAGAAAGTCTTACGAGAAGCTCCTTGTTGCTGTCCAGGAGTACTGGAGCAAGATTGGCGTTACCCTTGATGTCCAGGTAGAGGACAACGCAGTTTGGAACACCGACTGGGCTGCTGGTAACCTTCAGATTACTACCCTTGGTTGGTATCCACTGTTTGCAGATGGCGATCAGCACCTGTACACCTACTTCTACAGCACTAACGCTGCAAAGAAGTCTTCCTTCTACAACAACCCAGAGTTTGACAAGCTTCTTGTTGAGGGTCGCTCTGAGTCTAACAAGGATAAGAGAACAGAGGATTACAAGGACGCAGATAACCTGCTGACTCGTACAGACTTTGCTACACTTCCTCTGTATTGGCCAAAGAACTCCTTTGTCGCTAAGAAGTACGTCAAGAACGCTAAGGTTGGAAACTTGATTTATCACTTCTTTGATGTCGATATTGATACCTCTAGTTCCGATTACACCGTTCCAGAGGACTAAGTAGCAAACTTGCTATAAACTTTAAAGCGGCATCTAAGATTCTTGGATGCCGCTTCATTTTCTTGAGGGGAGAGGAGCTCAGGAGTGAGATCGTTTCTAATCAAACGAATCCTTCAAGCAGTGAGCGTTGTAGTTTGTATTTCTGCTTTAACGTTTTTTGTCTTGAACATTGTC
Organism: uncultured Atopobium sp.; assembly: GCA_937921235.1. Taxonomy (GTDB): domain Bacteria; phylum Actinomycetota; class Coriobacteriia; order Coriobacteriales; family Atopobiaceae; genus Lancefieldella. The sequence continues at coordinate 68,587 of CALFOQ010000052.1, read as the reverse complement.
CCAGGTGACCCAGTACGAGTCATGATGGGCGATATGGCTGATGAGGCTACTGTTCAACAGGTCCGTCACACCATGGGTCTTGATAAGCCAATTCCAGAGCAGTACGCAAACTGGTTTGTGAAAATGCTTGGTGGAGATTTTGGAACTTCTTACACTCAGAAGCGACCTGTCATTGCACTTTTGACTAAGGCTTTGGGAGTTACGCTACGCTTAGCAGTGTTTGCGTATCTTTTTGCCATAGTATTTGGTCTTTTGATGGGTATTCTCGCCGCAGTAAACCATGGAAAATGGCTTGATAGAACACTTATGTCAGCTGCAATCTTTGGTATTTCTGCCCCTTCATTCTGGGTGGCATTAGTACTGCAGATCATTTTTGCCTTGACGCTTAAATGGTTCCCGCTATCAGGCGTTAAAACTCCAAACGCCTACGTTCTTCCTGTTATTGCGCTGGGCTCTCGTTACGCAGCAAGTATTGCCCGCGTTACCAGGACCAGCATGCTGGACGTATTAAATCAGGACTACATTAGAACCGCTGAAGCTAAGGGCTTAAAGCGCTCCGCTATTGTTTTGAAGCACGCGCTCAGAAATGCTCTTATCCCAATTATTACCATTGCTGGATCTCAGCTGGGAGACATCCTTACTGGTTCCATCATCATTGAGCAGATCTTCAACATGAACGGTATGGGTAAGCTGCTTATCGATGCAATTAATGCTCGTGACCTGCCGCTTATTCAAGGTAGTGTCATGTACGTGGCAATTATCTGCGTTGTTATCTATCTGCTTGTTGATATTTTGTACGCAGTGGTTGATCCACGCATTCGTCTTGGAGAGGAGGCATCAGAGTAATGGCTTTGTTTACGAGTGACAAAAATAGCGAGAAGGTCCAAAAGACTGAAGCTGTACTTGAGGATGCCGCCAAGGCTCAAGAAGAGGAGCAGGCTGCCACTAAAAAGGTTCGTGCTCAGAGCTACTGGCAGGTTAGCTGGAACATTTTTAAGAGGAACAAACTGGGCATGATCTGCTTATGCATTGTTTTGGCCCTTGCGATTATTGCAATCCTTGCTCCAATCCTTGCTCCTTATAGCTACAAAGCTCAAAACCTGGCAATTATGAATCAAAACCCTACAGTAGAGCACCTTTTAGGCACCGATGAATATGGACGAGATATCCTTTCTCGTATTATTTACGGCTGTCAGATTTCTCTGTCTGTTGGTATTATTTCGCAGGCTATTGCTCTCTTTATTGGCTTTGTTGCGGGAGTTGCAGCCGGATATTATGGCCGTTGGGTTGATGCAGTTGTTTCCTTTATCATTCAGGTTTTCTCCAGCTTCCCATTCTTGCTTTTTGCAATTTTGATTATGTTTGTTATGGGCCCAGGTCTTATTAACCTCTATATTGCACTGGGTCTTCTGATGTGGACAACTACGGCAAGGCTAATTCGAGGCGACGTCATGCGCCTGAAGAATTCTGAGTACATTCAGTCTTGTATTTTGTCTGGTGGTAACAGCTTCCGCATCATCATGAAGCATTTGCTTCCTAACTGCATTTCTACGCTGATCGTTGTTTCTACCCTGGGTATTCCAAGTGCCATTCTTTCTGAAGCAACACTGTCATTCTTGGGATTGGGCGTTCAGCCACCTGAGGCAAGCTGGGGTCAAATGATTGCAGCTTCTCAGCCATTCCTTGAATCACAGCCTCTCTACAGTATTGCTCCAGGTATTGTCATCATCATTACGGTTATGTCTTTTAACTTGCTTGGCGATGCTCTGCGCGACGCCCTTGATCCAAAGATGCGTTCTTAGAAAGGAGGTTACGTTTATGGCAGAAAATACAGATGCAACATTTGAGCATGTCATTGAAGGTCCAAATGGTCAGGCTGTGCAATTTTGCAGCCTTGAGGAGCGCCGACTTGCACAAGAAACCGCTCAAAAAGAGCGAGAAGAGCAGTGCAAAAAGAACGTTCTTCTCGACGTGAATCATCTTGACGTCACGCTTTTCACCGAAGATGGCGCGCTTCCTGCAGTAAGTGACCTCTCGTTTATTATGCGTAAAGGCGAGACTCTTGCGGTAGTAGGAGAGTCTGGCTGCGGTAAGTCCATGACGGCATTGTCAGTCATGGGATTGCTTCCTACACCTCCTGCGCAGATTACGGGCGGAGAAATTATTTTTGAGGGAACTGATTTAACGCAGCTTCCTCGTGGTGGCATGCGTGACTTCCGCGGTAATCGCATTGGTATGATTTTCCAGGAGCCCATGACCTCTTTGAATCCTGTCATGAAATCTGGTCTTCAGATTCGTGAGGGCATCCTTGTTCATAATCCCAACATGAGCAAACAGGAGGCAGATCAGAAGGCCCTTGATATGATCAAGCTGGTGGGCATTCCTGCACCAGAGAAGATCTTCTCGTCATATCCACATGAGCTTTCTGGCGGTATGCGTCAGCGTGTCATGATTGCTATGGCACTTGCCTGCCAGCCATCACTGCTTATCTGCGACGAGCCAACAACCGCTCTTGACGTAACGGTCCAGGCACAGATTCTGCAGATTATCGATCGCATGAAGCAAGATTTGGGCACCGCTGTCATGTTGATTACACACGACATGGGTGTTGTTTCCGAGATGGCTGACTGGGTTCTTGTCATGTACGCTGGTCATCGCGTTGAGTATGCGCAGTCTGCAGAGCTCTTTACTAACCCTCTGCACCCTTATGCTCAGGGCTTGATTGCGTCCATTCCATCGTTTGACGAGCGCACCAAGGAACTCTATGCAATTCCTGGTAGCGTTCCTATGCTTTCGCATATGCCTTCTGGCTGCCCATTCCATCCACGTTGTCCGTTTGCTAAGGACATTTGTAAGAATCGTCGTCCTAGCTTGACTGCTGTTGGTGAAGACAATTGCCATACTGTCAGCTGTTGGAAATACACTGATGAGTGGGGTGAGTAGTCATGGCAGAAGAGAAGAACACAGACGTCAAAGACCTTTCTGGCGAGAAAACCATCTTGTCCGTAAAGAACTTGGTTAAGCGATTCCCCATCAAAAACGGTGTATTTGGTCGTTCTAACGCTTCCGTTCATGCTGTTGAGGATGTTTCTTTTGAGCTCAGGCGCAAAGAGACCTTGGCCATCGTTGGTGAGTCTGGCTGCGGAAAGTCTACTACTGGCAAGTGCGTGCTGCGCCTTACCGAGCCAACCTCTGGTACGGTTGAGCTTGATGGAGAGGATTTTACCTCGCTTAAGGGCGAAGATCTCAAGCGAGCCCGTCAGAAGATGAAGCTTATCTTCCAGGATCCTTACAGCTCACTGAACCCTCGTATGACGGTCATGGATATCATTGGCGAGCCTATTGATATTGCAGGTACTTATAAAACAAAGTCAGAGCGTGATGCTCGCATTGAAGAGGTAATGGAGGAAGTTGGCCTTAACCTTGAGTTCAAGTACCGCTACCCTCACGAGTTCTCGGGCGGTCAGCGCCAGCGTATTGGTATTGCTCGCGCTATTGTGCTTGAGCCAGAAATTGTTGTCTGTGACGAGCCTGTTTCTGCTTTGGACGTTTCTGTTCAGGCCAAGGTAATCAACTTGCTTGAAGAGCTTCAGAAGGACCACGGTCTGGCATATATCTTTATCAGTCATGACCTTTCCGTTGTTCGCCACATTGCAGATACTGTTATGGTCATGTATCTGGGTCACCAGATGGAGTTTGCCACCAAAGACGCCCTCTTTGAGCGTCCTTTGCACCCATACACTCAGGCACTTTTAGACGTTATTCCTCGTATTCGTCATGAGCGCATCCAGGAAAAGCGCATTCTTCAAGGTGACGTTCCAAGTCCTGCAAATCCACCTTCGGGTTGTGTATTCCACACGCGCTGCCCTAAGGCAATGAAGGTTTGCTCCGAGCGCATTCCTGAGCGTATCGAGGCTGAGCCAGGTCACTTCTGTGCTTGCCACCTGTATGACACGTCACTTACGGATGAAGACCGCACACCACAGGTGGCTCACGCTATTGAGGCGGCTCAGAAGGCCGTAGAAGAAGCGCGCCTTGAGGAGAAGATTTCCGAGTAGCGCATCTTATTGTCGTGTCTTAAAACGGCATACAAACACAAAAATGGCGAGAAGACCAACCGATCTTCTCGCCTTTGTTTTTGGGTGTAGGAAACCTTACTTCTTCTTAACCTTATCGAAGTGAGGGTTAACCAGAACGGTGAGGCCCGTAAACTCTGGCTTCAAGACGTAAGGCATCTGTGGCCAGTCGATAGGCAGGCAAGCATAGTCTGTGTGAGTCATAAGACTATCTGCCTGGCGAGTGAGGTCAAGGACCTTATCATTGTCGTTAATGGTTGAACGAGCCTGGTCAACAAGGCTGTCAAACTCGGTGCTGTTGTAGAAGGAAGACTTCTTTGCGGCGCGGTCAGAGCGGAAGTAGGAGCCCATGTGCTCAACACCCTGGAAGGAGAGGGTAGACCAGGTAACAAGAGTGACTTCAAGATCACCGTTAGTACGTGCGTCGCTCCAAACACCAGAGTCAATAACGCTTACGTTACAGGTAACGCCAATCTTGGACCAAGCATCCTGAAGGGCAACCATGAGGTTCTGATCCTGGCTTCTGACCTGTGCGTTAAGAGTGAGGTTAGAAACACCAGCCTCTGAAAGAAGCTGCTTTGCTTTGTCTACGTTGTACTCAAACTCTGGAGCGGACTCGTTGTAGCCGGTCTCAGAAGATGGAATAAACGACTTAGCAGGCTTGGCAACACCAGAAAGAATGGTGCTACAAATGGTGTCTCTATCAATAGCCATAGAGAGAGCCTGTCGAACACGAACATCCTTGAGGTTCTCGCTCTTGAGGTTCAAGTTTACAAACTGCGTAGAAGCTGGGGTGTAGTAAACAATCTCTTTGGAAATAGACTCATCATTTTGGTACTGCTGAATAAGAGACTGAGAAATAAAGACCAGGTCAACATCGTTGTTCTTGTAATTAAGAATACGGGTGTTGGCGTCATCAATGTAGACAAATCTAAGCTCATCCAAGCCAGGTTTGCCCTCATGGTAGTCAGCAAATCCCTCAAGAACAACTTCTGTAGTGCTGTCGTTTGAAACAAGCTTATAAGCGCCAGTACCAATGAAGTTGGTCTCAGTACCCCATGCCTCACCGGCTTCTTTGCAAGCCTTCTCTGGGTAGATAACAGCGTAGAACTGAGCCATAATTGCATTAAAGGTTGAATAAGGCTGAGTCAGTTTGATGTCAAAGTGACGGTCATCCTTAATAACAACACCAGAAAGTTCCTCTGTTGTGCCAGCAATAATTTCTTTAGCGCCCTCAATGTACGCATACGAGTCAATTGAGGTTGCCTTGGTAGCAGGCAAGAACATACGTGTTAGGGTGTATTTAACGTCAGAGGACTTAAGGGTTTCTCCATTGTGGAATTTGATGCCATCCTTAAGCTCATATGAGTAGGTAAGGCCATCTTCAGAGACTGTAGGAAGACCTGTTACCAGGTTTGGCTCAATTTCTTTTGTGTCTGGGTTAAGTACCAGCAAAGATTCTGCAACCGCTTCAGATACGCCAACAGAACCAGAAGTCTTTTGAGTGTCAAAGGTTACCTTTGGATTATTTACACCAAAGCGCAAAACTTTTTTATCACTGTCTCCGCCAGTTGAACCGCCACAAGCAGAAAGTAGTGAAGCAGAACCGGCAGCAACGGCAGCCGCCAAAGATCCACGTAAGAATGTTTTACGGGAAAGATTAGTAAATACGTGCTCTTTCATAGGGCGCCTTCCGTTTGTATCTTCAAAACATGAAGTTTAAATGTAAGAACTGGCTTCTTAATACCCAAATTAATTGTATGCAATACAGAAAAATGTTTCATGAGTGAAAAAACATTGTGAAGGAAGAGTTGTCAGGGTGGCATGAAGAACGTAAAAGCGATAAAGTCATAGACTCATTAAGGGTATACCTTTAACGTGAGTTTGGATAAAAGTACTAATTGATAAGAGGGTTTTGTGGTTATTCCAGATATCGTAAAAGATGCATTCAATGATGTTCCAGATCTTCCTGCTTCTGAGCGTCCTCTTATCTGTGTAACTCCTCGTTGGATGCCTGAAGAAAATTTTTCTGATTCTGCTTCTGTCGGACAGATCCAATTTGACGCCATCCTTGCAGCTGGCGGCATTCCTATCATGGTGCCTTTGACTGATGACCCAGAGATTATTGCTCAGTTTGTTGAGATGTGTGACGGCTTCTGCCTTACCGGTGGTCATGATGTTGATCCGCGCAATTGGGGAGAAGAACCACGTGATCTTAATCGTCTGTGTCCCATAAGAGACAGGCTTGAGTTTGAGCTCGTAAAACAGGTACTTGCTGCCGATAAACCTTTACTTGCTATTTGTCGTGGTCTTCAACTTTTGAATGTTGTACTGGGCGGTACACTTGTACAAGATTTGCATACGCTTGAGCCAACAGAAAATCATGTGTTCTGGACTCATTCAGCAAATTTGTATCATCCTGCTCATGCTGTTCATGTTCAAAAAGATTCTTTGCTGTACAACGCTCTGGGTAAGGTTGAAGACATTCAAGCAAACTCGTATCACGATGAGGCCCTGAAAAAGGTTTCCGCTGAGCTTAATGTAGTTGCGTATGCTTCAGACGGCATTATTGAAGGAGCTGAGGTCAAGGGCAAGACGTTTGCCCTTGGTGTGCAGTGGCATCCAGAGTATGGTTGGCAATACAGCAAAGCTGACTGTGAACTTTGGAAATCCTTTGTTACAGCTTCACGAGCCTCACGGTCTTCTCGTTAATAAATTGATACTCTAAACTGCGTTAACTATTTGGTTAGCGCAGTTTTTTGTAAGGGAGTTTTATGAGTGACGTTTTAGATAGATTTATTGCGTATTGTAAGGTTTCTTCTCAGTCTAATCCTCTGACGGCAGATGTCGTTCCTTCAACTGAGTCTCAGCACCAGATGGCTGAGGTTGTTGCTGCTGACCTTCGTGAGCTTGGCGCAGAGAATGTAGTTGTTGATGAGCACGCCTACGTGGTTGCTCACTGGCCGGCAAGCAAGGGTTTGGAGGACCTTCCAACTCTTGGTTTCTGCTGCCACATTGATACGGCTTGGCAGTCTTGGGGCAACCCCGTTCATCCTCAGGTTGTTACGTATGAGGGCGGCAAGCTAGTAGTTGGTTCTGATCGTGAGGGCAGAGAGGTCTATATCAGCCCTGAGACAAATCCTCAGCTTGAGCACATGGTTGGTTGGCAGCTTGTTACCACTGATGGCACGTCGTTGCTTGGCGGCGATGACAAAGCTGGCATTGCCATGCTGGTCAGCTTGCTTGCTCGCTACAAAGAGCATCCAGAGCTTAAGCACCCACGTATTGCACTTGCGTTTGTTCCTGATGAGGAGATTGGCCACGGTGCCGCTCTTCTCGACCTTGATGCTTTTGGTGCTGCGTATGGTTATACCATTGACGGCGGTCCCTTTGGCGAGTTCTGCTACGAGACGTTCAACGCTGCTGAGGTGTTTGTGCGTGCTCACGGACTTTCAGTTCATACGGGTACTGCAAAAGGCCAGATGATCAATGCATCCGAGGCAATTATGCGCTTCCACGAGTTGCTTCCACCTGCGGAACGTCCTGAGTTTACTGAGGGCTATGATGGCTTCTTCTATTTGGAGCGCGTCAACGGTGATTGCGAGTCTGCTCGCGCTGATTACATTATTCGAGACCATGACCAGGCAAAGGTTGAGCGCCGTAAGCAGTTGATGGTTGATGCTGCAGCGTATGTAAACAAGCAGATTGGCTCTGAGGTACTTTCCGTTGAGATTCACGACCAGTATCACAACTTGGCTGACATCGTATTAAAGCCTGAGTATGCGCACTTAATCGAGAATGCACGCACTGCATACGAGAAGGTCGGCGTAGAGATGACCTGCATTCCAATGCGTGGCGGCACCGACGGATCCCAACTTTCCTTTAGAGGGTTCCCATGCGCCAATCTCTCTGCCTGCTACTACAACGCTCACGGCGTCAGAGAATTTGTTCCTGTCCCCGAGCTTGAGGGTATGGTTGACATGCTTGAGCACCTGGTAGAGCTTTACACCCATCCACAAAACTAGGAGATAGTCATGACTCATTTTGAGACTGATACACAGTATTTGATTGATACTACAAAGAAGCTTGTTGAGTGCGATAGCCCTGTTGGCTACTACGAGCGTATCCATGAGCTGCTTCGAGAGCTTGTTGCCGAGGCGGGCTATGAGCTTCAGATTGACAACAAAGCTACGGCATATGTCCTGGTAGAGGGTAAAGATACCAGCAAGACTGTGGGCGTTAATGCTCACCTTGACACCATTGGCCTGATTGTTCGCGGCTTCAATTCAGACGGCACACTGCGCGTTCGCCAGCTGGGCGGCATCAACTACCACAGCATTGAGGGCGAGACCTGCCATGTTGTCTGCAGAGATGGCTCCGTTGTTGATGGTCAGGTAATCTGCAACCACCACTCCGTTCACGTCTTTGAAGATGCTAGAACTATGGAGCGCAACGAGGACAACATGTCCATCTCGCTTATCGCTGACGTATCTTCTGCAGAGGAAGCTCGTGCGCTGGGCGTCTCTGAGGGTGCAGTTGTTGCCATTGATCCTCACTTTGAGATGTATGACAACGGCTATATGGTTTCTCGCTTTATCGACGATAAGGCTTGTGTTGCCGCACAGCTTCATACACTCCGTTGGCTTGCGCAATCTGGCGAGAAACCCCTCTATAACACCTTGTTCGCATTCCCCATGTACGAGGAGATTGGTCACGGCGGCGCATTCTTGCCTGTTGAGGTGGATGAGTACGTATCGCTGGACATTACCCTTATTGGCCCTGACTACAATTCAAACGAGCACCACGTAGGCATCATTGTTTCTGATATTCGCTCGCCTTACGATTGGGAAGTTTCCAACAAACTTATTGCGTGTGCGCAGGAGGTTGTTGAGCCAGAAAAGTGGAACCAGCAGGTTGCCTTCCACTTCTCAACTGATGCTAACGCTGCATATTTCTCCGGCAACGATCTTAAGAGCGGCGCATTTGGTCCAGCATGTCTCAACACTCACGGTCGCGAGCGCTGCCACATCGATGCAATTATCGGCACCGAGAACCTGTGCCGCGCGTACGTCCTTGGATATGGCGAGAAAAACTAGTTCTTCTCGCTAAGGGTGCAGCTTGCTTTTATGGATATATCAAAGAGTTTTCAAGATATGCTGTATATCGTATGAATTTTGCTGTAGACGTGATAAGGTAGCCTTAGTTAACTTTTCGAGTCAGGAGTGATTCATGGATAGACGTTCGTTCCTTAAGCTTGCAGGTCTTATTCCAGCTACAGCACTATTTGGCTGCAAGGGAACAGACCAAGAGAAGTCTCAGGACACCACAAAAGATGAGGCTAAGAAATCTGATCCTGTTGCGGTAAGAGTTGCAACACTTAAAGGGCCTACCGCCATGGGCTTGGTTAAGTTCATGAGCGAGGTTGAGGCGCAAAACATTACCGATAACAACTACTCGTTTGAGATTTTGGATGCCCCTGATCAGGTGGTTGCTAAGGTAGCCCAGGGTGATGTAGACATTGCTTCTATTCCTGCAAATCTTGCAGCTACGCTGTTCAATAAGACTAAGGGTGCCTATAAGGTAGCCTGCCTCAACGTGCTGAATGTTCTCTACATTGTTGAGACAGGTAGCGCCATCTCTAAGCTTGCCGACCTCAAGGGAAAGACGCTCTACGCTTCCGGTAAGGGCGCTGTCCCAGAGTACACACTGTCCTACCTGCTCAGTAAAAACGGCATGAAGCTTGGTGAAGATGTCCAGGTAGAGTGGAAGAGCGAGCATACCGAGTGCGTTGCCGCTCTTGCGCAAGATCCAGAGGGAATTGCGCTGCTCCCACAGCCTTTTGTTACAGTGGCACAAACCAAGAACAACCAGATTCGCGTTGCCATTGACCTTGGTGCTGAGTGGGAGGCAGTCAATCCTCAAAGCAAGCTAATTGCTGGCGTGACTATTATTTCTTCAAAGCTGATCTCCGATTCTCCAGATGCTGTGACCGCGCTGCTTTCTCACTACAAAGACTCTGTCGCGTTTGCAGTTGATCATCCAGACGATGCCGCTACACTTGTGGGCAAATACGGTATTGTTCCAGAGCCTATTGCTAAGGTTGCGCTGCCTAAGTGTAATATTACGTATATTGATGGTGCAGATATGAAGAGCGCGCTTTCAAGTTATTTAGGCATTCTGGCTGAGGCTAATCCTCAGGCAGTAGGCGGACAGGTTCCTGGAGACGATTTCTACTTTGGCGCATAACCCGCACATAAAAGATAGTATTTCTGCCCGAGGTAGCGCCGAGAAAGGCGCTGCCTCGGCAGATTTTTCTGTCGAGAAAAACGATCAGGCCCAAAGCGCAGGTCAGACTCAAGGTGCGGGCCGCGTGCAAGGCAAACCGACTGTGCGCAAAGTTGCTTCTAGCTGGGGAGCACGTTTAGGCGCACTGGTATTTTGGCTTGTCGTGTGGCAGATAGCTGCGGTTGTCATCAATCAGGATATTGTTTTAACATCACCTATTCAGACCATTCAGACGCTTTTCTCGCTAGCTCAACTACGCGAGTTTTGGGTTTCTATTGGTCTTTCTCTTTTGCGTATTTTTGCTGGTGGAGCACTTGCTTTTACGGCTGGTTCCTTGCTGGCGTTTTTGAGTTTTAAGTACAAGTTGATCAAGATTCTTTTTGAGCCGCTTATTTCTACAATCAAATCAATTCCCGTGGCATCGTTTGTCATCTTGCTACTTATCTGGGTTCGCACGCCCTACCTCTCAATTTCAATTTCATTTTTGATGGCACTTCCCATCATCTACATTGCAGTACTTGAGGGGCTCCTCAGCACTGACCAGCAGCTTATTGAGATGGCTGATGTATACCAAATTCACGGTTGGCAACGCATTAAAGCAATTTATTTGTCGCAGCTGATGCCCTCGCTTAAGACAGCTACCTCACTTGCCATGGGATTTTGCTGGAAGTCGGGAATTGCTGCCGAGGTCATTGGCCTTCCTGCATTCTCCATTGGCGAGCACCTCTATAACGCTAAAGTGTATTTGGATACGCCAGCCCTTTTTGCGTGGACGCTTGTGGTTATTGTGATGAGCGCACTTGGCGAGAAGATCGTGATGCGGTTAGTTTCATGGGCCGCTGCAAGGTTAGAAAAGAGCTGCTCATGAGTATGAACACAACTAAGTGTGCCTATGCAACCGAGCAGTTGCTTGAGGTAAAAAACATCACTAAATCGTTTGGTAATACGGTTGTGCTTGATGATTTTTCCTACAAGTTTGAGAGGGGAGTGTACGTACTCTCTGAGCCCTCTGGAGCAGGTAAAACAACACTTCTTCGTATTCTTTGTGGTCTTGAAGTGGCCGATTCAGGCACAGTGCTTAAATCGCCTGACGCTAAAACGGTCATGATGTTTCAAGAAGATAGACTGCTAGAAAACTTGAGCGTTATGGCAAATATCATGCTTGCTATACAGTTGCACTCAAAGGAGCAAAAACAAAGCGCTCGAGAGCGTATTAAAGAGGCACTTTGTGAGGTAGGACTTGAAGGAACAGAAAACAAGCCTATCTCTGAGCTTTCCGGTGGTCAAAAGAGACGCGTTGCTCTTTTACGCACACTCTTTGCAGATGCAGACATCTTGCTCTTTGATGAGCCGCTCAAGGGATTAGATGAAGCGCTTAAGCAGCAGGTTATTGCCTCTGTCAAACCGTTCATTGAATCAAAAGTTGTAATTTGGGTAACTCACACTCCTGAAGAAGTAAAACTGCTAGGCTCTTATACAGCACTGCAGTTATAGGAGTGAACTACATGTACAAGGTAATTCTCGCCGGCGGAATGGCGTCTGGTAAATCAACTGTTTCTAAAATGTTTGAAGCAGCAGGTGGTCTGCGCTTTGACCTTGATGAGGTTTCTCGAAAGCTTTTACGCCCTGGATGCGAATGTACGTATCGTGTGGCAGAGGCTTTTGGTAACGATTTGTTGGACCCCGTTACTCATGAGATTAATAGGCGAGAGCTTGGTCGTAGGGCTTTTGCCACTAGAGAATCTGCTGAGCTCTTAGAAGAGCTTGAGATGCCTTTTATCAGAGAATATATGCGTCAATTCCTTACAAAAGAGGCTCCTGCTGCAGATGCTCAGTTCTGCTTTGTAGAGGTTCCGCTGCTTGACCGCGTTGAAGACTTGCTTGAGCTGGTTGATGAAGTTGTCGTTGTTGTAGCGCCTTTGGAACTGAGAGCAGAACGCGCTGAACAGCGAGGATCTTCTCGCCAAGAGTTTGAGCAGCGTATAGCGCATCAGCCTTCCGATACGTATTTGCGTAATCAGGCAGATACGGTGTTTGTAAACTCTGAAGGCCTTGATGATCTTAAAGCACAGGTAGAGCTTTGGTTAAACGCTCGGTTTAACCAGCATTCAGAGCAATAAGTTATAGCTTACGTGTGCGGCCTCTAGAAGGGTGTCCTTAGTGAACTCTCTACCTTGGCAGCTGCATCGTCAAAGGTAATTTCAAGGCAGTTTTTGAGCATGTTTTGGCCAACACAATAAATGCCATCGTTAACACAAGCGCTGCCAATAGCAACTGCCTTGTTAAACACAGCTTTCTGGTCAAAGACAGGAACACCATTTTGCTTAAGGAACGAGAAGACTTCTTGAGGGGTATCCAGTTTCTTAACAGAAGCATCTGCTTTAAGAAGGTCTTCAAGCTCTTCTTTTGCAGGTTGGGCAACACTGCCACCGATAATTATTGCCATTTGATAGCAAGCTGCACAAAGGTCAGAGCGTCCTAGCTTCCACTCCATATAGGCCAGGCGATAGTACACCAGCGCAACATCTGATGCGGAGAAAAGGTGTGCGATAAGGTCTTTGAGCAGCTTTGCAGCCTCAAAAACTTTTGACTGATCTTCTAATGTTCTTACCAATAGCAGCGTTGCATCAATTCCCAAAGGAGAAATTCTATGGGCTTCTTGTGCATAGCGTTCTGCTTTTTCTGGCTGTTCAAGCAGGTTGTAGGCGCGAGCCATTCTTGCTAAAGACATAAAATAGGTGTCTGGAATAAGCACCAGTTTTCTTGGCTCCTTGGGGAATGCAAGGTTATAAGCTACGCGCTCTGAGAGGGAATCAAAATATCTGTAGATAGAATCAGAGTCATCCAGATATAGGCCCATATCAAGGGTTGGTGAAACCTGGGACTCAAGTTCTGTAAGTACCTTTTCTAGAGCGTCTGGATCTGGCTCTCCGTCCATGATGTTATTTATGGATTGAAGCGTTTTTTGCAAAGGCGAACCAAAGAGGAATTTCTCGGCCATAGACCTTCTGTCCGAGAAATCAATAGTGCCCTCAACCAGTCCATGGATGACTCTATCAAAGCCTTCAATGGCGTAAATATCAGAAGTTGAAGCTTTTGCTTCCTCAAATTTACCAACTGCATCTGCGGTAGAAGCATCTTTTGGAATGTTGTCGAGAGTAGTATTCCAAAGCCTAATGCGGCGGGATGCCTCAGAGTATCCAAAATCGCTTACTTTTTGAGCTCCACAAACAGCGGTAACTGCTGGTGAACAAGGACGATCAGACAAATCTGGCATCTCAAAGAAGCTACGAGGAGAAACCCACTCGTCTGTTGGCTTCATAAAAGGCTCAACTTCGCTAAACCAACCTTCAGAGTCAAAAGAAACTCTGAGCGCTGGATCTTGTGGGAAGCTGTTGCCGTCAATTTGAGTGTTTGCTGCAGTAGGCAGCAGGCGTGCAAGAGCAGCCTCGTTTAAGTCCATAGATAGGACAATACGCTCTTCTCCGCGCAAGCTGCCATTGATGCAGACGCGAGAGATTTTGCAGCTTTGAAGTGCCATACGAGCCACGCAAAGAGAAGCACGTAGTGCGTAAGCGCGTGCTGCCGCAATTTGCTCTGACTTTTCTGCAGATAAGAAGCTAAAGCAGCGAGGACGAGCTACAAAGAACTCAAAAACCAAAATATCAAGTTGTGGATTGTAGGAGAAGTTGTACACCATCCTAAAAGGGAATGGCGTGTTCTCAACATAGTTGGCAAACCAGAGACGCTTCATCCAATCTGAGCTGCCATCAGCGTTACCGCTAAAAGGAGCAACTTGCTCAGAAAGAGAAGCTGACTTGGGCATGAGGCTTGCTACCTGCGAGAGGGTAGTGCGAACAAGCTGAAGATCTGTCTCAGAAGCATGTGTATTCTTTAGGGCTTCAACATCTTGTGAAATGTTGAGGATTGCTTCTGTTGCAATAAAAGCATCGTACTCTTCTGGTGCGCACTCCAGTGTGTTAGCGTTGAACCACCAGCGACCCGTTCTGTCCAGCTTATGGACGTCACCTTTGGGCAGATTGGTATTCTCGAGATTTTTAGAGCGCGTAAGCATCTCTTGAAGACCAGCCTCTGCAATCTGATTGTTTGCAACAAGGTCTTTAAGAGCGGCAATGACATTATTTGAGCGCAGTAAAATCTTCTCTAGGGTAGAACCCTGAGGTTGCTTTGAAGCTTTATTTAGCGAGAAAAGATCTGAGACGCCCAAGGTATCTCCTTTATCTGATGTAACTTGTTTATTTAAATGCTAGTTTAACGCATATAGGTAATTTATTTATTACCCGTCACGCTTTGAAACTATACTGCAATTTATAAATAGTATAGAACAAGTGTTTCAGTTTTGAGAAGTGGGGTATACTACTTTCACAAGAAAAGGAGAATCTCATGGATGCATCTCATGCTGAAGATCAACATAAAGAATATATAGGTGCTGAACTGCGCCGATTTGGTCGTGAAGTAGGAGAAGAGAAGCTTCAGGTAGTATCTCCTTTTGAACCCGCAGGTGATCAGCCACAGGCAATAGAAAAGCTTGCCCAAGGAATTGAAGACGGGCTCAGGTACCAGACGCTCTTAGGTGTTACGGGTTCGGGTAAGACCTTCTCTATGGCTAAAACCATTGAGAAGCTCAACCGCCCCACGCTTATTATGGAGCCCAATAAAACGCTGGCTGCACAGGTTGCTTCAGAGATGAAGGAGCTCTTTCCTAACAACGCTGTTGTGTACTTTGTCTCCTACTATGACTACTACCAGCCAGAGGCATATGTTCCGCAGTCTGATACGTACATAGAAAAAGATGCTTCCATCAACGAAGAGGTAGAGAAGCTCCGTCACCAGGCAACTTCATCGCTTCTATCTAGACGAGATGTCATTGTAGTTGCATCTGTATCGTGTATATATGGTATTGGCAGCCCTCAAGATTATGCGGGTCTTGCGCCTAATGTAGATAAATCCGTTCCTCTTGAGCGTGATGATTTCATTAAAGATCTTATTGATGTCCAGTACGATAGAAATGATTATGACCTGCAGCGCGGTATGTTTAGAGTCCGCGGAGACGTTGTAGATGTATTTCCACCGTATGCAGAAAATCCACTGCGTATTGAGTTCTTTGGTGATGAAGTAGAAAGCATTTCAGAGGTTAGTAACGTTACGGGAGAAGTGCTGAGAGAGTTTGATGCTATTCCAATTTGGCCAGCATCTCACTACGTTACTGAGCGTCCAAAGATTACCCATGCTCTTACGACCATCTCGGAAGAGATGGAAGCTCGTGTTAAAGAGCTTAAAGAAAACGATAAATTGCTAGAAGCTCAGCGTCTTGCTCAGAGGACAAACTATGATCTAGAGATGCTTGAGACTATGGGTTATTGCAATGGTATTGAGAACTACTCGCGCCATTTAGATGGGCGTGCTCCCGGTGAGCCTCCCTATACGCTCATTGATTATTTCCCTAAAGATATGATTTGTATTATTGATGAGTCACATGTTACCGTTCCTCAAATTAGAGGTATGTATGAGGGCGATAGGTCTCGTAAGGTTACATTGGTAGACCACGGATTTAGACTTCCATCTGCTCTGGATAACAGGCCACTCAGATTTGACGAATTTGAGGGACGTATTCCACAGTTTATTTACGTCTCTGCAACTCCTGGAGACTATGAAGAGACGGTCGCTCAGCAACAGGTTGAGCAGATTATTCGTCCAACGGGCCTCCTTGATCCAAAGATTGATGTCAGACCAGTAAGAGGTCAGATTGATGATCTTATTTCAGAGGTCAAAGAGAGAGTGTCAAAAAAAGAGCGCGTTCTTGTTACTACGCTCACTAAAAGAATGGCAGAAGATCTTACAGATCACCTGCTAGATGAGGGCATTAAAGTCAACTATATGCACTCGGATACCGCTACGCTTGACCGCGTAGAAATCATTAGAGATTTGCGTCAGGGAAAGATTGACGTGCTGGTTGGAATTAATCTTTTGCGAGAAGGACTTGATATTCCAGAGGTTTCTCTCGTGGCAATTCTTGATGCAGATAAAGAGGGCTTCTTAAGAAACAGAAGGTCTCTTATTCAGACTATGGGTAGAGCGGCAAGAAACGCTTCAGGCCAGGTCATTATGTATGCCGATAAAATCACTGATTCTATGCGTATTGCTATAGATGAGACAAAAAGGCGCCGAGAAATTCAGGAAGCGTTTAACAAAGAGCACGGTATTGTACCTAAGACCGTTAAGAAATCCATTACGGATATTGCAGGTTTTATTGCTGAAGCTTCAGAAAACGTTGATAAGCGTAAGCGCAAAAACGGAGAGTTCTATACCGCTTCTGATGACGAAGATTCGCTTGAAGAACAGCAAGAAGCAATTCTTGAGATGCCTGCAGAATTGCTTGCTGAAGAGCTTCAAAATCTTCCGCGCTCAGAGGTTGAGGCTATGCTTTCTGGTATGGAAGCAGAGATGGCAGAAGCTTCTGCGTCAATGGATTATGAACATGCAGCAGAGCTCAGAGATCAGATTGTAGCCATTAGAAGCCAGCTTGAAGGCACTACCTCAGATGATGTTATCAAGAGGCTTAAAACAGGAGCTAGAAAGGGCAGTGCTCACGCAACTCGCAGACGTTATAGAGGCAAGCACTAAGCGTTGTTGTAGTGCTCTACTACAAGCTCAGCCATTCTAATGCCATCTGCAGCAGCACTCATAATGCCGCCCGCATAGCCAGCTCCTTCACCTACAGGCCATATTCCTGGTGTGTTAATGCTCTGCCCTGTTTCATCGCGAGTAATTCTTACAGGAGAGCTTGATCTTGTTTCAACACCCGTAAGAACTGCATCGGGATGAGCAAAGCCATGAAGTTTTTTGTCCATGACTGGAAGGGCTTCTCGCAAGGTTTGTAAGACATAGGATGGAAGACAGTCTTCAAGCGAGGTCCAGGTAACCCCACGTGGGTAGGTGGGTTTTACCGAGCGCGGTCCAGTAGAAGCTTTCTTGTTGAGGAAGTCGCCTACAAGCTGAGCAGGGGCAATATAAGCTCCGCCTCCCGCTTTAAAGGCCGCTTGTTCGCAGCTGCGTTGCAGGTCAATTCCAGCGAGTACGTCATCTCCTGGAAGATCCTCTGGATAGACGTTAGCTAACAGGCCGGAGTTGGCATTTTTGCCTGCACGGTCAGACAAGCTCATGCCGTTTGTAACTACGCCGTCCTTCTCGCTCGCTGCAGATACAACATAGCCGCCAGGGCACATACAGAACGAAAAAGCACTTCTACCAGAGGGAAGATGAACAGAAAGCTTGTAGGGGGCCGCTCCAAGTACGGGATTGGTTGCCTCGGGACCGTACAACGATTTATTGATTTGAGACTGAAGATGCTCAATTCGCACACCCATAGCAAAGGTTTTTCTCTCCATAGAAATACCTTTGTCTTTGAGCATGACATACGTGTCTCTACTTGAGTGACCAGTCGCAAGAATCATTGTGCGAGTCTTTATGGTTTCAGTTTGAGTTGAACCGTCTGGATTGGTCTTCTCAACCTGAATTGCAGAAAGAGAGCCATCTGAGGTTCGCTCTAGGGAGGTGAGCTTTGTCCTAAATACAACCGTTCCGCCCGCTTCTTCAATCATTGTGACAATGTTGGTCACAACGGCGGGAAGAACATCACTTCCTACATGGGGTTTTGCATCCCATAAAATGTTTTTCTGTGCACCTGCTTTTACAAAAGTCTCAAGAATAAAGCGGTGAGAAGCACTTTTGGTACCCGTGTTGAGCTTGCCGTCAGAGAATGTACCAGCACCACCAAGACCAAATTGGATGTTGCTCTCAAGATCTAGCTGACCTGTTTGGTTGTGATGCTCTACCGCTGCAGTTCTTCGTGCTGCATCATCTCCGCGCTCAATAAGCAGGGGATTGAGACCAGCCTTGGCAAGTGTTAGCGCACAGAACAAGCCCGCACATCCCGCTCCTACAACAACGGGACGATTCTCTGAAGGAACAGGTTGCTTCGCTTTGGGAAGCGTAAAAGTATTTGGCTCAGCAAGCTTAATGTGCTTTGCCGCAGGCTTGCCTTGAATCTTGTTAAGAAGTTTTTGCTCCGCTGCAGGCCCACCTTTAAGGTTTACGTGGTAAGTGAGGATAAGAACAATATCATTTCTTTTACGCGCATCAATTGAGCGTTTATGCAGCTCATATGAGGTAACCTCATCTGCAGAGACTCGGAGAGCGCGAAGCAACGCGTCAAACCCTACCTTTGATTCTTTAGCGGGATGCTTACGAAGAGGCGCAACATGAACTTTAATGTTTGATACTTCCAGCATGTTAGTTGTCCTCTTCCAAAGATTCACAATTCTGACCAGCACTTTTTGCAGCAGCCAGACCGGCGATCATACCGCTCTTCCACGCCCACGAGAGGTTAAAACCTCCACATTGAGCATCAATGTCAAGAGCTTCTCCTGCAATAAACAGACCAGGAATGTTGTACGCCTCAAGTGTGTTTGTACTCACTTGCTCAACAGAAATACCACCAATACAGACCTGTGGGACAACTTTGGAAGATGTACCTGTTACGGTAAATGCTATTTTGTGAGCCTTGGTAATAGTGCTCTCTACTGAGTCATGAGCACCTAGATAAGCAGCAATTTGTGGGTCGAGAAGACCGTCGGTGGTGTGAGCTTCTACAGCTGCCGCAACTTCCTCTTCCCTAAGCTGAGGGAGAAGATCAATCTCAAGTACGTCGCCAGGCAAGGCTGTGCGAGACAAGTTGAAAATCATGATGCCCGAGAGTCCAAATGACCTAAAAAGCAGCTCGCCAGACTCCTCTTTGAGCACCGCGCCGTTTCTTACAAGGGTTGCGTGTGCTCGTACGCGCTTTCCATCAAGACTTGTTGGCGGCTGAGGAGTGCAAGTGAGCGCGCAGAGTCCTGGTCGCAGTGAGGTGGTCTGCAGCTGAAGACTTTCAGCAAGTTTGGTGGTTGTGAGTCCACCAGTAGCTAGAACTACTGATGATGCATGGACCTTATAGGTTTTCTCGCCAGCAAAGCATTCTTTGAAGGCAACGATGAAGTTGTTGCGCTGCGGCTTAACTGACGTTACTTCTCGTCCCAAAGCAAATTGCACACCAGCTTTTTGGGCTCGCTTGAGCAGCAGTGATTGGATGGAGCTCGCTTGCCTGGTAAGAGGGTACATTCTGCCTTCGTCTTCAGTTGCCCAAGCAAGACCGCTGGACCTAAAGAAAGCCAGGATGTCCGCAAGAAACGTGTCCTTGTCTTTGCAGACAGCCTGAACAAACTCTGGATGAGAAAAATTCTCAAAGCTCAAATCTGCATTGGTAAAGTTGCAGCGACCGCCACCTGTTGCCAGGATAGTCCTGCCACTCTCCAGTGCTTTTTCAAAGATGACAACGCGTTTATTTGCGCCAAGAGCTTCGGCGGTAGTGATGGCAGCGCAGAGACCTGCTGCGCCACCACCAAGAATTGCAACATCAATGTGGTCAGGCATCAGAAATGCCTGAGCCTGCTTGATACGTTGAGCCTGTGCCGCTTGACGTTCTTTAACGCGCGCTGTTTGAGCCATAGTGACAATTACCTTTTGTGTTGTGTAACTTCTAGAAGCTAGAACTTACAGGTCAAGAACGCTCTGTGTTGCGTCAGGGACAAGGCCTTCTGGAAGCTCGGTGCTAAAGGTTCCCTTATCAGCAATCTGTGCAAAGATTGCATCCATAGGAAGCTGTCCTAAAGGCTTGAGGTTAAATGCCGCTGCGGTCTCAGCAAGTTTTGATGGACCATAAGGCTCAATACGCTCATCACAGTGAGGGCAGGTGATATATGCCATGTTCTCAATCAAACCAAGCACAGGTACATGCATCATTTCTGCCATGCGAACTGCCTTGCCCACAACCATCTGGACCAGATCTTGTGGAGAAGAAACAATTACAACGCCCTCAACAGGAAGGGATTGAAATACGGTCAGTGCAACATCGCCCGTTCCTGGAGGCATGTCGATGAGTAGGTAATCAAGGTCACCCCAGTTGCACTGGCTGTAGAACTGCTGGATAGCGCCAGCAACAACAGGACCTCTCCAGAGAACAGGATCGGTTTCGTTTTGAAGCACCAGGTTAGCGCTCATGATCTTGATGCCATTTGCATCCTCGATAGGAATAAGCTGCTCTTCAACGCCGTAAGAGCGCTCGTCAGAGATGCCAAACATACGAGGAATTGAAGGGCCAGTAATATCGCCGTCAAGAATACCAACGCGCTTTCCTGCGCGAGCAAGGTTAGTAGCAAGAATGCCGGTGACAAAGGACTTACCAACACCACCTTTGCCAGAAACAACACCAATAACGTGCTTCACGCTTGAGTGCTGATTAAGTTCAAAGCCCGCTGGTGGCTGTGGCTCTTTCTTTTTGCCGTGCAGTGCGGCGTCAATCTCTTTACGAAGCGCCTCGCGGTCAATATCTACGTCTGCCATGTCTCTCCTTATGTAGCAGTTGTATGCAGTAACTACTTAATTCTACCCATAGAACTTTATGGCAAACGAGATAGCTATAATCTTTTCGGCGCACTTTAGCTGAACGTAGGAGGTTCACATGATTTTCTCGTCAATTAAAAATTTATCTGAGAATGACTTTGGCCAGAAATATATGGCTTGTGCTGCGGAGTTTTTGACAACCCACAATCTAGACGAGCTGCCTTTGGGCAAGACAGAAATTGACGGAGATAACGTTTTTGTGAACGTCATGGAGTTTGAGCCGGCTCTGCCTGGCGAGAAGGACTATGAGGCTCATAAGATTTACGCTGATATTCATGTGGTTATTTCTGGCTCCGAAAGCATCGCTGTTGCCCCTCTTGAGCAGTGTGTTCTTAAGGGTGACTTTAATTTTGATGCTGATTTTGGTGCTTATACCAATCCTGGGGAAGAGACATGGGTTACCTTGCACGCTGGTGATTTTCTAGTGACACCTCCATCTGATGCTCACAAACCAGGCTGTACGCTGGAGAAATCTGGCTCAAAGCTCAAAAAAGCCGTGATGAAGGTTCGCATTAAATAGGGAAGCGCGCTTGCCGTGTTTTGGCGACACTATCTTGGGTATACTAGAACATCAGTACGCACAAATTGTATCGGTGTGTACTGATGTTGTTTTCTATTGTTTGGCAGTTGGCGCGTAAAAGAGACGCGCACGTCAAACTGGTTATGTGAGGAACTATGGCTTCAAGCAAAATTGCTATCCGTGGCGCTCGAGAGCACAACCTGCAAGATATTGACATTGATATCCCTCGTGATCAGCTGGTAGTTATTACGGGACTTTCTGGTTCGGGCAAGTCAAGCCTTGCCTTTGACACCATTTACGCAGAGGGACAGCGCCGCTACGTTGAGTCCTTGTCCAGCTATGCCCGTCAGTTCTTGGGACAGATGGATAAGCCAGACCTTGATTCTATTGACGGTCTTTCTCCAGCTGTATCTATTGATCAGAAGACAACTTCTAGAAATCCTCGCTCTACCGTAGGTACTGTTACAGAAATCTATGATTATCTGCGTCTTTTGTATGCTCGTATGGGTACTCCTCACTGTCCTGAGTGTGGACGCGTTATTGAGCGTCAGACAACAGATCAGGTTGCCGATAAAATCCTTGAGGCTGGTCAGGGACGCAGAGCCTATGTTTTGGCTCCTGTTGTTTTGGGCCGTAAAGGCGAGTACGTCAAGCTCTTTGAAGACCTGCGCAAAGAAGGATTTTCTCGCGTTCGTGTTGACGGCGTTGTGCGTGAACTTGATGAAGAGATTACGCTGGGTAAAACGCTCAAGCACGATATTGAGGTTGTCGTTGACCGTATTGTCATTCGTCCTGATTCTTTGGGCCGTATTGTTGAGGGTGTTGAGCAGGCAACTAAGCTTGCCCAGGGCAAGGTAGGCATATTGCTCCTGGCCGATAAATCCAATCCAGAGACTATGCCAGAAGAGCTCTTGCAGTATTCGCTGGCGCTTGCTTGTCCAATTCACGGTCACTCTATGGATGACCTGCAGCCTCGCGATTTCTCGTTCAACGCACCTTACGGAGCTTGTCCTGACTGTGATGGCCTAGGAACTCGCAAAATTATTGATGCAGCAGCACTCATTGCTGATCCAAAACTGTCTGTCTCTGAAGGCGTTTTTGGAAGCCTCTTTGGTCACTCCAATTACTATCCTCAGATTTTGTCTGCAGTCTGCAAGCATTTTGACGTATCCGATACAACACCTTGGAATAAACTGCCCAAGAAGGTACAAGATGCCCTTCTCGGTGGCCTTGGTTCCACTAAGATTCGCGTTGACTACAAGACGCGCGACGGCCGCAATACGCACTGGTTTACTACGTTCTCTGGCGTCAGAAAGATTCTTTTTGACAAGTACCAAGAGACCACGTCAGAGAATATGAAGACGCATCTTGAGAAGTACATTCGCGAGATGCCCTGTACAACCTGTCACGGAGCTCGCTTAAAGCCAGAAATTCTCTCTGTTACGGTTGGCGAGAAAAACATCTGGGAGGTCTGTGAACTTTCCTGTAAAGAGTCGCTCCAGTTCTTCAAGCAGCTGACTATTACTGATCGTCAGAAGGTTATTGCAGGTCCTATTGTCAAAGAGATTGTGGCAAGGCTGCAGTTCTTGGTAAACGTTGGCTTGGACTATCTCACGCTTTCTCGTGCAGCAGCATCGCTTTCTGGTGGAGAGGCCCAGCGTATTCGCTTGGCAACTCAGATTGGCGCTGGTCTTATGGGCGTTCTCTACATTCTGGACGAGCCTTCCATTGGTCTGCATCAAAGAGATAATAATCGCCTCATTGAGACGCTCAAGCAGCTTAGGGACCGCGGAAATACCGTACTTGTTGTCGAGCACGATGAAGATACTATTCGCGCAGCTGACTACGTTATTGACATGGGCCCCGGCGCCGGTGAGCTTGGTGGTCACGTTGTTGCTGCTGGCACTCCAGAAGAGATTGTTGAAAACCCTGATTCCATCACAGGTGCGTATCTCACGGGAAAGAAGCAGATTAGGCTGCCAGAGGCTCGTCGTAAGCCCGGTCGCGGAAAAATCAAGATTACGGGAGCTAGTGCTAACAACCTTAAGAACGTTTCCGCCGCTATCGAGCTGGGCACATTGACAGTAGTCACAGGTGTTTCTGGTTCTGGTAAGTCTTCTTTGGTTACCGATACCCTTGCTCCCGCGCTTACCAATGCAGTTCAGCATTCAAAGCGCGTGGTGGGAGAGTATAAAAAGCTTGAAGGCGTCGATCTTATCGACAAGGTCATTGATATTGATCAGAGTCCTATTGGTAGAACACCTCGTTCTAATCCAGCAACCTATATTGGTCTTTGGGATGACCTGCGTGCCCTGTATGCTTCAGTTCCAGAATCCCGTGCTCGTGGTTACTCAGCTGGTCGTTTCTCGTTTAACGTCCAGGGAGGCCGCTGCGAGGCTTGTAAGGGCGACGGCCAGATCAAAATTGAAATGAACTTCCTGCCTGACGTCTATGTTCCTTGCGAGGTCTGCCACGGTAAGCGCTACAACCGTGAGACGCTCGAGATTCTCTATCACGGCAAGTCTGTCTCTGACGTCCTTGATATGACTGTTCATGAGGCGCTTGCATTCTTTGCAAACATTCCTCGCATTAAGAACAAGCTGCAGACTCTCCATGATGTTGGGCTAGGCTATATTCACCTTGGCCAGCCTGCAACTACGCTTTCTGGTGGCGAGGCGCAGCGCGTTAAGCTGGCAAAAGAGCTTCACCGTCAGCAGACCGGTAAAACTCTTTATATTCTGGACGAGCCAACAACTGGCCTTCATTTTGAGGATGTCAGACAGCTTATTGTTGTTCTTGAGCGTCTTGTTGATGCGGGTAACACCGTTCTTGTTATTGAGCACAACCTGGATGTCATTAAGATGGCTGACCGTATTATTGATATGGGTCCAGAGGGTGGCGACGGCGGAGGAACGGTAGTTGTTTCCGGTACGCCAGAAAAGGTTGCGGCAACTCCAGAAAGTCATACCGGCAAGTTCCTTAAAGAAATTCTTGACCGCGATAACGCACGTCTAGCTGCAGAGAAAAAAGCTCAGAAGAAGCGCGCATAACATGGCGAGAAAAACGGCAAAGGTTCAAAAGACAAACGCCATGAGGGAGCTTGATGCTGCCGGCATTGCTTACGAGTTCCAATCTTATGAGGTAGACGAAGACGTTCCTTCTGGAGAGTTGGGTACTCATATTGCAGAGATGCTTGGAGAAGATCCAGACGCTGCATTCAAAACGCTTGTCTGCGTGTCTTCAAGTGGAGAGCATGTGGTGTGCTGCATTCCAGTAGATCAAGAGCTTGATCTTAAAAAAGCAGCAGCTGCATCCGGTCAAAAGAACCTTTCCATGCTGCCCGTTAAAGAGCTTGAGGGTTTAACGGGCTACGTTCGTGGCGGCTGCACTCCCGTTGGTATGAAGAGACAGTTTCCCACTATAATTGACGAGACTGCTCAGCTTTTTGAGCTCATTCATATCTCTGGTGGAAAACGTGGACTCAGTTTGACGCTTTCTCCAGAAGATCTAGCTTCATTTGTATCGGCTACGTTTGCAGATATTGTTCGCGAGGTGCACTAGTGGCATATCAGCCCAAACATATGCGACTTTCAGCAGAGTCTTCTGATGGAACCTTATCTGAAGAAACTCTGAGCAAGGCTCTTGATCAGACCTTTGATGAGCCTCCTGTAGTGGACACCATTGTTGTTCCAGAGACGTTTCATCAACCAATTGAGGATGAAGTCTTTGAGCAGATTGTAAGTCAGAAACTCGAAGAGGCCGCTGCTGAAGAGGGTAACTCTGAGGCAGATAACAGCTCTGTGTCAGACGGCAACTTCGACACAGGTAATTCTTATAGTGAAGAGGTTTCTTCTGATGAAGAGGATGCTTCTAAGCAAAAAGACTTAAGTCGTTCTACCTCTATGATGAGCGTACTTGTTCTGATTAGCCGTATTACGGGCTTTTTAAGAACCTGGGCCCAAGCATTTGCTATGGGTGCTACCGTTCTTGCAAGCTGCTATTCCATTGCAAACACCCTTCCTGACCAGCTCTATGAGCTTGTTGGTGCGGGAATGCTCACCACGGCTTTTTTGCCGGTATATCTTTCTATTAAGAAGAAGGTTGGACAGGATGAGGCAAATGCCTATACCTCTAACTTGCTTTCCATTGTTGTTGTCGCAACCGGACTTGTTGCTGTTCTAGGCTTCTTCTTTGCCGCAGAAGTGGTGTATACACAGTCCTTCTCGGCAGGTGCTGATTTTGACCCAACGCTGGCAGTGTACTTCTTTAGGTTCTTTGTCATCGAGGTTATGCTGTATTGTTTCTCCACCATTTTCTCTGGTGTTTTAAATGCAGAGCGAGACTACCTCTGGCCAGCAGCGGCTCCTATTTTTAATAACTTTGTGACTACAGCCTCGTTCTTTGCGTATGCCTTCTTGGTTAACACTAATCCTGAGCTGGGTCTACTTATTCTTGCACTGGGAAATCCTCTGGGCGTTCTGATTCAGGTTCTGATTCAGGTACCGTCACTCAAGCGCAAGGGGATTAAGCTCTCGTGGAGAATTAACCTCAAAGACCCCGCGCTTAAAGAGACGCTTAAGATTGGCGCGCCTGCTCTGATTGTTGTGGTTGCCACGTTTGTAACTATGTCGGTGCAGACAAGCTCGCAGCTCAGCGTTTCCGCGTCTGGTGCATCCATTGCGGCATACGCTCGTCTTTGGTACACGCTGCCATATTCCATTTTGACGGTGCCTATTACCACAGCCCTCTTTACCGAGCTGTCCGATAGCTGGGCAAAAGAGAATATGGACCAGTTCAAGAAGGACTTCAAGCACGGTATCAACCAGATTCTTTTCTTTACCGTGCCGTTCATGATGTACTTGATGATCTTCTCGATGCCTCTTGTTTCTATTATTGGAGCAAGCAAGTTCACTGAAGACCAACTGCTGTTAACCCAGCAATTCTTGATTGGCCAGTCGCTTGCTTTGCCTTTGTATGGCATTGGCATGTACCTGCAAAAAGTCTGCTCTGCTATGCGTCGTATGACGCTCTACGCTGTTTCTGCAACGCTTGGCTCTGTCGTGCAGGTTTTAGTGCTGCTGGTGGGTACTTCTCACTTTGGCATGATGTTTGTAGCAACTACTTCAGCCATCTTCTATGTGGTTATCGATACCATTATGTTGATCAGCCTGCGTAAGCACCTTGGTCAGATTGGACTTAAGTCCATGGTGTTTGCATTTGTTCGTTCAATTCTTTTTGGCCTGGCAGGATCGGCTGCAGCACTTCTTATCATGGTGGGTCTGCGCGCTGTTATTGGTGTACCAGATGGACGAGCGCTTTACGGCGTGCTGTATTGCATCTTTGCAGGTATTCCAGCTGTTTTGGTTACCTATGGCTTGGCAATCCTCTTCAAATCACCAGAGTCTGCCATGCTTCGTGCACTGGTTTCTCGCGTAAGGTCATAGCATGGCCAAAAGCGGTGCCAGAGGCGGCAAAGATAACTCTCAGAACAACCTTGACCCTAACTACGTGCCTTCGGGGGCACCAGGACTTGCGCCGTCATTTTCTTCCGAGCCTTCAGATGATCTGGTATCCATCAGAGAGCAGGTTGATCAGGTGCCAACTGATCCAGGTTGCTATCTCTGGAAAGACGGTTCTGGCAAGGTTATCTATGTAGGCAAGGCTAAAAACCTCCGTGCTCGCATGAGGCAGTACGTTACACTTCAAGATGATCGAGCCAAGATTCCACTGATGATGCAGGTCGTGCGCAGTTTTGACTACATTGTGGTAGAAAACGAGCACGAAGCACTGGTGCTGGAGCGCAATCTTATCGCTCAGTATCGTCCGTACTTCAACGTGGACTTTAAAGACGATAAGAGCTATCCCTACATTGCTATTACCGAGTCTGATACTTTCCCAGCAATTAAATACACGCGCGAGAAACACAAGAAGGGTACGCGCTATTTTGGTCCCTACACCGATTCTTACGCTGCGCGCCAAACTATCGAGACGCTCAGAAAAGTAGTACCTATCTGCTCCGCTACGTGTGTTGAGTGGAAGCGTGCTAAACGTCTGCTAGAAAAAGACCCTGACGGCGCAGCTGTTGCTAACCTTCTGCTGGCAAAGAAGGGACGTCCCTGTTTTGATTACCACGTAGGCAAGGGTCCTGGTGTGTGCGTGGGAGCCATTGATACCGTTTCCTATGCAAAGAACGTCAGGCAGGTAGAGAACTTCCTCCGCGGAAATCGCTCCGAGATTGTCTCTGAGCTCAAAGACCAGATGCAAGAAGCCGCCGCTGACCTGGATTTTGAGAAGGCAGCTCGGCTCAAGTCCCGTCTGACTTCACTCTCTGATCTTGATGACCGCCAGCAAGTCACGTTTCCTACCTCAGTCAACATTGACCTCATTGGCATTTATCGAGAAGAAACCATCTCCGCTGCCTGCGTGTTTGTTGTGCGAGAAGGTCGTACCATCCGCTCAGTTGAGTTTATCCTGGACAAAGGCTTGGACGTTTCCGAGGAAGAGCTGGTCTCGGGCTTCCTGAAGCGCTACTACGACGAAACCGCTGACATTCCCGCAGAGGTTAACCTGCCCATCGATCTTCTCGACGCAGAGGTTTTGTCCGAGTGGTTGACACAAAAACGAGGCCGCAACTGCGTGCTTCACCACCCACAACGCGGCGAGAAGTTCCGTCTTCTTCAGATGACTTCCGCTAACGCTCGTCATGCGCTGATGCGCCACATGATTCGCACGGGTTATGCTGACGACCGTACTAACCAGGCACTTCTTCAGCTTGAAAGCGCACTTGCGCTTGACGCGCCGCCACTGCGTATTGAGTGCTTTGATATCTCTACGCTTCATGGCAACTTTACCGTTGCCTCGATGGTGGTCTTTACTAACGGAAAGGCTGATAAAAGCCAGTATCGTCGCTTTAAGATTCGCGCTGAGCTTGATGAAGCAAACGACTTTGTCTCAATGACAGAGGTCCTGGGCAGAAGGTATAGCCCGGAGCGTATGGCAGATGAACGCTTTGGCTCACGACCTGATTTGCTGGTAGTTGATGGTGGTAAGCCTCAGTTGACCGCTGCCATCAACCAGCTTAATGAGCTGGGGTTGGATATTCCTGTCTGCGGCCTTGCTAAGTCTGATGAGGAAGTCTTTGTACCTTGGGACGACACGCCAATCGTGTTACCTACAGGGTCGGCTTCTCTGTACCTTATCAAGCAAGTTCGTGATGAGTCTCACCGTTTTGCGATTACGTTCCATCGTGAGCTTAGAGATAAGGCAATGACCGTCTCTATTCTGGACGAAATCCCTGGTGTAGGACCTAAACGTAAAAAAGATATCATGCGTCATTTTGGCTCTTTTAAGCGCTTAAAGGCTGCAAGTGTTGAGGATATCTCTCAGGTAAAAGGTGTTTCTGTGAATTTGGCAGAAACTATTTATGAAGAACTCAAAGCTTGGGAAGAATCCTCAACAGCTGTACATGAGAAATTAGATGCAAGGGGAGGAACTCATGAGTAAAACAGCAGACGAGAAGATCTTGGCATTAGTAAATCCTGAGTATATGAAGCGTATTCCATTCTTTGTTCGTGGCCACGCAACAGGCAAGTCTTGTGAATATATTGCTCAGAAGCATCCAGAGCTATACGCTACATTTGAGGGTGAACCTAGTGCTCAACAAGTTGAAGAGATGTCAAAGATTATCAACGAGCTCTTTGAGCAAAGGATGAAGAAGCACAATCTCTAAAACCAAATCAAACAATAGAGTTATTTGTAATAAGAATGGCAGCTATGAAGTGTTGTTATGCCATTCTTATTTTTTTTCATTCATCGCTGAAATATAGCCATTGGCCGACAGATGAACTGCTAAAGCATACTCGTACGGAATATCATTAGAGCAACCTAGTCATTACTCGTATGTCAATTGCGACAAGCAGTTCTAGTGAGGTGACAGATGATGCAGCGTAGAAAAAGGTTTATAAAAGGTCTGTCATTATTGGTAGTTCTTATTATTTGTGGCTTACTGATTAACAACTGGTTTTTTAAGCTGAATACTATGAGACTGCCAGAGTTAAAAAAGCAGGCAGCTCAGTATGTTGTGCAACAATATAATGCTTGTAAAAACGGTTCAAAGTCAGATTTTACTTCTGTTGATAACATTAACTTGGAAGATACAGAGATTGCTGGCCCGTTTTTGGGCGTTAGCAAAGATGGCCCAGTAGTAATGAACATAACGCTCTATTGGACAATAAGTTCTCATGGAGTTCTTATTGGAACTGTTGAGCAAGATTTGGGAGTCTTTGCTATAAGCGCATTTACGGGATCTTCATCAGAACTGTGGATTCAAACAAGGAATGCTGGGCTGTTACAAGAAATGAATAAGCAAAAATTACCGTGCTTGGTTTGGTCAGTTGCAGGAGAAAATGGATGGCCTCCAAGCTACCGATCAGATGGTTATTATGGCCGCTATAGTCCAGCTGACGGAGATTTCGAAGTTATAAAAGAAGATGCATATCACGTATCGGAAATTATTAGCTTCCGATTAGGGGAAGAACACTTGGACTTTATGGCAAATCCTGAACGAATCCTGGATTTAACCAAGTAATTTTGCGGTGTTTTCGCTGTTCTAAAACAAGAGTCAGTTCAATTTGGGCTGACTCTTGTTTAATCTTCACAACATATCCGTAATTTCTAAAGGCAAACGGTAGTAAAACATCGGTAAACGGTAGTTGACTTTGCTTACTACTTGTGTAGTTAGTTAAATAATTTATATATTATACAAGGTAAAATAATAGTAAAGCCCGCTATCTGCGGGCCTTCTTAGCTGCTATTAAGATTTATATGTAGTAAATAATACAACAAAACACGTTTTCATATTTTGAGCAGCCAATGGGCGATATTTTTATACCGTTGGGCGAACTGTGTTCAGAGGAAATATCTTTTCTTCATATAGTTATATAGATGTAAGCCACACAAGTGGCATTGGTGCCACGTTGTGGCAAGGAGAGTTTTTAGAAAGAGGCAGAAATGAGCGAGTTTATTAACCGTCCACTTTCGCGTCGCGGCTTCCTTGGCGGAGCAACTGTAGCAGCTGGTCTTGGTCTCACCGCTTGTGGTGGCGGACAGCAGAAGGCAGCTGAAGCTCCATCTGGAAAGGAAGGCGGCGGCACAATTACTGCTGGTACCGCTTATTCAACCCAGAACTATGATCCATCTACTACTTCATCAGCACTTGCTCTTGGTGTTAACTGGCAGGTAGTTGAGGGCCTCTACGGTCTTAACTTCCATGACTACTCTACA
This sequence comes from uncultured Atopobium sp., assembly GCA_937921235.1. GTDB lineage: Bacteria > Actinomycetota > Coriobacteriia > Coriobacteriales > Atopobiaceae > Lancefieldella. Next base: position 37,903 of record CALFOQ010000052.1, on the reverse strand, counting down.
TTCAATGAGCTTGCTACTGCTGATCCAAAGAAGGTAGACGATTACACCTTTGAGATTACCCTCCGTGACGGCGCAAAGTTCTCTGATGGTAATGAAGTTAAGGCAGATGACGTTGTTGAGTCCTTTAACCGTTCTGCTGCTAAGGGTAGCGTCTACGTCCCAATGCTCTCTCCAATTGCTTCCGTAGAGAAGAAGGATGACAAGACTGTCACCGTTAAGACCACCATTGCTAACTTCTCCCTCCTCAAGGAGCGCCTGTCCATTGTTCGCGTTGTTCCAGCAAGCAGCTCTCAGGATGAGATGAAGAAGCAGCCAGTCGGTTCTGGTCCATGGATGTATGAGTCCATCTCTGACAACACTCTTGACCTTGTTCCTAACAAAAACTACAACGGCGCAACTCCTGCTAAGGACGATAAGCTCCACTATGACGTCCTTAAGGATCCAACCGCTCGTCTGACCGCACAGCAGGACGGAACCACCCTTGCTATGGAAATGGTCCCTGCAGACGCTGTAGACCAGCTCAAGGGCGCAGGCTGCACCGTTGACGCTGTTCAGGGCTTTGGTGTCCGCTTTGCAATGTTCAACCTTGGCAAGGCTCCTTGGGACAACGTTAAGGTTCGCCAGGCATGCCTCTATGCACTTGATACAGATAAGATGCTTGCAAACGCATTCTCTGGTCAGGCAGAGGTTGCTACCAGCTACCTTCCTTCTTCCTTTGCTAACTATCACAAGGCATCTACTGTCTATGCACACGATGTAGATAAGGCTAAGAAGCTCATTTCTGAGTCCGGTATTACCCCAGGTGATGTTGTTCTCCGCACCACCGATAACGAGCAGGTTAAGTCCATGGCAACTCAGGTCAAGAACGACCTTGATGCACTTGGCTTTAATGTAAGCATCGTTTCCGATACTTCTCCTGCAACCTATGCTGCAATCGACGCAGTTGACGGTTCTTGGGATATCCTGCTTGCCCCTGGCGATCCTTCCTGCTTCGGCGCAGACGTCGACCTGCTGCTTAACTGGTGGTATGGCGATAACGTCTGGATGACCAAGCGTTGCCCATGGAAGGAGTCTGATGAGTGGACCAAGCTCCACAATCTTATGACCAAGGCTCTTGGCCAGTCTGGTGCTGATCAGCAGTCCACTTGGAACGAGTGCTTCGACATCATCGCTGAGAACGTACCTCTGTACCCAGTTCTCTTTGCTAAGACTTTCACCGCTTCTTGGAGCGAGAAGCCAAACAGCAACGGCGTTGCTCTCAAGGGCTTCAAGGGCATCGGAACCACCGGCCTGTCCTTCATTGATGTCAACACAGTTACTGCTAGCTAATTTGTTGTCGTCACGCGCTTAGCATCTCATATATTGGGGCCCGAGCGTTTTACCTATAACGCTCGGGCTCTTGTTCGCAAAATTTAGTTCTGAGGGCACAAAGTCTCATCAAATTTTATTTGTACGGTTTGTTTTAAAGAGAGAGGGGGAGATAGTGAACAACCTATTACGTCTTATCGGACGCCGTCTTATTGCGCTGCCGATTATGGCTCTAGGCGTCACCTTTCTCGTATTCTTCCTAATGTCTTTCTCGCATGTTGATCCTGCATACAATGCCTTGGGAGAGTCTGCTTCTGAAGAAGCTATCCAGCAGTATCACATTGAGAATGGCCTTGATGACCCATGGCCTGTGAGATATGTACGCTATATCGGTGACGTTGCTCATGGAAACTTGGGTACCTACGGCACTTCTCACTATTCAGTTGCTGAAAGAATTTCAAAGGCTCTGCCAGTAACTATGCAGTTGACCTTTATGGGTCTCTTTATTGGCGCAATAGTTTCGTTTACGTTGGGCGTTATTGCGGCTCTCTATAGAGATCAATGGCCCGATCAAATCATCCGCGTATTCTCAATTGCCGGTCTTGCAACGCCATCATTTTGGTTGGCAGTTCTTTTGATTCTGGTCTTTGCGTCTACGCTTAAACTGCTACCAGCCTCTGGAGCACTACCAGATCCTACGGTAAATCTTGGCGGCTACCTTGCTCGTATGATCATGCCGGCATTTGCACTTGCGGTTCCAATGTCTGGTCAGATGACCCGTATTGTTCGTACCGCAATGGTCGAGGAGCTGGATAAGGACTACGTCCGTACTGCTCGCGGTGCTGGTATTCCAGAGAGAATTGTTATCGCAAGAAACGTACTGCGCAACGCTCTTATTACCCCTGTAACCACACTTGGCCTCAAGATTGGCTACCTCATGGGTGGCGCCGTTGTTATCGAGGTTATTTTTAACCTTCCTGGCATGGGTACCGCTATTCTCGAGGGCATCCAGGGTAACGAGGCAATGCTTGTTCAGGGCGTTGTTGTTGTCGTTGCACTGTCCTTCATCATCATCAACATTGTTGTTGATATGTTGTACATCTTGATTAACCCACGCATTAGGACGGTGTAGTGCGATGGTACAAATTAGAAAAAAACAAGTCGAGAAGCTCGAAGAAGCTGCTGCAAAGGGTTCAACCTTTGGTGGCTTTAAGAAGATGAAGACAGCTTCCAAGATTGCTCTTGTCATTCTTGTCTTTGTTGTTCTTGCTTCTGTCTTTGCAAACTTTATTGCTCCACATAACCCACTTGAGATTTTTAACGCTCGTCAGGCACCTGGTAATGGTTTCATTTTTGGTACTGACGATAAGGGCCGCGATATTCTTTCTCGTATGCTCTATGGTGGTCAGTATTCACTGGTCATTGGTTTTGGTGCTACGGGTATGGCGCTACTGTGTGGCTCCATTATTGGTGCTATTGCCGCTGTTTCTAGAAAGGCTGTCTCTGAGGTCATCATGCGCGTGCTCGACATCATCATGTCGTTCCCAGGCATTGCACTTGCAGCGGTCTTTGTTTCTATTCTTGGTAACAGCGTTCCTTCAATCATCTTTGCCATTGGCTTTATGTACACGCCACAGATTGCGCGTATTGTTCGTGCAAACATCGTAAGTGAGTACGGCGAGGATTACGTAAGGGCAACCATTGTTTCTGGCGCTCGTGCACCTTGGATTTTGTGGAAGCACGTTCTTCGTAATTGCATTGCTCCCATCATGGTCTTTACCGTTACGCTGGTAGCAGACGCAATTATCTTTGAGGCATCTTTGACCTTCATTGGTGCAGGTATTGCAGAGCCAACTCCAACATGGGGTAATATTCTGGCTGATGCTCGTGCTGGCGTTCTTGCTGGTCGTTGGTGGCAGGCATTCTTCCCAGGCCTAGCTATTATGATGACCTGCCTGGCACTGAACATCCTCTCCGAGGGTCTTACTGATGCTATGGCAGCAGCACCTGGCGCTCCTGTCGATACAGAGAACTCTGACTCCAGGCGTGCAGATGACATCTTGGCATCTGATCCAGTTCGTGCGTATGCAGAGCAGGCAGAGTCCCTTGAGCGCAGACTTAATGCACTCAAAGAGGTTGAGCTGTCCAGAACAGACAGACGTAAGCCAGACTTTGATGTTGCTCCATTGCTCAGTGTTAAAGATCTTTGCATCAGCTTTGAGTCTCATGGAGACGTCAAGGTTGTAGACCACGTAAGCTTTGATGTCCGTCCTGGTCAGTGCATGGCACTGGTTGGCGAGTCTGGCTGCGGTAAGTCAATTACCACCAAGGTCATCATGGGTTTGACCGATCCAAAGGAAACCATTACTGGCGAGGTTCTCTACAAAGACCAAGACCTCTTGAAGCTCTCCAAAGAAGAGCACCGCAAGCTGCTTGGTCACGAGCTTGCAATGGTGTACCAGGATGCTCTGTCTTCGCTGAACCCTTCCATGCTTATCTCTTCTCAGATGAAGCAACTTACGAGCAGAGGAGGTACCCGTTCTGCAGAGGAGCTTCTGGAGCTTGTAGGCTTGGATCCAAAGCGTACGCTTGAGTCTTATCCACACGAGCTTTCCGGTGGTCAGCGTCAGCGTGTTCTGATTGCTATGGCTCTTACCCGCGATCCTTCTCTGGTTATCTGCGACGAGCCAACAACCGCTCTAGACGTTACTGTTCAGAAGCAAGTTATCAAGCTCTTAAATGACCTTCAGCGTCGTCTTGGCTTCGCAATGATCTTTGTAAGCCACGACCTTGCACTTGTTGCAGAGGTTGCTTCTGAGATTACCGTTATGTACGCAGGCCAGGTTATTGAGCAGGCAGCTACTACTGAGCTTCTGACCAATCCTGTTCACGAGTACACCCGCGGTCTTCTCGGCTCTGTTCTTTCCATTGAGGAAGGCGCACAGGACGGTACCAGACTTCACCAGGTACCAGGTTCTGTTCCTTCTCCAGAAGACTTCCCAACAGGCGATAGGTTTGCTCCTCGTTCAAGCCACCCAGAATTGGGTCTTGAGGTACATCCTGTTATTAAGGAGATTCCTGGTAAGCACCATCGTTTCTCCGAGCTGCCAGATGAGTATCTGAAGGAGCATGGTCTTGTGCCTTACCTTGAGCGTTCTCAAAAGGAGGTGAGGTAAATGGCTACAACAACTGAAGAGCAGCCAATTATCTTCCTCGATGATATTTCGGTTACGTTTAAGACGCGTACTGGCTCAATCTTTAAGCCTAATAAGGTCCACGCAGTACAGAATGTTTCTCTCAAGCTTATGCCTGGTGAGACCATTGGTATTGTTGGTGAGTCTGGCTGCGGAAAGTCTACTACCGCAAATGTCATGTGTGGTCTTCAGTCACCAACGTCTGGTCATGTGTACTTCAAGGGAATGGATGTTACCAAGCGTACTCCAGAGCTCAGGAAGCAGATTGGCCGCGTTGTCTCCGTTGTCTTCCAGGACCCAGCAACTGCTCTTAACCCTCGCATGATTGTTAAAGATCAGCTTATGGATCCACTACTGGTACACAAGGTAGGAACAGAGCAGGAGCGAGAAGCCCGTATTAATGAGCTTGTCAGCTTGGTGGGACTTCCACATTCCGCACTTCGTGCCCTTCCTGGTCAGCTCTCTGGTGGTCAGCGTCAGCGTGTTGCAATTGCACGTGCGCTTTCTCTGAACCCATCGGCAATCATTGCTGACGAGCCTACTTCCGCACTGGACGTTTCTGTTCGCGCACAGATCTTGAACCTGCTCACCGATCTCAAGTCTGAGCTGGGTCTCTCGATGATTTTTATTTCGCACGATATTCAGACTGTCCGCTATGTTTCTGACCGCATCATTGTTATGAATCACGGCCAGATCATGGAAGATGGTCCTGCTAAGCAGGTCTTTGAGCATCCAACAGATCCTTACACTAAGACGCTTTTGGGTGCTGCACCATCTTTGCTTCATCCTAAACTGGGTGAGTAGCGCTTACGTTTTTGTTTGACCAGAGCGCAGCTTAGGCTGCGCTCTTTTAGCTTGTTAGGTGGATTAATGCACCAAGAAGTACTTGAGCTGACAGAGTTGAAGGCAGCTCATGCTTTGACGCCCTATCCTTCAGATTTTGAGGCGTTTTGGAAGGCACGTATGGAGGAAGCAGATAACGCCCCTCTAAGCTGGCAGATTGTTCCTTCAACAGAGGTCACGTCAACTGCTTCAGCCCACTTTTTTGATCTTACATTTGTAGGCATTGATGGCGCGGAAGTCTACGCAAAGTACCTGCGACCACAGACTGCCTTAGATGTACAAACCCCGCTTGTTTTACAGTTCCATGGCTATCCTGGATCTTCTCGCAGTTGGTTTGAGCAGAGCTCATTTCTAGGCTTGGGCTGCTCGCTGATTGCGCTTGATAATCCTGGGCAGGGTGGCCGTAGTTTGGACGGAAGCTCGTACAAGAGCACTACCGTCTCGGGTCATTTGGTGCTTGGACTGGATGGACCAGTAGAGGACCTTTACTTTGTTCATCTGTATCAGAACATTCGCTTGCTCTGCAGAATTGTTCGCCAGCTTGAAGGAATTGATACAGATCGCGTTTTTGTAAACGGTGCCTCGCAGGGAGGTGGTATTGGTCTTGCTACCTGCGCACTTAACCCAGACCTTATTAATAGAGCAGCAATTCTTTATCCCTTCCTTACCGATTTTAGGTGCGTATGGGAGCTTAATGCTGACGAGGTTGCCTACGAGGGGATTCGCTATTATTCCCGCTGGTTTGACGCGGACGGTTCTCGCGTTGATGAGGTCTTTGCAAAGCTTGCCTACATTGATTCAGTCAATTTTGCACGTCTGGTTACCTGTCCTGTGCTTTTTGGCACCGGACTTGATGATCCGGTAGTTCCTCCCGAGGCTCAGTCTGCGGCTTACAATGCCTTGACCTGTCCAAAGAGACATTTGCTTTACCCCGGATATGTGCATGAAGAGATTGGTGATTTTGACGATAAAATCATTGATTTCTTCTGCTCAGACAAGGGAGAGCAAGCTCTTGAAGCGCTGGACTCGTCATTTCCTGCTCAAGCAGAAGGCGAGGTGAAAGCATGAGGGGTTTAACACAAAGGCTTGAAGATGCTCGCTCTTATCGCGGCGCTTGGCTTAGACCATCAAACTTTGAATCATTTTGGGAGACGTCTGTAACGTTTGCTCAAAATGCGCACGTAGAGAGCGCGGTTGAGCTTCCGTCCGCCACTCAGGCGGCAACGTTTAAACGCATCACATTCACCTCAACTGACCAGACGCAGCTGCGTGCTCGCGTCATTCTTCCAGCAGGTGTGTCGGTGGCAGAACCGCTAGCTCCAGCAGAGCTGCCCGCATCGGCAAAGCTGCCCGCGGTGGTACTCTTCTCCGATCTTGGTCGGGGAGTGCGTAGCTGGCTGCACCTTTTGCGCTTCTCGGCACTTGGTCTGCCCGTTGTGGCCCTGGAAGCTCGCCCGTGCGAAGCCCAGCTCAAAGACGCTTGGAGGGGAGCGCTTACCGCAGAGGAGCTTGCCCATGCGCTCATCAACCCAGATGACGCCGCATCCTCCACGCTCAAGCAGCTCATCGATGACGCACTGGTAACTACCGCGGTTGCATCGCGCTTCCTCGGGCGCACAACCGTTACCTGGGGAGAAGGTCTAGGGGGCTCGCAGGCTTTGTTTGCGGCGGCGCTTCTGCCCAAGGAAGTGAGCCTTACCATGGCACTGAACCCGCTCTTTGCCGACAACGCAACAACCCTGCGAGCACATGTCGGGTGCGGAGACACTCCGCAGTCAGATGCAGCCATCGACGCGGTTGGTCTTCTCGACAGCGCGTGTGCGGCAGAGCTGGTGCGTGTGCCTGCGCTTATCGGCACAGCTCTGCTGGACCAAAGCGCTCCAACTGAAGGAACGTTTGCGCTGTATAATCGCTTGCCAGGACAGAAGGAAATGCGCGTATACCCCAAGTATGGCCACGAGCGCATCAATCAGTTTGAGAACGAGCAAATCAACTATCTCTGCGAGGTTATATCAGGGCTTTGTCATAACTAAGCGGACTATAATTACGTAGGTTCTTTGAAGTTGCTTTTGATCAATGCTTTGGTCGGCTACTTCAGTACATTGTTGTATGAAACTAGTTGGATTTTCCAACGTGTGAAAGGATAAAGCATGTCCAGTAACGTACCATTTAGCGGTGTTGTTCCACCAGTTGTAACCCCAGATACCCCAGACCATCAGCTTGATGTTGTGTCGTTTGAGCGCTCCATTAATCGTCTTATTGAAGCTGGCGTGGATGGCTTGTTCTTCCTCGGCTCTTCTGGCGAGGTTGTTTTTGCAATTGATGAGCGTCGCGATCAGATTGTGTTCGAGGCTGTGCGCATTGTTGACCACCGCGTTCCGGTTCTTGTGGGCATCATTGACACTGAGACCGAGCGCGTCCTTGAGCACGGTCGCCGTGCTCTTGCATTGGGTGCAGATGCTCTTGTAGCAACTGCTCCTTTCTACGCACTTGGCGGCCCAGCTGATGTTGAGGAGCATTTCCGCATCCTTCACCAGGAGCTGGATGCACCTCTGTTTGCGTATGACATTCCTGTCTGCGTTCACACTAAACTTCCTTGGAAGATGCTTGCTCGTCTTGGCGCAGAGGGTGTTCTCGCAGGCGTTAAGGACTCTTCTGGCGATGACGTCTCCTTCAGGTATCTTGTTCAGGAAAACGAGAAGAACGGTCATCCTCTGACCCTTCTGACCGGTCATGAGATTGTTGTTGACGGCGCCCTTCTTTCTGGTGCAGACGGTTCTGTTCCTGGCCTTGCTAATGTTGCACCAGAGGGCTACGTCCGCATGTGGAAGGCAGCTCAGGAAGGTAACTGGGCAGAGGTCAAGCGTGAGCAGGACCGCCTCAACGAGATTTCCCACATCTTTGATGTCACCACGGGCGTTCAGGGCTATGGTGCTGGTGTTGGTGCCTTCAAGTGCGCACTTAACCTCATGGGTATTTTTGATTCTGACCAGATGCCTCGCCCTGTTAAGCCACTTGATGGCCAGAACCGTGAGGCAATCAAGCAGGTTCTTATTGCAAACGGCCTTCTCTAAACAAGAGGGGACACCATGGACTCTAAGTTTGTTTCTCCCACACATGTTTGCGCCGTTGATATTGGCGGCACAAAAATCGCCTGTGGCATAGTCACTCTTAACGGCACCGACGCCCCAAACGTTCAGTCCGTAAAGAAGGTTCCTACTAATGCAAAAGAGGGTGGCAAGCAGGTTCTTGCCACCGTTCTGCAGGTAATTAGAGAGGCTCTTGCTCGCGCAGAAGAGCTGGACCTTACCATCTCTGGCGTGGGTATTTCTTCTGCTGGTGTTGTTGACCCTCGTACGGGCGACATCACCTACGCAAATGAGCTTATGCCCGGCTGGGGCGGAACCGCTCTTGGCTCTGCAGTTACCAGCGAGTTTGGCCTTCCGTGCAGCGTTCTTAATGACGTTCATGCTCACGCTCTGGGCGAGGCTCGCCATGGTGCTGGCCACGGCAAAGATAGCGTTTTAACCGTAGCAGTTGGCACGGGCATTGGTGGCGCCTTTGTGAACCACGGCATCTTGATGCTGGGCGCTCACGACGAGGCTGGTCACATTGGTCACGTTGCAACTCCAGCAGCTGCAGGCGTTGATTGTCCTTGTGGTGGAACTTCTCACCTTGAGCCTGTTTCCGCAGGTCCTGGCATTATTCGCGAGTACGTCCGCCTTGGCGGCTCCGATACGCTTGAAGACGGCTCCGCTCTTGATGGTGCAGAGATTGACCGCAGGGCTCTTGCTGGCGAGAAGATCGCGCAGGCTGCAGAGGAGCGCTCAGGCCGCGCACTTGGTGAGGTTCTGGGAAGCATGTGCAACATGCTTGACCCTTCTGTCATCATTCTGTCCGGTTCCGTTGCAGAGTGCGGTAAGTACTGGCACGAGGCTCTTGAGGCAGCATTTAAGCTGCAGGCAATGCCTCCTGTTCAGGCAACGCCCATTGTGAAGGGCACGCTTGGTGGAGAAGCTCCTCTTATTGGAGCTGCAGAAAACCTTGTTCTACCTGGCTATTTAGAGACACGTCTTTAGGCAGGAAGCGCTAAGTCACTAACTAGCTTGCTGACTTGGCTTGCTGATCCAGCACGCCGCAAAGACACATACCTTTAACGTACGTACATTCTGGTAAGGAGAATACCGTGGCACACTCAGAGCTTGTTGAGTCACTTAAAGGAAAACTCATCGTTAGCGTCCAGGCCTATCCTGGTGAGCCTATGAGGCATCCAGAGACCATGGCTCAGATTGCTCGCGCTTGTGAGCTTGGCGGTGCTGCCGCTATTAGGTGCCAGGGTTTGTCTGACATCTCTGCCATTAAGGGTAGGGTTGAAATTCCTGTTATTGGCCTTTGGAAAGAGGGTCATGAAGGCGTTTACATTACTCCTACACTTCGCCATGCGCGTGCTTGTATTCACGCGGGTGCAGACGTTGTTGCCCTGGATGCAACAGACCGTCCAAGGCCAGATGGTAGAACCTTTGAAGAGACCGTTGCGGCGCTCCGCGCAGAGTCTGACGTGCTGATTATGGCTGACTGCATGACTATGGATGATATCTGTCGTGCTGTTGCTGCTGGTTGTGACCTCGTTTCAACTACGCTCTCTCACAATAAGGCTGCTATTGATACAACGCTTGATGATGGTCCTGACATTGCCCTTCTCAAGCAGGCAACCACTGAATTCCCAGGTATTGCCATTATTTGCGAGGGTCACGTTCATACACCACAAGATGCAAAAGATGCTCTGGATGCAGGCGCTTGGGCGGTTGTTTCAGGTACAGCCATTACACATCCAACTTCAATTACTTCTTGGTTTGCTGCAGCACTTGAGGATTAACGCTTGGAGCGGTAAGGTTTTCTCGTCACGTATTTAAGGAGCGCCTGTGAAGAAAAACGATCCTACACCTTCAGTTATTCCCGACATTGTCATTATTACGGGTATGTCTGGATCGGGTCGCACGCAGGCGCTTCATGTGTTTGAGGACATGGGTTATTTCTGCATTGATAACCTGCCACCAGCTCTTATTTTACAGCTTTCTAACCTTGTGGGCATTAACACAGGTGTTGGCCGTCACTTGGCTGTTACCTGTGATTTGCGCTCGCAAGGTCTTTTTGATGACATTTCTGAAGCGCTGAAGTCACTTGCAGATCACGAGCTCACCTACAAGATTGTCTACCTGGACTCTTCAGATGAAGTGCTCATGCGTCGCTATAGCGAGAATCGCCGTCGTCATCCTTTAGCGCAGGAGGGAGAAAATCTCTCATCTGCAATCTCTAGGGAGCGCACACAGCTTCAAGACATAAAAGCGCTGGCAGATGTTGTCCTAGACACCTCGTCTATGCGTACTAATACGCTCAAGAGCCGCCTTCGTCGAGCATTCTCAGAGCTTGCTGAACAGCAGCTTATGGATGTTAGCGTGTTTTCCTTTGGCTTCAAAAATGGTTTGCCCGTTGAGGCTGACCTTATGATTGACGTGCGCTTCCTGCCCAATCCTTACTATGATCCAGAACTCAGGCCACTTACCGGCCTTGACGAGCCAGTAGCTCAGTTTGTCCTTACGCATGGCACTACTAAGAAATTCCTCAAGTCTTGGTTTGAGCTGCTTGATGTGGTTATGCCTGGTTACGTACAGGAAGGCAAGAGCTTGCTCTCTATTGCGGTAGGCTGCACGGGCGGCCAGCATAGAAGTGTTGCAATCGCACGTGCTACTGCAGAGCATCTTACCAGCCAGGGATATCGCGTAACGCTCTTCCATCGCGATCTTGATGCGGCTCAGAAGAAGTCTCAGCAGGCTGAGTAGAAGTTAATCTGTCATGTCCTATACTGCCTTGGTTAAAAATGAGCTGGTCAGCGTACCAGAAAATCAGACGGACTGTGAATTAGCCCAGCTTTCTGCGCTTATTCGTGTTTCTGGAACGTTGTCGATGCACGGTCCTGGTAAATTTGCCGTTCGCATTGTTACCGAGACAGGCACGGTAGCCCGAACAGTTATTAGTTCTTCTCGCCGTCTATTTGATCTGGGTACTTCCGTTGAGTACCGTCGCTCTATCATGCATAAAAAACGCAACTATTTGCTTGAGATTTCTAACCAGGATTCGCTTGCAGAAGCGCTTTCTGCTCTTGGCATTTATATACCGGGAGAAGGCCTGGTAAGCGGCATCCCTAAAAGCGTTATCCGCACCAAGCAAGCGCAGCGAGCCTTTTTGCGTGGAGCGTTTATGGCGGGTGGATTTTTGGCCGATCCCTTAAAAGATTTTCACCTAGAGATTGCTGTCTCGGGAGAAAGATTTGCCACTGAGCTGGTAAAACTTATGGGATCCATTGGGGTAAAGGCGCGCCTTAATCATCGTAACCGTCATACCAATGCGCTCATGCGTACCAGAGAAATTTATGCTGTCTACCTTAAGAGCTCTGACGACATCATCAAGTTTTTGCGAGAGATTGGTGCACCCACTATGGCGCGCGCTATCGCGTTTACCCGCGTGCAAAAGCATTATCGCAACAACGTCAACCGAGTTGTCAACGCAGAGATGGCAAATCAAACACGCTCTTCAAATGCAGCGGCAGATCAGTTAGCGCTCATAGAAAAGGCCGAGAAACTCGTTGGACTTAGAGCTCTGCCGCCAGCGGTCAGAGATTTTTGTCTTGCACGAAAAGATAACCCTGAGCTGTCATTATCTGCGCTGGGGGAGTCGTTTGTACCGCCCGTATCCAAGTCCGCCATGTATCACCGATTGCTTCGTTTAGAAAAAATCGTTCAGGATTTAGAAAAAGATGCATAAGTTATCGGTGAGTGCGGTAAAATACACGGTGTACGGTTTAAATGTTAATGAATCCGGAGAATGGCTCTGGGTCACCGAAAGGAGCATTACGTATGGCAGTAAAGGTTGCTATTAACGGTTTTGGCCGCATTGGTCGCCTTGCGTTTAGGCAGATGTTTGGTCACGAGGGTTCCGAGATTGTTGCAATCAACGACCTTACTTCTCCAGAGATGCTTGCATATCTTCTGAAGTATGACTCTACTCAGGGCAACTATTCCCGCGATCACAAGGTAGAGGCAACTGACCACTCCATCATCGTTGACGGTCACGAGATTGTTATTTACAAGGAGGCAGACGCTAACAACCTGCCTTGGGGCGATCTCAACGTTGACGTTGTTCTTGAGTGCACCGGTTTCTACACTTCTAAGGACAAGGCACAGGCTCACATCAACGCTGGTGCTAAGAAGGTTGTCATTTCTGCTCCTGCAGGCAACGACCTCCCAACCATCGTCTTCAACGTTAACCATGAGACCCTCACTGCAGATGACAACATCATCTCCGCAGCTTCCTGCACCACCAACTGCCTTGCTCCTATGGCAAAGGGCCTCAACGACTTCGCAACTATCAAGTCCGGTATCATGACCACCATTCACGCATACACTGGTGACCAGATGATCCTCGACGGCCCACAGCGCAAGGGTAACTTCCGTCGTTCCCGTGCTGGTGCAGAGAACATCGTTCCTAACTCCACTGGTGCTGCTAAGGCTATCGGCCTTGTTCTTCCTGAGCTCAACGGCAAGCTTATTGGTGCTGCTCAGCGCGTTCCTACGCCAACTGGCTCCCTCACCAACCTCTATGCTGTTGTTGACAAGAAGGTCACCGTTGACGAGGTCAACGCTGCAATGAAGGCTTACGCAGAGACCATTCCAGAGACCTTTGGTTACAACGAGGATGACATTGTTTCCCGCGACATCGTCGGTGAGACCCACGGTTCCATCTTCGACGCAACTCAGACCATGTGCTCTGACCTTGGCGATGGCACCACTCTTGTTCAGGTCACCTCTTGGTATGACAACGAGAACTCCTACACTTCTCAGATGGTCCGTACCATCAAGTACTTCGAGAAGTTCGTTGCTTAAGTTCTAGTTACATAGACGCCTTAGGCGCGGTCGCAGCATCTGCCGCGATCGCGCCTTCTTTTGTTGGAAACGTATTCAAAGGAGTGACATGGCTTTTACAAAGAAGACTGTCCGCGATGCAGATGTTGATGGTAAGCGCGTTCTTATGCGCGTTGACTTCAACGTGCCTCTGAAGGACGGCGTTGTTACTGACGACACCCGCGTTCGCGCTGCACTTCCAACCATCCAGTATCTTCTCGACCACAATGCAAAGGTCATCCTGATGAGCCACCTTGGCCGTCCAGATGGCACCGGCTTCCAGCCAGAGCTTTCCCTGCGCCCAGCTGCAGAGAAGCTTGCTGAGCTTCTTGGCCGTGAGGTTAAGTTTGTTGAGGACACCTATGGCGAGAAGGCCCGTGAGGCTGTAGACGCGCTCAAGGACGGCGAGGTTCTTGTTCTTGAGAACGTCCGTTTTGACAAGCGTGAGAAGAAGAATGATCCAGAGATTGCAAAGACCCTTGCATCTTATGGTGACATCTTTGTTCTTGATGCCTTTGGTACTGCTCACCGTGCACAGGGCTCTGTTGTTGGACCAGCAGCTTACCTTCCTGCCTACGCTGGCTTCCTGCTTGAGAAAGAGGTTGACACTCTTACCTCTATCTTCTCTAACCCAGAGCGTCCACTTGTAGCTATCGTTGGTGGCTCCAAGGTTTCTTCTAAGATTGGTGTTCTTGATCACCTTATCGATTCTGCTGATACCCTCATCATTGGTGGCGGTATGGCATACACCTTCTTCCTGGCTAAGGGTTACACCGTTGGTACTTCTCTTCAGGAGCCAGACTGGATTGAGCGCGCAGGTGAGATGCTCAAGAAGGCAGAGGAGAAGGGCGTTAAGATTCTGCTTCCTGTTGACAACGTTGTTACCGATCACTTTGGTGAGGACGCTGTTGGTGAGGTAGTTCCTTCTGATCAGATTCCTGCAGACCGTATGGGTATGGACATTGGTCCTAAGACTGTTGAGCTTTACTCTGAGGCAATCAAGGGCGCAAAGACCGTCTTCTGGAATGGTCCTATGGGTGTCTTTGAGTTTGACCAGTTTGCAAAGGGCACCGAGGCTATTGCTCGTGCTGTTGCAGATGCTGATTGCACCTCCATCATCGGCGGCGGAGATTCCGTTGCAGCAGTTAACAAGTTCCACCTTGCTGACAAGATGAGCTGGATCTCCACTGGCGGCGGCGCTTCCATGGAGCTCGTTGAGGGTAAGGCACTTCCAGGAGTGGAGGCGCTTCTCGATGCGTAATCGTATGATCGCAGGTAACTGGAAGATGAACGAGACTTTCACTGAGGGCGTTGAGCTTGCTCAGGGAATTGTCGATCAGCTTGCTTCCGGTACTGGAAACGTTGACGTTGTTATTGCTCCACCTCTTGTAGATCTTAAGGGTGTCTCTGAGGTTCTTACCCAGGCAAACTCTTCCGTTGCTCTCTCTGCACAGAATGTGTACTGGGAGGAGTCCGGTGCATTTACTGGTGAGACCTCTCCAGCAATGCTGACTTCTGTTGGTGCAACTTACTGCATCATTGGTCACTCCGAGCGCCGTGGCTACTTTGGCGAGACTGACGAGGACATTAACCGCAAGGCAAAGGCACTGATGGCTCATGACATCGTTCCTATTTCTTGCTGCGGTGAGTCTCTTGAGGTTCGCAACGCTGGTACTCACGTTCAGTTTGTTGTTGACCAGATTAAGGCAGACACCAAGGGCCTAGAGATTACCGATCCTTCCAAGTACGTCATTGCTTACGAGCCAATCTGGGCAATCGGTACTGGCATGACTGCAACTGCTGATGACGCACAGGAAGTCTGCGGCGCAATCCGCAAGACCCTGGTAGAGATCTTTGGCGCAGAAATTGCAGACGGTATCCGTATTCTTTACGGTGGTTCTGCTAAGCCAGAGAACGTTGGTGGCTTCCTCGAGAAAGAGGACGTCGACGGCGCACTTGTTGGTGGCGCATCTCTCAAGGCCGATTCCTTCGTTGCAATGGTTAAGAGCGCAATGAACTAAACTCTGACAAAGTTCCTTACCACCGGTGAGGCGCTTGGTTCATTTGTTAAGTTCTTGTTTGTTTTGCAACTTGGCACACGTCATTCCCAAAGGGGAGTGGCGTGTGCTATTCTTTTCTGTTGTACGTGAAAATAACTAGGGCTGGATCTTCTCGCCAGCAAGAGGGGGAACCTCGTGGGCGTTCTGAATACAATTCTTTTAGTGCTGTTTGTTCTTTCTGGCATTTTGACGGTGCTGCTCGTTCTGGCACACTCCGGAAAGGGCACCGGCGTTTCTGACATGATTGCTGCATCTATGTATAACGCAAGCGCTGGTTCAGGCATTATGGAGAAGAACCTTGATCGCCTTACCGTCATCACTACAACCATTTTCCTGGTTTGCGCTATTGTTATGGCTTTGACGTTCCCTGTTGGCGCTATTGGCTAAGCAGCTCCTTTTACTTTTGAATTTCCTGCCGAGAAACCCGGGTTTCTCGGCATTTTTTTATTTGCAGCCTATGGAGTCCGGGAGAATTGGCTGTGGGAAATGGCGGCAAAAAGGCCGGACGTAACAGATAGCAGTTTTCTTTTACTTCTTAACAGAATTTTCAATAACGTTTCTCATATGTAAACAAATTTGATTGTGACCTGCACGCTGGACTTTAACAGTCATTATATGTGGATACGTTTTACTGGGATTGGTATGCATAATCTTGGATATCTGAGAGATATTTTTGGGTTAGACAACTTATCCATGGTAAAATTGCACTTTGCTGTGTATTCACGGCATGTTTGTTGTAGGAATGCTAGGTTGCCATACCGAGAAAACCTCGCTTATCGGGTGGATAAGCGCAAGGCGGTGAGGAGAGTCAATGGCACGGTTTGTTTGGTACGTTACAAAGAGGATTTTGAGCTACATTGTGATGATTTTTGTTGCAACTTCGCTCACATTCTTCCTCGCATCATCATTTATGAACCCACGCTCCAACTTTGAGCAGCGTACTCCACGTCCTCCACAGGAGTCTATTGAGGAAAACCTGTATAGGACTAATCTGAATGATAAGACTCCAGTTATTGAACGTTATCAGGTTTGGGTTACTAATCTATTTACCAAGTTTGATCTTGGTATGACTCCAACAGGTGATAATGTTAACCGTGAGATGAGCTCCAAGTTTATGGCTTCTATTGAGCTTATGACCCCAGCAACTATTTTGTCTGTTGTTATTGGCGTCAGCCTGGGCGTTTATACTGCCCAGCGTCAGTATCAGTGGCAGGACCGCTTCTTAAGTGGTGTTGCTTCGGTTCTGCTGGTTATCCCAACTGTTGTTATGGCAATCTTGATTGTTTTTGCAGCAATCGAGATTAACGCACGTGCCGGTTCTCGTATTTTCTACGTTACCGATCTTTCTAGTGGAGATACCGGAAACTTCTTCACTTGGCTCATTGACTTCCTCCAGCACATTATTCTTCCAACCATTGTTCTTACTATTGTAAGTTCCGTTGGTTACCACCTCTCTCAGCGTACCTACCTACTTGACGAGATGCACGCAGATTATGTTCGTACCGCTCGCGCCAAGGGTCTCACTCGTAAGAAGGCAATTCGTAAGCACGCTCTTCGCGTTTCTTTGATTCCAACCGCTGTTTCAGTTGCTTTCTCTCTTGCAGGTATCTTCACAGGTGCTGTTATGACCGAGAAGGTCTTTGCAATTCACGGTCTTGGTGAGTACTTCATAAACTGTATTAACAACAACAATATTCACGGTGCAGTTGCAGTTGCAGCTTTCTCTGGCGCAATGACTCTTGTTGGCGCTCTTCTGGCTGACCTCTTTGCTGCTGCTCTTGATCCACGAATTAAGATGAGCTAAGGAGGCGGACATGTCTAAAGAAGAGCTTCAGAATAAAGACGAGAAAAACGTCTCCATTGATGCAGGTCTTACTAACGCCGAGCGTGAGCTTCAGGCAGATGCTAAGTCTGACAACAAAGAAGTTAAAAGAATTAGCTATGCTGGCCTGATTGCAAGGCGTTTCTTCCGCCAGCGTTCTGCAGTAATCGGTTTGATTATTCTTGGAATTATGGTTCTTATTGCAGTTTTTGGACCATATGCCACCCCATTTAATTACACAGATGCTGACTTTACTGCAATTAACATGGCTCCTAATGCAAAGCATTGGTTTGGTACTGATGGTGCTGGTATTGATTTGTATGCCTGCGTTGTCCACGGTCTTGGCCGTTCTTTGACCATTGGTATCAGCTATGCAATCTTGACCACTATCATCTCTGCAATTATTGGTACTGCCATTGCTTATGTCCGCGGCATTCCAGAGAAGATTGGTATGTGGCTTCTTGATATGCTCATGGTCATTCCTAGCTTCTTGCTGGTTGCTATGATTGTTCGTGCAGCAGGCGGTGAGTCTGGTTGGCTCATGCTTATCTTTGGTCTAACTGCTTTTGGTTGGATTGGTCGCGCACGTACTATCCGTACCATGGCTCTGTCTTTGCGTGAGAGAGATTACGTCAAGGCCGCTAAGTACATGGGTGTTCCACCATTTACCATCATTGTTCGTCACCTTATTCCAAACCTTGGTTCAATTCTTATTATTGACTTGGTCTTGGCTGTTATTGGCGGCGTTAACTCTGAGACTGCATTCAGCTTCTTGGGCCTTGGTATTAAGCCACCAGATACTTCTCTTGGTTACCTTCTGAGTGCTGGTTCTTCTGCAATGCTTACTACTCCATGGATGATTCTGATTCCATCGGCATTTCTGATCATTGTTTGTGTTGGCCTGCAGCTCATCGGCGACGGCCTTCGCGATGCCTTTGACCCTTATTCACGCGCTGCTGGTAGCGTCAAAGATCAGGAAGAGGATTCTTCCAAGGATGACGCTCAGCTTGGTGATCTTGAGGGAAGCATCGTTTCTGAAGAAACTACGGAGCGTGCATAATGTCTGACACTACTACTACTTCAACAAAGCAGGGAAGTGTAGAGATGGACGATGTCCTTCGCTACGAGCTGCTTGAATCAAACGGTCCAAAGGGCGCTCCAACAGGAGATCCAGTTCTTTCTGTTCGTGACCTTAAGGTTTCCTTTAATACCGAGGCTGGTCGTGTAGACGCAGTTCGCGGTGTCAACTTTGACCTCTGGGGCGGCCGTACTCTTGGTATCGTAGGTGAGTCTGGTTCTGGTAAATCAGTAACTGCTCTGTCTCTTATTGGTCTTCTTGATGACAACGCTCACGTTACTGGCTCTATTAAGCTTGGTGACGAGGAGCTCATTGGTAAGACCGATGAAGAAATGTCAGAGCTTCGTGGTACTAAGATTTCTATGATTTTCCAGGATCCACTGTCTGCTTTGACCCCAATGTTCTCTATTGGAGATCAGCTTGCAGAGGCTCTGCTTACCCATAATCCTCACATGAGCAAGGCAGACGTTCGCAAGCGTTGTATTGAACTTCTCTCCATCGTTGGTATTACTGATCCAAAAAATCGTCTGGATTCCTTCCCACATGAGTTTTCTGGTGGTATGCGTCAGCGTGTTGTTATTGCAATTGCTATTGCAAATAACCCTGACATCATCATTGCAGACGAGCCAACCACAGCTCTTGACGTAACTATTCAGGCTCAGATTCTTGACGTCTTGAAGGTCGCGCAGAAAGAGACCGGTGCAGCAGTTGTTCTGATTACTCACGACCTTGGTGTTGTTGCAGGTACTGCTGATGACATTATGGTTATGTATGCAGGCCGTGGCGTAGAGCGCGCAAGCGTTGATACACTTTTTGCTGAGCCTCGCCATCCTTATACCATGGGCCTTCTGGGTGCTGTTCCAAAACCTCACCTTCAGGCAGAGCACAGGCTTGTTCCTATTAAGGGCAATCCACCATCACTTGCCGCTATTCCAACTGGTTGTCCTTTTAACCCACGTTGTCCTATGGCTACCGAGGAGTGCTCCAAGAAAGAGCCAGTTCTGCTTCCTGCAAATGCTGCTGAGGGCCACTTGGCATCTTGTCACCACCTTCAGGAGATTTGCGAGAAGAACCTCACCTATGCTGAGGTATATCCAGACTTTGAGCCAATCCTTCCAAAGTGGGTTGATGTTCCTCGTAACGAGCGTCCTGTTGTACTTAAGGTTGAAAACCTTACCAAGACATTCCCTGTTCAGGGAAAGGGCTTTATTAGGCGCAGCAAGGGCACTATGACCGCAGTTGACCGTGCAAGTTTTGAGATTCATGAGGGAGAAACTCTTGCACTGGTTGGTGAGTCTGGCTCTGGTAAGTCAACAACTCTGATGCAGATTATGGATTTGCTGAAGCCTGAGGATGGTCGTATTACAGTCCTTGGCAAAGATGTTGCTGAACTTAAGAACGCAGCACAGCGTAGAGAGCTTCGTAAAGACCTTCAGGTTATCTTCCAGGATCCAATGAGTTCTCTCGACCCTCGTATGCCTGTCTATGATGTTTTGGCTGAGCCACTTCAGGCACAGGGTTGGAACAAAGAGGATATTAATACTCGTATTGGTGAGCTTATGCGTTTGGTTGGTATTAACCCAGACTATGTTGACCGCTTCCCATCTCAGTTCTCTGGTGGTCAGCGTCAGCGTATTGCTATTGCTCGTGCTCTTGCAACAAGCCCAAAGATTCTTCTTTTGGACGAGCCAATTGCATCTCTGGATGTTTCCATTCAGGCAGGTATTATTAACCTTCTTGAGGACCTTCAGGTTCAGTTGAAGATTTCTTATCTCTTTGTTGCTCACGATCTTGCTGTTATTCGTCATATTTCTGACACAGTTGCTGTTATGCACCTGGGCAAGATTGTTGAGTACGGTGAGACTGAAGACGTCTTCACTAATCCACAAGACCCTTACACCAAGGCACTTCTCTCGGCTATTCCAATTCCTGATCCAAAGATTGAGCGTACTCGTGAGCGTATGATTTATCAGGACGGTAAACTGGTTCCTGCTACTCATATCTCTAACGAGTAACAAAGATTCAATAAAATTTTTAAAAACCCGCACTTAAAACTAGGTGCGGGTTTTTGTTTGTTACAAATAGTGAACTAGGTTGTTACGGGAATGTTTCTGCTATGGAGTATTTTCAGGCAATTTCGTATAGTTAAGTGAATATCTGTAGGCCTTTAACGAAATGGGTGATCATATGGCTGACAGTTTTTCCCGTCGTTCGTTCTTTGCTCTGACTGGTATCACCGCCGCAGGCCTTGGCCTTGCCGGTTGTGCTCCATCAAATCCTAAGGGCGACTCCACCACCACTGGTACTGAGCCACAGGACGGCTCCCCTGCAAACACTCCTCTGGATCAGCTCCCAATCCCAGAGAAGGGCAAGACGTACAACAATCCTAAGACCCGCGATGAGGTTAAGGATGGCGGTACTCTGACCCAGCCAATCACTGAGATTGGTCCACAGTGGAATTACTACCAACTTGCTGGTAATACCGCTTACATGAACATCCTTCACGGTCTTATCAACCCTCGTGACCTGTTCCTTACTAATGCTGATGGCGATAAGTATGAGCCAAACAAGGATTACATCAAGGACTTCAAGGTAGAGGAGAAGGACGGCAAGCAGGTTGCTACCCTTACCTTCACTGATCAGGCTACCTTCAACGATGGCACTGCTATTGATTGGACCGCAATTCAGACCGCATTCATCACTATGTGTGGTCAGACTAAAAAGTATGCGGTTTCTTCAACTGATGGTTATGACAAGTATGAGTCTGTTGAGCAGGGTGATACTGCTAAGACCGCTGTTGTTACTATGAAGGAGCCAGTCTATCCAATCGAGAGCATCTTGAGCTATGCTTTGCACCCAAAGCTTCAGGATCCAGAATTCTTTAACAATGGCTACAACAATGAGCCACACAACGAGCTTGGTTCTGGTCCTTATATCGTTGATTCTCTCGACGATTCTGCTGTAACCTTCAAGCCAAATCCAAAGTGGTGGGGTGACGCTCCTAAGCTTGATACCCTTGTTTACAAGCAGATGGATACCCAGGCTTCCATTAACGCATTCAAGAACGAAGAGGTTGACACTACTGGTAGCTCTGTCAATGGTTCCGCTGAGCTTCTTTCTAACTTCACCGGTCTTGGTGATAAGGCTCAAATCCGTCGTGGTCTTGGTATGTCTATTGCTGTTATCGAGATTAACTCCACTCGTGGCGTTCTTCAGGATGCTGCAGTTCGTAAGGCATTCTGCCAGGTCGTTGACCCTGCAACCATCGTTTCCATCGTCTTCCAGGGTGTTAACTGGAAAGAGGATGCACCAGGTTCTATGCTTTGGCCTTACTGGGCAGCTGGTTATGACAACAACCTTCCAGACGATATCAAGAACCTCAAGTCCGCTGATGAGCGCAAGGCTGCTGCTAAGAAGACCCTTGAGGATGCAGGCTATAAGCTCAACGGCGATTACTACGAGAAGGACGGTCAGCAGGTAACCTTCGCCTACACTCTGTTTGGTGACGGCACTACTGTTAAGAACCGTGCTGCTGCAATCCAGAAGATGTGCAAGGACGCAGGCATCAACCTTACCCTTGATTCTCACCCATCTTCTGAGTTCTCTGATGTTCTTACCTCTGGTTCTTGGGATGTCTGCCTCTTTGGTTGGGTTGGTTCCTCAACTTCTTACAACAACGGCAACCAGCTCTATGGTTCTGAGTCTGGATCCAACTTTGGTCAGCAGGGCTCTGCAGAGACCGATGAGATGTTTGCAAAGGTTGTCTCTACCAAGGACTTTGATGAGCGCATGAAGCTCATGAATGAGGCAGAGAAGAAGATGATGCAGACTTACGCATATCTTCCTGTCTACACTGGTCCAGACTGCTACGTTGTTAAGAAGGGTCTTGCCAACTTTGGTCCATCACTCTTCCAGAGCGTACCTGCAACCATTGTTGGTTGGCAGAAGTAAGCAAGGGACGAGGCGATCTTCTCGCAAAGTTCTTTTGAGAAAAAGTTTTAAATTTTCTCTCAAATGTTGCTTGAAGATGTGTTAGTATATCCCTCGCTGCAAAGCAAGTCGGAGTGGCGGAATTGGCAGACGCGCTAGCTTGAGGTGCTAGTGACCTACTAACGGTTGTGCGGGTTCAAGTCCCGCCTCCGACACCACGGAATTTCGGCGGATCTCTTCGGAGGTCCGCCTTTTTCGTATACTTAGGCAATGTGATTTGTTTTTTCTTGTTGGTAAGGAGTGACTGTGGCAGATAACAAGCTGAGCGTAAGGCGTGTTGAGGGAGTTGTCGACGGAACTGTTGCTGCAACTCTGTCTCAGTTGCTGCGCCTGACCAGCGATGCAGTTATCGTTTTTAATATGGAGGGCATGGTTCTTCTCGCCAATGAGGAGGCTGAGAGCCTCTTTGCTCAGGTAGACGGCACCATTGCTGGCCTGGACGTTCGCTTTTTGTTTACGCCAGCAAACCAAGAAAACTTGCAGAAACCGTTTTCTGTAGAGTCGCTGCCGTTTGCGATCGATGGCTCTACGTCTATGGTGGCTGCTCCTGCGCAAGACGGCACGTCGCAGGTGCTGAGCGTGCGTGCAGATTATGTTGGCGCACCTACGCAGGCTATTGTTTTGACGGCATCTAAACTTCGTGACTTGGCTAGCCCCATGCACGATGATGAACGAATGGTGTTGGACCTTCGCCGAGCCAATAAGAGGCTCTCAGGAGCGCTTCAGATTGTTTTGGACACACTTGACTCGGAAGATATGGGTCAGCTCATCGAGCGCGTGTTAGAAGAGCTCTCAGAGACTGTCGAGGCTGATGGTGCGCTCATTTATCTTGCTGAGCAAGACGGGTATCACCTTCATGGCGCAACGGAGTCTCTAAAGAGTGCGTCATTGAACAGAATTCCTCGCTACTTTGCATTTAACAGCTCCCTGGAGCGTTTGACGTTTTATTCTGAACATGCACTTCGCTTGCATACTATGCCTTTGAACTCCGGCGCGCTCAAGCAGGGAAGAGTTAAAAAGCGCAACCTGGTCAACGAGGAAACTCGTGAGGTCATAACCGTTGATGCAAGTCACTTGCCTCCGTTTACCAGCTTTCTTGTGGTTCCTGTGTGGTTTGGTGGCCACATTGTTGCTCTGATTGAGGTGGGCTGGGAGCGTAAGCGTGCGCTTTTGGTTGAAGACGCAAGACTTCTTGACTCCATTGCAAATTACCTCTCGGTACAGCTTGTAGGTGCGTTGTCGGCCATGAGAACGCAGCGTAGAGACACGCTTCGCGAGGCATTAGCTCGCGTGCGTCAAGGATTACTCCATAGCGCTGCAGAGGGCGAGAAGATCTCTGGTGAGCGATTACAGCAGGTTATGAGGTCAGTGGGCACCGATCTGAATGCACGGGTTTTCTCGGTAGATTGCTGTGAAGTCACAGGCAACATTACGCTCCACGCGCTTGGTGCTGAGCAAGCGTTTGGCGACACTCAGGATGGTGCGCAAGACAGCACGCAGGCTGCAGCGGAGGCCGGCGGCGCGCAGGCTGCGGCGGAGGCCGCCGTCGCGCAGGATGTCGGCAAGCAAATTGCGCTTCCATCGACGGTTGAGGGACTCAAGACAGGAGAGGGCGAGGCGTCAGTCAAAGAGGTCGAGCTGGATTCTGCGTTGAGTCGCGCGCTTGCTGCACAAGGTTTGCCGTGCAAGGGAGCTGTGCTCTTCTTGGGTAAGTTTGCAGGTGAGCAGCATACCTGGCTTTTCTTGCGAGAAGAAAACGCTGAGCCTCTGAGCGACATTGAGCTTGATTTCTTGGACCGCGTGATGCTTCTGGTTCATTCGTTGGCCGTTGGTGCCGAAGAGAGCCAGCAAAATAAGCATATCTCCCAGGCGCTGCAGTCGGGCATGAAAAATGACCTGCAGAAGGTAGAAGGAATTTCTGCCGAGGGAATTTATTCGTCCGCAACCGCCGACGCGTTTGTTGGTGGCGATTTTTACAGCATGATTAAGCTGCCAGGCCGTCGTGCGTGCATCATTATGGGTGACGTTTCTGGCAAGGGTATTGAGGCGGCATCTATCTCGTCCGCAGTTAAAACGGCACTTTCCGCATACGCGTGGGAGGGAAGAACTCCCGCTCGCATGGTGGCAACGCTTAATGAGTTCCTGTTGGGCTTCTCGAGAGTAGAAACATTTGCAACGCTCTTTGTGGGCATTGTTGACCTTACAACTTCATCGCTGACCTACTGCTCCGCTGGTCATCCACCTGCGATTTTGGTGTCCGCTCAATCGGGCGAGGCTGAGCTTTTGGATGTTCAGTCGGGCGTTGTGGGCGCGTTTCACGACATGGAGTACAAAAACGGCATGGTTCACTTGCATGAGGGCGACATCCTGCTGCTTTACACCGACGGAACCACGGAAGCTCGTAGCCCTGAAGGCGCGTTCTTTGGCGAGACCGGCCTGCGAGACATGATTATGAACGAGGTTCCTCGTGGCTTTGACGGCCTGCTCAATAGGTTCTTGAGCACGCTTGATCGCTATACCGGCCGAAGGCTTGATGACGACGTTGCCATGGTTGCCCTGCGCTTTGACGAGCTTGGCGGGACCGGCTCTGGTGTGCTTGGCAGTGCCAATTCTGGCGAGAAGAGCAACTAGACGGTCTTCTCGTCAACGAGACGATTTTCTCGCTAAAAAATGCATATATCTGAAATTCTTGTTGCAGCGCGGGAACAAGAAACGTATGTATACGCAGCCAAACATAGCAGTTGTTTCAGTCAATACTGACCTTGACGTGAGGGGAGTCCCGCGCGTGAAGGCCCAGATTGAGCAGCTCATTGATAGCGGCTGCAGAAGAATTGTACTGAATATGTCGGAGGTTTCGTACATCGATTCATGCGGCATGGGCTTTATCGTGTGCGCTGTTCGACGCATGAAGACGCTCGGCGGTCTTATGAGTCTAACCAACGTGCAACCGACGGCATTTAAGGCCTTGGTGCGCATGGGTCTTATCGATTTCATGCCTATAAGTACCTGCGCCGCTAAGTCGCGCGTGACTCCGCTTGCACCGGGCACACATCCATCGTTTCAGACAACGTTTAGAGTTGATCCCAATAAAATGTGCGACGCTCGCTCAAGGGCTATCGCGCTGCTGAAGACGCTGCCGTTTACCTCGGACCAAAAGTTTGACATTGAACTTGCAGTTGGCGAGGCTATTGGCAACGCCGTTGATCACGCGTGCGAGAAGGGCGTGCTGACCACGGTTTCTGCGTATCCAGACAGGGTGGTCATTGACGTCTCGGATTGCGGCGGCGGTTTTAGCATCTCCGATGAGGAGGAGCCTCCCGAGACCGGCCAGTTTGCCGAGCGTGGACGCGGCGTTAAGCTGATGCGCCTGCTTATGGACGCCGTGTCTATCCAGGAAAAGCCTTCCGGCAACGGTACCATTGTTCGCCTGGTTAAGATGATGCGCTAGGTCGCGCGGCGTGCGTACGCAGGTTGTGTACGCAGGTCACAAGTGATTTCAACCCGGTATCTATTTCGTGTGGATACCGGGTTTCTTGTGCGTAAATGCTGGGAGTAGACGGGGTTTCTCGCCAGGCGGGTGGCGTGAGCTGAGTGCAATCAGCGCGCGCCCGCCGCACGCCAGGTGTACGCCTAGGCGTGCCTGATTTCTTCAAAGAATCTGTAACTTTTGCCTATATAAGTAAAAGAATCTGTGGATTTGCCTGATTTTGTAAAAGAATCGGTGGCTCAAATACAGATTCTTTTCACTTTTTAGGCGGACTTTTCTAGACGTAACTCTGGTTTCAAGGTTGGTTTTTATAGACACTCTCATGGAGCCTGATTTTCTCGCCAAGTCTGAACGATTTGCCTGAAAAATACGCCTAGTCTGAGCTATTTGCCTGTTTTTCTCGCCATGTCTGAGCTGTTTTACTCAGACATGATGCACTTTTCAGGCGCGTCTGACTAAATCCCAGCAAGCACGCCCGTGACAAAAAAACCCCAGCCGAAGCTGGGGTTGTCAATTCACTGGAGGCGAGACCCGGATTCGAACCGGGGATAAAGGCTTTGCAGGCCTCTGCCTTACCACTTGGCCATCTCGCCATATGAAAAAGGCCGAAACGAATCCGGCCGAAAAATCATGGAGCGGGCTACGGGGTTCGAACCCGCGACCTCAACCTTGGCAAGGTTGCGCGCTACCAACTGCGCTAAGCCCGCGAACGCGAGGAATAATATACGCAAGTTCACGGCTGAGTGCAAGTGTAAATTTCAAAATCGTCAAACTTTTTTAGAAAAGTCACGAATCCTCATGCGCGCAAGAGGTGGATTTTTCTTGCAAAACTTGTAAATAAGAGCAGGTAGATTGCCAAGTGTGACTGCTTGCCGTATCATAGAACAAGAACTTTTTGAATGAGGTTGTATGTTCTTTATTGTCGCGTCACTTTTAGCTCTTTTGACGCTTGCGTATCTTGTCGCAAGCGGTTTTGTTCGCGTGGTGCGCTATTTTTGGGGCTGGCTTTCGTCTGGCGAGAAGATCGATGGGCTCGCAGGCGATGCTCCTGGCGTTGCATCGGACGCACCTGACGGCGCGGCCGGTGTCGCATCAGACATCGTGTCACCTGCACCAGCCGCTCCGTTCTCCAAGCCAAAACCAACGCAAACTGAGCTCTCGGCGTATTTGGACACGATGCATCTTGGCTGGTACCAGGTGGTCATCCTCTTCATAGTGGGCTGCATGGCCGGCCTTCTTATTGAAGAGATTTGGATGCTCATTACCGCTGGCCTGACCGAGAGCAGGGTTGGCCTCATCTGGGGACCATTTTCTCCGCTCTACGGAACTGGCGCGGTGTTTCTCACCGTTATTTGTTACCAGCTGCACAAGCACCACGCCAACAACCTGGTCATTTTTCTGGTTTCGGTTGTTGTTGGTGGCACGCTGGAGCAACTTACCGGCTGGGGAATGCAAGAGATTTTCCACTCGGAATCGTGGACGTACGCTCATCTTCCAGATGCCATCACACAGTGGGTGGCCTGGCGATTCTTGGGATTTTGGGGCATTTTGGGTCTGATTTGGTGTCGGGTTATCATGCCTCGAGCGCTCTACAAGATAGGTGAGCCAACATCAAAAAGACAAGCAATTTTTGTTACCCTGCTTACGGTGTATCTTGTCGCCGACATTTCAATGACGGTGGCATGCCTAGGTAGAAAGGCTCAGCGAGACGCTGGCGTTCCTCCGTCAAATGCGTTTGAGATGTGGGTAGATACTCATTACGACGACAGCTTTGTATCTACTCGTTTCCAGAACATGACCTTTACACCGCCAGACTTGGCTGATAAGTCGTAGCTTGTGTGTCCACGCAACGCCGCACGTCCGTAAGCCCGCAAGACCGCGAGAAACCCAAAGGATTTGTAATGCACATGCCTTCTGCAAAACCAGAACATCCAACAGGCAACGTGTACCTGGACTTTGCCGCAGCTACACCTATGGATCCACGTGTACTTGATGCAATGATTCCGTACTTCACGGAGAGGTTTTACAACCCTTCAGCGCCGTATGCTCTGTCTCGCCAGGTTCGTGACGAGGTAGAACGTGCCCGCGCTGTCTTGGCGCATGCCATTGGTGCTCGTCCAGGAAACGTGGTGCTCACAGCAGGTGCTACAGAGGCCAACAACCTGGCGTTTGCAACGGTCTCTGAAGATGCGCACGTAATCGTTGATGCTATTGAGCATGAGAGCGTCCTTGCATGTGCAGGGATTTTCTCGCACAAGACTCTACGCGTAGAGGCAGACGGTCGTGTGAATCCAGAGCGCGTAGCAAAAGCGCTCAAGCCAGAGACTGAGCTAGTTTCCATTGAGCTTGCAAACGGGGAGATTGGCACCATTCAGCCTATCCGAGAGATTTCGCAGGTGCTTGCCAAGGAGCGCTCGCGCAGGCTTGCGGCAGGGGAGACTCGTCCGCTGCATTTGCACGTAGATGCCTCTCAAGCTGCAGCATACCTGAGCGTGAACGTGTCATCGCTGGGCGTGGACATGTTGACGCTTTCCGCAGCAAAGCTTTCCGGTCCAAAGCAGGTGGGTCTCTTGTGGGCCTCCGATGATGTGCGCTTAAGGCCGCTGGTACTCGGCGGCGGACAAGAAGGCGGTGTTCGTTCAGGTACGGAGAACGTCGCAGGCGTCATTGGTTTTGCGTGTGCTTTGGCGCTTGCAGATGAGACTCGCGCTGACGAGGCAAAGCGGGTTTCTCGCCTCAGAGATCAGCTACAGGAGCTACTTTGCGCTGAGTTCCCGCAGATGATTGTCTCGGGACCAAAGAACGCCAAGCTGAGGCTTCCTAATTTGCTGCACGTTTCTTTCCCGGGACTTGAGGCTCGCCGTCTGGTCATTTTGCTGGAGCGTCTTGGCGTGTCAGTAGGAACAGGCTCTGCGTGTGCCGCATCAAAGATGCAAATATCTCACGTGCTTGAGGCAATCGGGGCACCGCGAGAAGTAGCAGCGGGAAGCCTCAGGTTAACGCTTGGAAGAACTACCACCGAAGACGACATCTTGTACGCAGCTTGGGCAATTGCCGAGGCCGTCAAACAGGAATCTGCTCGCGTAGGAGTGACATGGGAGAACTAGTTTACCTTGGCATGAGCGGCGGCGTTGATTCGGCGCTGTCTGCAGCTCTGCTTCTTGAGGCAGGCTATAACGTCAAGGCTATCTATATGCGCAACTGGTCCAAGGACCTGCCAGGCTTTAAGTGCCCCTGGGCAGATGACCTGGCTGATGCCGAGCGCGTGTGCGTAACGCTGGGCATTGATTTGGACGTGTGGGACTGTGAGGCCGAGTATAAGGCCACTGTTGTTGATTACCTGCTTGATGCCTATGAGCACGGCCGTACGCCTAATCCAGACGTTATGTGCAACCAGACGGTCAAGTTTGGCACCTTTGCAGAGCGTGCATTTGCAGAGGGCGCTGATTTTGTTGCAACAGGTCACTACGCTCAGAATGTCCCGGGCACCAAAAAACTTTTGCGTGCCGCAGATGCTCACAAGGATCAGACGTATTTCCTATGGCGTGTACCAGGTCATTTGTTTGAACGCACGCTTTTTCCTATTGGACACATTGCCACCAAGGCAGAGGTTAGGGCTCTGTGTGCAGAGCGAGGTCTGGGCATAGAAACTAAGCCAGATTCCGACGGCATTTGTTTTATTGGCCCCGTTGGCTTGCGCACGTTTTTGCTGGACACTTTTCAGAAAAAGAAGGGTGACGTCATTGAGTGGGAGACAGGCAAGGTTCTTGGCACCCATGACGGAGCATTCCTCTTTACCGTTGGCCAAAGAAAAGGCCTGAACATCGGTGGAGGACCTGCTCGCTATGTAGTAGCAACCGACACGCTTAAGAATGTGGTGTATGTAACCTCTGACCTCAACTGTCCTGCGCTCTGGACTCGTCGTATGGAGCTCTCGGACATGCATTGGATTTCTGGAGAACCTGCAGCTAACGGTAGGTATGTGGTCAGAACTCGTCACACAGGCGCGCTGGTTCCTGCAACGTTTACGCTCACAGATAATCAATGTGGATTTATTGAATTTGACCAGCCAGTAAAAACTGTTGCAGCAGGTCAATCGGCGGTTTTGTACGATGGCCAGGAAGTTTGTGGCGGTGGCATTATTGAGGCCGACAAGGGTATACTTGAGCGGTTCATGTAAAATGAAAAGCAGGTAGGTGGCGAGAAACCCTCTGAGGTTGCATCGTTTACCTGCAAAGAGTGTTGTTTCTGTACACGTATTGTGATCCAGAGTCCAAGGAGGTGCCCATGGATCGCCCAGATGGCGCGTCTGAAACCGAGCACCCCTCATCTACACCGAAGGTAACGGTGAAGATTGGATCTACAACCGTTAAGGGTGTTTCAACTAAAAAGCCTAAGATTAGTGTTGCTCCAACTTCTTCATCTGAGCAGGTAGAAGAGGCAAAAGAGAGTTTTGGTCAAGTTAGAAAGAGCATTCTCTTCCTCTTTGCGGTTGTAATACTGTACGCACTCTATATCGTTTTCTCTGGTCAGTTTGATGAGTTTGTTGTTGCTCTAGCAGACGTAGATACAGGTTGGCTCATTGCTGGTGCTCTTTGCTACTTTGTCTACTATTTCCTGGGTATTCTCGCCTACGTAATTTCAGTTATTACAGACCCCGAGAGTCCTGTTGGTGTTCGTGACCTGATGAGCGTTGAGGCGTCGGGTATCTTCTTCATGAACCTCACGCCAAACGGTGCTGGTGCTGCTCCTGCTCAGATTTATCGCCTCACTCGTGCGGGTATTTCTGTGGGTCAGGCAGGAGCTTTGCAGTTCACCCGCTTTGTTATGTACGAGGCGGGCGAGGGCATCTTTGCAGCTCTGATGCTTATCTTTAGGGCCAATTATTTCTACGAGCAATTTGGCGATGTAACCGTTATTGGCGTTATTTTGTTTGGCGCAAAAATAGTGATGGTTGCAGTTATCCTGGCCATTTGTCTGCTTCCTAAAATGGTTAAGACCGTGGGCAACTGGGGCTTAAGGCTGCTTTCACGTCTTCGTATCGTAAAGCAGTACGACCACTGGCATGGCATCATTAACACACAGGTAGATGAGTTCTCTAACGGCTTTAAGACTGCCGCAAAGAACATCCCAGAGATGTGCGTTGTTCTGCTGGTTACCTTGGTCCAGCTTGGCTGCCTCTATGCACTGCCATACTTTGTTCTGCGTGCGCTCGGCCAACCCGCAGACCTTCTGACCTGCCTTGCATCTGGTTCAATGCTTGAGCTCTTGACCTCGGCCATTCCACTTCCTGGTGGCACTGGTGGCGCTGAGGGTGGCTTTGCCTTCCTGTTTGGCCATATGTTTGGCGAGGAAATTGCTGCAGGTTTTGTACTTTGGCGCGCTATTGAGTATCTGCTTCCAACTCTGGCAGCAAGCATGCTTTTGGGTCTCAGATCTCATGATCACGAGCCTATCTACCACAAGTGGAATCGTTTCCGTCAGCGTTTCTCTGCCTTTGTAAATGGCGAGAAACCCGCTGTTGCTTCTACATCGCCTCGTCCAGATTCTTCTGGCATTCAAATTAAGGTTAAACGTAAGAAGTAGGGAAGAAGTAAGGAAGAAAAGCCAGAATGTGGCTTGATACGTATCTTTGCTCTATTGGACCGCTGCGTGTGCAGTACTTGTAAAAGAAAGCATCCTTATGCGTAAACCACCAAATCCTATTTTGATTATTCTGGCACCTATTCTTATTGCCGTTGCCGTTGGTCTTGTCTATGATCTGCAGAATTTCTTACAGGACATTCCGGAAGTACGTGACAATCCAATGCTTTTAGCAGGCGTGGCTGTGTTTATACCAATGCTTGTTGCACTGGTTAAGGACACGTTTGACGCACATGGTCTCTAGGCGAAGGTTATTTTTGTTGAGTTGGCTTTGAGAAAAAGAACAGGTATATTCCAAAGCCAAGTTTAATTGCCGCATCAATATAGGCAGTTATTGTCAGTGGGATGTCTGGAAAAATATAACCTATACCAACATTAACGGCGCAGAGTATAGCCAAATAGATCATCGATTTTCCGTGTACAAAGTAATAGAGGAAAAAGTGCAGCGCCGTGGCCATTAACGCGCCCAACCAAATAAGTCTCCAGTTTTCAGTTGCAAAAAATGGTCCACCTAATAAAAACATCAAAATGAATAAGAAAATCACCGCGTATAGAGACATTTTGTTCTGGAACTTACTTGAAGGACCATCGGAAAACTTATTGAGAACTTTCTTATTTGTGTTTATAGATAAGAAGGCTGCAACATATCCAAAGCTAAATACGGACATATTGATAATCTGTTTTCCACCTATTACGGTAGCTGCAAAAATGATGAGAGCTACAACAATTAACCAGAGACCGCATGATTTCTTATAATTAAAGCATAGCTTCTCGTCTTTGTTATATTCCAGAAAGTTCATAAGTTTCTCCCTCAATCGAACGACTTGCCATAATACTTCTGACCGTATGCTTTTACAATCCATTTGCCTATTTTTTAATAATTGAGGTGCAGAAGACGTACGGGTTTAAAAGGCGGTCATTCATTTGATAGCCCGCGGTATTTAAATAGCCGTCAATGCATTGACGAGACGATCTTTTGCAGATTTCAAAAAAAGTTGAGTTTGACGGTTGCAAGAGGGGCGGGTTTCTCGTAATATATCCCTTGCTGCATCCCCAGCAGCAAACATATTCGGGCGTTTAGCTCAGGGGGACGAGCGCTTCCCTGACACGGAAGAGGTCATAAGTTCAAATCTTATAACGCCCACCAACTGTTCACAGGTCAGAGTAATCTGGCCTGTTTCTTTTTTGTGGATATAAATAGTAATCATTATTGTTATTGACAAAAGAGTTAAAGAGAGTAAACTTCTAACTAGCACGTTTTACAAATTGTTTTACTTACAGAAAGGAACTGACTATGTCTCTTATTGGTAAGCAAATTGGTGATTTTAAGGTAAACGCATTCCAGAACGGTGACATCACCGAGGTAAGCAAGGAGTCTACACTGGGCAAGTGGAGCCTGTTCTTCTTCTATCCAGCTGACTTTACCTTTGTCTGCCCAACTGAGCTTGAGGATCTTGCTAACAACTATGACAAGTTCCAGGCTGCTGGCGCAGAGGTCTACTCTGTCTCTTGCGACACTGAGTTTGTCCACAAGGCATGGCACGAGGAGTCCGAGCGTATCTCTAAGGTAACCTACCCAATGCTCGCTGACCCAGCTCACGTTCTTGCAAGGAACTTTGAGGTCCTTATTGAGGATGCTGGCCTTGCTGAGCGCGGTGCTTTCATCGTTGACCCTGAGGGTGTCATCCAGGTTGAGCTTGTCACCGCTGGTGGCATTGGCCGTAACGCTGAGGAGCTTCTCCGCCTTCTCCAGGCTGCACAGTTTGTTGCAGAGCACGGCGATCAGGTCTGCCCAGCTAAGTGGCAGCCAGGTGCTGAGACCCTGAAGCCAAGCCTTGACCTTGTTGGTCAGCTCTAAGATTTAGGAGCTTACAATGACCGACGTCAAAGACCTCTACGACGCGGTGATTATCGGCGGTGGGCCAGCAGGGCTCACCGCCGCCCTCTATCTGGCCCGCGCTCGCTACCGTGTTTTGGTTGTCGAGAAGGACCATTTTGGCGGACAGATCACCATCACTAATGAGGTCGTTAATTATCCGGGAGTTTTCTCTACCAGTGGTTCTGAGCTTTCGGAAACTATGCGCAAGCAGGCTGAGGCCTTTGGCGCAGAGTTTTTGCTTGCAGAAGTTACTGACCTGGACATGTCCGGAGATGTCAAGGTAGTTCACACCACTAAAGGCGAGCGTCCCTGCCTTTCGGTTCTTCTGGCCTCTGGAGCACATCCACGTCACATTGGTTTTGTCGGAGAAGAGGACTATCAGGGCCATGGAGTTGCTTACTGCGCCACTTGCGATGGCGAGTTCTTCACCGGCAAAGAAGTCTTTGTAATCGGTGGAGGCTTTGCGGCTGCAGAGGAAAGCGTGTTTTTGACCAAGTATGCAAAGCACGTTACCGTTCTTGTACGTGAGGAGGCGTTTACCTGCGCTCCTGCGTCGTCTGAAGCTGCTCGCACCAATCCAAATATTACGGTTCTCTATAACACACAGGTTGAATCCGTTGCTGGAGATTCTGCGCTCAGGTCTATTACATACAAGAATCTGAAAACAGGCGAGAAGACCACCTTTGCTCCAGAAGATGGCGATTCCATTGGTGTCTTTGTCTTCGCGGGTTACGCGCCTGAGACTGACTTGGTAAAAGAACTGGCTCAGACAGATGACTACGGCTATCTGATCACCAACGAGCATCAAGAAACAACCTGTGAGGGCCTTTTTGGTGCTGGTGATGTGTGCCAGAAGCCATTGCGTCAGGTTGCAACGGCTATTGGTCAGGCGGCAACTACCGCAACCGAGATGGAGCGCTACATCAAACGCGTACAGGAAAAGACCGGCTTTGTTCCACAGATGAACGTTACGCGCATCTCGTCCAAGAAGGAGGCCCCTGAAGCTCCAGCGGCCAAGACTGTCTCTGATTCTGGAGAGCTTTTCACCGACGACATGAAAGCGCAGCTTAACGCTGTCTTTGAGCGCATGGCTCGTCCGCTTGTGCTTCAGTTGGAGCTTGACCAAAGACCTGTTTCTGAGGAGCTTGTAGCTTACATGGAGGAGCTTTCTTCCATGACCGACAAGCTGAGCGTTCAGACGGTTTCAGACACGGGCGAGAAGAACCTTCCCGTTGTTCGTGTTTGCGCAGAAGATGGTACGCCAACAGGTCTTGCGTTCCATGGTGTTCCTGGCGGTCACGAGTTCACTTCGTTTGTACTTGGACTCTACAACGCTGCAGGTCCTGGTCAGCCTATTAGTAACGAGGATAAGGCATCCATTGCCGCTATTGAGTCAAAGACACATCTGCAGGTCTTGGTAGGACTTTCTTGCACCATGTGCCCAGATGTTGTTGTGGCTGCTCAGCGCATCGCTGCAGACAATCCTCAGGTCACCTGCGATGTCTACGACATCAACCACTTCAAGGAGCTCAAAGACACTTACGACGTCATGAGTGTTCCTTGCTTGGTTATCAACGATGGTCAAAAGGTTGACTTCGGCAAGAAGAACCTCTCTCAGATTCTGTCGCTGATTCCTTAAGATCCATTCGCGTCAAGGAGAGGGAGACGCTCATGAATATGCCGAGAAGATCAACGGTCTTCTCGGCATTTTTTTGACTTTTAAAGTGAGCACATAAAGCTGGTTTGGAAGTGTAAGGCTACCTTTCTACAGCGCTTTTTGCTGGTAGAGACCTGCATCGCTAAAGCCTTGCGCACGATAGTAAGCGCGCGTTCCAATTGAGCTGATGACGTTAAGGCTGGTATAACCCGCCTCAGCTGCGATAGAGGAGGCTTTAGCAAGAAGCTTTTGGCCCAAACCTTGATGCTGAGCAGACATTCCTTCCGAGCCCAGCGAGAGCGCCTGTCCGTACACGTGGAGCTCTCTGATCATGGCTTGACCTGGCTGTACCAGCAGTTCATCGGCAGAAACATCACATGCGCCAGAGGTCAGCTTGTCCCAGTGGGGAAGTGAAAGTCTACAGAAACCTGCAATTTTGTTGTCAGCAGTTACCCATTGCAAGAAGTGCTCATCGCTGACTGCGGTGGTGTAGGTAAAGTCTTGTAGAGTAAGCTCCGCGGCGTGTACCTGCTGCTGATTAATCTCTCTAAAGCGAATCTCCTGCACGCGACGTGCAACGTCTTTGGCGGCAAGCTCATGCTCCACCATCTGGCGGAGGTTGGTGTGTTTGTTTCCCACCAGAATATCGGTGGCGCTAATGTCTCTAATCATGCGAGAAATGCGCACGTATGGAGGTGTGTTAAGTACGTCTTGAACAAGTACGTCTACCAGCTCATCTTTGGCATATGGTTGCCACGCGCCTTCACGATACTTCTGCACCAGTTGTGTTCCTGATACCAGCGCACAGGGGTAGAGCTTGATTTCGTCGGGGAGAAAACCTGGATCTGTAACAAATGTCTTAAAGTCCTGCTTGTCGGCTTCAGGAGTAGCGCCCAACAGATTAACCATCAGATGAGAATGGATTTTAAATCCGTACAAACGGATGAGCGAGAAAGCTCGCTTAATCTGGGCAACGCTCATCTGACGCTGGTTTGCGTCAAGGATTTCTTGGCGTGTGCTCTGTATGCCAATTTGAATTTTGGTGCACCCAAGCTGCCTAAACATGCGTAGATTATCCGGCGTAATAGTGTCAGGTCTGGTTTCTATTACAAGGCCAACCACGCGAGCAGCAGCTGTTTCATTAACGTGTTGTTGCTCCACCAGCTCATCATAGGTACTTTGCATCTGAGACCATGCGCTTTGGTGAGGCTGACTAGTGTCGTAGAGCTTATGAAAAGCCTGGTTATACGTGGCAGTGTCATCAAAGACTGCTGCCTGCTGTTCAGCAACAAAAGAAGAAAGTGCTTCTTCAGAGTTCTGCAAGCCAAACGAGGTGTACCAATTCAGGCGCTCCTTGATGTGATTAGGAGAGTTTGGCCACTCGTTGAGCGCACGGAAGAGCTCTTTGATAAACCAGTATTGGTAGCTCTCTGGATAATCGCTCCAGGTACCACCAAGCACAATAAGCTCCACTTTGTCGGTTGAGTGTCCCATTTGATGGAGTGCCTGAAGGCGGGCTGCAACCTGGACGTATGGATCAAAAAACGTGAGTTCAGCGCGCTGACAGGCAGGCTCGTTAGCAAGATAGCTCTTAGGCATACGCAAATCACACGGACAATAAATGCAATTACTTGAGCAGGTATGCGGCCTGGTAATCACGGTAATGGTAGCCACGCCAGAAGCGGTGCGGCGAGGCTTCATGCGCACGGAGCGAATAAATCTCTCTTCTAGCTCAGGCGTTACATTCCACGATTGCCACAGCTCATCATTGTTCTGCTTGACCTGCAAAAAATAGGGGAGAATTGCTCGTTTGGGAATGAGTTTCTCGCGCTCTGTACTGTGGACGCTAGAGTCAATTCCGCT
This sequence comes from uncultured Atopobium sp., assembly GCA_937921235.1. Classification (GTDB taxonomy): domain Bacteria; phylum Actinomycetota; class Coriobacteriia; order Coriobacteriales; family Atopobiaceae; genus Lancefieldella. Next base: position 1,121 of record CALFOQ010000052.1, on the reverse strand, counting down.
GTTGTGCGAGTTAATGAGCATCTCAAGCTGATGCGTATCAAGAGCACCTTGTGAGCCATCTCTGAGCCGCTTCAATATGTCCAAAATGAGTTCATCCATACAAACAGTATAGGCAATAAGGTGAGCTTCTGACCTTTGGGAACAAGGCGATGACGTAAAATCTCTGTATGGATACTTCTTCTCACATAACGCACACTCAATCTATCAGCGCATCTACTGCTGAGCGGCTGAGTCGCATTACCTCTGAGTTTTATGCTCAGCAGGCTCAGAGTTTCTCGGCCACACGACAGGCGCCTTGGCAGGGATGGCAGAAGTGTCTAGATGCCATGCCTCAGCTTTTATCTGGCGAGAAACCCTCTGTACTCGACGTAGGTTGTGGAAACCTGCGCTTTGCTCGCTTTCTTTGCGATGAGGCGGGGATTGTCCCTGCAAAGTATTTTGCTGTAGATAATTGCAAACCACTGGTAGAGAGTGGTGAGGCAGACACTCATGTCTCTGAGCTGGCATTTATTGAATTAGATGTGATAAAGAGTCTGCTCAATAACATGCTTTCTTTGTGTCTGACTGTTCCGGCCTGTGATTTAGTGGTTGCGTTTGGCTTTTTGCATCATGTACCTGGAGCCCAAAAGAGAATCCAGCTTCTGCGCACTCTGTTAGAGAAAACAAAACCTGGCGGATTTGTGTGCGTTTCTTTCTGGCAGTTTATGTACAGCCAAAAACTTGCCGCTAAAGCTCAAGAAACTACTGCTCAAGGGCTGCGTGCGCTGGGTATAGATGCATCAGAACTTGAGGAGCATGACTATCTGATTGGCTGGCAAGATAAGGAGAATACCTGGCGCTATTGTCATCATTTCTCGCAAGAGGAGCTTGATGAGCTTCTTGGAAGCCTTGGCTCTGACGTGCAAGTTTGTGCGCAATTTAGTGCGGATGGCAAAGATAACAATCTTAATCGCTATGTAATTTTGCAACGCGTGTAGCTGCCTGCAAGAACATCTTGCTAAAGATTTCCCGTACAAGAAAATCCCCCGCGCAGAAATTGAACTGCCTCCCATTTCTTGGACACGAGAAATAGGAGGCAGTTCAAAACACACCTAAGTCGGATAATCTGTTAAAAAGACGTA
>CALFOQ010000051.1:0-2351 GCA_937921235.1 uncultured Atopobium sp. | reverse complement strand
AACACACCTATGGCGGATATTCTGCTCAATTACGGGCATATTACACACCTAATGACGATAATCTGCATGCCTTAGCTATTTTTGGCGTCATGTATACGTCTTTTTGACAGATTATCCGACATAGGTGTGTTCGGCCATCAGCAAAACAGTGCAAGCAGCTAAGTAATGCTGCAAAAACTAAATTTCGAGTAATTCCTGGACGCGTTCTGGGTAAACGAAAAACGTATCTTCGCACTTTAAAGTTATGTTTAGATTGTCGTGCATTTGACCTGTGCGTTTGACCCGCGCGTCTAACGCATCGCTCGTACGGTGTGGCTGTCCGCAGGTGCACGCCCTGCGCAGCCCACGCAGCCCGCGCACACCGCGGATCCCGTACGTCACACAGCAAACAAGCTGCTCATTTCTGTATCGTTTAAAGAAAGGTCGCTCATGTACCTAGAGAATATCAATGGACCAGAAGACGTAAAGAAGCTGGACGCAGAGGCTCGCAAGGTGCTTGCGCAGGAGATTCGCGACAACTTGCTGGTCATGGAGTCAAAGCACGGCGGCCACTTTGGTCCAAACTTTGGCATCGTCGAGGCAACTATCGCGCTTCATACCGTGTTCAATTCGCCCGTTGACCATATCGTTTACGATGTCTCGCACCAGACATATCCCCACAAGATGCTCACCGACCGCAAGCAGGCATACATGGATCCTGCGCTTTACGACTCGGTGTCTCCTTACACTGATCCCGCCGAGACCCCGCATGACCTCTTCAAAATCGGCCACACTTCCACGTCCATCAGTCTGGCGCTTGGCCTGGCAAAGGCTCGCGACATCATGGGCGGCAAGGAGAACATCATCGCCGTTATCGGCGACGGATCCATGTCCGGCGGCGAGGCGCTTGAGGGTTTGAACGTTGCTGGTGAGCTGAACAGCAACTTTATCATCGTCTTCAACGACAACCAGATGTCCATCGCCGAGAACCACGGCGGCATGTACGACCAGTTCGCTGAGCTGCGCCGCACCAACGGAGCTGCCGAGAATAACCTCTTCAAATCGATGGGCCTGGACTACCTGTATGTCAATGACGGCAACGACATCGAGGCTCTTATCGCCGTATTTGAGCAGGTAAAAGACTCGACTCATCCGGTCGTGGTCCACATCAATACGCTCAAAGGCAAGGGCTACGCTCCCGCGGAGGCAAACAAGGAGAAGTGGCACTGGCACATGCCGTTTGACATCCAGACTGGTCAGAGCCCTGCATCCGGTTCTTCCGAGTCGTATGCCAGCATTTTTGCAGAGTATGCCCTCAAGCGCGCAAAGACTGACCCAAAGTTCTTGGTGCTTATGTCAGCGGTTCCAGCTCTGCTTGGCCTTACGCAGGAACGTCGAGAAGAGCTGGGAAAGCACTACCTTGACGTGGGCATTGCCGAAGAAACTGCAGTTGCGATGGCTTCCGGCGCGGCTCACGCGGGCGCGCACGTGATTTGGGGCTCAAGTGCAACCTTCATCCAGCGCACCTACGACCAGCTAACTCAGGACCTGGCGCTCAACCAGAATCCTGCGGTTATCGTGGGATCCGGCTCCATTAGGGGCTTAATGGCCGCCACCCACCAGGGCCTCAGCAGCATTTCCATGATCGCAAACATCCCTAACATGGTGTACCTCGCGCCATCCAACGCCGAGGAGTATATCGCCATGCTCGACTGGGCGCTTGACCAGGACAAACACCCCGTCTACATCGCAATTCCTTCCGGTCCTGTGGTCCACGCTGAGGGTCCCGTCCGCACAAACTTTGACGCCCTCAACACCTACGAGGTCACGCGCCAGGGCTCCAAGGTGGCCGTTCTTGCCCTGGGCGATTTCTACGACCTTGGCGAGAAAACCGTTGAAGCCCTCAGCTCCACCTTGGGAATTGAAGCTACGCTGGTCAAGCCATACTTTGCCTCGGGCATTGATCAGAATCTGCTCGACAACCTGGTAAAAGACCACGACGTCATCGTGACCATTGAGGACGGCATCATCGAGGGTGGCTGGGGACAAAATATAGCCAGCTACCTGGGAACTTCTTCCGCACGCGTGCTGAACTACGGCGTCAAGAAGGCTTTCTATGATCGCGTCAACATCGCGGACCTTATGCGAGAAAGTCATCTGGATCCCGAGCTGATTGCTGTGGACATCAAGCAGGTGCTGGGCCTGTAGGCGCTTGGCCTGTAAGTGCGTCGCCGCTGGTAGGTAGTCGCCGCCACGCTGTTGCACTGCTACCCCAGCGTGAGCCTCGTCTGTGCTGTGTGCCGTTGCGACATCGTCCGCACTTCTCGCCATCACATCAAAACTGCAACAAAAAAGAGGGACCGCATCTGCGG
>CALFOQ010000050.1:0-16256 GCA_937921235.1 uncultured Atopobium sp. | reverse complement strand
ATTTGAGTTTAAGAGATCAATCATTCTGTAAGCCATTGGTTCAGCGTAAGCATGCTGTTAAAACAGCAATGCTCACCGAGAATTTAGACTTTGAAGAGGTAATTGACCAGGAATTAGTCAAGCGAGCTATCATAATCGCAGCCACAGGAAACCTGGGGATGCTCATGATTGGCCCGCCAGGTGCAGGTAAAACCATGCTTGCTAAAAGAATTCCAACTATCCTCCCAGAGCTCTCTAAAGAAGAGCGCGATGAGGTATTGCTCATACATTCTGTAGCGGGGTGTGAAACAGATTCTATTCAAGCAGGTGTACGGCCCTTTAGGTCTCCTCATCATTCAGCTTCTGTAGCAGGCATGATTGGAGGTGGCAGACCTGTCATCCCAGGTGAAATTTCTCTTGCCCATAAAGGTGTGCTCTTTTTAGATGAACTGCCCGAGTTTGCTTCTAATACGCTGCAGGTTTTACGTCAGCCAATCGAAGATGGATATGTACGTCTTGCGCGAGTGGATGGCATCTATAAGTTTCCTTCTCAGTTCCAGCTCATCGCTGCAGCTAATCCCTGTCCCTGCGGATATTTTGGAGATAAAACTCACACCTGCAAGTGCTCTCCAGGAAAGATTTCTACGTATCAATCAAAAATTGGAGGTCCTTTAATGGATCGAATAGATATTGTGTGTGATGTAGCTCGACCTTCTTCTGATCGAGTAATTCAAGGTGAGCTAGGACTCACTTCAGCAGGTATGCGCTCACTTGTTGTCTCTGGCAGAGACTTTGCTTCTTGGCGAGAAACCCGTGGAGTAGATGGCACTTCTCGCCAAAAGTACGTGGAGAGCTTTGATGAATCGGCATTGCAGCTGCTTCATAGATTTGCTCGTGGACTTCATTTAGGAGGTAGGGCAATAACGCGTACCTGCAGAGTTGCAAGGACTATCGCAGATATTGCTCACCACGAAAAAGTGACAAAAGACGACGTATCTGAGGCAGTTGCCTATAGGTCTCGTTCTTTGGAGTAGCAATGGAGAAATGGGAGATTTCATCAGAAGATGAGGACTATCCAAAAGAATTGCTACTGCTCAACCATCCGCCTGAAATTATCTATGGAATGGGAGATAGAAGCGTTTTGCAACAACCTTGTATGTCTGTAATTGGGGCTCGTAGAGCCACTCCATACGGCATGGCAATTGCAGAAATGGCTGGTAGATGTGCTGCAGATAACAATATTGTGGTGATATCTGGCGGAGCTCTTGGCTGCGACTACATGGCGGGTATGGCTTCTCTTAATGCTGGTGGAAAGACTGTTGTAGTGGCAGGCTGTGGTGCAGACGTGACCTATCCAACTACCTCTGCAGAGCTTTTTGAAGCAGCGCGAGAAGGAAGGGGAGCAGTCATTTCTCTAGACAGGTGGGGAATGCCTCCTAGACGTTATGCCTTTCCTAGAAGAAATGCGGTTATTGCAGCATTAGGTAAAGTGCTCTTGGTAACGGAAGCAGGGCTTTGCTCAGGCACTATGAGTACTGCTGAGTTTGCCAACTCTCTTGGTAAAACTATTTATGCAATACCAGGGTCTATCTTTTCTCCTGCTTCTGCTGGTACGAATAGACTCATCTCTGAAGGTGCTCAAATTATTCCTGATGAGACATCGTTGGGCATTGCAATTTCATTAGATTTTGATTGCCTAGTTCAGGAACAATTGAAGCAAGATAAGAAGCTAACACCACTTTTATCTGCACTTATTGCTTCTCCTTCAAGACCCGAAGAACTTGCATGGAGGCTATCAGAAAACGTACTTACCGTGTTAAATTCTCTTACTGATTATGAAGCTCGTGGAATGGTAAAAAGATTACCGGATGGAAGGTATACTCCTTCTAAAGAGTTTTATTTGGAATCGTAGTGTGTGATAGGTGAACAATGACACAAAAAGTTACTGTAGTTGGCGCTGGTTTAGCTGGAAGCGAATGTGCTTTACAGCTTGCTTCACGTGGTGTTTCTGTAGAGCTCATTGAGCAGCGCCCTGTTGTTTCTTCTCCAGCACACCACACAGATATGTTTGCTGAGCTGGTCTGTTCCAACTCTCTGAAGTCCACTAAGGAAGATTCTGCAGCTGGAATTTTAAAGTCTGAGCTTAAAAAGATGGGTAGTTTTCTGCTTCGTATTGCAGAAGAAAACTCTGTTCCCGCAGGCGGCGCTCTTGCGGTCAATAGAGAAGAGTTTTCAAAGGCTGTTACTGAGCAGATCAGAAATCATCCAAACATCTCGGTAACTCATGCAGAGGTCACAGAGTTATCTGAAGAGCCAACAGTTATTGCTGCAGGACCACTGTGCTCAGATAGCTTGTACGAAGCAATTTCTAAGCGTGTTGGAACTAACAGAATGTCGTTTTTTGATGCAGCAGCGCCTATTGTGTCTTATGAATCAATTGACCATTCAATTGCCTTCTCTCAATCTCGTTATGAGGACTTGGGAATTGGCGATTACCTCAATTGCCCCATGAATAAAGAGGAATACGACACATTTGTTGATGAGTTACTTGCAGCTAAACGTGTTATTGGCCACGATTTTGAGCAGTCTGATTTATTCCAAGCTTGCCAGCCTATTGAGGAAGTAGCAAGAACAGGACATGATTCCATTAGATTTGGCGCTTTGAAGCCAGTAGGACTTATTGACCCCAGAACGGGTAAACGCCCCTGGGCAGCAGTTCAGCTTCGTGCAGAAAATGCAGCTAAGACAGCATTTAATCTGGTTGGTTTTCAGACAAATCTTACCTGGGGAGAGCAAAAACGCGTATTTACCCTCATCCCAGGGTTGGAAAACGCTGAGTTTGTTCGCTACGGCGTCATGCACAGAAACTCTTTTGTTGACTCTCCTCATGCGCTTGACGGCTCATTTGGAATTCCGGGAACTTCTACTATTCTTGCAGGTCAAATTACAGGTACAGAAGGCTATGTTGAGGCTATAGCATCTGGATTGCTTGCTGCGCTTAACATGTACGCTCGTTTGTTAGGCAAAGAGGAAGTCAGGCTTCCTTTGACCACTTCGTTTGGCTCTCTTGTGGGTTATGCGACAAACCCAAACACCAAAGATTATCAGCCCATGCATGTTAACTTTGGAATTTTTGAGCCACTGAACGAGCATATCAAAAGAAAAGACGAGCGACGTCAGAAGATGGCAGAGCGCGCTCATAATGACTTTGATGATTACATCTCTTCTCGTCAGGAACTTTTTGATTGCATGAAGTGTGATTAACGTGGCTATTTCAAAAGAGCAGGGTAGTCACGTTGAACAATTTATTGAGTATCTAAGTAAGGTCAGGAATCTCTCCGAGAATACCTTAAGGTCATATCAGACTGATCTTTTGGCATTTGAGCAGTGGTGTAGTAGGGAAGGTGTAGATGTTTTACAGGTTGATCACAGAAGCCTTCGTCTCTATTTGGCCTATCTCAAACAGGCTCAATATTCAGCAAAAACATTAAATAGGCATTTATCTGCGTTACGTGGTTTTTACAAATGGATGCAGCGAGAAAAACTGATTGCCACAGACCCAGCTCTTTCACTGAGCAATCCTCGAGCGCCACGAAATCTTCCACATACTATGACTGATTCCGATGTAAATAAGCTTTTGGAATCATGTGATATTTCAACTGCGGTAGGTCTTAGAGATAGAGCATTTCTTGAGTTTTTGTATGCAACAGGAGCTCGTATTTCTGAGGTGGCGTCTCTCAAGCTTGAACAGGTTGATTTGCAAAATGGAACAGTACGTCTCTTTGGTAAAGGCTCTAAAGAGCGAATTGTTCCTCTCTATGAGTCAGCTATCGAGTGGCTTAAAAAGTACCTAAGTTCTTCTCGACCTACGCTTTTGTTGAAAGATAAAGCGGGTCGTGCACATTCGGCTCTTTTTATTTCCGTAAGAGGAAATACTATGAGCGCGGATTCTTTGCGCAAGGTTTTTTCGTCGTATCTAACGGCTGCAGGACTAGACAACTCACTATCACCTCATGCCATGAGGCATACGTACGCTACAGAGCTTCTTGGTGGTGGAGCAGACTTGCGTATTGTGCAGGAACTTTTGGGCCATGAGTCACTTTCAACTACGCAGGTGTATACGCATCTGTCGGTTGATAGGCTCAAAGAAGCAGCAAAAGCAGCTCATCCAAGATCAAAATAAGCTGAGCGTTGTTGCGAAATATCTTGCGCAAAGAAGTTTGATGCATTTACGCAGTATTTGTAGAGGTTATGGTCTAAATTCTTTATAGACGTAGCCCTTGTTTTCCTGCTATACTTTCAAAAGTTGTGTAGAAGCACAACATGCTGTTACCAAACAGCACAAAATCGCACGTACGACTACTTGTTTGCCGTGGTGCCTAACGCTAAGCCAGGTGTTGGGTGGTTTTAACAAGGCTTGAACTCGTACGGAGGAACAACCAATGGAGGTAAAAATGGCTGCAAAGATTACTATTCAGACTCTTCTGGATGCTGGTTGCCACTATGGTCACCAGACTCGTCGTTGGAACCCTAAGATGAAGCCATACATCTTTGGTGAGCGCAACGGCATTTACATTCTTGACCTTAAGCAGACCATGCTTGGCGCAGACGCTGCTTACACTTTCCTGAAGAATGTTGCATCTAAGGGTGGCCGCGTTCTCTTCGTCGGTACCAAGAAGCAGGCTCAGGAGCCAATCGCTACTGAGGCAGCTCGTGCAAACATGCCTTACATCAACCAGCGTTGGCTTGGCGGTATGCTCACCAACTTTGTCACCATGCGTTCCCGCATCAAGCGCCTTGAGGAGCTTGAGGCAATGGTAGAGGATGGCCGTATGGCAACTCTTCCTAAGAAGGAGCAGGCTCTTAAGAACAAGGAGCTTCTGAAGCTTCAGCTTAACCTCGGTGGCGTCCGTGATATGACTTCTCTTCCACAGGCTCTCTTTGTTGTTGATTCCAAGCGTGAAGAGAACGCAATCCGTGAGGCAAACCGTCTTCACATTCCAGTTGTCTCCCTGCTTGACACCAACTCTGATCCAGATGTTGTTGATTACGGCATTCCTGCAAATGACGATGCTATTCGTTCCATTTCTCTTATGTGCCAGCTTGCTGCAGACGCAATTCTTGCAGGTAGCGGCAAGGAGCAGATTTCTGCTGAAGAGATGGGCGCTGAGTCCGAGACCCCAGCTGCTGAGTAACTCTTAGCAACGGGTCAAATAATTTAGTTATTCAGTAGATTTTTGGGAGGAAAACATGGCAGAAATTACCGCAGCACTTGTTAAGCAGCTTCGTGATATGACCAGCTCTCCTATGATGGAGTGCAAGAAGGCACTCGTCGAGGCTGAGGGCGATATTGAGAAGGCAGTAGATATTCTTCGTACTATGGGCGTTGCTAAGGCAGTTAAGCGTGCTGGTCGTGACACCAACGAGGGTACCATTGCTACCTTCATCAGCCCAGACGGCAAGACTGGCGCAATTCTTGAGCTTTCCTGTGAGACTGACTTTGTTGGTACTAACCCACAGTTCACCGGATTTGCTGGCGATCTTGCTGCAGTTGTTGTTGAGAGCAACCCAGCTGACGTTGAGGAACTCAAGACTGCTAAGCTTGGCGACGAGACCGTTGACGAGGCAATCACCGATAAGATCCACAACATCGGCGAGAACATGCGCGTTCTTCGTTTCCAGCGTGTTGAGGCTGCAAACGGTGCACTTGCTAGCTACATCCACCTTGGTGGCAAGCTTGCTGACATTGTTACCTTTGAGTTCAACAAGCCAGAGACCGCTGAGTCTCAGGACTTCAAGAACTTTGCACACGACGTTGCAATGCAGGTAGCTGCAGCTGCTCCAGTTGCTGCTCGCCGTGAGGATGTTCCACAGGACATCGTTGATCACGAGCTCTCCATTTACAAGGCACAGGCTGCTGAGTCTGGCAAGCCTGAGGCTATTCAGGAGAAGATGGCTTATGGTCGTCTCGAGAAGTACTACAAGGAGTATGTCCTTACTGAGCAGGCATTTGTTAAGGACCCAGATATGACCATTTCTGAGTACGCAAAGCTGCTCTCCAAGAAGGTTGACGACGAGGTTAAGATTGTCAGCTTCGTACGTTTTGCTTTTGGTGAAGAGTAAGACTTTTTACTTCAATTATTTTGAGCCGGTTGTCTTCAACCGGCTCTTTTTTTTACCGCGATTCCTGCAAAACTTACGGTGTCGTTTGTTAAAATTATTACAACTATGGCAAACGGAGAGAGCGAGGAAGCTTTGTCTTCAGCTAAATACAAAAGAGTACTTTTAAAGCTTTCTGGTGAAGCATTGATGGGTGAGCAATCCTTTGGTATTGACCCTTCAATTCCAGAAATGCTTGCTAAAGAAATTAAGCCTGTCTGGGAGTCTGGCGTTCAGGTTGCCATTGTTGTTGGTGGCGGAAACATCTTTAGAGGCGTTTCTCAGGCAGCAGCTGGCATGGATCGTGCTCAAGGCGATAACATGGGCATGCTTGCAACAGTAATCAACGCTCTCTCGCTCCAGGATTGTTTTGAGCGCAATGGCATGGATTGCCGTGTTATGAGTGCAATTTCCATGGCTCAGGTTGCAGAGCCTTATATTCGCCGTCGTGCTATTAGACACCTTGAGAAGGGTCGTATTGTCATCTTTGCTGCAGGTACCGGTAACCCTTACTTCACTACTGATACTGCTGCAGCTCTTCGCGCTTGCGAGATTGGCGCAGAGGCTCTCATGAAGGCAACAAAGGTAGATGGTATTTACGACTGCGATCCAGTTACTCATGCAGATGCAGTTAAATTTGACACTGTCACCTACAAAGATGTTCTCGCCAAAGAACTTAAGGTTATGGACGCTGCAGCAATTGCGCTGTGCAAAGACAATAAGATGCCAATTCTTGTATTTGACATGCAGTCTGAAGGCGTTTTCATGAAGGCAATTTCCGGAGAAGAAGTCGGTACTACTGTCGTTGAGGAGGACTAATGAGCGTTCATTCTGATAAAGCTAAGCAGTCTATGGAGAAGTGCATCGAGGCACTTAAGAATAACTTTGGTCGTGTTCGTACTGGTCGCGCAAATCCACATGCGCTTGATCACATCAAGGTAGACTACTATGGCCAGCCAACCCCAATTTCTCAGCTTGCAGCTATCAAGGTTCCTGAGGCATCTATGCTGCTTGTTGAGCCATGGGATAAGACTGCTCTAAAGAGTATCGAGAAGGCCATTGAGACTTCTGACCTTGGTATTACTCCATCTAATGATGGCTCCGCTATCAGGCTTCCTTTCCCAATGCCAACTGAGGAGCGCCGTCGTGAGCTTGCTAAAGAGTGCTCTCAGATTGCTGAGGAGGCTCGCGTAGCAGTTCGTAACGTCCGTCGTGACGTTAATGGCAAGATTGAGCGCGATGAGGAGCTGTCTGAGGACGATCAGAAGCGCGAGAAGAACGGTATTCAGAAGCTGACTGATACTTATATTGCACAGATTGAGTCCCTTCTTAAGACCAAGACTTCAGAAATCATGGAGATTTAAGTGCAGTTTGATACAGACAAGCTCGTCCAGTATTTCTCTGACGCACCAGAAGATATAAGTCTTTCTGATATCAATTTAGAAACTATTCCGTCTCACGTTTCCATCATTATGGATGGAAACGGTAGATGGGCTACAGCTCGTGGACTTGACAGAACCGAAGGTCACAAGGCCGGCGTTCTTTCTTTGCGCGAGGCTGTTACTACTAGTGTGCGCCTTGGATTGGACGTTTTGTCAGTTTATGCGTTCTCCACAGAAAACTGGAAACGTCCTCAACGTGAGGTTGACTTACTCATGCGTCTGTTTGCAGAGACGCTTCTTAAAGAACTTCCACTATTCCACCAAGAAAACGTTAAGCTGCGTTTCTTTGGTGACCTTGAGGCTTTGCCTGAGAAGACCCGTAATACCTTCCAGCGCGGACTTGATGAGACTGCGCAAAACACTGGTATGACGTTTGCACTGGCTGTTAACTATGGCTCTCGTGCAGAGCTAACCAGGGCAGCTGTTCTTCTCGCTAATCAAATTGCTGAGGGCGCTGTGTCCGCTGACTCGGTGACTCCAGCAGATTTTGAGAAGAACCTCTATACGGCAGGTCTTCCTGATCCAGACCTGCTAATTCGTACGTCAGGAGAGCTGAGGCTTTCTAACTATTTGCTCTGGCAGCTGGCTTACTCGGAGCTGTATGTCACGCAAACTTACTGGCCTGACTTCTCTAAGTGGGATTTTTTGCGCGCCATTAAGGACTATCAGGGTCGCGAAAGGCGATTCGGAGGAGTGAAATAGTGGTGGACAATACGCGCGATTCCAGAAGGCCTACCTCTCGGATTGATGCTGATGCTCAGCCTAATCCTGAAGAAACAGGTAGCGTTGGAATTGATAGACAGATTGAAAAGCTGGAGATTCGTCGCTCAATTAAAGAGCTGCAACGAGCCGCTGGTAACCTTATGGGCCAGCGAGTTCGTGGCGTTACCGAGAAGCTTTTGACCAGAACTCTGTCTGGCGTAGTTTACGCAGCTATTGTGCTTGCTGCACTGTTTGTTGGCAAAGAAGCCACTATTGTTTTGATTGCTGGCATGGCATGGCTCTGCTGCTCTGAGTTCTTCCATATTTGCCGTATGGGCGGACGTATGCCAAACGAGCCTCTTGGCCTTGTCTTCTCGCTTGTTTTTCCCATAATTGCGTACTTTGGTCACGTCTTTCCGCTGGTATTTTCTCTGCTTTTGATTATTCTTTGCGGACTTTGGTATGTTTTTACACCACGAGCAAACCTTGCAGATGTGGCGGTTACGGCCTTTGGACCACTGTATACGTCACTCTCGCTTTCAACGGTAGTACTTCTGAGGTCCACAGAGCCTAGTTTTTCTATTCCTTGGATTACGCTTGCTGTCATGCTCTCTGTGTGGGCTAACGATTCATTTGCGTACTTGTTTGGATCTAAATTTGGCAAACATAAACTGGCGCCAAGAATCTCTCCAAATAAGAGTTGGGAAGGCTTCTACGGTGGTCTTCTTGGATCAATGCTGGTGTGGTTCTTGATGGCAGTTTTTGGTGCAATTGATATGAATCCACTGTTTGCGCTGCTCTTTGGTGTAACAGAAGGCATCTTCTCTGTTGTTGGAGACCTCTTTGAGTCTCGCATTAAGCGAGGAGTGGGCCTCAAGGATTCTGGTTCAATTATGCCTGGTCATGGTGGCCTACTTGATAGAACCGATTCGATGATTTTTGGAACTATGGCGGCGTTTCTTCTCTTCCAGCTTGCCGTGCTCTTTAGCCAGGTCAAGCTACCTATTGCGCTGCCGTTTGGAGCATAGGTTTTGAGCATTTTTGAAGATACCGCGCCTCGTGCTGTAAGGCATGAGCCTCTGCGTGTTGCTGTCCTCGGAGCTTCGGGTTCTGTGGGTATGCAGACGCTTGATGTGTGTCGTCATTTCCCGCAAAAGGTGGAGGTTGCAGCTCTTGCGGTGAGGTCGTCGGTTGAGTTTGCCGTGAAGGCAGCAGCTGAGTTCAACTGCAAATACGTTGCTTTTGCCGATGCAAGTGTCAAGGGCAATGCTCTTCTCGACAGCTTGCCTCAAGGCTGCAAAGCAAGCTTTGGCCCTGAGGCCGTTCAGGCGCTCGCTGAGCTGGATGAGGTTGACTGCGTAGTCAACGCAGTGGTGGGAGAGGCCGGTATTTACGCTGGTCTGGCCGCTGTGAAGGCTGGCAAAGTGCTGGCTTACGCTAACAAGGAGTCAATTGTAGTTGGCGGAGACCTCCTGATGCCTCTGGTCAAGCCTGGCCAGCTCATCCCCGTTGATTCTGAGCACAGTGCCATCTTCCAGTGCCTTATTGGCGAGAACTCCACTGATATCCAGAGGATCTGGCTTACCTGCTCTGGTGGTCCGTTCTTCGGATATTCTCGCGAGCAGCTCAAACACGTTTCGGCCGACGACGCCTTGGCACATCCAACCTGGAAGATGGGCGCCAAGATTACCATCGATTGCGCCACGCTCATGAATAAGGGCCTTGAGCTCATTGAGGCTCATCACCTCTTTGACACTCCAATGGAAAAGCTTGAGGTGTTGGTACATCGTCAGAGTCGCATTCACTCTATGGTTGAGTTTGTTGACGGCTCTGTTAAAGCGCAGCTCGGAGCCTCTGATATGAGGCTTCCTATCCAGTTTGCGCTGAGCTATCCACATCGTTGGCCAGCAATTGCTCAGCCGGTTGAGTGGCAAGAAACCGCTCCTCTCACAGGCGATTATGCTGACGAGAAGACCTTTGGATGCCTAGCTCTTGCTCGCTATGCAGGAACTGTTGGCGGCACGCTTCCTTGCATTATGAATGCAGCTAATGAAGTTGCTAATCATGCATTTAGACGAGGAAGATGTTCATTTCTTGATATTGAGCGCATTGTTGCAGAGACTATGAATGCCTCTGAAGTTCAAAGGGTAGAAGACCTTCAACAATTGACGCTTGTAGACGCAGAGGCACGAGCTTTAGCCCGTTCTTTTGTGGGATAGGAATTTTGTGAATTTGTTAGCTATTCTTTCACCAATTTTTTGGGGACTCTTGGTCCTCTCGCTCCTTGTATTTGTTCACGAGGCTGGTCATTACGGTATGGCTCGCCTGTGCGGCGTCCGTGTAACTGAGTTCTTCTTGGGCATGCCGTTCAAGTACAAGCTTTCTCACAAGAGCAAAAAATACGGTACTGAGGTTGGCGTGACTCCGCTTCTTTTTGGCGGCTATACGCGCATCTGCGGTATGGAAGGCGAGCTAGATGAGCTGCTTCCACAAGCTCTGATAAGCGTTCAAGAGTCGGGTTCACTTGAGGTTGGCGCTCTTGCAGCAAAACTTAACTGTGAGGATGAGCGCGCCTACAATCTGCTGTACACCCTTGCAGATTGGGGCTCCATTGAACTTGTCAAAGAGTCAGATGAGCTAGCGCACACCACGTTTCAGACGCTTGCGAGAGATGCTGAGCTTCGCTGTGAGTATGATCGCGGCCACAACTTTGAGCTTGAAGGTTCAACGGCAGCAGGGGAGCCTCGTGTTCCACAGATGTCCGCTGAGGATTTCTTTGCTCAAGAGAAGGCTCATACCTATGTTGGTGTAAATGTTCCCAAACGTTTGCTCATGATCTTGGGCGGACCCTTGGTCAACATTGCGCTAGCCTTTGTGCTGGTAGTTGGCTCTTTGATGTTTGTTGGCGTTCCTGCAGCTCAAAACAAGGCTCAGCTTGGCTCTGTTGAATCTGGATCTCTTGCTGCTATTTCAGGTCTTACTGCCGGAGACACTATTCTTACCTTTAACAAGGTAGAGGTACATACCTGGGAAGACCTTACTGCTGCTATCAAAGATGCAATGTCCAATGGAGGCAAGGATATCCCAGTCACGTATGAGCGCAATGGCATTCAGCTTGAAACTACCATTAAGCCGGTTTTGCGTCCTGACGATAAAATCATCGGCGTGACACCTGTTATGACCACCTATCACTTCTCGTTTATTGACGCATCAGCTGCAGCTGTATCGTATGCTGCGCAGGTTGGCCAGTTTGCACTCAGGCTGATTATTCCAACGCAGACCATGGAAGTTCTCAATCAGTCGTCTTCTGTTGTTGGAATTTCTGTAATGGCATCAGAAGCTGCTGCAGAGGGTTTCTCGACTCTTATTATGCTGGTAGCAGCTATTTCCATGTCACTTGGATTCATGAATCTTTTGCCTATTCCACCTCTTGACGGTGGAAAGATTCTGATTGAAGTAATTCAGGTGATTATCAGAAAGCCTCTGTCTATCAAAGTTCAAAATATTTTGTCTTACATTGGACTGGCATTTTTCCTGTTTGTGTTTGTTGTTGCACTGAGAAACGATATTCTTCATTTACTTTTTAGGTAGTGATTTTATGTCTGAGATTGCTCGCACAAAGACGCATCCCGTTATGGTTGGATCTGTCCAGGTTGGCGGCGGCGCTCCCGTTTCCGTTCAGTCTATGTGCACCACTAAAACAGACGATCCAGACGCAACGCTCCTTCAGATCAAAGGGCTTGCCGAGGCAGGATGCGAGATTATTCGCGTGGCAATTCCTGATGCAAAGGCCTTGGATGGTTTTGAAGAGATTTGCAAATACTCGCCACTTCCTGTTGTTGCCGATATTCACTTTGACTATAAGCTGGCGCTTGAAGCTTCAAAGCGAGGTGCAGCAGCGCTCCGTATTAACCCAGGAAACATTGGCTCCATGGAGCGCGTTGATGCTGTTATTGAGGCAGCTAAAGAGGCCCATATCCCCATTAGAATTGGCGTTAACGCAGGCTCTCTTGTTAAAGAATTTGATACAAGACAAGATATGACCCTTGTCGAGAAACTCGTGGCATCGTCAAAATCTTTTGTAGAGCATTTCTCTTCTCGCGGTTTTGACGACATTGTCTTGTCTGCAAAAGCTCACGATGTTCCCACTACACTTGCGGTATACCGAGCGCTTTCCAAGGAGCTTCCACAGATTCCTCTGCATGTAGGCGTTACCGAAGCAGGTGCGTTAAGGCAGGGAACGGTAAAGAATTCTGCTGCGGTGGGCATTTTGCTTGAGAGCGGTATTGGCGATACCATGCGTCTTTCTCTAACGGCCGATCCCGTAGAAGAAGTGCACGTAGCATGGGAGCTTCTTGCGGCTCTTGGTATGCGTCGCATTAAACCAGAGCTGGTGAGCTGCCCTACCTGTGGCAGGTGTGGCGTTGACATGATTCCTATTGCAGAAGAAGTTACCAAACGCCTGGATGGCGTTCGTGCTCCAATTTCTGTAGCAGTCATGGGATGTGTTGTTAACGGTCCTGGTGAGGCTAGGGGCGTTGACCTTGGTGTAGCCTGTGGCAAAGGCCAGGCAGTGCTGTTTGAAAACGGCAATCCTATTAGAAAAGTGCCTGAAGATAAGATTGTTGATGAGTTATTCGCCGAAATAGAGAATCGTTTTGGCAAAAAATAAGTAAACTATATGTATTACTTCATATTGAAAGGAAACTACCTTGAAGCACTGGATGCGCATGTCTTCTTTGTATGCACCAACACTCAAAGAAGACCCAGCTGAGGCTGTACTTGCAAGTCACCGCCTGCTCCTTCGTGCTGGCATGATCAGAAAGACCGCTGCAGGCCTCTACTCTTATCTGCCACTTGCATGGCGCTCTCTTTTAAAGATTGAGGCCATCATCCGCGATGAGATGGATGGCATTGGTGCTCAGGAGATTCTTGTTCCTATTATGACCCCCGCTGAGCTCTGGGAAGAGTCTGGTCGTTGGGACGTCTATGGTGATGAGCTCATGCGTATGCATGACCGTCATGATCGTCAGTTTGCTCTTGGCCCAACTCACGAGGAAACTTTCACAGACCTTATTAGAAATGAGCTTAAGAGCTATAAGCAGCTTCCTGTAACGCTCTATCAGATTCAGGATAAGTTCCGTGACGAGCGCCGCCCACGCTTTGGTCTTATGCGTGGTCGTGAGTTCATTATGAAAGACGGATATTCCTTCTCGGCAAATCAAGAGTCACTGCAAGAGTGCTATGACCAGGAGAAGGTTGCTTACCAGAACGTTTGCGACCGTACACGCCTTAAGGCTCTCCAGGTAGTTGCAGACTCCGGCCAGATTGGTGGAGACACCTCTGTTGAGTTTATGGCGCTGGCAGAAGCTGGCGAGGCAAGCCTGGTCTACTGCGATTGTGGCTATGCTGCAGATACTGAGGCAGCTGCTGCAAAAATCAACGTAGAAGAGCGTGAGTCTGGCAAGATGTGCGAGATTCACACCCCTGGTATTGGCTCCATTGATGATGTTGCTGAGTTCCTCCACGTTTCACCTGCAGCAACTCGCAAGGCTCTTGCACTTGTTGACGGAAACGGTAAGCCAGTTGTGTGCTTTGTTCCAGGTACTCATGAGCTCAACGAGGTAAAAGCTGAGCACGTCTTTGGTGACTACCACATGATGACCGATGAAGAGCTTGAAGAGTATGGCCTCATCAAGGGCTTCATTGGACCTGTTGGTCTGCCTGAGGGTATTCGCGTTGTTGGAGACCTTTCCCTCGAGGATACTCAGTGGTGGCTCTGCGGCGCTAACAAGGCAGACTACCACCTTGATCATGTTGAGCTTGGTCGTGACTTTGAGATTAACGAGTGGAAAGACCTTGTCACTTCTCAGGAAGGCGATATTTGTCCTGAGTGCGGACTTCCTCTTCATGCTGCTCGCGGTATTGAGGTTGGCCAGGTCTTCCAGCTTGGCACCAAGTACTCTTCAGCGCTTAACGCTACCTTCACCGATGAAAACGGCGAGGATAAGCCTCTGGTTATGGGCTGCTACGGCATTGGTGTTTCCAGACTGCTTGCTGCTGTTGTTGAGCAATACAATGACGAGAAGGGCATCAAGTGGCCAGTCTCTGTTGCTCCTTATGAGGTTGCTGTTCTTTGTCTCTCTGACAAAGACCCAGAGATTTGGGATGCTGCAGGTTCTGTAGCTGACGCCTGTGTTGCAGCTGGTCTTGAGACTGTTGTTGATGACCGTGCAGAGCGTCCTGGCGTTAAGTTTGCAGACGCAGATCTTATTGGCTTCCCATGGCAGGTTATTGTGGGCAAGAAGGGCGTTGCTAACGGTATCGCAGAAGTCAAAGAGCGTGCTACCGGCGAGCGCTTTGAGGTTGCCCTTGATGAGGTTGCCTCTTGGTTGGCAGAGAAGATTCTTCCAGAGCGCGAGCTTTAAAATATACAACCAATTAGAAAATTGTCGATAAAAACAGAGCTTTGGTTTGCTATAGTATTTCCCGCACCACGTTCGGGGAATTAGCTCAGCTGGGAGAGCGCATGACTGGCAGTCATGAGGTCAGGGGTTCGATCCCCCTATTCTCCACCACGCATTCTGGCGGCGGCATCAGTCGCCGCTTTTTTCTTACGGGCTCATGGCGCAACGGTTAGCGCAGGGGACTCATAATCCCTGGGTTGGGGGTTCAAATCCCTCTGGGCCCACCAAATACACATGTGGCGAGAAATCCTTCGGTTTTCTCGCCATTTCTTTTACCGAAACTCTCTACCGTTCAATGATTCGATTACGTAATTTATATAAAAGACGGGTACAATAGCCAAAGTGATATTTGATAGATAGGGGATACATGACTCCTGAGACTCGTAAGATGAAGCTCTTTAGTCTGGCGCTTTTGGTTGGCGGACTTTTAGGCCTTGTTAATGTTGCGGTTCTTGTAATTGGTGCTGGTCCATCAATTGATTCCGCCATTCTTTTGCTTGCAAGTATGATTTCACTTCTTACTGGTGGTTATGCAGCTAGAGAGGCTAATGTACCTAATAGAGCTGCAGCCGCTTATCCCATGATTTTTGGATCGTGTGTGGTGCTAGCTGTTACTGTTGTGGGTCAGCTGATTTTGACTCCTTCTGTAACGCTACAGTTCATTGAGCTGTTTGCACTATTAGCAATGGCAAGTGCTGTTGCTCGAGGATCTCATAAAGTCAAAAAATCTCTTGAAGCCAAGTAAATTATTTTGTTGGCATCGTTTTATTTGTTCTAGCTCCTCTTGTGTACGTTTTTTCTTTGTGAACTGACTTGTTGGGGGTTTGTATGGATCGTGGAACTAAGTTGATGATGGCGCTTTCCTCTATGCTTGGTGCGCTGGGCGTTGCTGGAATTGTCATCTTTGCCTTCTCAGTTGGCTATGGTCGTTTCTCTTCAAGCATGATTGTGCTTCTGCTGTGCAGCTTAATGGCAGTTTATTGCTGCTATATTCTGCAGAAATGCATTAGTCTGGCTAAAGACTTTGAGAAAACCCACGGCATTGTCCGTCTTGTTGCTGGTATTGAGCTCATTCTCTTTACCATTGAATGGGTTTTTGTATCGCAGCTTTCATCTCAGCCTATGGTAATTACGCCAATGATTCTTCAGCTTATCTTCCTGGGAATTATTCTTGTTCAAATGAACAAGGCTGTGTCTACGTATTCACCGTCAAAAAAGTCAAAAGCTAGAAATTAGCTTCATTGTTTGTTATTATTGCAAGTCGTTCGGGCGATTGGCTCAGGGGTAGAGCACTTCCTTCACACGGAAGGGGTCGCTGGTTCAAATCCAGCATCGCCCACCATAAAACTTTCAAAGGCCTAGGTTGCTAGGCCTTTTTTGTTAGTAATTAGTTACGACAATGACCAATGTTTGTTGCCAAGCTCACATCTTAGAGTTTCCCTTATATACTTGAGTCCTAGGAAAGGGGAGCCATGACAGATTCAACTAACACCTGTCTCTTATACAC
>CALFOQ010000049.1:0-55102 GCA_937921235.1 uncultured Atopobium sp. | reverse complement strand
TGTTGTGTGCTGCGCGGTGTTATGCGTTACACAGATTTTCTCGCCAGGCGGCTGAAGTGCTACTTTGCTAAACGTGCCACAAGAATGCGCGGCCTGTGCGTCAGATCCTCTTTGACCTCAACGGACTCCCACACACCCTGCTCCTCGGCAAGGTGCGCCGCCTTGTCCAGGTGTCCCTCGTAGAGCTCAACGCAGAACATACCACCAGGTAGAAGCATATGCGGAGCAGCCTCGAGCAATCGCCTATAGACGTCCAGACCGTCCTCTCCCCCGTCAAGCGCCAGCTCAGGCTCGAAACCCTTGACCTCAGTAGGTACCTCCTGCTCAAGCACACGTGTGGGAATGTAAGGCGGATTAGACACCAACACCGAGAAGGACTGTGCAAGCTCTGTGGGTACGCCTTCTACCAGGTCGCACTCAATGAGCTCTACGCACTCCTGGAGGTCCAGGGCATCTCTGTTGCGAGTTGCCAGCGCAATCGCCTGAGGAGAAAGATCTGTAGCGTAGACGCGTGTCTGTGGACGCTCAGTAGCAATAGAGAGCGATATGCAGCCCGTTCCTACGCCAACCTCAAGCACGCGCACTTCCCCATCAGCGTTTTGAGTTGCCGCATCAACGCCTGCTAGAGCAACGTCTACCAGCACCTCTGTCTCTGGTCGTGGGATAAGCACGCCTGGCTCGCAGGTAAGAACCAGGTGCCTAAAGGGCATCTCGCCCGTCACGTACTGGAGCGGCTCCCCTTCTGCACGGCGCTTAATTGCCTCACGCATGCGAGTGCGCTCATCCGCGGAAAGTGGCTTGTCAAAGTTGGTGTAGAGCTGAACGCGAGAAAGGCCTGTCACCGCGGACAGGAGCCATTCTGCAGAAAGACGTGGATGCTCATCACCCTTCTTTTCCAAGTGCTGAGTAGTCCACGTCAAAATTTTCTGGATTGTCCAAACTTCATCTGTCATGAAGTTTGCACCTTAAACAGCCTGAGCGAGTTTCTCGGCACGCTCTGCTGCAGCAAGAGCCTCAATAACGGATGGCAGCGTATCGCCCAGAAGAACGCCATTGTAGGTGCCGTTGAAGCCAACGCGGTGGTCGGTTACGCGGTCCTGTGGCTGGTTATAGGTACGAATCTTCTCGGAGCGTGCGCCATGGCCAATCTGGGAAAGACGCTCTGCACCCTGCTCAGCCTGTTGACGCTCCAGCTCCATCTCGTAAAGACGAGCGCGAAGCATCTGCATACAAACCTCACGGTTCTGGATCTGAGAACGCTGATCCTGAGACTGAACAACCGTATTTGTTGGCAGGTGAGTAATACGAACTGCGGAATAGGTGGTGTTAACGCACTGACCACCAGGGCCGGATGCACAGTAGGTATCAATGCGCAGGTCTTCCTGGTTGATCTGAATATCAATCTCATCAGCCTCTGGAAGAACTGCAACAGTTGCGGTAGAGGTCTGAATGCGGCCCTGAGACTCAGTCTTAGGAACGCGCTGAACACGGTGAACGCCGGATTCATACTTCATAACTGAATAGACCTTATCGCCCGTGACCTTGAACTCAATAGTCTTGAAGCCACCTGCCTCAGAAGGAGAGCTGGACAGGATCTCTGTCTTCCAACCACGAGCCTCAGCAAAGCGCTCATACATCTTGAAGAGGTCGCCTGCAAAGATTGCTGCCTCATCGCCGCCAACACCAGCGCGAATCTCAACGATAGTGTCCTTCTCGTCATTTGGATCGCCTGGAATCAGCATGACCTTGATCTCATCCTCAAGCTGAGGGAGCATCTCTTCATTAGCAGCAATGTCTTCCTGCAGCATCTCTTTTTCTTCTGGATCAGAAGTAGCGTTGAGAAGCTCTTTTGCAGCCTCGATGTCATCAAGGGCAGTGATGTACTTGTTGGCGTGAGCAACCAAATCTGCCTGATTAGAGTGCTCTTTTGCCACGCGAGCATACTCTTTTGGATCAGAGACAACAGCTGGGTCTGCAAGCTTTTGCTCAAGCTCAGCATAGGCCTCGACGATTTTTTCTAGCTTGTCACGCATTCTTGCTCCTAAGATAAGTGCCTCGTGCGCGCTTGGCTCATTGACATGCGGCCAAACTGTTGCAAAGCTGCTTGCGAGGTGAGAATTCAACTAAAGAAGTGTACCACCACTAGGCGGTTTTTAAACCGATACCTCCCTATCTGCACAGGATGAGGGTACACAAGTTACATAATTGTGAGAAAATTACAGCAGGTTTAGACGGTAATGAGGCGCTATGACTTCTAAGAACAAAACTTCACAACCAGATAACACACCTGCTGCAGAGGACACCTCTTCTGATCAGAAGACTCTTGATGCCCAGGCTGCTGAGGCAGTTGACACCGCTGGCGAGAAGACCGACGAGCCTGAAGAGGTCACCGACCCTATTGCTGCCGATATGGCCGCTGCTGATGAAGACTACATCATGGAAATTGTCAGCCCTATCTTTCCTGGTCTAGACGAAGATGGTGAAGAGGATGAGACTTACTCTGCTTCGGATGAGAGCTCTTCTGAAAACGATGCAGATAGCACAACTGACCTGGAGAAAATCGTAAACGATGCAGCTCTGACGCAGGACCTTTCTGCTGTAGAAGCTCGCCTCAAAGAGCTTGAAGAGAGCACTCACGAACATGCAGAGGCTGAAGCTGCTGACGCTTCTGTCAAAAATGCTGCTGACGCGAGTAATGCAACCTCTGACGATGATGCAACGTCTATAAAAGATGTTGCTGATACGTTCTCAAGCTATCTTCGCAGCAGGCGTCGTGCGCTGTTTAGGTTTGTACGCCGCTACAGCCTGCTTTCTGGTATTCTTGCGCTTTTAAGTCTTGCTCTTTTATCTGCAGTTATCGTGTTCTTTATTCGCGTGAGCAACGTTCCTTCAACTGATACTGTTATTGCTGATGCGCGCACACGCGTTGAGTCACCAGCCTGGACTCCTGGTGAATATGATGCTGATGAGTCCTTACTCCTTACGGGTATTGAAGTTGTTTCTCGCACCAGAAGTACCACGGCAATCTCAAGTGATGCCGCGCAGTTTGGTGCGACGGGCTACGCCAACTCTGTAGTACGCCTTACCTATACAGGTAATGCAATTGCTGCTACAAAGATGACCAAACTTGGATACGCAAATACCCAGGGCTGGAACGCCATTGGTGACGAAGAATCACAATCTGTTACCTACCAGGCAACTTCGGGCGTTTCCACCACAAAAGTCCTTGACGCTATTGGCAATGTGCTAGCAAAACTTGATGAGAAAAATCCTAACGAAGCTATTTCTTATAGCTCGCAGTTCTCTGGCGCAACCTTCACTGTTCTTGATGCGGGCTTTGACCGTGAACAGCAAACCTGCTGGGTAAGAATGTCGGGTGTTTCACCAACCTTCTTTGGTTCGCTCACCTGCGAAATTACCGCTTCATTTACCTTTGATGCTTCTACGGGTACCTGGGCATTGGACACAGCCAACCCCTCGGCAGGACTTAAGTACGACTACAGCGGGCTCGTAGGAACGTGGAAGGGTACCTTTGTCAGCTGCGAAGCAAGCAGCGGAAGCCCTTGCTATGCCGGTCGAACCAATCCTTTAACGTTGACCGTATCGGCTGCAGGTTTTTCTCGTGATCAGCTGGTTCTTACGGGTACCGCAGGGGGTGTTGTGCACAACCATGGAGCACTCAACACCTCGTATCGTTGGTATCCCGGTGATACTGAGTTCAAAAACGCTTCTGTCTCTCTTGCAACTTCAGGAACTATCGGAGAACAAATTCAGGTTTCTGGAACGGTCGATGTAACCAATGCAAACCTGGATGCTCATTCTGCTTCTAATGCGGCTCTCGCCACACCTCAAAAGCCACAATTGAAGGTCACTTTTGATATTGCCAACAGAAGCGTTGTGGCTCAGCTTATTTCCACTTACACAGAAAATGGTCAGACAGTTACCTTTACTGATACCTATCAGCTCTCTAAAGAGTAAAAATAATCCCGTCAGGCCGAGTCGTTCCTGACGGGATTTCTATCATCAAATTACGAAAAGTGCGAAAGCTTGTTACTAAGCCTCGTCTTCGTTTGTATCTGTGGCTTCTTCGTTGTTTTTCTCGCCCTTGCTCATACGGCCACGGATAAGGCCAACAACTGTTGGAATAATTGAAACGGCAACAATACCCACAATCAGCAGCTCAAAGTGCTCCTGAACTACAGGAATGCCGCCAAAGAAATAGCCGAGAAGTACAAACATCGTGGACCAGGTAAGACCGCCCAGAATGTTATAGATGCCAAAGTTGCGCCAGTGCATACCGCCCATACCCGCAATAAAAGGCACAAACGTGCGGATAAAGGGGAAGAAGCGCCCTAAGAAAATTGCCAGATGACCATGCTTATCCAGAAACTTCTGGGTCTTCTCAAGATGCTCTGGAGTAAGTGCTTTGACTTTTCCAGAAGCAATAATTTTTTGACCAAAAAAGTGGCCAATCATAAAGTTCATCTGGTCGCCAAGAATTGCGGCAGCCCACGTAATAACAAGCAGCAAAACAATATTAAAGCCACCGTTATGGGCAAAAAATCCTGCTGCAAAAAGCAGAGAATCACCTGGTAAAAATGGGAAAAAGACTACGCCGGTCTCAATAAAAACAATCAGAAAAACAAAACCGTACGCAGCAAGAGGGCCAGTGGCAATCATTGAAGCAATAAATGCACGAGGATCTCTAAGCAGCTCAATGATGTAGTTTACAAAACCCATCGAAGTCCAATCGTCGTGACAAATGTCGCGGCAAACACACGATATGCCTAAGAAAAGCGCATTGAGTGGGAACGGATGCCCGCGAGTGACCCCTTATGGCTGCTGTCTCCCGACCCTGACCAGGTTCGAGGTGTCACGTCATCCGCACCCGCTCAATGCGCTGTAGATACTCTACCCTATTAGAGAAATCTTTGCACAGATCGTATCGCTTCTATGCATTTTTTGACGAATTTTTTTCAATTGCTTTGATGATCTTCTCGACGTTCTTTTTTCCTCTTGAGATACCTACATGCAAAATTCCAGCTATAGGTACAGATATGACGAGAAGAACTATGCCGCCCATGAGCACAGCCATTGCCATAGAACTTGTAGAGAGACTCCCGTACACGCTGAGATATATAAGCCATGCTCCAATTGCGATGCCAGAATAAGCAGCTCTTCTATAAACGCTTAGTGTTCCAAGGGCTTTTGTCTGCATACGAGCCTCGACAACCAAAGGGTTATCCTCGTGTGAATGAGAAGCTGCTCCTACATAGTTTTTCTTGCTCATAAAAACTCTCAATCAAAAGTGGCATCGCCGTATGACGATGCCACTTTATTACGTTTGTCTTTTCTGCGCCAGACAGGATTTTGCGCAAAAAATTAGTAAGACAGACCTGGGTTGAAGACGCCAATAACAACGCCAACAAGTGCTACAACAACAAGAATAAGCATAACAACCGTTGGGCTGAGCTTCTTCTTAGTCATCAACCACCAGCAAAGGTATACAAACAGAAGGTTCAATACCTTAGGGAAGATGCCATTAAGTGTTGTCTGAATGTCAACACCAGCAATATTCAGAGAAGTGGTGACGTTAATCCATGTAGCAGCAACAGAGCCAATGACCATAGTACCAATCATAACAATGGAGCTACGGAGAGCCTCGGACTCAGGACCAACAAGTGCCTCAACAGCAGAAGAACCCAGGCTATAGCCCTGGTCGTAAGCAAACTTCATGCCGAAGTACATAATGAGGTTCCAGACCACAACATAGAACAGTGGGCCAAGAACGGAGCCACCCTTAGAAAGGCCAAGTGCAATTCCAAGAAGAATTGGAATAAAGGTACCAACGATAATGGAGTCACCAAGACCAGCAAGAGGGCCCATAAGACCAGCGCGAAGACCATTGATGGTCTCATCGTCGATTGCCTCGCCGTTTGCGCGAGCCTCTTCAAGAGAAGCGGTCAAGCCAACAACCATAGAACCAATCTGTGGCTCGGTATTAAAGAAGGTTGTATAGGTAGAAAGCGCCTCAACCTTTTGGTCATCAGTATCGTAAAGCTCGTCAACGATTGGAAGCATGGATGCAAGGTAACCAAATGTCTGCATGTGCTCCTGAGAGAAGCAGGTAAGATTGCCGTAAATCCAGCTCAAGAAAGACTTATTGCGTGCTTTCTGAGAAATGGTTTTCTTTTCAGCCATGATTAAATATCCTCCTCTTCTTCATCGTCTGCGCTTACATTGCCTGATGCTGCAGCAGCCAAACGAACATTCTTTGCCTGCTGAAGCTGATAGTTAAGAACAGCAAAGAAGACTGCTACGACTGCAGAGACAATGAGGTTCAGGCCAAGTGCGCCAGCAAGGATAAAGCCAAAGGCAAAAGTTACCCAATCAAGAGGCTTGGTAATAACCTGCTTGCACAAAATTGCAACACCAACGGTAGGAAGAAGGGTACCAACGGTGAAAAGGGTCATCATTGGGATGCCGTTCATAGGGAGGTATTCCTTCATGATGCCAACCATGCTCTCGCCAGCCATGCAAATGAAGAATGTTGGAATGAACGAGAAAATAATGTGAGAAACCCAAGGGAATACAAAGTCAACCATTGGAATGGTCTTCTTAATACGACCCCACTCTTTGCTCTCCATTGCGCGCCAACCAATACCCTGCCATACAAGGTTCATGGTAGCAGTGCCGTAGAACAGAACAGTACCAAGAGTACCAACAGCTGCACCAATAGCAGCTGCCTGAGATGCAGCCTCAACAGAGCTTGGATCAAGACCATAAGCCTTGATTGCAAGAATTGCTAGAGGAATACCAATGTAGGAAACAGCACGAACGTCAGCGGAAACAGTTCCACCAGGTGTTACGAGTGCAATGTAGACCAATTGGATTGCTGCACCAACAATAATGCCAGTCTGGACGTCGCCAAGAATGACACCAACGACAAGACCTGCAACAAGTGGACGACCGAGGGTATAGTTACCTACGGTAGTACCAGCCATGCCAGGTAGTGACGCAAGGCATGCAAACAAACCCAAAAGGGCAGCTTGAAACGCATTAATTGCCATAAAAATCGCCTTCCGAATACTACTTTACGTCAAACTTCTCGCGGAATTTAGGCCACTCACCAATTGCCTTTTCTTTAAGAAGAGCAAATTGAACGGTATAACCAGCTTTGGTTATATCTTCAAATGCCTGTCCCTCTTCTTGAGTAAAGGACTGGTTGTTGCCCAGCTTTACCGCACCAGGACGATCATTACCAGGACCGATAATGACCGTGTTAATTCCTGGCTTAAAACCAAAGTCAACAAGAATTTTCTTCATGTCAACTGGGTTTTTAGTAATAAGAAAATAACGAGAATCGCTGTCTAGAACCTTCTGAGCGCTCTCTTTGAAGTGATCAAATGTCCAAACAAATACTTTCTTGTCAGGTGCTGCTGACTTGTAAGCAGACTTGAGAACAGGATTTGATGCAGCCGCATCATTTACTGCAATGATTCCGTCACAAGGAACCTCAAGGGCCCAGCGGGTGACTGTCTGACCATGAATCATGCGGTCATCAACACGAACAAATGAAATCATGTTTTCTCCTAACATATTTCTTACGCAAGCAGCTACGCGTACTTGCAGTAATTACTAAAGGTCTTCCTCATCGTCGTCTTCGAGAGCTAGGACAATCTGATTAACGCCATTTTTTCCTTCATTCAGGATTGATGACACAAGAGCTTCACCGCTTAGACCATCATCGATTGCCATCAAAGCACCAATTGCCATGGGAAGATTGGCGCCACTAAAAGCCACGGTATGGGAAAGCAGGCCTTTTTTGGCGAGAAGATCAAGTGCATTAGTAAGTGGAGAACCGCCGATAATGTCACCAAGAACAACAACCTCGTCGTCAGCAGTAAGTGGCTCAAGAATTTTTGACAAATTCTCTCTATATTCAGCTGCTCCCACGCCATCTTCCATGCTGTAGCTCAAGATGTTTTCTCTGGGTCCCATCAGCATGTCCATTACGCTATGCAGACCTGGTGCAAACGTTCCATGACTTACGAGCAAAAGGTACTTCATTACCGCTCCATTCCTGACAACACCTCTATATCTGTACTACGCCAATACAAAATTTTTAGCCTGTTATGTAAATCATTTATCCTTTAAAAACTACAATCCAGACTAGGCGTCACATGAGTAGCCGTTATAACACAAAGTCGTACGGAGACTGCTGGTATTCTAAAATTTTTAATAGTTTCGATGTATTATTTTTTTTAAATTTTATTCAAATTGTTTGATTAATCAGCTGAATAAGTGTTCTACCAGATAAACTATATATGCATATATTCTTCGCATATATGAATATATAAATAGGAGTATTACAAATATTATATAAAGAAATGTCCGTCCAACGCTCCTCGAAATACATTTCTAAAAAATAAAAAAGAAGGCCATACAAGATGACCTTCTTAACATGAGATAAAAAAATAATTTTATGTTATGTAACGTGTTATGTTCTGTTTCTGCGATAGAAATCAACAAGAGACTGAGTGGAAGCGTCTTGTTTTGCTAGTTCTTCGTCGTTATGAATTGCAGGGAAAATCTGCTTTGCAAGCTGTTTACCAAGCTCTACGCCCCACTGATCAAAGGAATCAATGCCCCACACGACACCTTCAACAAAGGTAATATGCTCGTAGAGTGCAATAAGTGTACCGATGGCACGAGGATTAAGTTCTTTGCCAAAGATAGATGTAGTTGGCCTATTTCCTTCAAAGACGCGTGCAGAAACCATCCACTCTGGTGTTCCCTCAGCACGGACTTCATCAGCGGTCTTGCCAAAAGCAAGCGCTTTAGTCTGCGCAAAGAAATTGGAGAGGAAGAGTTCATGGACATCTAGGTCTGCGTCTTTTGTGGCAAAAGCGGTATTTACAAACGCAATAAAGTCAGCAGGAATAATCTGGGTTCCCTGATGGATAAGCTGGTAGAACGCATGTTGACCATTAGTTCCAGCCTCTCCCCAGAAGATCTCGCCTGTCTTTGAAGTAACCGCCGTACCATCCCAACAAGTAGACTTGCCGTTGGATTCCATGGTGAGCTGCTGGAGATATGCAGGGAATCTATGCAGGTACTGGCTGTATGGAAGTACGGCATGAGATGCTGCGCCAAAGAAATTAACGTACCAAACGTTTAAAAGACCCATGAGAGCAACAACATTTTGTCTCAATGGAGTGTTTTTGAAGTATTCATCAACTGCATTAAAGCCACTGAGGAATTCTGCAAAGTGCTGTGGACCAAAAACAATAGCCAGCACAAGACCAACTGCAGAATCAACCGAATAACGGCCGCCAACCCAGTTCCAGAAACCAAAGGCATTCTCTGGGTCAATGCCAAAGTCTTCTACCAGATCAAGTGCAGTAGAGACAGCAACAAAATGCTTACGAATAGCCTCTGCTTTCTGAGCGTCTGAGCCATCAATAACGCCCTGCTCAGCAAGCTTTTCCAAAAGCCATGTGCGAGCACAACGGGCATTGGTAAGAGTCTCAAGCGTAGTAAAGGTCTTGGAAACAATAACGAAGAGTGTTGTTTCTGGATCAAGATCCTCGGTTTTCTCGCCAAGGTCAACAGGGTCAATGTTGGAGACAAAGCGAGCAGTAATACCGGCGTCAGCAAAAGGCTTTAGGGCCTCGTAAACCATAACAGGACCAAGGTCAGAGCCACCAATACCAATGCTTACAACAGTCTTGATAGGCTTGCCAGAAACACCCTTCCACTCTCCCGAGCGAACTCGGTCACAGAAGGCATACATCTTGTTCAAAGTCTGGTGAACATCGGCGACAACATCTTGACCATCAACAATAAGCGTGCCTGCTTCAGAGGCAGGACGACGAAGTGCTGTATGGAGAACTGCGCGGTCTTCAGTGGTATTGATATGTGTGCCGGCGTACATAGCGTCTCTACGCTCTTCAAGCTTGACCTCTTTTGCAAGGTCACACAGAAGATCAAGTGTCTCTTGCGTGGCAAGGTTTTTGGAAAGATCAATCAAGAACTGATCAAGCTCAAACGTAAGATTCTGGACACGCTGAGGGTCTTCTGCAAACCAGTTCTTCAGCGTAGCTTTTGTATCTTTTAAGCTGGCGTAATGCTCTGCAAGTGCGCGCCAAGCCTTAGTCTGTGTTGCGTCAGTAGGCAAAATATGTGGTGCTGTAGGTGATGCCATACCAGTCTCCTTCTTTTGACTATCTCAAGGATAATCTTCGCAACGCTCATGAAACGCCACAATGTCGTTTTTCGTAAAAAATACGACAAATCGTTACTAATAAGGTTCTCCCAAAGGTGGGACTTGTTTAATAGCCGCCCAGCGTAACTGCTTCTGACGAGGGTCCTCGAGCGCTCCGGCAAAGTTATCAAGATTTACCATGCGCATTCCACACACACGAACAAGAACACGGGGCGAGAAGGTCTTCTCGGCATCAGTTTTAAGCTGTTCAAGCTCTTCTGCGTATGCTTCACGCACTGATGCAACTGCTGCATCATTTACCAGGAGCACCGTGTCGGGGCTAAAAGCACTTATCGCCTGCCTAACGAGCTCTGGATTTATGGGATCGCCTGTTTTTGTTGTGGTAAGCAAGGTAGCCCATGCCTCAGGTGCATAGCCTAAATGCTCTAAAGAAGCTTTAAGTGCAGAAAGCTCTTCTTCTCCAAAGTCTTCTTGCCCTTTTACTAACAAAACCGATGCAAAAGCATTGCCTGCCATACACACCCCCTGAGCAGCAAAATCTCCAAACTCGTGCGTTGTTTTTGCCATGTAGGCTTCTTTTCGCATAGATCTTTCGCTTGGCATGCGCACCTCTTTCTTATATGCCAACTATGCACGTAATTCACAATTTGAGCAAGTCTATAAAGTTATGTGTATACACTTTTCTAATTTGGGGATAAGTTTGCTAAGTGCTTGAAATTAAATGGCCTAAAGGCCGTGTGTAACTGGAGGTTCGTTATGGCACAGCAGCTTACTACTGCAGAGTTCGATTCTGTTCTTGCTAACGCAGACAAACCTGTCCTCGTTGATTTCTGGGCATCCTGGTGTGGTCCTTGCCGCGCTCTTGGCCCAGTCGTTGAGGAAGTTGGCCATGAGATGGCAGACAAGCTTGACGTTTACAAGGTAAACGTTGATGACGAGGCAGATCTTGCAACTCGTTTCCGCATCGTCTCCATCCCTACCCTCATCCTCTTCAAGAACGGTGAGCCTGTTCACACCATGGTTGGCAACCTTCCAAAGGCTGACCTCGTTTCTGAGCTCAACGCTAACCTGTAAGTTCTTGTGTGTCACGCGCTTGCGCTGGCTTATCATTGAACTAAGCGGCGGTACGTCTATCGGCGTGCCGCCTTTTTGTTACAAGGAGAACTAATGGCCGATAAAAGCCTTGATGCTCAAAAGACAGGACTTTTAACAGGAGTTCGCAAGCGCCTTTTCCTACAGCGTCTGCGTTCTAGCCTTTCTACCATCATTCTGCTTGTCTCATCAGCAATTTTTATTTTTCTGTTGATTGACGTTTCTGAAGGTGACGTCATTGGCATTGATCACTTTGCCTACAGGCTCTTTGTTGTTCACCTCAGAACTCCCCTTCTTACAGAGGTTATGGAAGGGTTCTCTGGACTTGCAAGCCCCGTCACCGTTATTGTCATGCTTATTGTGGTTGCTGCTTTTGCACCAGGGCCAAGTGTCGGCAGGCTTGCCTTTATTAATCTGGGTGGCGTTGTTGTTGTAGACCTTATCTTTAAGGCGATTGTCCAACGTCCACGCCCGGATGGCTTTAGACTGGTTGTTGAAACTGGCTACAGCTTCCCGTCGGGCCACTCGATGTTCTCGATGGCTTTTTATGGCCTACTCATTTGGCTTGTCTGGCATTACGAGAAAGACAAGCTACAGCGTTGGATTTGGTGTGGCCTGTTCTCAGGTGTCATCATTATGATTGGCGTCAGTAGAATTTATCTGGGCGTCCACTACGCTACCGACGTCATTGGTGGTTTCTCGCTTGCCCTTGTATGGCTAGTGCTTTTTACCAAGCTGATGATTCCATCGCTTATTTACAAGAAGAAAGCACCTCAAGCGAAGACAGACTAATAATCTCTGCGCTGACTACCTGGGCTGTTTCATCATCGACAATAATGCGTCCCATAGTTGCGCCCTCGCGACCACGCGGGTAGGTAGGGCTTCCTGGATTCATTACAAGTGTATTGGTCCACTCGTCACGCTGTACAAAAGGCTTATGCGTGTGACCGCAGATAGCAATATTGCATTTGACCAGGTCAAGCCTCTCGCGATAATGACATACCTGCCACTTGAGACCGGCTGCAAAGAAAATAATCTTTTTCTTTACCATGGGACCATAGTTGTAGCAGAAGTCATTATTGCCCAGGCAAAGCTTGACGGGAGCAATCTTCTGCAGCGTCTGATAATCGGCATTTGAGGTAATATCTCCTGCATGCACAATGTAGTTGGCACCTTGCAGAGCCTCAAGCAACTCAGATGACAAATACCCATGCGTATCTGAAATTACGTCAAACCTTACCAGTGCCATACCAAACTCCTACGTGCTTTTAAGCTGCTGGCGAGAAACCCTTTGAGCTTCTACAGTCCCAGTGCTCGCTTGAGTGCGACCACACGACGGCGTGAAACCGAAATGTGACGCTCCTCAAATCCCTGAATAGTCAACTGTAGGATACCAGCAGAAATAACCTCAACATCGTCAACATACTCAAGATTCACGATAAAGCTACGATGAATGCGGAAGAATCCGTGTGGAGCAAGGCGCTCTTCAAGTTTTTGCAGAGAAATAGTAGACAAGAAGCGATCGTCTTCTGTGTAGATGCAGGAGTAATCGTCTTTTGCCTCAATAAAGCGAATCTGATCAATAGGAACAAGAACCTTGCTTCCGCTCTTAATGACAGGAATACGCTCAATGGTTGCCATAGGAGACTGAGGGCGCAGGCGCTCCTCAACCTTATCAAGAGCCTGCTCAAGGCGCTCGGTCTCAACGGGCTTCATCAGGTAATCTACCGCGTTAACGCCAAATGCATCCAGCGCGTACTCGCTATATGCAGTGACAAACACAATCTGGGGAGGATTCTTCAGCTTGTGAAGAGCCTCTGCAAGCTGCATTCCATTTGTCTTAGGCATGGAGATGTCGAGGAACAAGACCTCAACGCGAGACTCCATGAGTTTCTCGACAGCATCCCTTGCACTTGTGGCCTCAATGATTTCCTCGAGACGTCCGGTCTCCTCAAGCAAGAACTTGAGCTCAGAACGGGCTGGAGCCTCGTCATCAACAATCATGGCACGCATGTCATTCATCTCCCAACGGCCTAACGCAGCGTTAAGCAAAAACCGATACTACTATGCTGTTGCCTGCAGTGCCGCACCTGCAAGCTTGAGTGTCACGCACGTACCCTGCCCTGGTTTAGACATGATTTCCATGCCAGAGCCAACGGCGTAGAAGCGCTCAACTCGCTCAGCTACGTTCTTAATGGCAATACCCGTGCCCCTATTTCTCCCCGAAGAATCCTGCGGGGTAGGACCTTGACCATTAAGTAAGCGAGAAACAGTCTCTTCATCCATTCCAAGACCATCATCAGCAACAGATATAAGAATATCATCATCATCGCGTGTGACGTGGATGTCAATATGGAGGGCGCCTTCATCTTTCATAGCGTGCCTCACGGCATTCTCGACAATAGGCTGAATCAAAAAAGACGGTACCTGAATATCTTCGCATCCCTCATCGACATGCTCAGACTCTTGAATACGTTCTTCTCCAAAACGCGCCTTCTCAATTGTCAAATACCTGCGCGTTTGTGTCAATTCCTGAGAAAGCGGAATGAGCGCACCTTGAGAGCTCTCAAGCGTACGGCGATAAAACACAGAGAACTCGCGAAGCAGGTCTCGCGCCTTATTGGGGTTTGTACGCGTAAGAGATGCAATGGTATTGAGCGTGTTGAACAAGAAATGCGGATTAATCTGTGCCTGCAAGGCTTTGACCTCTGCTCGAGCGGTTAACTCTGCCTGGCGATCAAGCTCATACGAGGAAAGCTGTGTGGAGAGAAGCTCACCCAAACCCTCAGCAATTGCCAACTGCGTACGATCAATTTCAATGCCACGACGATAGTAGAGCTTGATAGTGCCAACCGTGCGGTCCTGAACAATCAACGGAACAATGATGCCAAAGGAACTGCCACCATTGCCAAAGCCTCCGCGCCTTTGTAGTACCTGCTGACGACTATCTACCGAGACAAACGTCTCCATGCGGCCGCTTTCCAGAACCTCAGTTGCAGGGCCAACCACTTTTGAGCCAGGCATATGCGAGGTTGCAATATCTCCCTCAAATCCCAATACATATTCTGTATCCGTGATGGAAATAGCGGCTGCAGAAGTTTCTGGAAGCAATAGTGTGCAGATAGTTGGCGCTGTTTCTTGCGACAAGCCTCCGCGTAAGGTCTTAAGCGTCTTAGAGGCAACCTCAAGTGTTCGCTCTGTTGCTTGAGACCTGGCGTGCTCATTACCAGGCTGAGTAGTACCACCAAGAACAATAACCGTAGCAAGTCCTCCGCCTGCAACAAGAGCGGCAAACAAGTTGTCTGCCATGACGCTCCAGGAAAGCAAGCCTAGCAATACACAGGCAAGAATAATCAGGACTATCCTGGTTGATCTATGTATGTACTGAGCAAGTCTTTGCATGGCTGTCTAGTTCTCGACTGATTCTGTAGCAGAATCCTCAGAAGCAAGCTGCTGAGGCAAAGGCGAATGCTTAAGCGCGCGAGCCAAAGGAGCTCCTAGCACATAGAGAACAACAGCCTCTCCGAGTCCCGTGGTGATAAAACCAAACAAGAACATAAGAGGATATGATCCATCAAGTTCAATGGTGGTAAATGGAATTGTGTAGAATCCCAATCCTTGAAGCAAAATGGGGAGATATGCAGACACAATAACGGCATTTGCAAGCACTGGCCCCAGAAGCGCAAGTGGTACGTTCTTCCTGTTCTTCCAGGTAAACCATGCACCAAGAGCAGTTGCCAGAGAACCAAAGACTACGTCTAACAATCCCAAAGCTCCTGTGCCAGAAATGACCATATTTGCAAGGTTGGCAATAACGCAGCCAAGCGTCAGTCCTGGGATTGCGTCAGCGGTAAAGAGCGCAATAACCACAACCGCCTCAGAAATGCGGAACTGCACAGGACCCCAAGCAAGACCGCCCAAGAAAAGAAGAGCTGCAAGCGTAAGTGCTGCATAAAGGGCAGCAATAATACCAATACGTGCAAGGCGCTGAGCGCGCTGTTTTGTTGCATAAGCTGAAGAAACCTGTGGCAAAACAATCCCCTTGTTAACTCTAAAAATTTAGTTCATGATACGACGAAATGTATATATGAGCAAATGAGCAGCGCAGACATACATTTAGTAATGCAGGTGCATTCCTGGATAGACCATCTCACGAGCGTGCTTTTGATATGCGGCAACAGCCTCTTCCCCAAAGGCAAGAGGAGTGTCTTCCTCGCCCGCCATATCCAAAATCCAGCGTGTGAGATAAGGATTCAAAGGAAGCAGAGGACCAATAAGCCAGGTGGCAATAGCGTTCTTGCGACGGAAACCTTCCAGCTTGCTTTCTTTATTGATGCCAAAACCTACCTTATTTTTAAGGAAGTAGCAGTTAGAGTTATCTCCCTCGGTGAGTGTGAACTGCATCTTAAAGCCAACGACAACAAAAGGCTCTTTGCCATTGCCAGGATCAAACTCTCCCACCTGGACATCGTGGAAGCGCTGGGGCATATAGCGAGTGGTCGTAAACTTGAAGAGGCCCAGAGCCTCAATTTCAGAGCCGTCAGGATTAACAATTTTCTCGCCAAAAAGCTCTGAAGCGTTACCGGCAAACAGCATAGGAACGCCCTGATCAGCCAGCTCTGCAAGCCTGTCCTTGTAAGGCATAAGGCGAGAAATAATAAGCTCTTGCTGGGCTTCTGTCATGCCACCCATGATGATTGCCGACGGCGTATGCTCCACAAAGTAAGGCGTCGCGGCGTGAGAGGTGTACACAAAGTTCTCTTTTGGAAGGCAGGCCTCCAGGTAGAGAGCATTTCCGTTGTCTCCACCCTGGTTACCGTACTCTGGGTAAAGAATCTCAATCTTAGTTGCTGGATTACTCATGGGAGGCCTCCATCTGTTTCAAGCGCTCAATGATACGGTTTCTGCTGATATCAGCAATGCCACCGTTATAGAGGCCGTGTGCATAGAAAACGTGCTGGCAAGCGTTAAGGTCAACCAAGTCAGCGGTCTCTTCAGGAGAGCTTGCCACAAAGGTTTTAGCTGGATCAATACCGGCAAGTCTCAGCCTAAGCTCCAGGTCAAGCGATGTGTCGCCATAAATAATGACCTGTTTAACGCTTGGATCTTGTAAGAACTCAAAGTCTGTCTGGTAGTACCAGCCAATATACTCTGTCTGGTCTTTTGCTTTTGCCATGTACGCATCAGCAATCATGATGATAATTGCCTTATCACCTGGCTGTTTGCGAAGGATATCGATGGTGACTGAGGTTGCCGTGTCATTCTCACCCTTAGAAGCCATGCTAATAAGACGACGACCGTTGTAGTCAATCTCGTTATACCTGGAGGAAGCAATATTAACGCGCTGCAAAGACGCGGCGATAGTTGCAGGCGCAAGACCCATCTCACGCGCGGTTACGATAGCTACAAACAGGTTGTAGAGGTTGACGATAGAGTAGCTGTTGAGCTTGTACTCATATGTTGGTGCACCCTCGTGGCAGTGCTCCTTGACCACAAATTTGCCAGTCTCTGGCTCTACTGAGATAACCTCGTAATCAGGAGTTGGATTGGTATAGCCGCACTCCTCACAAGTTGCGTGGCCAAGATGCCTAAGGTGTGCATAATCCCACTTGAGCTTGCCACCGCATTTGGGGCAGGCGGTAAGATCTGAAACAATGCCCACTGGCTCTGCAGTGTCTTCTGCTAGCCTTGCGATGGAGTAATACGTACGATGCGTGCACTGAGGAGCAAGCCTGCAGCTAATCATGTCATCTGCGTTCAAGATCAGATGAGTTGAAGCAGGAATGCCCTTATCCATAACGTCAAACACGTAGTCTGGAGTTGCACTACGAGAAAACGTATCGCGGAACAGATTAGTAACGGACAAAATATCAGGCTGCAAGTAAGGGAAAATGCGAGGTCCAGAGAGCTCGTCAAACTCCATAACCGCAAGCTTAGTCTTTGACGTGCCCTTCCACGTGGCGTTCTTTGCAAACGAGCTTGCAAAGCCGCTGGAAATATTGCCGCCAACGCGGTTGGTAACGGTCTGGTAGCCATTATCGGCGAGAAGATCGTTGAGCAAGTTATTGGTAGTTGTCTTACCGTTTGTACCGGTAATAAAGACAATCTGCTCTGGCTTAGCAATGTCTCCCAAAAATGCAGGATCAATGCCTTCAGCAATAAAGCCTGGCAGCGTTCCGCCTTCATGGTTGGTCAATTTAAGTGCTGCAAGTGTTGCTTTAGCAGCGAGAAAAGCTACAGGAAATAGTCTGCTCTTTTTTTGTGCCACAGTAACTCCCATCGTGAGCAAAGTCTCTCTAGTTTATCACCTCGCGAGAAGGGCTTGAAGAACACAGGGCTTCTCGCCAAAAATGTCGCATAAAAAAGCCGAGCCAGGATGTCCTGGCTCGGCTGAAGCTACGTGAAAGTAAGTTACCTTACTCCTCAGGCTGCTCCTTCTTCTCTGCAGCGTAAAGCTCGGAGAGGCGGACAAGGTGATCGTAGCGAGCCATTGCGGCTTCCTCGTTCTCCTTGAAGAGCTTCTCTGCGTGCTCTGGGAACTCGCGGGTGAGTCGGCTGTAACGAGCCTCGTTCATCAGGAACTCCTGGTAGCCACCCTTAGGTGCCTTGGAGTCAAGCGTGAACTTCTTACCTGCTGGTGCAGATGGGTTGAAGCGATAGAGGTTCCAGTAGCCAGTCTCGACCGCCTTCTTCATCTCCTCCTGTGCGTGAGCCATGCCGCCCTTGATGGAGTGCATCTCGCATGGGGAGTAACCGATGATGAGGGATGGTCCTGGATAAGCCTCTGCCTCAGCAATTGCCTTGAGAGTCTGCTGGAGGTTTGCGCCCATGGAGACCTGAGCAACATAGACGTAACCATAGGTCATTGCAATCTCAGCAAGGTTCTTCTGCTTGATGTCCTTACCAGCTGCAGCGAACTGTGCAACCTGGCCAAGACGGGAAGCCTTAGAAGACTGACCACCGGTGTTGGAGTAAACCTCAGTATCGAAGACAAAGACGTTGATGTCCTCGCCGGAAGCAAGAACGTGGTCAAGGCCACCGAAGCCGATGTCGTATGCCCAACCGTCGCCACCGAAGATCCAGAAGGACTTCTTGGTGAGGAAGCTCTTGTTAGCAAGGATTTCCTTAGCTGTTGCAAGATCAGACTTCTCAAGCTCAACTACAAAAGTCTTAGAAGCTTCCTTGGAGAGAGCTGCGTCGTTGACGGACTCAATCCATGCCTTAGCAGCATCCTTGAGGTCCTGAGATGCGCCATCCTCGTCGACAAGCTGCTGAGCAAGCTCCAGAAGACGCTTCTGCTGTGCCTGGTGACCAAGCATCAGACCCATACCGTGCTCTGCGTTGTCCTCGAAGAGGGAGTTATTCCATGCTGGACCGTGACCATTTGCATCGGTAGTAAATGGTGAGCAGGAAGCTGGGTTACCCCAAATTGAGGAGCAGCCAGTTGCGTTGGAGATGTACATACGATCGCCAAAGAGCTGGGTGACCAGGCGGCCGTAGCTGGTCTCAGCGCAGCCTGCGCAGGAACCGGAGAACTCAAGAAGAGGCTTCTTGAACTGGGATGCCTTGACGTTGTTAGCGACAAGCTCGGTCTTCTCGGAGACGTGGTTGACTGCGTAGTCAAAGATCTCCTGCTTGGACTCCTGCTCCTCGATTGGCTTCATGGTCAGAGCATCTGCAGGGCAGATGTAGACGCAGTTGGAGCAACCGGTGCAGTCGAGCTGAGAAATAGCAATCTCAAACTTGTAGCCCTTAGCCTTAGGGCCAACGGCATCCTTGAACTGAGACTGTGCTGGTGCAGCAGCAACCTCTTCGTCGGTAAGGACGAATGGACGGATGACTGCGTGTGGGCAGACATAAGCGCACTGGTTACACTGGATGCACTTCTCGACGTTCCACTCAGGAACAACAACAGCAATGCCACGCTTCTCATAAGCAGCAGCACCAAGCTCGAACTGTCCATCAACGTGGTTCTTAAATGCGGAAACAGGAAGTGCGTCACCCTCCATACGAGAGACTGGAGTCATGATGTCGCGAACCTGCTTGAGGAGAGCCTCACGGCCCTCAAGGGTGATTGTGCTTGGAGCATCCTCTGCAGTAGCCCAATCAGCAGGAATCTCAATCTTAGTAAATGCAGTAGCACCAGCGTCGATTGCCTTGTGGTTCATATCGACGACGTTCTGGCCCTTCTTCAGGTAAGAATGAGTTGCAGCGTCCTTCATGTACTGAAGTGCGTCTGCCTCTGGGAGAACCTTTGCAAGAGCAAAGAATGCAGACTGAAGAATGGTGTTGGTGCGCTTGCCCATACCAATTTCCTTGGCAAGGTCAATTGCATTGATCAGATAAACGTTGATGTTGTTCTTAGCAATGTAGCGCTTTGCCTCTGCTGGCAGGTGGTGTGCAAACTCCTCTGCATCCCACTGGCAGTTGACCAGGAAGGTACCGCCAGGCTTGACGTCGCGGACCATCTTGTAGCCCTTGATGATGTATGCAGGAACGTGGCATGCAACAAAGTCTGCCTTAGTGACATAGTAAGGAGAACGGATCTTGTGATCACCGAAGCGCAGGTGGCTGATGGTGATACCGCCGGTCTTCTTGGAGTCATACTGGAAGTATGCCTGAACATATTTATCGGTGTGGTCACCAATAATCTTGATGGAGTTCTTGTTAGCGCCAACGGTACCGTCGCCGCCGATACCCCAGAACTTGCACTCAATGGTGCCCTCAGCTGCAGTGTTAGGAGCCTCAGGATCCTCTGGGAGAGACAGGTTGGTAACGTCATCGACAATACCAATGGTGAACTCACGCTGAGGAGCATCCTTCTTGAGCTCCTCAAAGATTGCGAATGCAGATGATGGTGGGGTGTCCTTAGAACCAAGGCCGTAACGACCACCAACAACCTTAATACCTGTACGACCAGCCTCATAGAGGGAAGAAACAACGTCTTCGTAGAGAGGCTCACCAACGGAACCTGGCTCCTTGGTGCGGTCGAGAACAGCAATCTTCTTGACGGACTCAGGAAGAACGTCAACAAAGTGCTTTACAGAGAATGGACGATAGAGGCGGACCTTAACCAGACCGACCTTCTCGCCATGAGCATTCAGGTAATCGATAACCTCTTCGAGGGTATCGCAGAAGGAACCCATGCAGATAACAACGCGGTCAGCGTCTTCTGCACCGTAGTAATTGAACAGACCGTAGTCAGTACCAAGCTTAGCGTTGATCTGGTTCATGTAGTCTTCAACAACTGCTGGCAGCTGGTTATAAACCTCGTTGCACGCCTCGCGGTGCTGGAAGAAGATATCGCCGTTCTCGTGGGAACCACGGCTTGATGGATGCTCTGGGTTCAGTGCATGATCGCGGAATGCCTGGACAGCGTCCATATCACACATCTCAGCCAGATCAGCATAATCCCAAACAGCAACCTTCTGAATCTCGTGAGAAGTACGGAAGCCGTCGAAGAAGTTAACAAATGGAACCTTGCCCTTGATTGCTGCGAGGTGAGCAACAGGAGCCAGATCCATAACCTCCTGGACGTTGCCTTCTGCGAGAAGTGCAAAGCCAGTCTGGCGAGCGGACATAACGTCAGAGTGATCGCCAAAGATGTTCAGTGCATGGGTTGCAACGGTACGTGCGCTGACGTGGAAAACACCAGGGAGCTGCTCGCCGGCAATCTTGTACATGTTTGGAAGCATGAGCAAGAGGCCCTGAGAAGCGGTGTAAGTAGTGGTCAGAGCACCTGAACCAAGAGAACCGTGAACAGCACCAGCTGCGCCAGCTTCGGACTGCATCTCGACAACCTTGACGGTTGTACCAAAGATGTTCTTTACACCCTGGGCGGACCACTGGTCAACATAGTCTGCCATTGGACTTGATGGGGTAATTGGGTAAATGCCCGCTACCTCGGTAAACGCATACGACACGTAAGCCGCGGCGTTGTTACCATCCATGGACTTAAACTTTCTTGCCATTTCCTCTCCTTGCCTAATCTGTGATTTCTCACAGTATGCGTCTGTGCGATCCAAAATAAAGCTGTAGACCCTGGGTGACTACGGAAACATGTTTCATAGTTCGGCCGGCAGCGGTCGCATAATGCTTTTATTATTGCGCAAAAAAACAATGAAACAAATCAGAAATACAAGCTGACAAATACCTATTTTCAGGTAGGAATTTCTACCTGCGGAATTACAAAATAAACATAACACTAAAGTGCAAGTTTTTTGTAAATCGACAAAATATTCAAGTACACAAGAAGCCATCTGTCTGAAAAACAGACAGATTTTTACGTAGGCGCTCAACGTGCGACAGCTTCATCGTGCGTTGCGCACCCTTTGCTGGATGAGCCTTAAATATCGCACTTATCTGATTACTTGGCCGCTTTGATCTCGCAAAGTTTCTTGTAACCAAATAAGAAACGCTCTCCTATCTCACCTTGAGCATCAGAAGCACATACGATTCCATGTTCATCTGAAGTAAGGAAAGCTTCATCAAATTCGGCGGTTCCATCAAATACCTGGGCAATAACGTCTGGATTAAACTCTGTTGGCTCATGAAGAGTCTGTGCCAGGTCTAACACTAAACTTGTGACTCCCGATCGAACGCTTTCTTCCGAGACACCCGCAATAAGCTTTCCGTCTTTTACCAGCCAAAGTACCTCTGGTGCACAATGAGTTTGCTGCTCTTCTCGCTGTGAAATTCTTGCGCGTCCCGCAAGAGACAGAACAGAACGCTCTTCCAAAGACTGGTAAGGTCCAACAGTCATAGCAGCCTGTCCATTGCTCTCAAGCAAAATCATAAGAACGCCATCTGGAAACTCTTGTGACCCTTCTTTAAGCGTTCCCTCAATATGCTGCTTAGCCCAAGCAATCAAGTGCGGAGAAACCTCTTTTTGCGCAACAACTCGCTTGCTCAGCGCACGTAAGTGCCTGTTATCAAGAGGGAGGACACCTCCAGATAATCTCCAACGACAAACAAGTTCTGGATTATCAAGCTCAAACTTCTGAGCTGCTTCTAACTCTTCCTGGTCCACAGTGTCCTCCCCCAACTTTTTTAAAATGAACTGCTAGTCCCGAATTAGCAGATTAGTGCCTAAAGTGACGCTTACCTGTAAACACCATTGCAATGCCGTATTCATCGCAAGCAGCAATAGATTCATCATCTCTGACTGATCCGCCTGGCTGAATAATGGCTGTTACGCCATGGGCCGCCAAGGTGTCAACGTTATCTCGGAATGGGAAGAAGGCATCAGATGCTGCCACAAGATTCTTTGAATCAATTCCCATGCGCTCACAAGCTGCCTCTGCACGCCCACACGCGAGAAGAGCGGCGTCAACACGATTAGGCTGACCTGGTCCCATGCCAATTCCAGCCTGATCTTTTGCAACCAAAATGGCGTTTGACTTAACGGTCTTGCAAACTTTCCAAGCAAATACCAAATCGTTCAGCTCTTCTGGAGTTGGCTGGCGCTTAGTAACAACCTCAAAGCTATCTGCAGTTTCGTCTGCGTGGTCAAGGTCTTGTACTAAAAGACCTCCGTCAACAGTTCTCATCTCAAGCTCGCGGCTTCTATCGATTCCGCCCGTAGCCAATACGCGAAGATTTGTTCTCTTTGACAGGCGCTCAAGAGCCTCTTCTGTAAAGCTTGGTGCAATAAGAACCTCAACAAACTGCTTATTGATGTCTGCAAAGTGCTCAACAAACTCCAGAGGAACCTCTCTATTAACTGCAATAATTCCACCAAACGCAGAGACTGGATCGCAAGCAAATGCTCGATCGTATGCCTCAACAACATTTTCCGCCGTAGCAGATCCACAAGGATTCTGGTGCTTCAAAATAATGACTGATGGATCATCAAACTCACGAACAGCAGCCCAAGCTGCATCAGTATCAAGCAAATTGTTGTAAGACAAGGGCTTACCCTGAAGTTGCTGAGCGTTTGCCAGAGAGTGTGCAGGAGCTCCAGGCATCTTATAAAACGCTGCGGACTGCTGAGGATTCTCTCCGTAACGAAGATCTTGTTCTTTTATTGCCTTTACCAGCAAAGTCTCTGGGAATTTACTTTGCTCTGCTTCAACAACACCAGAAAGGTATGTGGCAATAGCGCCATCGTATGCAGCCGTTGTCTTAAATACCTTCAAAGCCAGCTGCTGGCGAGAAGCCCTTGTAGTTGCACCGTCATGGACACGCATCTCATCAAGAACACGACCATAATCTGCCGGATCAACAACAACCGTAACAAAATCATTATTCTTTGCAGCAGAGCGGAGCATTGAAGGTCCACCGATATCGATATGCTCAATTGCGTTTTCAAGAGTTACTGATGGATCAGCTACAGTCTTCTCAAACTCATAGAGATTAACGCAGACCAGGTCAATCATGCCAATGCCATTATTCTCTGCATCTGCGACATGACCGGGATTATCTCTACGGCATAAAAGACCACCATGAACACGAGGATGCAGCGTCTTAACGCGGCCGTCCATCATCTCTGGAAATCCGGTATAAGACTCAATAGGAACTACAGGCACACCAGCCTCTTCGAGGATTTTTGCGGTTCCGCCTGTTGAAATTACCTCAACGCCAAACTCTTTAGTAAGCGTTTGTGCAAATTCAACAATACCTGTTTTGTCTGTTACCGAAATTAGCGCACGTTTGATAGGGGCCTCAGCCATTGCCGCTCCTTTGTGTTTGACACTTGCTATCAGAAACACTTACAGCCTATCAGCTGCGAAACACTACATACTAGATGTAAACAAACTTGAAACTATTCTATAATCTTCCGCTGTAAAACACCTGAAAGGAACTATTTCATATGTCTGCCGATACTCCAATCATAGTCCCCTTCGAAGATACTGACTTACCAGAACTTATCTCAATCGTTGAACGCGTCTGGTACTTGGATGGCGATGAATCAAAAGATGAAAGTCGCTCACTTGCAACTATTGATATCGCCTATTTTCTTGGCGTTTCTACTCATCGCTTTGTAGCAAAGCAAGATGGTCAAATACTTGGTCTTATTTTCTGCTCAAACGGAGAAACTCCAGCAGATTTTGAAAAATGGCAGAAGTTAGAAAACGAAACAACAGCAAAAGCTAAGAAACTATTGAGTGAAGCTCGCTTTAAGGACTACGAGATCTTTGGTGATGTCGAATCCCATCTTGTTCATAACTATTGGAAAACAAACACTAACAATGCCAAATGGGAAATTACTCTGTTCTGCGTTAACCCCGCTATAAAGAGCCAAGGTATTGGAGGCATGCTCTTCTCCTACATTCTGGACTTTATGAAAGAGCAAGGGGCTAAGCATTACTTCCTTGCAACTGATGACGATTGCGACTTTGGTTTCTATCAGCACAAAGGTCTCACCTGTAAAGACAAGGCAGCTATTAAGTCATCAACAAAAGACTATGGATTTGCCTATATCTATGCGGGAGATCTCTAAGGATGAATCCTTGCATTGGAAGATTTGCGCCGACTCCTTCTGGAAGGATGCACCTAGGCAACGTTTTCTCAGCGCTTATGGCTTGGGCCAGCGTTCGCTCCCAAAACGGTAGTTTTATTCTTCGCATCGAAGACTTGGATATTCGTGCTCATAATCCTCAATACACCTCCCTCCTCCTGGATGATTTACAGTGGTTGGGACTAACTTGGGACAGAGGGCCGTTTTTCCAAAGCAAGCGTTCGGAACTCTATCAGGACGCTCTATTGAAATTGAAACAACAGAAACTTTTGTATCCTTGCTTTTGTTCCCGAGCAGACTTACACGCTGCACAAGCTCCTCATGCCAGCGATGGTGCATATGTCTATGCGGGAACCT
Organism: uncultured Atopobium sp.; assembly: GCA_937921235.1. GTDB lineage: Bacteria > Actinomycetota > Coriobacteriia > Coriobacteriales > Atopobiaceae > Lancefieldella. The sequence continues at coordinate 29,966 of CALFOQ010000049.1, read as the reverse complement.
GCCGCGATCTGAGCAAATCCGAGCGTGAAGAGCTTTCCAAACATAAAATTCCAGCAACGCGCATACGAGTTGCTAATAAGACCTACGCGTTTGAAGACAAGGTCTATGGTCAAACATCACAAAACCTTGCTGAATCATGCGGAGACTTTATTGTCCAGCGTGCAGATGGCGTCTTTGCCTATCAACTTGCTGTAGTAGTTGACGATGCTGACATGGGCGTAACTGAAGTAGTTAGAGGATCAGATCTTCTTTCATCTACTCCCAGGCAGCTTTATTTACAAGACGTGCTTGGTCTTTCTCATCCCATCTATGCTCACCTCCCGCTACTTGTTGCGCCAGATGGCAGGAGACTTTCTAAACGCAATCACGATCTAGACCTTGGTGTTCTGAGAGACCAAGGAAAAACACCAGAAGAAATTCTTGGCTTTCTAGCGTATTGCATAGGTCTTGCAGAAAAAGAAGAGCCTCTTTCTGCAGTACAAGTTGCCAATCGCTTTTCATGGGATGTACTTCGCGCTTACCGAAAAAACGTGGTTGTTGAGCATTTTTCACATGTTTTGTAAAATGTCTTATTGTGAGTGACGCCAGTTCGGGGTATCATTCTCAAGCACCCATTTTGGAGAGCTGACCGAGAGGCCGAAGGTGCTCGCCTGCTAAGCGAGTATGGGCCCCAAGCCCATCTGGGGTTCGAATCCCCAGCTCTCCGCCAGAATTTTCTGCTCGTTGCATCTCTGCAACGAGCTTTTTTCTTACCAAGAAGAACTTTTTCTAAGATTAGTCTTGCATTTTCAACTGGAAAATGGCATTCTATCTACTTGCACGCGGCGTTACCTCAGCTGGATAGAGGACCTGACTACGAATCAGGGCGTCATAGGTTCGAATCCTATACGCCGCACCACTTGAACTTAGGAGCTCCTTCGGGAGCTCTTTTTTATTATCTACCTGGTCTTAAAGCTACTTCACCGGAAGAGTTTGCATACAAATACTGATAAGAAATACCGGCTTCATCAAGCTCATCCATTACCTCAGCCATGCATGTTTCCGCCATGATGACCTCCAGATACTCTTGTGGGCTTAGATCTTTTAAACCAACTCTGCCTTGGTCTGAAATCCACTTTCTTAAAGTTGCAAGTTGCTCTGGTGCAATATGGATCTCTGAATAGAACTCCTTGTGTCCAAATCCAATTTTTGCCGCACTGCCTTGCACAAACTGCCTTAATACAATTTCTTTCTGTACCTCTACCAGACCTTTCATAGCCACCTCTTTCTTCCTTTACTGATCTCAGTATAGCAAATTTATAGAACATATGTTCTATAAATCAGTAAAAGAAATGGTCTTCACAATTCACGAGAAGACCATTTCAGAGATTGAATCAATTTTGATTAAAAAGAGAAACTATTCTGGTCGAATAACCTCGATGCCACCCATGTAAGGACGGAGCGCCTCGGGCACGGTAACGGAGCCATCTGCGTTCTGATAATTCTCCATAATTGCAGCCATGGTACGGCCAACTGCCAGACCGGAGCCGTTAAGCGTATGAACTAGACGGGTGCCCTTGAACTCTGCTGGATCCTTATAGCGGATATTTGCACGACGAGCCTGGAAATCCCAGCAGTTAGAGCAAGAAGAAATCTCCTTGTATGCGTTATAGCTTGGGAGCCAAACTTCAATGTCATAGCACTTGCATGCAGAGAAGCCAATGTCACCAGTGCAGAGAGTAACCACGTGATAAGGAAGACCCAGAAGCTGAAGGATCTTCTCGGCTTCCTGAACCATGGACTCAAGCTGATTCATGGAGTCTTCAGGCTTTGCAAACTTGACCATCTCTACCTTGTCAAACTGGTGAACGCGGATGATGCCACGGGTGTCTCGACCAGCTGAACCTGCCTCCTCGCGGAAACATGGAGTGAATGCGGTATAGAGCAGAGGGAGCTGAGATGCATCCAGAATCTCGTCACGATGGATGTTTGTGAGCTGGACCTCAGCAGTTGGAATGAGGTAGAGGTCAGGCTGTACGTGATAGAGGTCCTCTTCAAACTTAGGGAGCTGACCAGTGCCAAACAGAGAATCCTGATTTGTGATAACTGGTGGCCACCACTCTTTGAAGCCTGCCTGGTTATGTGTGTCAATCATGAAGTTGATAAGCGCACGCTCCATGCGAGCGCCCATGCCGCCAAGAAGATAGAAGCGAGTTCCTGCAAGCTTTACGCCACGGTCAAAATCAATCATGCCCAGCTCGGGTCCAAGATCCCAGTGCGCCTTTGGCTCAAAATCAAACTGAGTTGGCTCTCCCCACTTGCGAACCTCAGGGTTATCGGAGTCATCCTTGCCATAAGGAACGGATGCGTCAGGAATGTTTGGAATAGCTGCAACAAGGGCGGTGAGCTCTTCCTCAACCTCTCCGCGGCGCTGATCAAGCTCTGCGATGCGGTCTTTGTTAGCTGCTACCTGCTCTTTAGCTGCCTCAGCCTCTTCCTTCTTGCCCTCACGCATAAGAAGGCCAATCTGCTTAGAAACAGCGTTACGCTCTGCCTGAAGAGACTCAACCTCAGCGATTACGCTTCTGCGCTCCTCGTCAAGCTCAAAGAATTTCTCGCGATCCCAATGGGCGTTTTGCCTGGACTCGCAAGACTTATCTACGAGGTCAGGATTCTCGCGCACAAATTTGATATCAAGCATGCAGCTTCTCCTTGAATCAACACTTTTTTGGCAGTGCATTTTTTCTTATAGCTTACCAAGTATATACTTGTATTCAGATTCTTAACCCTTCACATGTTCTGGAGCTCGATTATGGACGCAATTAACTCATTTTTCGGCTGGCTTTTTGGCGATAAGACCGGTGTGTTGTTCCTCGTACTTGGTGGAATTCTGCTCTTTTTGGTCATTTCTTTTGTGCTGGAGCGCAAAACTAAAAAGATGTATTTCAACCATAAAAAGACTGAGGATGACTGGGATCTCTTTGGAGAAGACCAAGAAGGCTGGTCTGACTTTGAGGCAGACAACAAATAGGCAACAAAAAAGCCCCGTGAAGGGGCTTTTTTAAATGTAAATGGTGCGGGCGAAGGGACTTGAACCCCCATGAACTTGCGTTCATACGGACCTGAACCGTACGCGTCTGCCAATTCCGCCACACCCGCGTGCTAGGGAATAATACTACAACATTTTGTTTTCTTCTCATGGAAAAACAATAGATATATAAGAAAATTCTTTTCAGCGGTAGAATATAGACAGTCACGGCCGACAAACACACTTTAAACACAGGAGGTTGCCGTGAGTGACTCGCGGTCACAGGCCACGCAAACTACATATCTACATTCACCTTCTGCTCAGCAGGCATCACCTGCGGCTGAGCCAGAAATTTTGCTGGACCGATATCGCGTTCTTGCTCGAAGAGGCAACGGAGGTTTTGGCACCGTTTGTACCTGCTGGGATACTCGTTTGCAGAGGCGCGTAGCCATTAAGCGTATGCCACTGTTGGGAGCTTCCGAAACTCCCGGCGTGTTTGCTTCAACTGTTGATGAGGCTCTTTCTGAGGCTCGAACTGCTTGTTTGCTGGCACATCCCAACATTGTAACTGTTCATGACTTTGAGATTGAAGGCGATTACGCCTATTTGGTCATGGAGTTTGTTGATGGTCTTAATTTATCGGAGCTCTTGGCTCGCGTTGAGGGCGGCTACCTCACCTATGCCGAAGCAGCTCACATGGTGTCTTCACTTGCAAAGGCGCTTCACTATGCCCATGAAAACGGCGTACTCCATCTGGACATTAAGCCAACAAACATCATGATTGACCGCCAAGGCACGGTAAAACTTGCCGACTTTGGTATGGCAACGCTTGCCTCGGCTGCTGGTTATGGCGGTGCTCGCGGAGGTACGGTAGGCTACATGCCTCCCGAGCAGGTTGAAGGCATGCTTGTTGACGAGCGCGCTGATATTTTCTCGCTTGCTGTTGTTCTGAGGCAGGCGCTAACGGGCGTCAATGTATTTGCGGGCAGAACGGCTAAAGAATCCCTTGATCACATTTACAAGGGCCCAAAAATTCCTCTGCTCAAAGAAGATCCCGAGGTTCCCTTTGCTGTAGATGCCGCCTTGACGCAGGCGCTTTCTCCCGAGCCATCCATGCGACAAGGCAGTGTGTCTGAATTTGCACAAGAAATTGTGACTCCTCTTGGCAGTGAAAAACAAGGCGAGAAAAGCCTCAAATCCCTGGTGGAACAGTCGGAAGAAGAGGAAACCGAGACCTGGGACGTCAAGCATCTTCCGCTCTCAATCCGCTTCCCCTGGCTGCCCTCGGCTGCCGTGCGTGGCGTATCAGCCCTGGTCACCGGCGTTCTTCTCGCTCAGTTGTTCCAGCTTATTGCCCCAGAATCACTCACGTTTATTGTGGTGGGCTCTCTTGTAGGAGCTGCAGCAGCCGCTCTTTGGACTCCGTTGGGTTCTGCGCTTGTCATTGCATGCGCGGTATATGCCCTGGCAAGTATTAGCCCTACCAGCACTTCGTTCCCGTTTGCAACGCTTGTAACCTTGGTGAGCGTTATCTGGTGGGCGTTTGCGGGAAGGGCCTCAAAATTCAGCAGTATCAACTGCTTATTAGGAGCTTTATTACCTACTCCTGTTTCAGCACCAGCACTTGTCTCCGCTACTATGCGTCCACTACCTGCAGTTTTAACAGGAGCCTTTAGCTATCTTTTTGGAACTTTATTTGCTAGAGGCATATCTTTGGGCTTTGCGGCAACTCCCCTTGCCTATGACTACACCTCACTGGCCTCAGGACTTCCTTTCTGGATTCGCTTTGGGGCATGCTCCCTATCTGCTCTTTTAGGCTCGCTTATTAGCCAGAAAAGACGTCGCAGATGGATGGTTTTTGGACAAATTGTCTGCGCCATATTGCTTTCAAGTGGCTTTATATGGGCAGCTTGGATGGAGAATCCCAATTTTTGGGTAGTTGAAAGTATAGTTTCTGTACTAATTACGGTATTCTTATGTGTACTTGTATGTATTGCAATTGTCCTGATAGGTCCACTTGACGCGGATCAGGAAGGCGAGGAATTAGATGAGCTTTCTTAGTGACTTTGAAAACCGTATTGGTTCGGTCTTTGGTGCCGCACCTCAGGGATACGCAGAGCCTTTCTCTTTTAAGAAGCTTGCCAAACGCGCAGCTAAAGAGATGGAACGTGAGACGTATGAGATTGATGGTGTAGACACTGCGCCTGCCCTATATACCGTTTTAGTTGCTCCTCAAGACGATTCACTGATGCGTCCTCTTTATGCTGATCTAACTGCAGAGGTTTCTGACTTTGTGGCTGCTCAGGCTCAGCAAAAAGATTATGTATTTGTTGGTCAGCCGCTTGTTCGTTTTATGGTTGACCCATCTCTGAAGCCTGGAAAATTTGCTGTCTTTGCAGAAAACGTTGACGGCAATACGCTTGACCAGCTACGCAATGAAGAGCGTGCTTTCTTGGGTGGAAACTCCAGTGTTGGAGGAGCTGCAGCTCAAATGCCTCAGCAGCACAATTCTCGCGCTGCTATTCAGCCAGAACCACAGCCAGAGCCAGATCCTCTGTCTGTAGTTCGCCCCGTTTCTGCAGATAATGCAACGCCAGAGGTTTTGGGAGATCTTGCTGGTACAGACGCTGGTCTTGCGGTAATGCCACCAGACTTTGTTGAGGCTCAAGGCGCAATTCCTGTTGTTTCCGCAGCTGAGTCCACTCCTATGCCTGTTCTTCCTAGCTCAAACGGACTTCCAGACCTTCCTGTTAACGGAGCTATCCCAACAGCGGCTCCCGTCCCTATGACTCAGCGTCGTATCACGCCTTCCCTTGATGCCCAATTAAACGGCGCGGGCAGTCGTTCTTCTCGCAATCTGCAAGGCACGCCACGCGCAAACATGGACGCTACCTGCATTTTGATTGATCGTCAGAGCGGTCGTTCGTATCGCGTTGAGGCTCCTCGTGCCATTATTGGTCGCGAGCGCTCTCAGGCAGACGTTGTTTTGCGCGATCCTAACGTTTCAAGACGTCACGCCGAGATGACCTATGACGGTCACGATTGGCACATTGCTGATTTGCACTCCACTAACGGAACGCTTGTCAACGATATCGACGTAGATGAGGTAATTCTGCGTGACGGAGACCTCATTACCATTGGTCTAATGGACCTTCAGTTCCGGGAGAACTAATGATTGATTTGATTCTCTTTGCAGGACGTGTTCTGCTTGTTGTCCTGTTGTACATCTTCCTGTTCTCAGTCATGCGCACGGGCATTGGTCTTGTCCGCGGTCAGCGCAAAGACGGAGCTATTTGGTCCGTTGATGTCGAGAAGGGCGTCAAGTCCTTACGTGGTCTTCACGTAGACATCTTGGGACCTGTTGTTATTGGACGTTCTCCTTCGTCTGACATTGTGATTGACGAACCTTACGTTTCTGCTTCACACGCCCGCTTTACTATCCAGGGCCCTGCTCTGGTACTTGAAGATCTTGGATCCACAAACGGAACCATGGTTAATGGTCACATCATCGAGCAGCCTGTTACCCTTCGCGACACAGACGAAGTCCAGGTCGGCGATGTGATTATGCGTGTTGGACGTCGATAAGAGGCTCATGGTTTCTTCTGATACAACACATATTTCTGATACACCTACACAAGAGCCCGTGAGCGCTCCTGGTCGTTGTGAGCTGCCACTTGATGGTCGCGGTGACGCAGAGGCAGTTTCTGGCTCTAACACCTTTATTTCTTGGGGCGCCCGCTCTGACGTGGGATTAGTTCGCGAGCATAACGAAGACTCGTTCCTTTTGCGCACTCCCCTTTTTGCTATCTGCGATGGTATGGGTGGACACGCTGCTGGCGAAGTAGCAAGTTCCATTGCTGTTAAGGTTATTGCCGAACAGGCACCAAGTACCGCAGACGATGTCCGTCTTGGCGCTGCAATTGAGGCTGCTAACCAGGAAGTTATTGATGCTCCTGCAAAGGGTATTGGCAAACCAGGCATGGGCTCCACCGCCTCTGCCGTCCTCATTGAGGGCAATCAGATGGCCGTTGCTCATGTTGGTGACTCTCGCATTTACCTGCTCCATCATGGCACGCTGGTCCGCATTACTCACGACCACAGTTATGTTGAGGAGCTCATTGATTCTGGTCAGATTACCGCTGATGAGGCTCGCACACACCCTTCTCGCTCGGTAGTTACGCGAGCTCTTGGCTCCGATCCAGACATGTATGCAGATCATTTCTCGCTTGAAGTATCTGATGGCGACCGCATCATCTTATGCTCCGATGGCCTTTCTGGCATGGTGCCCGACGATGAGATTGAGTCCATTGCGGTCTCTAACGTCACGCCACAAAAGGCTGCCGATAACCTTGTTTCCGCAGCTCTTACCTATGGCGGCTCAGACAACATTACCGTTATTGTCATCGATGTCTTGGACGACGGCATAGCCGATCAAACCAGAAAACACCTTACTCGTGGCGTCATTGCCACGTTTGTCTCGTTCCTTGCGCTCTTTGCAGCCACTGTTGCGGTGTTCTTCCTGTTTGTAAGCAGCGAGTGGTACTTAGGAATTAACGGAACTACCGTTGGCGTTTATCGAGGTATTCCTACAACAATTGCCGGCATAAACATGTCTTCGCTTGTTGAAACTACGTCGATTGAAATAAAAGATTTGCCTGACGCAGTTCAAGACTCTCTTGCAGACGGAATTCGCGTTAAGAACGAGGATGAAGCACATAGCACCGTCGAGAATTACCGCAAACAGATTGACGACGCCAACACTAAAGCGGTCAAAAAGAAAGAAGACGTTCAGTCTGGCGGAACACCCACAACAGAAACAACAACGTCAACAACAAGTTCGGGAGGTGAGTAGGAATGGAAAAAGCAGGTGGACTAAGGCGTAATACAGAGCTCTTCTTACTATTTGTAGGAGCAATCCCTGTATTTCTGCTGTACGCCATGTACATGATTACTGCTCGCTCAACGCTCAGCCTTGAGACAATGGCCGTTCCTATTGGTCTCTTTGCAGCATTTACCGTGGCTCACATTGCTATTAGGTTCCTTGCTCCCGCAGCAGACCCCGCCATTCTCCCCATTGTGTTTGTGCTCTCGGGAATTGGCATCACCATGGTCACCAGACTTGCACCAAATCTTGCAGTCAACCAGACCATTTGGCTCTTTATCTCTGTTGTTGTGATGATTGTGGTACTGGCGGTCATTAGAAATCTTGACGCGTTAGCACGCTACAAATACTCCATTGGTATTCTCGGCGTCATACTACTTCTTCTGCCAATTGTTATTGGCCAGGATCGCTACGGCGCAAAACTCTGGATTTCTTTTGGCGCATTCACCTTCCAGCCTGGCGAGCTTGCAAAGATTGCCATTACGCTCTTCCTGGCATTTTATCTTGCACTGAATCGAGAAGCCCTATCAGTCTCCATGCGTTCTTTTGGACCTTTCCGCATTCCTCGCTTTAAAATGCTGCTTCCTCTGTTTGTCATGTGGGGCATCAGCCTGATTGTTGTTATTTTTGAGCGCGACCTTGGTAGCGCTCTGCTCTTCTTCGTGTTCTTTGTCATCATGCTCTATGTAGCAACAGGTCGCGCAAACTACGTTTTTGTCAGTATTGCGCTCTTGGCCATTGGCGGCGTGGTGCTTTACCACTTCTTTGGCCACGTTCAGACTCGTGTCAACATTTGGCTTGACCCCTTCAAAGATTCCGCTGGAGACGGCTACCAAATTGTCCAGTCCCTCTATTCCATCGCAGATGGAGGCCTTGCTGGCACCGGAATTGATAAGGGAATGCCTACGCTTATCCCTATTGTTGAGTCTGACTTTATTTTCTCGGCCATTGCTGAAGAAATGGGACTCTTTGGCGGAGCGGCAATTATTACCCTGTTCCTGCTGCTTACTGTGCGCGGTCTTGCAACAGCGGCTCGTGCAAAGTCCGATTCATCTGCTTTTGCAGCTGCTGGTCTTACCAGTGTTTTGGCGTTCCAAACCTTCCTCATTGTTGCCGGTGTTACTAAACTCATGCCTCTAACTGGCGTTACCCTGCCCTTTATGAGTCAGGGTGGCAGCTCTCTTCTTTCCAGCTTTATCATTGTTGCCCTGCTGCTCAGGGCAGGTGACGAGGGAACTGGTCGCGAGACAGAGCTTGAACCAAGCAAGAAAACACTTGACTCCCAGAGGCTTGAAATTTCTTCTGGTGGAGCTCACGCCTCTTCCGTTTTGCATGGCAGCCACATCCGTGGAGGCTTTGGCCTGCAATCTGAGGAATCCGGTGTTCTGGGACGTGTTGCTCTTGGAAAACGTCTGACCAATTTGGTTACCGTATTTACCCTCTTCTTCACCGTTCTTCTCGGCAACTTGACCTTCTTGATGGTCATTGACGCACCTAGACTTCAGGCGCTCCCTACCAACAACCACACTATTGCTAAGAGCGCATATGTTCAGCGCGGCGCCATCATGACTTCTGACGGCGTCACCCTGGCAGAGAGTGTCAAGCAAGACGACGGCACCTACGTGCGTAACTATCCACACGACGGTATGGCTTCTCACACCGTTGGCTACATCTCTACCCAGTATGGAACTGCAGGTATCGAGTCCTCCATGAACGAGACGCTCACCGGACACGCAGATCATTCCGACTGGAGAAGCGCTCTGTACTCGATGGCAGGTGTTAATACCGCTGGTTCAAGCGTTGTTTTAACCATCAATTCCCAGATGCAGGCTGTAGCAGAAGCTGCACTCCAGGGATATTCCGGCTCCATTGTTGTTATGGATCCAGCAACCGGAGCCGTGCTTGCAAAGGCTTCAAGCCCTTCATACACCCACGCTGATCTGGGCACTGTTATCGAGTCCGGTACCGGCAGTCAACTGGTTGACAGAACTACCCAGGCGCTCTACTCCCCTGGTTCGTCGTTTAAGACCATTACGCTTTCTGCTGGAATTGACACACATACCACCACGCTGGACACCACCTATTCAGCTCCAGGAACTATGGAGCTTGGCGGTGGAACCATCCACAACTACGCCAACGAGGACATGGGCACTATTCCTCTGCGTGAGGCATTTGCTCGCTCTTCTAACACGGCGTTGGCGCAGCTTGGCGTAGCACTTGGCGCAGACAACCTGGTCAGCTATGCACGTGCCTTTGGTTATGGCACAGCTCTTGGTCAGGACTTCTCCACTACACCATCGCTGATGCCAAATCCTGCCGAGATGACCACCTGGGAGCTTGGTTGGGCGTCTTGCGGCCTTCCTGTTGGAGAGCATGCAAGCCCTGCAGGTCCTCAGACCACCGTCATGCAAAACGCTGTTGTCGCGGCTGCAATTGCTAACGGCGGCGTGGTCATGAACCCTTACATTGTTGATCGCGTTCTCTCGCCAGAGGGAGCTGTTGTTTCTACAACGTCACCAAAATCGCTTGGACAGGCAGTGTCTGCGGATACCGCTGCGCAGGTCCGAGAGGCAATGTTGGGCGTTGTTGAATCCGGCACTGGTATGGGAGCTCGCGTTCCGGGTGTCAAGATTGCAGGTAAAACAGGTACGGCAGACGTCGAGAACGGTAACTTTAACTCGTTCTTCATCGGTTTTGCGCCTTACGACCACCCAACTCTTGTTGTTTCTGTTGTCATCGAAGGCAACGGCGAGAACGTTTTAGGTTACGGTGCTCAAGTTGGCGGACGTGTTCTTGCGCAGTGCCTGAACATCCAGGCTTTGGGAGCTGCTTCGTAGCGCCTAAAACACCGCACGGTCTTCTCCCCAAGTAGTTGGGTGTGTTCTAAGATAGTAAGTGACGTGGCGAGAAAATCGCACGCTTGATAGGAGTTGAGTTATGCCAGGTAGAATGCTCAGTGGGCGTTACCAGGTTCAAGACAAAATTGGTACCGGTGGAATGGCCACCGTTTACCGCGGACAGGACCAGGTTCTTGGTCGTACTGTTGCCATCAAGATGATGCTGCCGCAGTACGCAAACGATCCTTCCTTTGCTGCCCGCTTCAAGCAGGAGGCACAAGCCGCAGCGGCGCTCTCCAGTCCTTATATTGTCTCGATATACGACTGGGGTAAGGACGGCGAGTCCTACTACATTGTCATGGAGTATCTGCGCGGTACAGACCTTAAGAGTGGCATCCGCAAACATGGAGCCCTTGATTCCCGTAAGGTCGCTCAGATTGGCTCTCAGATTGCTCAGGCGCTCTCTGTAGCACATCGTCACGACATCATTCACCGTGACATCAAGCCACAGAACATCATGGTCCAGCCAGATGGCAACATCAAGGTCATGGACTTTGGCATTGCTCGTGCAAAGAACAGCAGTCTAACCACCGATAACTCTGTTCTTGGCACCGCCCATTACGTTTCTCCAGAGCAGAGTACGGGCAAGCCTTTGGGACCAACCACCGATATCTATTCCCTAGGCATTGTCATGTACGAGGCTGCAACTGGCCGCGTTCCCTTTGTTGGTGACGACGCTATCAGCGTTGCTATGAAGCAGGTCAACGAGGCTCCTCAGCCACCATCGCTGATCAACCCCAACGTTGACCCCGCACTCGAGGCAATCATTCTTCGCTGTATGGAGAAAAACCCGGCTGACCGCTATCAGAGTGCTGACGAGCTTGCTCGTGCGCTGCGCGATTTTATTGCTGGCCGCGCCACCATTCCAAGCAACACCACCGTGAGCCCCCGCATTGTGACACCACCTCAGCCAACTTCCAGGTTGGATCGTCGCGGCATTGACGGCTCCAACACCTACATCACGCGCGGTGGCGACACTGGTCGCTTGAACCGCGTCCATTCTCGCGAAGAGGCTGATGAGCTTGACAGGCGCGAGAATAAACGTCACAAGCGCAACGTTATTCTCGGCGTTCTGGGCGCTTTGGTTGTCCTGGCTCTTGCCGGCTTTGCTATTGCACAGATGCTCGGCAACTCTTCCCAGCAGTATCTGGTTCCACAGTTTGTTGGTCAGACAAAAGACCAGGCTACTCAGGCACTAAATGCTTCTGATAGCCACTTTAAGCTGGGAACTGTTACAGAAAGCTACAGTGATTCTGCTCCTGAAGGTCAGGTCATTGATCAGACACCAAGCGCTAACAAACAGGCTTCTGAAGGAACCGCGGTTAACCTTGTCATTTCTAAGGGCGCTAAACCTGCTGCTGCAGTTAAGGTGCCTGATCTTACCAACAAGAGTCCATCAGAGGCTGAGTCTGCTCTTGCTGCTGTTGGCCTCAAAGCAAGAAATGGTGACTCGGTTGAGTCGGACGACGTAACCGTTGGTTATGTTGCAACACAGGAACCAGCCGCAGGTAGCGATGCTAAAGCTGGCGACACCATCACCTATCACCTGTCTACTGGCAAGGGTAAGGCAGATGTTCCAGACGTCACCGAGATGACTGCCGAGCGTGCGTCCGATGTTTTGAAAGATGCAGGCTTCAAGGTAGATACTCAGAAACAGCCATCTTCTAGCGTTCCTGAAGGTCGTGTCATCTCCCAGTCTCCAGCTAACGGCAAGGCAGATAAGGGTTCTACGGTAACCATCGTTGTTTCTTCTGGTGCTCAGAGCGGATCTGTTCCAAACGTTGTTGGCAAGGACTTTGAAACCGCTCAGTCCACGCTGGAAAACGCGGGCTTCCAGGTCAACACGGTTTGGGTCTACGATGACAACGTTGCAACCGGAAACGTAGTTGGCCAGACACCATCAAGCGCTGCAGCTGGCGCTACTATCACCATCCGCGTCTCTAGCGGACCTCGCCCATCAGCGTAATCGCTGCGGCGTACAATGTGCTCAACCAGTACGTTCAAGCCCTGCAACCGTGTTTGGTTGCAGGGCTTTTTGCTACCACGGAAATAGTTCGACAGCGGCACGTGTCATCGCCGGAACCGGCGACGCAAGCACTTCAGCGCTGCGAGCGTTTTATTGCCGCGATTATCACGACTGTCTCCAGCAATAAAACATCTTCGAATAACTCAGGCTTACTTGCATCATTTTTCGGAATACGGCCGATCGGATCCATTTGCTGATGGCCGAACACATCTATGTCGGATAATCTGTCAAAAAGACGTATACATGACGCTAAAAATAGCTAAGGCGTGCAGATTATCGTCATTAGGTGTGTAATATGCCCGCAATTAAGCAGATTATCCGACATAGGTGTGTTGCTTAGAAGTGAAATTTACCTATAGTTAGATTTTTTATATTTCTCTATTCATTTTCCAGCATATTAGATGAAGTTTATGCATAAAGATGTATATCAGTCAGGGAGACCACTCGGTCGTCAGACATTGAGCCCCAGTTGTCCGGTTATCTTGATTAAGAACTAGACAATTTCTCAGCGAGGCGCGGCTAAGATGCACCATTTTGTACGCCAAGCCTAAAAACCGACGCTGACACGCCACAACAGAGAAAAACCGGCAGCACGAAGCTGCCGGTTTAAAATCAATGGTGCCCCCGGGCCGATTCGAACGGCCGACACCCGCTTTAGGAGAGCGGTGCTCTATCCCCTGAGCTACGAAGGCATGTGGGATATTCTACTCACGTAGGCTCGCGTACGCAAATCTCGCCAACGCTTGCGGCGCCGGCAGCAGCGCGATACTGCTACTTGCGACGAGCCTTGCGCTCGGCTCTCTTTCTGTCGTACTCAGCCTGACGTTCGAGGTAGAAATCGTTGAGCTTCTTGTCGGTCATGCCAGCAACCTTAGCCTCGATCTTCTTGCGAAGAGGACGCATCTTAAAGAAGCTGTAGACAACCGAGCCAAAGATGCAGAAGTAAGCAAAGACCAGCATGATGGCAGAAATCATACCAACGCCGGTGTTCAGGTCCCTGGACTCAGGAACCATATACGAAAGCACCAGTGTAATGATGGTTGCAACAAAGCCAAGACCTAGGAAGACCCACCAAACGCGCTCGGCACGATGATAGTCTGGATCCGCGCGCAGCATAGCCTCAAATCCACGGCTGCGAATATCCTCGCGCTCGCGCTGGCGAGCACGTGCAGCACGCTTCTCCTCTTTGCTCTTTGGAGCACTGGAGCCAGAGCCAGAGCCACTCACACGTACAGATGCAGCTGCCTCTCGTACTGGTTTAGCAGTAGCAGCAGATTTGCGACCAAAAGCGGAATACGAAGGACGCTCAGTCTCCTCAGAGGTTTCTTTCTTTGAAAGGCTTACGGTAGCCTCACGCGCTTCTTTGGTTGCGCCTGTAATGGTGTCACGCAGTGACATTGGTCTCCTTCAGTGGTACAAACTCAGTTCCCGTAATAATCTGGAATGCCGTACGATAACGCTCGGACGTGCCCTCAATAACCTCTTCTGGCAGATGAGGTGGCTCTCCTTGCATGTCCCAGTGGGCTTTCAGCCAATCGCGTACATACTGTTTGTCGTAGCTTGGCTGAACGTGTCCCTCAGAATAACCCTCAGCAGGCCAAAAACGACTTGAATCGGGTGTAAGGCACTCATCAATAAGTGTAAGTTTTCCGTCGATAAAACCAAACTCAAATTTAGTATCTGCAATAATAATTCCACGAGTTGCAGCATATTCTGCAGCAGCCTTATAAATTGCAAGCGAGGCTTCCTTCAGCTGAGTGGCAACATCCTCACCAACAATCTCGCAGCAGCGCTCAAACGAGATATTCTCGTCATGATCGCCAAGCTCAGCCTTAGTAGAAGGAGTGAAGATTGGCTCAGGAAGTTTAGATGCCTCGGTCAGGCCATCTGGCAGCTTAATGCCGCAGACAGTACCGTCCTGGTCATAGGTCTTTTTGCCAGAACCAGTAAGGTAACCACGGACAATGCACTCAATTGGCACGGTCTGTGCTTTCTTTACCAGCATTGCGCGACCAGCAAGATACTCAGTGTAATCCGCAAACTGCTCAGGAGTCTGATCTGGCAGAACAGAAATCATGTGGTTAGGCAGAAGGTCCTTGAAGCGATTAAACCAGAAAGCGCTGATACGTGTCAGAATTTCTCCCTTAAAAGGAATCTCGTCAGGGAGAATAAAGTCGAAAGCACTAATGCGATCGCTCGCAACCATCAAAAGTTTGTCGCCACAATCGTAGATATCGCGAACCTTACCGTGCGAATCGGGACGAAGCTCAGCTCCAGCCACAATGACCTCACTTCTGCGCAAAGCGCGTTGTATTGCAGGACTTTTGATTGTACGGCAAAATGTCCAAAAATCGACCTACAACAAAGTATCTGTTACAGAGATATTATTTTGGGCAAGCAGAGGAAGGTGCAGTGAGAAGGTCGTGCCCTTTCCAAGCTCGGATTCTACCGAGATAGTGCCGTTATGACGGTCCATAATCTCTTTTGTAATTGCCAATCCAACGCCAAGACCGCCCGAAGCGCGCTCGCGGCTTTCTTCGGCGCGCCAGAATCGCGAGAAGGTCTGTGGAATGTCCTCAGGAGCAATTCCCATACCGTCATCAGTCACGGAGATAACCGCATCGTTATCGTCGATTGATACGGTTATAACAACATGACCCCCGTCGTCGGTATAGCGGATAGCGTTGCTCAACAAATTGGTCAGGGCTTCTCGGATCATGTCCGAATCAATATCAACAAAACAATTGCCCTCTGGTGTCTTATCCACAAAGGTCAACGTGCGGTTATTCTCCTTGAAGAGCGTTTCTTGTACCGCAACAAGACTCGCCACCATAGCCACAACATTAACGCTTTCTGGGTTGAACTTTGTCTTTCCGTTCTCAAGTCTTGAGAGGTGGAGCATGGCGTCTACCAGGCGAGAAAGACGTCTACTCTCAGACACAATGTTTTCCAAGCGCTCTTCATCTGCGGACAAGATACCGTCTTGGATTGCTTCAACGGTGGCCATGATAGCCATAAGTGGAGTTCTGAGCTCATGTGCAACATCACTGGTCAGACGACGTTCAAGCTTAATGTCTCTTTCGAGTGAAGACGCCATGTCGTCGAAGGTTTCTCCCAGACGCCCCAGTTCATTCTCGCCACGGATGCCTGAACGAGCCGCAAGATTGCCGCTTCTGATCTGAACAGCCGTCTCGGTAATACGACGTACCGGCTTGGTAAGCGAACGTGAGGCCAAAATACCAATTAACCCAGAAAGCGAAATTGCGATGGCTGCAGCAAGACTAATTGCCTGGTAAGAGCCATTACGGAACGCAATGTCTCGCTGGGTCAGGAACGGCTCAGAACCAAACGTCCAAATTCTAATGCTACCCACAGGCTCGCCTTGTAGGTTTTGGACAACTGCATAAACCACGGCGTCACCCGTCTGAGGGCCAGATAATGCACTATTTCCACCAGGTCGGCGAGCATTTGGCGCCGAGTCGTCATACAGAACCACGCCAGAAACATCTAAGACCTGGATACCAATATCGGAATTGGTTGCAGAGGCCTGACGTGCAATAGAGAGAACGTCGGCATTCCAGCCTTCTGCGCGCGCGTACGCCTGAGACATATTGAGCGCGGTAGTATCAACGGTGTTTTGTAGGTTCTCCCTGGTATAAGCGGTAAAACGACTTTCCCACACAATGCCCAAAACAGAAATAAGCACCAATACCGTCATGACAGCAGTCAGCGCAAAGAACGCCGCCATACGGGTGGTAAAGCTTTGAGTGCCCACGGGATCGGGCTTAATAGTTTTATAAGAACCCTCAGTTTCCGGAGGGTTCTTAAGAGAATTTGAGTGATGTTTCTTGAAGAGCGCCAAAACTCTAAAGCTTAGGACTCGTGGCTAGCGTTGCCAGCCTCAAAGCGATAGCCGACACCGTGAACGGTGAACAGCCAGCGAGGATTACGAGGATCATCGCCGAGCTTTGCGCGCAAGTTCTTGACATGCGAATCAATAGTGCGCTCATAGCCCTCAAAATCATAACCCAGGACCTTCTCGACAAGCTCCATACGTGTGTACACGCGACCAGGATAGCGAGCAAGGGTGGTGAGCAGCTTAAACTCTGAAGCGGTCAGGTCAACTTCCTCGTTGTTGATGAGAATCTTGTGACCAGAAATATCAATAGTAAGGGTACCGTAATCAAGCACGTCAACAGCAGTGTCTGGCTCAGAATACGTACGGCGGAACAGCGCGCGAACGCGTGCCACCAGCTCACGTGGCGAGAAAGGCTTAACAAGATAGTCATCAGCACCAAGCTCAAGACCAATAATCCTGTCTTCTACCTCTCCTTTTGCGGTAAGCATGATGATAGGCACGTTAGAGGTATCTCTAATTGCACGGCAAACGCGCTCTCCAGAAAGCTTTGGGAGCATAAGATCGAGAATCACCAGGTCAAATGCGTGCTTTTCAAACTCTTCAACTGCACTTTGACCGTCGCCAACGCCCTTAACAACGTAATTTTCGCGCTCAAGATATGCTGAGACGGCGTCACGGATGACTTTCTCATCTTCGACAATCAGAATTTTCTTCTCGTCGGAAGCCATTGTCTCCCCTTTTCTTTTGCCCTGCATGTATGTGCGTATGGCACATTACGATTATTCATTAATTATTTGTATTCATTCTATCTCTATACCTACAAATAATCTACAAAGAAAAAACACGAACTGTCACGGAAGCCGGATATCCGCTGGTAGGATCCTTAACAGTTGAGTAGGTTACAAAAGAATCACAGTTGCCTTCTCGAGCAGGAAACTCTCCATAATCAACGCTTCTATCCATTGAATAGAGCCAGTTTGCCGTTTGATTTTGCGGATCAACAAGTACGTAAGAGGCGCGGCTTTTAACTATGTAAAGGCTACCTTTACCTGCCGATATTGCATAAGGTTCACGCTCAATGACGTAAGGGTTTTCGCCTGAAGCAGGCAGGATATATGTTCCCATCTTGCCCAACAGACCGCCCGAGTCATAACTTGCTTCAACTGACACAATGAACTTATCGTCTACGCGACTTGCTGCAAAAGGTTTGACGGATTGAGGCATAACAAGCTGGTCAACCTTGGTTTTAAGGTTGTCTCCCAGTAGGTATGCTGTAACGCCATAGTAGGTGCCCTCAGAAGCACGAACTCGAGGAGTAAGGGTAACTACGCCCTTAGAGATAGATGGCGCAGTAGCAAATCTACCTGGAGATTCAACGGCATCCGTTCCTTCTGAATCACCTACACGCCACACGTAGCAGTGAGAAGACTCACGGGTTTTCTCGCCCGAAGAAGAAGGCTGGACAAGCCAAACCACCTTATCGTCTCCGCAGGCAAATGGAGCCGGATCCCAGTTTTTATCAGCCTTGTACAGCACCTTTGCGTCACCTGTGAGCTTGCCGTCAGAAAATGGTGCGGCGAGAAGTTCCCAATCAAAGGTTGTGGTATCCACCTCGACCCATGCGTACACAGAGTCAGAGCAGCGGACGTCGTAAATAACGGCGGTAGTATTGTTCATCTGAGCTGTAGGAACAACGTCAACTACCTGGCCAGACGTCAGCGAGAGAGCAGAGCCCTTTACCATAGGCGTAGCAGATGCGCCAGCCGTGGTGACGGGAATCCAATTTCCATCGGCTGGATGCAGCACGCTTCCCAGAGGGAGCGTCCAGGTCTGGCTTGGCTGAGCAGCATATTCCGTAGAGCTATAGGAGTCCAGCACATTTGTGCCAGAGGACTCGTCAAGTACCAGCGGTTTTCCTGCATCTCCCGAGCCTTCTTGATGAGAGCAGCCTGCCGCGATGCTAATTGCACCCGCAACTACGACACCAGCCGCTCCCGTCTTAAAGAAGTTTCGGCGAGAAATGTTCCCAAATAAAGACACGATTTAGTCCAATTCAAGATGCTCAAGACGGTCAAACAAAACGTTTGAACGGGTAAGGAATGCGCGAGGATCAAAGATTTTCTCAAGCTCCTCATGGCTTAGCGTACAAGCAGGATCTGCCTCAAGAAGCTCCTGATAGGATGGTCCTTCCTTGCACTGCTGAATATCTGCCCAAACCTTCATAGCGTTGGACTGGACAATCTTGTATGCCTCTTCACGAGTAATACCAGTGTTGACCAGGGCAAGAAGGACCTTTGACGAGAAGAGCATGCCACGGGTCTTATTGAGGTTGGCCATCATCTGCTCTGGATACAGGACCATGCCATCAAGCAGGAACTCAAGCTTTGACAGCATGTGGTCAAGAGCAATAAAGCTGTCCGCCTGGGCAACGCGCTCAGCGGAAGAGTGGCTGATATCACGCTCGTGCCAAAGAGCAACGTTATCAAATGCAACCTGTGCGTTTGCCTTAACTACGCGGGACAAACCACAGATCTTCTCGGCAGTAATAGGGTTGCGCTTGTGAGGCATAGCGGAAGAGCCCTTCTGGCCCTTGCGGAATGGCTCCTCAGCCTCGAGGGTATCAGTCTTCTGCAGCGCGCGCATCTCAGTTGCAATACGCTCGCAGGTAGCGGCAACGGTTGCCAGAACGCCAGCAAGGTACGCGTGGTGGTCGCGAGAAATTACCTGGGTTGAAAGTGGATCGTGGACAAGACCGAGTTTCTCGCAAACATACTCCTCTACAAAAGGATCAATGGAAGAGTAGGTTCCAACAGCACCAGAAATAGCACCATAGGCAACGTTTTTACGAGCATCCTTCAAGCGGTCAAGGTCGCGCTTAAACTCCCAAGCCCAGCTGCCAAATTTCATGCCAAAGGTCATAGGCTCGGCGTGAATGCCGTGAGTACGACCAACGCAGAGGGTATCGCGCTCCTCAAACGCGCGACGCTTGCAGATAGCAGCGCAGCGACGAACCGCAGCAATAAGCAGGTCACATGCCTGAGTGAGCTGATAGCAAAGGGCGGTATCGCCCAGGTCTGTTGAGGTCATACCGTAGTGGACCCAACGACTAGGCTTGAGCTCACCTTCTGGAACCTTAGCGTCAATGTAGGAGCCCATGTTGGTCAGGAAGGCAATGACATCGTGGTTGGTAACGGCCTCAATCTCGTCTACCTCAGCGCGATTAAACGCGGCGTGCTCACGAATCCAAGCTGCCTCTTCGCGAGAAATGCCAATAACACCAAGCTCAGCCTGTGCTTCGCACGCAAGGACTTCAATCTCCTGCCAAACGGCGTACTTGTTCTCCAAAGAAAAGATATGGCCCATTTCTTTGCCGGTGTAGCGATCTACCACGATGAGACTCCTTCTGCTCGTAAAGAAAAGGTCGAGTACCACTATGGTACCCGACCTTTGAATTACCTGGTGGGCCGTTAGGGGTTCGAACCCTAGACCTTGGGATTAAAAGTCCCCTGCTCTACCAACTGAGCTAACGGCCCATTATCGGGCGTGGCAATTTTACCACGCAACTAGGATAGTGTAGCAGTTTACTCCCATGCCCATTGTCCATTTACGAAAATTGGTGTTTCTTTTCCATCGGCAGAAATTCCCCAAATGTTCAAATCGTCTGCACCAATCATAAAATCAACGTGCGTAGTGCTCTGATTAACACCGTGGGCCAAAAGCTCATCTGGACTCATCTCAAGGCCGCCCTTCAGGCACTCTGGGAAGCCCATTCCAAGTGCTAAATGGCAGCTAGCATTCTCGTCATACAGGGTATCGTAGAACAGAATACCGCTCTGGCGAATAGGCGTGTTCTTAGAGATAAGAGCACATTCTCCCAGGTACTTACCGCCCTTTTGAGAAACAATAGAAGTCAGAACGTCTTTGCCCTGCTCAGCGCCGTAGTCAACAACCTCGCCGTCTTTGAAGGTAAACCAGAAGTTTTTAACAATCTGGCCGGCATGAATCAGAGGCAACGCAGAGTGAACAGTGCCGTTTACCTTGCGATAGTTTGGGGTTGTAAAGACTTCCTCGGTAGGAATGTTAGGGAAGAACAACGTTCCATCCTGCGTCTTTCCAGCGCCGCCCTCCCAAAGATGTCCTGGATTCATGCCAATAGTCAGGTTAGTTCCGTTTGAAGACTCATAACGAAGCTCTTCAAACTGGTGAGAATTCATGAAGCGCTTGGTCTTCTCAAATGTTGCATTGTGGGTCTCCCAAGCACTCTGAGGATCTTCTCCACTTGCATGAGCAACGTCCAAAATTGCAATCCAAAGCCTGTAGATTGCCTCAGCCTCAGAAAGCTCTGGGAAAATTACCTTTGCCCATTCAGCTGCAGGAACACCAGCAATACACCAAACGTTTTTACCAAAGTCCATACCGTTTCTAAAGACGTCGCACTCTAAGTTTCTTGCGCGAGAAACAGCAGCTGGCTTTTCTGGATCAATTCCCTTTAGACCATTTGGATCATCAGACGAGAGGAACAAAAATGCTGCACCCTGCTCTGCAAGGGAGTTAAGCTGCTCGATCTTCCAGCTTGGTGTCTTAGAAAGACGCGCTAGGTCAACGTTTTCGTACATAATCCTTGAGGACTCTTGATCGCCCCAAATAACTGTGACAAATTCTGCGCCAGCCGCATAAGCTGCTCGCTGAACCCTACGGGCAAAATCAGCAATCTCAATTGAAGCGTTAATTACCAGCTGACTTCCCTCAGAAATTGCGCATCCCTTCTTAACAAGAAGCTCTGCGTATTTATCAATCTGATCAGACAACGCATCAAGGGCAATCTTTACCTCTTGATCTGTCATAGGAATTTGTGCCATGTTGTTCCCTTCAACCATCAGTCCGCGTAATTCGAGTAATTAAGCACGCTCTATCAAAGATATATCCAAAATATTTCCGCTCAACTTCTACCCGAACAACCTTCTTCACAACGCCAAATTTCAATCTTGTCCATAAAAAGAGCCCCGAAGGGCTCTTGTATGTCTTTGGAGCGGGCAACGGGATTCGAACCCGCGGATGATGGCTTGGGAAGCCATTGCCTTACCACTTGGCGATACCCGCAATTGTGTAGATTTTATCACAGTATTTTTTGCCTTTTAATCGCTTGCTCGGCAACTAGATAAAAGTTTGATGAGTTGTTTTCTGCCTAGCTGCGCATATACAACAAATATGCGCCTACACAAATTTTCTCCGTCAGAAACTGGACAGGCGCTGGTCAGAATAGGCACAAAGTCACTCTTTAGCATGCTCTCCAACGAAAGGAGCGCTATGCAAAAGTACTTCTGGCGAGAGACCCCCGCACACCACTATCCCACCTCTTATAGGCGCCTGCTCTCCACCCGACAACTCCACCTTCCTTGGGCAAAGCTGCTTGGCGGAGATCCCGTCATGCCAAGTAGCTTCCCTTCTGTAGGACATGCGGGTCTGCGAGCACGTCTAGCAGACAGGTTTTCTCGCAAACCTGAGGCTCCCCCATAAAGAAAAAGACCGGTGAAGCACCGGTCCTAAAGAAAGCTGTTTTGTTGCAACACATTAGTTAACGCTGTGATGGAGCGCTGGGTTCTTAGCTAGGCACTCGTTGCAAATACCCGTAAAGCACAGAGCGTAAGAGTCAACCTCGCCGCAAGAATCCTTGGTGAGGCTGGTAAGGTCTCTCAGAACTGGTCCATCAACATCAAAGACACGACCACACTCATGACATTGGAAGTGTGCATGCTCGGTTGTTGTTGGATCAAAACGAGAGATATTATCGCCGGTATTAACAACCTGGAGCTCGCCTGCGTCAACAAGCTGCATAAGGTTACGGTAAACAGTTCCAAGAGAGATGTTTGGTAACTCCTCTCTTACTGCTGCATACACACTATCTGCTGTTGGATGGTCATGGCGACCTTCCATATAAGTACGAATTGCCTCACGTTGCTTGCTGTAACGCACGATAACCTCATTAATTAGTAAGTGTTACTGATTACTGAATACGTTAACACTAATTGTCTATATGTTGCAACAAAAGCTCACATTTATGCATTACCAAATATCTCCATATACGCAATCTACCTCTGATTCTTCAGTTTGGAGGCACGCATGTTTATCACAAAATCCTCAAAACCTAAGAAGGAAACAGCTACACGAAGACAAACCCCGTCTTCTGTCTTTCACTTCTGGTTTATTCCTCTGTTACTTGGAGCCCTTCTCCTCAGCCATTTTTTCCTCAAGCCTGCTCATAGGCTTGCTTTTGCACAAGAGCCCTCATTTACCGTTGCACAAAGAGAAGATTTTCCTGGTGGACAGCAAATTCCCATGTGGACTGCTAGCGACGGTACCTATCTCTACTGTGGAGACGAATTTAACCACTATGGTGCATGGCCAGGAGCAACGGGAAGTGTAGTTGACCCGCAGTCTTATACAAAGCTCACCTCAGCCAACGGCACTCGCGGTGGAACGTATACAAATGAACAGCTTCGAGCTATTGATTACATCATTTATCACGGAGCTACTGCGTCCCAAGAAAAGGATGTGTATGGATATACGGGATGGAAGGCACGAGCCATCACGCAGTTTACACTGTGGGCTGTTATGCGCGGTGAAGCCCATGCGCTTGCGGTAAGTGTTCCTCAGGCAGAGCTTCATCAGTCTATTGAGCAGTTCTATTCCGATGCTATGAACTATGCTCAAACCAACGGCGGCAGTCCAGAAAACGGAGTTGCCAAGCTCTTTGTACCCACAGGAGACAAACAGGTTCTGTTTTTCTTTGGACAGCAATCTGGCTCACTCAAAATCACTAAAGGCTCCTTATTGCCTGATGTTACCTCCAATAACGAGCACTACACCCTAGAAGGCGCTGTCTACGGAGTATATTCCGACGAGAGTTGCACCAATCTTCTTGGCAGTCTCACCCTTGATAAATCTGGGTCTGCAACGCTCGACAATCTTCCTGTTGGAACGGTGTACGTAAAAGAAACCGCTGCACCAAAGGGCTTTCTTCTTGACCAATCGGTTCATGCTGTAAAAATAACAAACCAGGAAGAGAGCACTCTCACGGTTACCGATACTCCTATTGGAGAGTTTGATCTACGCATTTCAAAACAAGACTTTGACCACAGCACTAGCCTCGACGAAGACGCTCGTTCTGAGCAGCAAAGCGCTTCTCCCCAAGGAAACGCAACGCTACAGGGTGCGCTTTTTAAAGTGACCTATAGCGGCTCTGCTGAAACAACACTAAGAACATGGGTTTTCTCGACAGATGCTCACGGTTTTGTTTCTTTTGATGCAGACCATAAGGTTTCTGGAGATGACCTCTTTACTCTTGGCGAGAAACCTTGGCTACCTTTGGGATATTACCAAATCGAAGAAATTCAAGCTCCTGAGGGTTATAAGCTCCCAGAACTTTCTCTTCAAACCTGGAAGCTATCAAATCAAAACGGCAATCTTATCTGGACAAATCTTTCTAGCGGAAAAGAGAATTCCTCGTCTAAGCACTCCTTTACCTTCAAAGACGAGGTAATAAGAGGAAATCTTAAAGTTAAGAAAATTGGACACACTTCCCTAAGTTCACCTGATGGTTATTCTGAAGTAGATAAAATGCCAAGTCTGAAGGGCGCCAAAATTGAGCTAACTAATAGCTCTGTTCGACCCATCTTCTATCAGGGAAAATGGATTGCTCCTCACGAAGTTGTCACCACAGTAGATACAAACGAGCTTGGAGAGGCTACCGTCGAAGGTCTTCCTTTTGGCTCCTATTCACTTAAGGAGGTTACGGCTCCAGCAGGATACTCTCTCAACAAAGAATGGAACCCAACGGTTACTCTTACTTCTGAAGAGACTGTAGAAGCACCCGAGCTTATTGATGAAAGAATTTCTTTACAAACAATGCTTGTAGATACTGCTGGATCAAAAAATCCTGAATATGCCGAGAAACTCAATCTTGTTGATCACATTAAATACGAGGGTCTTACCCCAGGAGAAGAGTACGAAATTACCGGAGAGCTCTATGAAACAAAGCAGCTCCAAGAAGGTACGGCAGAACCTGTTGCTCGCGGAACTGTCCGCTTCAAAGCTCCTACCTCATCGGGAGAAGCTGCGGTTCCTTTTTCTGTAAGGACTGCCTCACTTGAAGGTAAAGAAGTTACCGCCTACGAAACCATCTCAAAAGATGGTGAGAAAGTTGCTTCGCACACCGATAGTCACTCTAAAGCACAAACTATTCGTGTGACGCCTAAGCCCCATCTTCCGGGCACGGCAGACAATGCCTACGCAGTTCCCCTTTTACTCGCCTTGGCAGGATCGGTACTTATTGGATGTGTCCACTTATTTGCAGCAAAAATAAGACGCTCCTTTTAGTTGAGCAACCTTGTCTTAGCGCTAAAAAAGAAAGGGCAGAAATCTCTGCCCTTTCTTAAAAACTTACTCTAGCTAGTTTCTTGTTCGTTTATGAGCGTCTAATAAGCTCAGTAACAAGAGCTGCAGCATCAGCACACTGACCAGCATTAACGTTCTCGCGAATATCGGCAGCGGTGCGGCTAAGCGTAGGAAGTCCATCCTCATTCAAGCCCATCAAGGTAACAGAACGAACTGAATTCTGCATTGCAGGAGTTGCATCAGTGGTGTCCCAGTCAAATGCACGCTGCTCAACATCAATATGAAGATCAGTTGCAATAGTAGAAAGGAGTCGAGTCATTCTACGGTCAGCGCGGCGAACGTTGCCAATTCCCTCATTCTTAAGAATGGAGAGTGAGCCAGCACCAACGCAGTCAAGGTTAATCAGGAAAGCACCGCGAATATCAGTTCTATGCTTTGCGAGGAACTCCCTCATGCCTGCGTGATCAAAGTCAGATGCTCCAAGCGCAACAAACCAAATGTCATGTGCAATGAGTTCGTCATCAGAGAGAGACAGAACAGCATTACGAAGATCATCCTCAGAGACAACAGATGCATCCTCAGAGTCAGCATCTTCACGATTCTCTGCAGATGGAGCTGCTCCGCCCTTCCAATCATCTGATGGTCCGTCGTTACGACCGAAGAGTCTAAAGGAACGGCGCTTTGCCTCAGGAGTCTTTGCGTCCTGTGCCTCTGTGAGACCCTCATCAGCCGAAATGGTGTCGAATGGGCTCTCTTCGTCTTCTACCTCTGGAGAAGGTGCAGATGTTGGAGCTGGAACATAGTGAGGAGCTGGCTCAGAAGATGGAGCCAGTGGATCAACGGCGTCGCCAGAAGGATCAGGGAGATCAAAGAGGGATGCCCGACGAGCAAAATCGTTCTTAGCATGGAGCTCATGTGTTGCTTCAGGCTGTACCTGCGTTGCATCTGCATCAGCGGACTCGTGAACCTGCTTCATAGTTGCATTGAGCTCATCGTCAACAGAATCATACGCAACAGTGTTGTCAGCAGAAGCATCCTCAGTCTGCTCTTCTTCTGTTGTTGCATTTACAGCCTCTGCAACATCCTCGAGAGATGCAGTCTGGCTTGCACCAGTAGTGTCATAAGCAACGTAGCTTACTTCGCAATCCTCAGGAAGAATGCCCAGTGAATTAAGAACTTCCTCGCCGTGGCGGACGCCTTCCACCTCATCAGGCTCTGGGATAAGTGCAGCTGCATCTCCTGCAAAATGATGAACAACCTCGGGGCGATGACCAGTAGGACGGACATTCTCGAGAATACCAAGAAGTGCTGCAACTGAAGACTTGTTGTTGTTTGCGCCAATAGTGCAAGGTGCAAAACGCTCTGCGATAGTTGCGACAGAAAGAGCAACAAGTGGAAGAGCTGCAAGAATACCAACAATCCAGAAAAGGACACGAACTGGATCAGGAAGGAAACGAAGAATCTGAACAAACGTAGCAACAAACACGGCAACTACACACCAACGCGCATACCTCTGTACAAGTGGTACGTACTTTGCTACAGGAGACTCAACAAGGAAGTTTGTATGTGGAGAGTCATAGTGAGCAACAATTACGATTGGACGATTGCCTTTTGCGACAAGCTCACCAGTGGCTTCGTGTTTAGCAACAACGTTCTGGCTTCTAATAGAAGATCCAAATGAACCAAGAATGTCATTACCAAAATACTTGAGGCAAGTAAGTGCGCCAAAGCCAGCAACAAGCAAAACACCAAAAGCAATGAGTGCTGCATTACCAGTGCCTGCAAAAATAACACCAATGAAGAGGAGGATTAGATAAATTGAATAACCAAGACTCTTAATAGACTTAGCATCAAATTCTTCAATGGTTGCCTCAAGCCCGTGAAGTTTCATTTCTTCAGCAATGGTTTGAGCGGCCTGAAGCTCCTCTTGGCTACCGGCAGGAGCAATATCAATCTGCTCGTCTAAATAGTCAACATAGTCATGTGTAATGGCCATACTACGTCCTTCGTTGGCATGTCTTCTGACAGGTTTCATACATACGTCATTAGTATACGTCTTATATCGAAATATAGCGGTTAAAGTGTATTTTTACGTCCAAATTTAGAAATTCTGCACTAAATATCAAAAACTTTCGTATATGTTTAGAGAGATTTGAGTTCAACTAGCAAAAAGCGGGAGGTGGATATGGCTCCAAACGATCAAACTCTAGGTAATAATGAACTGGGTGCCTGGAGGATTTTCTCGCTATTTATGCTGCTACTTCAAAAGGGACCTCTACCCTCGGCAGAAATATATACGGCAATTTACTCAGATTTATCTACCGATTCTGCTTTAAGAACTTTTTCAAGAGATCGCACTGTTTTGAAACAGCTTGGATTTACAATTACAGAGGTAAAAACGGGAAAAGAAAAGTCATTCTATCTTTCGGACTCGAATTTCTTTGATTCCTCGTACGACTCAAGCCCTGAAGATGCCAATCAGCTCCTTGTAATCTGCAGTGCAATTCTCACTGATACAACTTTTGTGTACCAAGAGAAATTGAGAAACGCGCTCTCTAAAATTGTGGGTAACTTTTATTCCTCGGACTCAGGTAAGTCAGACAGCCAAAAACTCAGCACTTCTTCCCAAAGCAAAGTCTTTCCTGTTCTATACGAATCACTCAGCTCTAAACAACTGGTAAACATCACCTACACAAACTCACAGGACCTAGTTAAGCAAAAACATCTGGGCGTACTGGATTTCTTTGTTTCACAGGGACTTCTATACTTTGTGGCCCAAGATTTTTCATCCAGTACTGAGACCGCTTCCATCAAAACTTTTCGCGTTGACCGTGTTTTAGATGCTGCGATTCTTAAAAATGAGTCCTTCTCCATACCAGAAGAGTTTGATTCAAAAGACTATAACCTCCTTGATTTCCAGCTTGGATTGCAGACTGGCGTTCTTACTGCATTTATCCCCAAAAACATGCTCGCTGCTTTTGAGCATTTCTCTCAGGGGCAAGGAGATGTTGAGCTCCTCTCTCATGGCGCTTTGTGGACCATTGCGTACGCTCATGAAGACACCGCTTTGTCTTGGATTCTTGCTCACGGATTAATTCCAAGGTCTCCGGAGTCTCTTCTCGCAAAGTGGAAAGAGTCTTTAAGCGAGGTTGCCAATGGCTGTTAAAAACACCTCTTTTGGAAGAAAAAACATATCGTCAGCTGTCTATAAGCTCATACTGCTTGCTTCTGCATTGAGGGAGTCTTTTGACGCAGTTGAGCTAAGCGCGGTTCAGTCGCGATTTGGCATCTCCTCTGAAGAGGCTACTATTCTGATGGAGCTTTTGCAGCTCACGGATGAGAATGGCTATCTTCCCCTCCCTCTTACGGGAGACCAAGATACTCTGACACTTGTTGGAGAGTCTCCCTTTACTGCTCGCAGGCTTGTCTTAACGGGTGAAGAAGCTCTAGCGCTTAAAGAGGCTTTTACCGCACTTGCTTTGCCCCAAGAAAGTGTATTTTGGAGCCTCTTGAAGCCTCCATATACAAAAAGCTCTTCACCGGACGGGTCTTCGGTCTCTCGTGTCTCCAAAAGTCACTCTAAAGAAGTAAACGCGTTCCTCACCTGCTCAAATGCAATTGCGGAATCACAAGTTATTTCATTCGACTATCGCTCTGAGGCGTCTGTTGCAGAAGCTCGCGGTGATAGAGATGCTGCAATTAGCCAGAGAGAGATTCTTCCCTATAAGCTGTCATACGGAGAAAATGGATGGCTTATCGAGGGGGTTGATTTAAACCTAAAGCAGCAAAGGGTCTTTAGGGTCAATCGAATGAGCTGCATTGAAACGCAATCCGCTTCATTTGAGCACAGAAAGCTTGCGGAACGCGTGCAAGATTCTGCTATGCAAGAAAAGTCTCAGCTGGTAGAGCTTGCCTTCTTTGATAAAAACGCTCTTACGCACTATTCGTGGCCGGGACTTAAAACAGTTGGAAGCCAGCGCAATGCTGTAGAAATTAAAGCAACTATCCCCTACTACGGTGGAACGTGGCTGCTACAACGGCTGCTTGCCCTTAAGGGAAAAGTAACAACCAAAGACAAGGCTGTGCTGCACGCAATGCGCACTTACGCTGCGTCTTTGCTTGCTGCAGAAGAGCGGCTCTAAGCCAATCAGGTGATTGTAGCCTTGCTACGCGTCGTGTTCTTCTCGCCACTTGGCAATTTGCTCGGAGATGTCCTTTGTGCAAACACGCTGGTAGTTCTTGTTGGGCAATGACTTCAAGAACGAACTGCCATATCGCTTGGACACAAGCCTGGAATCGGCAAGAACCAAAACGCCTTTGTCCTCAGCGCTCCTGATAAGGCGGCCAGCAGCCTGTTTGGTTGCAATTACTGCCTCTGGCAGAGAATAGCGCCACCACGCACGATCTTCTCGCTCCTCACGCTCTTTGACCAGCGGTTCATTAGGGCTTGCAAACGGAAGCTTAGGGATTACCACGCACCTCAGCGTATCTCCCGCAGCATCAAAACCTTCCCAGAACGATTTAAGAGCAAACAGCGAGAGGTTCTTCTCAGCTAGGAACTTTTCACGAACGCGTCGCGCGGAAGAAGATCGCTCCTGGCAGGCAAGGTTAAGGCCATGCTCACTCAAACGAGGCTCAAGCGCTTCAAAGAGGCGCTCCATATCGCGTCTGTTAGTGAAGAGCGTCAGCACCGAGCCGCCCATCTGAACATGAACGTCGTATAGCAGCTTTTCCAGAGCATCTAGGTAACCTGGATCAGTTGGCGCAGGCATATCCTCAGCCACAAAGACGCCCATATGATTCTCGTAGTCAAAGCTTGACTCTAAGTGCAGGCTCTTGTGCTCAAAGGAGCCTCTATCTAGGCCAACAGCGTGCTCAAAATGCGAGAAATCATCTCCAAC
>CALFOQ010000048.1:0-1671 GCA_937921235.1 uncultured Atopobium sp. | reverse complement strand
AAATCGGACGGCATTGCTCTTGCGTATGACCTTTTGACGTTAAAGCAGGCAGATGCTCTGGCAAAGGCAAATCCTTATCGTAGCTATGCGGTAACGCTTGAGGCTATGAGGACCCTTCTCTTACATGAGGTAAAACGGGGAATTGCTCAGCGTCCACAAGAGTTGTGCGTTTCGGGTGCAGAAATTATGGAAGTGCTCTCGCTTCAGCCAGGACCTGCTGTGGGCGTGTACCAACGTAAGCTTTTTGAGCTTTATTTAGCAGGTCAAGTGGAGAATAGAAAAGAAGATCTTCTCGCTATTCTTGCTCAGGGTAATTGGTAAAAATAATAAAGAGTGCCAGATTTAATCAATAAAAAAGTAAGGCCTTTGTATTTTTATAGGTTCGGTAAAACGGTATAGTAGGCATAAAAAATTATCAGAGAGGCGTCATTTTATATGACGGATAGTGTCGTATGGGGGAGTTCATGGGCGAGAAGCGCGATTATATTACGTTAGAAGTCATACATCACAATGCTTATGAACAGCAGCCTACAGAAGAACCCGAGACTCCAGCGCCTTCTATTTCTCATATTCGTGCCGAAGCTCGTACTAAGAAAAGCGCAGCTACACGTAAACGTATTATGCACGAGACAACCAAGCTCATGCTTGCTCGTGGAAATACCAACTTCAAAATGAGTGAGATTTCTGATAGAGCTCGTCTTTCAAAGGGCGCGCTATATTACTACTTTTCTGATAGAGAGGCCCTTTTGCAGGCAATCTTTGACGAGAGTGTTGATGAGCTTGCAAAAGATATTGCGCATACCATTGGTAATAAGCCCGCCTCAAAAGAGACGCTTCATGCAATCATCGCTCAACTTGCTGCTCATATTTTGCCTGACTCACCTTTGGTTTTGGCTTTAATTAACAAGCTTGCAAGCTCTGAGCAGGCACTTATTACCAACATTGAGGGCCCACTTTCTCGCGTGGTTGTTCTCCTTGCTAACCAGCTTGAGATGGGAAAATTGCAAGGCTTTATTCGCCAGGGTGTTGATTCAAGACTTGCTGCCTGTTCTATCACGGGTGCATTGGTTCTCTCGGCTATTGGTCTGATGGGAGAACGTCACGGTGCGGAGGGTTCTGACGAGCTTGCACAGAATCTGCTCGATATGACACTTGCCGGCATTGGAATAGATGAGTAATAGACAAGTAATCATACGCGTTTTTGCATAATGCCAGTTTAATCATGCTATTTAAAGAGCGCCCTTGTGGTGCTCTTTTTACAATTTTCTTGACTGATCCTGCTCAAAAGTGTCTTTGGCGGGTATAGTAAGAGTGGTTGCGCGTAGAAGAACGCAAATATTCTGCATACGCAGAGAAGCCATGCGTGAAAGGATAGTTCATGGCACACAAAAACTATTTGTTTACCTCAGAGAGTGTTACTGAGGGACATCCAGACAAGGTTTGTGATCAGATTTCTGACGCAATTCTTGATGCAATCCTGGCAAAAGAGGCAGAGCTCGAAGAGCGTGAATACGTTTCTCCAAGCGGCGTTCCAGCTTGCTTGGATAACGTTCGTTGTGCATGCGAGACCTTTGCCACTACAGGAACTATTGTGGTAGCAGGAGAAATTCGCACTCAATCCTACGTTGATGTTCAGGAGATTGTTCGTAACACCCTCAGAAATATTGGCTA
>CALFOQ010000047.1:0-1868 GCA_937921235.1 uncultured Atopobium sp. | reverse complement strand
ACGAGATCTAGTACGGTCTCGTGGGCTCGGAGATGTGTATAAGAGACAGCTTGAGAGTCCAAGCAAGATAGACCTTTCCCAGGTTCAAGCTCTGAATCGCCTTGATAGGGAGACTACGGGCATAGTGCTTTTCTCGCTCAAAAAAGAAACGCAGGCTCAGTTTGACCAGCTTATTGCCTCCAAGGAACTTTCCAAAGAGTATCTGGCAGCTGTTAAGGGAACGTTTGAACCAAATAAAGTGCTGATAGATAAGGCAATTGGAAAAGATCGGCATGACGCTCAGAAGATGAGAATCTCAGCCACAGGCAAGCCTTCTCAAACGGAGGTACGCCTTATTAAGGTTGCATCGTCAGCACAAGGTCAAACTCAAAGCTTGCTACTGGTCAATTTGCTGACAGGAAGAAAGCATCAAATTAGAGTGCATCTCTCGTCACTCGGATTTCCCCTGGTAGGAGACACGCTGTATGGAGGCGTATCGTCTCTGCAGCGCGGAGCAAAAAAGAAACATAGACCGCAGTCGTTAATGCTCCATGCATATCGCGTTGGATTTATTCATCCAGTCACGGGCGCAAAAATTGTGATTAAAACGGATATTCCAGAGCGATTTTCTTATTTTGGTGTCACCGAGGTGGACTTATAGTACATACTTTGTGGTAAAGACATACATTCATTTTGTGCGGATACGTTACCCAGACGTGCATAAAGTGAACGAGGAGGGGGAGAAATGCCTGGCACAATGCGAGGTGTCTATACTAACCTGACTGAAATCCGCAGGAAGGTATTTAAAGAGGTATCAACGCTTGCGTATGAAAAAGCAGATAAGAGCGTTGATGAAATTGCTCGCCAGATGGAAGAGCTGCCGTACAAGATTATTCCTGGTGATATTGCTACGTATCGTGAGAGCGTCTTCTTGGAGCGCGCTATTGTTGGCGAGCGCATTCGCATGACTATGGGCATGCCTATGCAGGGCGTTGATCAACCAGAGCTTATTTCTGACGGCTTGGAAGAGGCCTCTCGACCAGAGGTTTATTACCAGCCTCCGCTGATCAATATTGTCAAGTTTGCGTGCAACGCATGCGAGGACAATGTGTATCGTGTCACCAACGCGTGCCAGGGCTGTCTTGCACATCCTTGTCGAGAGATTTGTCCTAAAGAAGCAATTAGCTTCGTGGACAAAAAGGCATATATTGATCAGGAGAAGTGCATTCAGTGCGGCATGTGCTTCAAGGTTTGCCCTTACCAGGCAATTCATCACCACGTACGCCCTTGCGCCGCTGCTTGTGGTATGGACGCTATTGGCTCTGATGAGCACGGTCGTGCAGATATTGATTACGAGAAGTGCGTATCTTGTGGCCAGTGCCTGGTCAACTGCCCCTTTGGCGCAATTGCCGATAAGAGCCAGATTTTCCAGGTAATTCAGGCTATCAATGAGGGTTATACCGTTGTTCCAATTGTGGCTCCTTCGTTTGTTGGTCAGTTTGGTAAGGGCAGCGTTGGTCGTCTTCGTGAGGCCTTCAAAGAGATGGGCTTTGCCGAGGTAGAAGAAGTAGCAACCGGTGCTGACC
This sequence comes from uncultured Atopobium sp., assembly GCA_937921235.1. GTDB lineage: Bacteria > Actinomycetota > Coriobacteriia > Coriobacteriales > Atopobiaceae > Lancefieldella. The sequence goes on along the minus strand of CALFOQ010000047.1, from coordinate 303 downwards.
TTTGTACCGTTCAGGAGGCAGAAGACTTTGTCAAAGAAGTCCCAGAAAAGCTGCCATTTATGGGAACAAGTTGCTGCCCTTCCTGGTCTGCCATGGCTAAAAAAGAGCACCCAGAGCACGCTGATGCTATTTCTATGGCACTAACCCCCATGGTTTTGACTGCTCGTCTGGTAAGAAAGCAAAACCCAGAGTCCAAGATTGTCTTTATTGGACCATGCACCGCTAAGAAGCTTGAGGCACTGCGTCGTTCCGTTAAGTCCGAGGTCGATTTTGTTCTGACCTTTGAGGAGCTTGCGGGAATGA
>CALFOQ010000046.1:0-1849 GCA_937921235.1 uncultured Atopobium sp. | reverse complement strand
CAAGCTTGAGGCCCAGCTCAAGTGCCTCACGGAACTCTGGATTTGGATAGGAGCAGGTTGGGAAGTTTCCGTCTGGCTCTGCCTGCTCTGGGACAACATCGACGTCATTGACGCCAATCTCCTTGAGGATGCGCGTGACGCACTCCATACCTGTACCGTTGAGCGGCGTGTATACAACCTTGTAGCCGTCAGCAGCCTTAAATCCTGGAATAGAAACGCGCTTGATAGCCTCAATGAAGTTGTCCAGCACCTCTTCTGGTGTCCAGACAATCAGGCCCTTCTCCAGACCCTCTTCAAAGTCCATAGGCTTAACGTCAAAAGGATTGACGCGTGCGATATTTGCAGAAATCTCTGCTGCAGCCTCATCGGTAATCTGGCCGCCGTTATCGTTGTATACCTTGTAGCCGTTGTAAGGCGCAGGGTTGTGACTTGCGGTAAGCACGATACCTGCGGAAGTCTTGAGATAGCGAACAGCAAACGAGAGAGTTGGAACAGGCTCGATACGTGGATAAACGTACACGCGGATGCCATTAGCTGCCAAAACACCGGCTGCAACCTTCTGGAAATCCTCACCCTTTAGGCGAGAATCCCTTGCAAGAGCCACCGTAGGATTCTCGTAGTGAGCGTTGAGGTAATCCGCAAGACCCTGGGTTGCCTGAGCAACAACGTAGACGTTCATGCGATTAGTTCCAACGCCAATGGTGCCGCGCAAACCAGCAGTACCAAAAGCAAGCGAACGATAAAATGCGTCGTAGAGCTTATCTTCTGCTTCTGGTTTAGCAAGCTCACCGAGCTCTTCTACCAGGTCTTCTTCGGTGACGTTTGCACGCCAGGACTCAAATGCTTCCATAACTTTTGCATCCATAATGACTCCCAAACCTCAAACAGCTCTCTGTATTTCCTTATAAAAGATACTACGCGTATTTTAAGCGAAAAATAACAGATGATTTAGCGAGAAAAACATGGGAAAATAGAGCGCTAGTATGTATTCCATTCCTACGGGCGAAAGGTGTCCCGATGTCTCAAGAACTTGAGTTCTTTGCAACGTGTCCAAAAGGCTTTGAGAAGCTTCTTGCACAGGAGCTAGAAGGCCTACGCATTAAAAAGGTGCGTCCCCTTGGCGGACAAGTTGCGTTTTACGGCTCACTTGCCGATGCTTACCGCGTCTGTTTATGGTCTCGCCTCACGTCTCGCGTCATTTTGGTACTTGAGCGCGTTAGCGCCGCAACTTCAGACGCTCTTTACGAAGACCTCTCCCACATTGCTTGGGAAGACCATATTGGTCCACATGCCACCATTGCAGTGAGCGCTCACGGCACAAATGACCAGCTCAGAAACACAAACTTTATTGCTGTCAGAACAAAAGACGCCATTGTAGACCGCCTTGCAGCAAAGCGCGGAAGCCGTCCTATGGTCAACACGCTTGCACCTGACGTGACTATTGTCGTGCGCGTATCACGCAACCGCGCCACAGTTGGCATTGACCTTGCTGGTGAGGCGCTCTTTAAGCGTAGTCTGACTGGCGGTCGAGGGCCGGCACGTGAGTTTGCGCCGCTCAGGCTAGACTACGCCGCTGCTCTTCTGTACCTGCAGGCGCAAACTGCTGCGAGTGCATCGCTCTTCTCGCCAGACGCGCCGCTGCCGGCGCTGCTGTTCCCGGGAGCAGGCGCGCTTGCACAGGAGGCTGCAGGCATGGCGCTGGACGTGGCTCCGGGCATCTTGCGCGCTCGCTGGGGTATGACGGGCTGGGCTGGCCACAACGACGATGCCTGGCAGGATTTGCTTGCTGAGGCCGATGAACGTGCCGAGAAGGGCCAAGAGCGCCAGGTCACACTCTATGCAGCGGACC
>CALFOQ010000045.1:0-6853 GCA_937921235.1 uncultured Atopobium sp. | reverse complement strand
ATGTATACGTCTTTTTAACAGATTATCTGACTTAGGTGTGTTTTGAACTGCCTCCTATTTCTCATGTCTAAGAAATGGGAGGCAGTTCAATTTTCTAGAGGCGTTTCTTTTTAAGGTATCTTTTGGCTCGCGGTTAAACGAGCATTTAAGACACTCTAAAAAATATATCCCTTTGCAACAGCCCAGTTCCAGATGCGGTCAGCTTGTACTTCACAGCGCTGCTTAAGTTCAGCAGTGTTAGAACCTGTGAAAGTAACTTGCTGGACAGAAAGAGGAAGGTTATCTGGTCTGGTAATAGTAAGTGTTGCGCTGTTCATAGCCATACGAGCGGTCTTGTTAGTACCAAGGCGGACCTTAACAGTAAAGTAACCACGAGCAACAGGCCACTCGGTAACTTCTCCGCTATTGGCTGTTCCAGACCTGAATCCATTTGCATTAGCAATAATGCTATAGCCATTCATAAAGAAACCAGCTGCAATAAGTAGGCCACCAATGGCGCACAAAAGAATTCCTGCAAAAATGGTGCCCTCACCATTTAAATTAAAGAAATTCCAGAGGCCGCCAACAGCAAAAAACGCACCAGCTGCCCAACCAACAAGAGGGCTCGCAGCTCCCTGAGGTTTACCAAAATCAATTACATCGTAGGTAAGAGGAATTGGGGAGGTGTCGTTTTTATCGTAAAGATAAACGTTACTTAGAGTTTCTTGTTTTTGAGCGAGTTTTTGTGGTGCTTCTGGCGGAGTCGGAAGTGACATAAAGCGTCCTCCTTTTAACTGGTAGAACCGTTCAGGATATAAAAAAATTATCCTATTTGAGAGATTTATTGTAACATATTGGATAGTAGAGGCTTAAATTTTTTAATTTGGCACTGCTCCCACTGAAAGGATGCTTAATGAAAAGACGTCAACTAGCACTGACTTGTGCACTGGTCCTTGCGCTTTCATCAGGTGTTGTATTTACTGCGTGTAACTTTAACTTTGGTTTACCATCACCTGAAGAAATTGCAGCTCAGAAGGAAGCAGAAGAGAAGAAAGCTGCAATGGCACCCTTTGTGGGCGTTTGGGAAGCCAAGTCAATTGAGGATGAAAAAAAGGGTACAGTCACCGAAGATATGTACAAGGATGTTAGGGATGTTTATCTAGCTATATATGGCTATGACTTTTCTGACGATGGCACGGGCCTATTTGTTCGTTTTGGTGCACAGAAACCATTTACTTGGACTGTTGATTCCGATGGAAAGCTTACTATTACCCTTGCAGGTAATGCTGGAAGCTATACAGCAACTGTTGATTCCTCAGGCCAGATGACCGTTGAGGGCTCTGACGGTTCAAAAGCTATTCTTACTCAGGCAAGCACAACCTCAGGTGATTATTCTCATATTAGGTATGAGCCTTTTAATCCATTAACAGGAACGGGCAATATTTCTAAGAACAAATCATCGCATGAAACTAAACTACGCTTTACTATCACCACTGAGCTTGATCAGGTCATTGTTGATACCGACGAGCTCTATGTAAGGCTTATTGGCATTGCTTCCCTTAAAGACCTCAAGGGTTTTGAAGGCTATGTCTTTGAGGTTATTAATAGAACTCCTTATACAACCGGCTATCAATTTACTATTCAAGATCCAACCGATGGTTATTGGGCTTATGGATTTAACGTGTTAGAGCCAGGTGAGAGAGTCTATGAATATGTTCTTAATAACCAACGTAGAGATAAGTCACTTTCTGAAGTCACAGATGTAAAAGGCACTCTTGAGTATGACCACTCTAGCGATGGCGCCCTCCATAATGACGAGAAAACCGTGACATTTGATTTGCCTACTGGGCAGAGCAAGTAACAGTTAAGAGTTGGTTTTATATCGCTGCACGTATGGAAGGAAGTTTAATGAAAAAGCGTCAAATGCTGTTAGGATGCCTGCTCGCGCTGGTACTTTCTGTAAGTGCAGTGCTTAGTGCATGCTCATCAGGGGATAACAGTCCCGCAGGAAACAAAAAGTCTGCTGGTCAGATCGTAGGTGTTTGGGAAGCTTATGACATCTTCGAACCCGGACTAGGAAACCTGAGGGAGGGAGCAGGCTACGACGATTATAAAGAACAGTTCCATGCAATTTATGCTTTCAGCTTTGCTGAGGATGGAACTGGCTTGTTTACTCGCTTTGGCATAATGAAGCCTTTTACCTGGACTGTTGATGCAGAAGGAAATATTACAGTTACCCTTGAGGGTACTGCGGGTTCTTTTACGGGACAGATTGACGCTGAGACTGGCAGGTTAAGGCTCAAGGGCACTGGCTACGATGAGACTGACGCCGAGCTTAAGCAGATTTCAACTACTGCTGGAGACTATTCAAGTGCTACCTATCAGCCATTTGATCAACTTACCAATAAAGGTACCATACCAACCATGATTAGGTATGACGATCTCAAGTATAAAAATTTTGAAATAACTCGAGAGGTCAATAAAGTTCTTATCGATACAGATAAGCTGTATATGAATCTGTATGCTATCGCTCAGGTACCGGGAAGCTCTCAAGAAGGTTACGTATTTGAGATTATCAATAAGTGTCCTGAGTCATTTTACGGAGAGTTCTCTCTTGGAGATCTACATGGTCCTCTGAAAGCCTTTGGTCAAGCCTCCTTACAACCTGGTGAGAAGTTCTATTTGTTCGTTCCTAATGTCTCGCAAACACCAGGATCTCTTGTGGCACTTTCTAATCCAAAAGCTACGGTTGATACTATTTACAATGACCCAATAACTAGCGTGCTTACTCAGCAAAGGCAGAGAGTGGAGCTTGATCTAAATATCCCTCCTAAGTCTGAGTAGCAAAAGAACGCTTATCTTCAGCGTGCTCACTACCACTGAAAGGACATTCGATGAAACAACATAAATTGCTGCCAGTTCTTGCGCTTGTCTTGGCGCTCTCTGCTGGTGTTATGTTTACGGCTTGCACTCCTAACATTGGTGGTCCTTCGGCTGAAGAAATTGCAGCTCAGAAGGAAGCAGAAGAGAAGAAGGCTGCACGCGCTCCGTTTGTAGGTGTTTGGGAAGCAAAGTCTATTAGTGATCCAAAGAAGGGCGAGATTCCCGAGAGTGTCTATCCAACAGCAAGAGACACATTCCAGGCCATTTACGGCTATGACTTTTCCGACGACGGCACTGGACTATTCATCCGTTTCGGTGCTCAGAAGCCCTTTATCTGGACTGCTGATGCTGATGGCAAGATTACCATCACCCTTGCTGGCAACGCCGGAAGCTATACAGCAACCGTTGATTCTTCAGGCCAGATGACCATTGAGGGCTCTGACGGTTCCAAGGCAGTGCTTACCCAAGTAACTAAAACCTCAGGTGATTACTCTTCTCTTAAATATGCTCCATTTGATGCGCTTACGGGTAAGGGAACTATTGGAGGAAATTATTCCTCCCATGATGACTTCTATATGAATTTTAAGGTAGTTACCGAGGTCAACAGGGTTGTTGTTGATAATGACGACATGTACGTCAGGTATGTTGGAATTGCCACAACACCAAGCGGTCAAACCGAAGGTTATGTTTTTGAGGTAATCAACAAGTCCGATAAGACGGCCTCATATGACTTTAGGGTGGATAATTCGGATTCCACTGTGTTTGGAACAGCTCTTAATGTTCTTGAGCCTGGTGAGAGATTCTATGAGTTTGTAGTTGATAGCTCCAAAGCAGATGTACCTCTGGCTAAGCTTTCTGAAGCTCAGGGAACTTTTAAGTATTCCCATGTTGCAGATGGAAGCAATCTTGAAGACGAGAAGACCGAGCAGTTTGATTTGACGATTTCGCAGAATAAGTAATGCACTCAGATGATACCTAGATTGAGCAGAATGAACTTTGTCAAAAAAGTGTCGCCAAGAAAGGACATTGTCAATCTAGAGAGCTTTGGTGTTGGAGGGACTTTCTTGAAACAGCGTAGACTACTTTTTATGCTTGTACTTACACTTGTGCTTTCTACCTGCATTGTGTTTACGGCTTGCACTCCTAACATCGGCGGACCATCTCCTGAAGAGATTGCAGCTCAGAAGGAAGCAGAAGAGAAGAAGGCTGCACGTGCTCCGTTTGTGGGCGTTTGGGAAGCAAAGTCTATTAGTGATCCTAGCCAGGGAGATATCCCCGAGAGCGTTTACCCAACGGCAGTAGAATCCATGAAGTCAATTTATGGTTATGACTTTGCTGATGACGGCACGGGTAATTTCATCCGTTTTGGTGCCCAGAAGCCCTTTACCTGGTCTGTTGATGCTAATGGAAAGCTCACTATCACCCTTGCAGGTAATGCCGGAAGCTATACAGCAAGCGTTGATTCTTCAGGCCAGATGACCGTTGAGGGCTCTGATGGTTCCAAGGCAGTTCTGAAGCAAGTCACTAAAACATCTGGTGATTATTCCAGCTTTAAGTACAAGCCTTTTGATGCAATGGCAGACAAGGGCACTATTGCGTATAATTTCTCTTCTACTAAGGGCGAATACAAGATGCGCTTTAAGCTGAAGACCGAGGTGGACAAGGTTCTTATCGATAATGATGATCTCTATGTCAGGTATGTTGGTATTGCTAAATCCCCAGATGGTTATTCTGAAGGCTACGTCTTTGAGATCATCAATAGGTCTGAAAACTGGGTAAATTGCACCTTTAAGTTAGATAATTCTGAGGATTCCGTATGGGCTAACGATTCTAACTATCTTGAGAGTGGCGAGAGGGTCTTTGCATTTGTTATTAATGATTCTTATCAGAAAAAACCTCTTGCTGATCAGACTGAGGTAAATGCAGTTGTTGAGTACTACCACATCAAAGGCGGTAAGAGCATGGAAGACACTAAGACAGAAAATGTTGACCTGGTAATCTCTCAGAAGAAGTAAGTGGACTGCCGCCATGCGCCAAATACGTACACATAAAACATTTACGTGTTAAACGTGGAATACAGAGACGTCACCTGTACAATGGGTGGCGTCTATTCTTTTACTGATTGCTCTTTTAAACTCAAGAAAGAAGCGTGACCAAACATGCAGAAAGCTTTGATTTCGATTGATTACACCTACGATTTTGTAGCAGATGACGGAAAGCTGACAGCAGGTGCGCCAGCTCAGGCTATTTCAGATGCTATTTATGAGGCTACAAAGTGCGCTTTTGATCGTGGCGATTATATTTTCTTTGCTATTGATGCTCACAATCCAGAAGACAACTTCCATCCAGAGACTAAGCTTTTCCCACCTCACAATATTATTGGCACAAGTGGTAGAGACTTATTTGGTCCTCTGAATGATTTTTATCAGCAGCACAAAGACGATAGCCACGTGTTCTGGATGGACAAGCGTCACTACTCGTCCTTCTCGGGAACTGATCTTGATATTCGTCTGAGGGAGCGCGGCATTAACACGGTTATTCTAACTGGCGTTCTTACCGATATTTGTGTGCTGCATACGGCAGTAGATGCTTACAACCTGGGCTATCACATTGAGGTTGTTGAGCCAGCAGTTGCATCGCTGACGCCTGAGAACCATCAAATTGCGCTTGCGCATTTCAAAAATACCCTTGGGGCAACATTGGTTGATGCAAAACTCAACGAGATTGAGAACTCGTAATGACGCCAGAAGAGCGCGCAGTTAAATGGTTTGAGAAAGTGCCCGAGGCAGATGACCTTTCATTTGACCAGAGGCTTGCTATTTGCAAAAAGACTGGAAATGCCATGGCGCTTGTCTTTGTTGTTCTATTTTCGCTTGAGTTGATACTTGCGTATGTGCTTACCGACGGCTCATTTGTGTTCACTATGACTGATATTTTAAACAGCATACTATCAAGACCTGGTAGAAGAGTTACAGCCCAGGGAGTGGCTGTTGCGGGTATTCTTGTGGTTGCGCCACTATTGGTCATTCCTGTAGCTGCTGCGTTTTTTACTCGTTTCATTGTTTTTAAGCAAGAAATTAAGAAGTGCTTAAGTAAATTAGTATCTACGTAAATTAGCGGCCTCGTAAATTAGTTAAAGCGTTGATAAGACTCAAGGTTAAAAACTTGGGTCTTTTTTGTTCGAGGCTTTAGCCTGTTGAGCGCGTGTAACGCGCGAAACACAAAACCACCCGCCATTGAACTGCCTCCCATTTCTCGTGTCTAAGAAATGGGAGGCAGTTCATCCGCCGGCGTCGATATTGATGGATCGTACCTCCGCAAGGACCTGTCCTAGCGACTCCTGCGGCAGCCTGGTACTCTCCTGGACTCGCTGGCGATTGCCGGCCGTAAACTATATTGGCGGCCCGATGCGGGTCTGCGGCCGCCGTGGGGCTACGCCGTGGCAATCCGCGAGACGAGCGCGTTGGCCCACTCAATCGCCTCGCCGACGTCCTGGATGACCGCCATGCCTTCGGCGAGCGCCTGGTACTGCTCATCCCACCCCTCGCGAGCCTCAACCGTCGGCGGCCAGGCCTGCCTCTGCCTGTAGGCGAAGAGCCTCTCGCACGTGCGCTTCGTCACAGCGAGGTCTATGTCGCTGTTTGAGAACATGACCTGCAGGTCGACGAGGTCGCGCACCCTGTCGCCCGTCCCGGTGACGGCGTGCAGCTTCTGGGCCACCTGGTGCTCCAACGGCATGAGTGGAGCCCTCCCCGGGCTGGGAAGGCCGAGTGCTGCGAACGCCGCGTCCGCGTCTTCGAGGTCGATCCAGTCCGCTGCGTCGGCGTCGCCTATCTCGTCGTGTCCCACCTCGAGCGGGACTGTGCACCACGGTTTGCCGAGGTAGGAGAGTCTTACGTCGAAAGGCCGCATGACGTACTCCTCCGGCACGTCCCTCGGGTGCGCGGGCTCCTTGGGGACGACCCTGTCTCTTATACACATCTGACGCTGC
>CALFOQ010000044.1:0-10051 GCA_937921235.1 uncultured Atopobium sp. | reverse complement strand
TTATTCTGTCTGCAATATCGCTTAACTTACGCTGTTCCCAAGCTTCAGTGAATCCTTTGAATCTTATTTGAGGTGTTAATGATTTTTCAGGTGACATGGTTATTTCTCACCACCAAGAAGAGAAATAAGCTCGGCGATACCTTGCATATCAGCGTCGCTTCCTGTTAATTGAGCTAAGCTTTCGCAAAGTTCAAGTTCCGTAGATTGAATTTCGTTTTCAAGATCCAATAGGGAAGTGTCATATTTCTTGTGTAAGGCAGTCACGCTAGAAACCAGATTTTCTATAGCGTTATTAGAAAGAGCGAGAATTGAAGTCATAAGAGGAGTTATCCACTTTTTTTCAAGAAGATTCTTAATTTGTTCATCCGTTAAGTTTTGGATTAGTGAAATTGTTTTGTTATCAAGTTCAGTAGAAAGCTCTTTAATCTGTTTGCCAATCTGCTTTTCTTCTGTGACAAGTTTGTTTGCTTTTTTAATCTTTGAGCCAAGAGTACCTTCGGATGTATCAGCTGTCTTCAGATACTTGTTAAATGCAGATTTGTTGAAGCTATCTTCGGCATCATTTGTAATTTCTGAAGCACGCTCTTCCTCTGTGAGCGACTCGAAGATCTCATCTAACTCTGATGAAATGGCATCAAGACGGTTATTGAGTGATTTAATTGTTAAAAGATCATCAGCAAGTAATTCTTGCTGAGCAAGTTCAAACGGAATTGTTCTTCCTTGCCATCCTTCTTGAACCTCTTTCTTATTCTTCTCAACCATACGAGGTTCAACGACTCGAGCAACGTCTAAGGATTTCTTCTCGATTATTTCTTCTAAATCTGAGCTGATAATTGACCACGCATTATCAAGCTGTTGATACGCGTCGTATTTATCAACTAAAGGTATGCCTTCAAGTCTACTAAATAGTTCTTTTGCAATTTGCTCTTCTTCGGTAGAGCGATTCACAAGAGTAGGTTCTTCTAAAAGCTCTTCCGATAGCCACAAATCAAAAGAAGACAAGGCTTGTTTATAGCGTTCTTTGTAGTCAATAACGTCAGAATTGTTTTCTATAACACTTCTGATATTTTCATTTTTTAACCTTAAGGTAGAGCCATTGCTTGATTCAAATAAATCAGCTTGGAGAGATGGGAAAACTTTCCAGAATTTATTCAGTTCGTTAAGTTCGTTTACTGGAATTCCACCAAACATTGAAGCGTAGATATCCCATGATTCTGGCTTGGCGGAAGTGTCAACATAGCGAGGAATGTTTAGGTTGTAGTCATTAGCGCGAATTTCTTCGAGAGGTACTACTCGACAGAAATTCTCGATATTTTTTCTTTCTTTAACAGCGTCAGAAATACGTTTGATATCTGATGCTTGAAGTCGATTTTTCTTTCCATCTTTAATGAAGTTCTTTGAAGCATCGATGATTAGAATACCATCATCATGTCGAACGCGCTTACTTAGAACCATAATAATGGTTGGAATTCCGGTGCCAAAGAAGATATCAGCAGGAAGACCGATGATTGCTTCAATTTGACGCTTTTCAATCAATCTTTCTCTAATAAGTCCCTCGGAACCTCCGCGGAATAAAACTCCGTGCGGAAGAACAATAGTCATATGACCTTGAGGATTGAGGTGATACAGTCCGTGTAGCAAGAATGCATAGTCTGCAGTTGATTTAGGAGCTAAGCCATAGTCAGCAAAGCGAGGGTCTAATTCCTTATTTTCTGGGTCCCAATTAGCGGAATAGGGAGGGTTTGATACAACAGCATCTACGTAAAGGGGATCATAGGTGTTTTCAGGATCATTCTCGTCAAAGAATGGCCAGTCTGCTGCGAGGGTATCGTCGTTTCTAGTAATGATATTTGATGGGGTAATATCTCGCATTACAAGATTCATACGAGTAATGTTATACGTCTGTTGATTAAGTTCCTGTGCATAGTACTGGATTGAGTTTGGTTCAATTCCATATCTCTTCGCAGCTTCTCCAATGTGAATAAGAAGAGAACCAGATCCAGAAGTAGGGTCGTAAATTTGAATATTTTCTTTTTCTTTAAATGAAGTAGCAATAATCTCAGACATAAGAAGAGAGACTTCGTGTGGAGTATAAAACTCTCCAGACTTTTTACCTGCAGTTTCTGCAAAGAGTCTAATCAAATCCTCGTAGACGTGGCCAAGAACATCATAGTTTTCGACAGGAACCATATTAACGAGATGAATTAGGTCATAACAAGCTTTTGTTTGTTGGCTTGTATTAGTTCCTAATTTACTTAGACCAGTTTCAAGAGCATTAAAAATATTATTAAAAATTTTGTTGTAATTTTTAGCAAAATAGCGGTTAAACGCGCTCAGTGCAGTGTGAAGACTGTCTACTGAGAACTCGTTTTCCATCTTTATCCATGTGGAGAATAAATTTTTGTAAGAAATGAAATATCCAATGTTTTGCTGAAGGTAATCGACGGAGCTTTCATCTTCTTCGATAAGGAAGCTCTTGAATTCAGATTCTTGAAGTTGATTGGAAATTAGAAATTTCTCTTCATTTTCGGAAAGATATTTATAGAAGATAAGACCAAGTACATAGTCTTTGTAGTCGTTTGCATCTACTTTTCCACGTAGTATATTAGCCATTGCCCAAATTTTAGTAGAGAGCTGCTGTTTATTCATGATTCCCCTTGGATAAGGATTTGAATGATTAGACCTTTTAATAATAGGATGTTTGGAATTTAACAGCTATAAGAAATCGATAAACGCACGCAAAAGATATCTAAGAGCACCTCGCGGATGTCTTGGGCAGGAGCGCCTGTTCGTTTGTGTGATGAATTCAGTAGAAGCTTGCTATCTCGTTAGTTCAATAGCATCACGAATACTCTGCAGTGAATTCTTGGATTTACGTGGATTAGCAAGCATTACTGATGTGTACAGAGAGTCAATAAGAGCCAGCTGAACAATTCTTGATGCCAGAGACTCTGATCTAAATGATGTTTCTTCTGAGATAGTCAGTAACGTGACATCCGCTCTTCTCGCCAGAGGAGAATTTCTATCACTAGTAATGACTAATACGCGCCCACCAATTTGCTGGAATAAATCGGCAATCTGAATAGCTTCTTTGCATCTACCAGTATGAGAAAAGATGATTGCACAGTCGTCCTTTGTTGCTCTACTGGCTTCCATGAGCTGCAGGTGGTAATCGGACGCATATTTTACGTTGAGAGGCGATCGGAGCAGCTTGTGATAGGCGTCTGCAGCAATAATATTGCTTCCGCCAAGGCCAAAAAGAAATACAGTTTTGCTGGAGATAATTAAGTTAACTGCACCTTCAAGATTTTCGGACTCAAGCATCTCTTTAGTGTGACTGAGGGAATCAATTGAGGAGTTAAATACACTGACAGCCACGCCCAGTGGGGAAGAGGTGTCAGAAATGTTTTCATGAATTGAAATTGCAGGATCAAATTCTTCGGAAATCAGTGCATTGTGAAAATCCTTAAAACCTGAATAGCCGAGCTTTCTGGTGAATTTAAAGATTGTGGAGTCAGCCATTCCAAGAGTCTGTGCCATCTCATTAATGGTCATCTGCGAAGCTGCGCGTGAGTGAGAAGAAATATAGGAGGCAATCATTTTTTCTTTTTTTGAAAGCGAAGACTCAAACGATTTCAGCCTTACACGGTATGAAGACTCCATGAGATTCTCCTCAAATCAAAGATAAACGATGAAATAAGACACCTTCTACTTTAAAAAATTTACCGCTAAAAGAAAAGAAAAAATTTTTTCTTTTTTAATATTGACTAGTAGAAAATTATTTTTATAGTAATTCTTACAGAAAGTTCGTCGAAAGAAGGAACATGAAAGTTGGATTAGTCGGACTTGGAAAAATGGGCTTCAACCTTGCCTTGAATCTCAAAGACAACGGAGTAGAAGTTAAAGGCTTTGATGTTTCTGAGGATGCCCGTCAGGAAGTAGAAAAGCACGGTATTTCCTCTGTTCAGTCCTTAGCGGAGCTTGTTGAGGCACTGGAGACGCCAAGAGTTATTTGGATGATGGTTCCTTCTGGAGAGGCAACTGAATCAACAATTTCTCAGGTTCTTCCACTGCTTGAAAAGGATGACATCCTTATTGATGCAGGAAACTCAAACTACAAGGATTCCATTAGACATGGAGAAGAGGCTGCTAAACTTGGAGTAAGATTCCTGGATCTTGGTACCTCTGGAGGCACCTCGGGAGCTCGCCATGGTGCTTGCTTGATGGCCGGTGGAGACCAGAGTGCTTACGAGTATCTCAAAGATGTTTTTGAGTCCGTTGCTGTTAAAAATGGCTGCGATTACGTGGGTCCTGCAGGTGCTGGGCACTTTATGAAAATGGTCCACAACGGAATTGAATACGGAATGATGGAGGCAATCGGCGAAGGTTTTGCTGTTATGCAGAAGGCTCCATTCGATTATGACTTGGCTCAGGTAGCTCGCAACTGGCAAAACGGTTCCGTTATTCGTTCTTGGCTGATTGATTTAATTGAAGAGCAGCTCAGAGTACATCCTAACCTTAAGGACTTTAAGGGTATTGTTGATGCATCTGGCGAGGCTAAATGGACAGTTGAGGCTGCTCTTGCAGAGGATGTCCCTGTACCAGTAATTGCACAATCTCTGTTTGAGAGAAATGCATCAAAGCTTGGTGAGGCGAACTTCTCAAATAAGGTTACCGCAGCACTTCGCAATGGCTTTGGCGGCCATGCATATGTAGCAGAGGAAGCCTAGTATGAGTGAAGGTATTTCTCATCTGCAGATTCATCCAGAAGACCTTCAGTTTCGTGTTGAGGCAAAAGACTGGGAAGATGCTCTTAAAGTAGCTGCAACTCCACTAGTAAAGCGTGACGCAATCACTCCTGTTTACATTGAAGAGATGATTGCTGCAATTCACGAGCTGGGACCTTACATTGTTCTGGCTCCTGGTCTTGCACTTGGACATTCTCGCCCTAGTGATGCAGTTCATCAGACAGCAATTTCAATTGCAACGCTTGCGCAGCCAATCGAGTTTGGCAGTAAGCACAATGACCCTGTGGATATCGTTGTCATTTTGGCAGCAAAAGATGACGAGTCTCATATTGAGCTTCTTCAGAAGATTGTAATTTTCTTCAATAGTGAGGCAAATTTTGATCTGCTCCGTTCTGCAAGAACAGAAGAAGACGCACTAAACGTATCTAAAGTTATTAATGGGGAGGCATAGTATGGACATCTTGAACGTTTTTGTATTTCAGCTTTTTACAAATCAAACCATCTTCATGGGTTTGCTTGCGCTTGTAGGTCTTTTACTTCAACGTAAAAAGTTGCCACAGGTAATTGATGGTGTTGTCAAGACGGTCATTGGTCTTCTTGTCCTCTCATCTGGCGCAGGAATCATCTTCAGCTCTCTATCTGAGGTAGTTACTGCATTAAATAACAGCCTTGGAGTTGCAGGCACCCTTCCTATTAACGATGCAGCAGGCGCAATGGTTCTCTCCATGGAGGGCTTCAGCAGGAATTCCGTACTGATTTTCCTGTTTGCATTCCTGCTTCACTTGGTAATTGTTAAGTTGGTTCCTAACAACAACTTTAAGAATGTTTACCTGACAGCTCACCTTGCACTTTTCCACGCATGCTTCATGGCTATTACGCTTCCAGGAATCCTGAACACCGATGACAGCGTTGTGATTATTGCAGTTGGTTCAATCCTCAACGCACTTTATTATGCACTTTCTCCTGCAATTACCAGAAAGCTTGCAAAAGAGTGGACACAGGATGCAATTACCCTTGGATTTATGGATCAGGTAGGCTCCGTTGTTGCTCACTTTGTTGGTAAGTTTGTTGGTTCCTCCAACCCAGATGAAGACGCAGATAAGCTAAAGCTTCCTGAGTGGGCTTCAATGTTTAGGGACAACACCGTAGTTCTGTTCTTCTTGATGCCAATCATCTTTGTTGGAATGGGTCTTGCTGTTGGTCAGGAAGGTATCGAGGCTCTATCTGGTACTGGTCCTGAGGCTACTAACTGGATTTTGTGGCTGGTTATTCGTGCTTGGACCTTCTCTGCAGGTATTGTCATCCTACTTCAGGGTGTACGTATGTTTGTTGGTTCTATTGTTCCAGCATTTAAGGGTATTTCTGACAAGTTCCTTCCTGGTGCTGTTCCGGCGCTGGACGCTCCAACGTTCTATCCATTCTCGCCAATGGGCGGAATGTTTGGCTTCCTTGGATCTTCAATTGGCGCAATTCTTGTTTGTATTTTGACCATTGTTCTTCACGCTCCAGTTATTGTCTTCCCAAGTCCAATCATCATGTACTTTGACGGTAATGTCATGGGCGTCTTTGGTAACAAGGCTGGTGGATGGAAGGGTGCTCTTGCAGCAGGTCTGGTAACTGGTGCAATCACTTCTGCAGCAGCTATCCTGTTCTATCCATTGACCGGCGTAATGTTTGGTTCTGGCGTGACTTGGTCCAACATTGACTACGCATTGGTATGGATGCCTTTGATGTATCTGCTCAAGGCCATTAGAATGCTTGTGCTTGGCGCATAATCAGTCCTTTTAGGAGTTAATAATGAAACTTGTTGCTGTATGTGGTTTTGGCGTTGGATCTTCAATCATTGCCAAAATGAATATTGAGAGCATTCTTCAGAAGAGGAACAGGGAAGATATTGTTGTTGAGACTATCGACCTTGGTAGCGTTCAAGGCGCTGATGGCGATTATTACGTCACAACCAATGAGCTCTTTGATAACTTCCCTGATGGAATTAAAGAGCGCACCATTGTGCTGAATAACTTCATTGACCTTGCAGCTATTGAAAGCGCGCTAGAAGAGCGAATTGGTCTGTAGACACTCAACATTTGCATTCTTAAGGCACTCGTTATCGGGTGCCTTTTTGTTTGAAGCTGTTCCGCACAGCCCTTCTCCACCTACCGATAAAACGACACCGTTCATGTGAACCCCATCTGTTTGGACAGGTGGGGTTTCTCGTCAGTCGTATAGTCAAAGTGGTGTGGTTTGGACGTGCGAGATCATTGGATAAGTTTTGCTATTGGGAGTGCGCGGTCTTTTGACCTGCAGCACCTTTGGACGCGCAGTATCGGCAGAATCGGGGTGAGAAATGCAAAAGTTACAGAAACGTTTTACAACGGCCTTGAGCATGTTTATGACGTTGGCGCTCTTGTTTGCGCTGGTAGGGTGCAACGTGTTCCCGTTCCTGCAGAACAATCCTGCCCAGCAAGCAACGCAGTCGTCAATCACAACAGGGGAAATCGAGGCAATTTACGAGCCCAAGTTTGGCGGCAGCTACCTGGATATTGCCATCGACGATTTTAATAACCTGGGCTTTGAGTACGGCGACAGCGTGGACGTTACGTTTAGCAACGGATACAAGCTTTCCGATATTCCGTACTACAACGGCTATTACACCAAAACCAACGAGCCCCTGGTTGTTGCATATCCGGGCTACCCTTACGTTTATGTGTGCGTAAATAATGGCGAGCCTCTGTGGGAAATCGCCGGTCTTAAGCATGGAGACATGGCTACGGTGACGCTCCACGAGAAGCAAAAGTACGCAACGGTTCAGAAGGCCTTGGACGCAACGTACACTAACAATCGCTCCGATTACGCAAGTGACGAGGTCTTTGCCAACTTCCGTCCCGTGAAGGGTGGAAATCTTGCTGAAGGTGTGATGTATCGCTCGGCGTCGCCTATTGATAACCAGAACAATCGCGCACCTTACGCGGCAGATCTTGCCCAGAGGTGTGGCGTGCAGTTTATCTTGGACCTCGCGGACACCAACGAAGAGATTCAGGGCTATTACCAGAATGCGGACTACGACATTACGTGGCACAAAAGCCTGTATGACGCAGGGAATGTTGCGGCTCTTAACCTCAACGCCAATTACCGTGGCGGTCAATATGCTTATCGCCTGGTAGCGGGTCTGCGCGAGATAATTCTGCATAAGGGGCCCTACCTTATTCACTGCACCGAGGGTAAGGATCGTACGGGCTTTGTCTGCGCTCTTCTCGAGGCACTTTGCGGCGCATCCTACGACGAGATGCGCGACGACTACATGATTACCTACGACAACTATTACGGCATTAACGAGAAAGACGACAAGGCTCGTTACGACGCCGTTGTTGATGTGAAGTTCAACGACATCGCTCGCTGTATTGCTGGGGTGCCTACGTACGGCTCGCTCGACGGCGCAGATTACGCGGCCGGAGCTCGCAAGTATCTAACCGACGTAGGTATGACCGAGTGGGAAATAAACAAGCTCATCGAGCGGTTGACGAGCAAGTAGCGAGCGTGGGTCACGGCGTGCGGGCGCGGCAGTGGCCGCGGGTCGCGGGTTGCGGCAAAACTGACAGGTTAGTTGCCTGGCGAGAAGACCGGTTTTCTCGCCAGGTTTTTGAGTAGGGTATTTGAAGTAGGGCATTGCGTTGTCCGCAGGTGAATTTTATGTGAATGACCTTGCGATAGACGGCTATCGTTGCATTTGTTATAACATTCTCACTTCTGAATTTTTAGGGATTACGTGCTGTTTTGGGGACTGTATGAATGTAATGGATGGTCTTGAGAAAAAGCTTATGCCTATGGCAGAGTCGGTGAGTAAGAATAAATATCTTCTTACTATGCGCGATTCGTTTGCCATGCTCATGCCAATCCTTATCATCGGATCAATGTTTACGCTGGTAGGCAATCTGCCAATCCCAGCGTGGGTTGATTTCTTGAAGGCCACTACGATTCAGGGTAAGTCGCTTTTCTCGCTGTTGGCTATCCCTTCTGCCTGCACTGTTGCGCTCATGGCGATATTTTTGTCGTTTGAAATTGGCTACAACTTTGCTGATCAGCTTGGTCTTGAGGACCGAGTTTCTGCCGGAATGGTCTCGCTCATCAGCTGGTTTATTTTGATGCCTCAGGTAACCGAGTTTTTGCCTCAGGGAGCTACTCAACCATTTTTGGTGGAGAGCATTCCTCTTGCGTGGACCGGCGCAAAGGGTGTGTTTGTAGCGATTATCGTGGGCTTTTTGTCGGTGCATATTTTTGGTTTTGTTATCAAGAAGAACTGGGTCATTAGGATGCCGGAGGGCGTTCCTACGTCGGTTTCTCTGGCGTTTAGCGCGCTGATTCCCATGTCGCTTACGTTTCTTGCGGTATGGGCGGTTGGCGTTTTGTTTGCGCTTACCCCTTGGAAAGATGCGTTCACCTGCATTTATTCGATGCTGCAGACTCCGCTGACCATGCTTGGAGGAACCGTTTGGGCTCTGGCAATTGCTTACGTCATCCAGGGCATTTTCTGGTTCTTTGGGATCAACGGTTCAAACATTACTAGCCCTATTTTTACGCCGATTTTGACCGCGCTTACGCTGGAAAATCAGGCCGCTTTTGCTGCTGGAACTGCGCTTCCTAACATTATCAACCGAGAGTTCGATGCGTTCTTTGCGCTGTTTGGCGGCGGTGGATCAACGCTCTCGCTGTTGATTGCGATATTTTTGTTCTGCAATTCTCGCCGTGCTAAAGATATTGCAAAAATCTCTATCGTGCCTGGTATTTTTGGCATTAACGAGCCGGTCATGTACGGACTGCCTATAGTGCTGAACCCCATTATGGCCATCCCTCTGATTTTTACGCCGGTTGTTAACGTTTTAATTGCGTGGTCCGCAATGAGCGCCGGCTTGGTGCCTCTGTGCAACGGTATTATGCTGCCTGGAAGTACCCCTCCTTTGATCTCGGGATTTCTTTTGTGCGGATGGCAGGGCGCTTTACTTCAGCTCGTATTGATTTTGATTGATATGGCAATCTACCTGCCGTTTATTAAGGCTCTGGATATGCAGTTTCTCAAGGAGGAAAAGAGAGCTGAGACAGAGCGTGCAGTCTAGGTGCTGCGGAGACATAGTGTGCGTTGAAGGCAGCTCTGGGTGGGCTGCTTTTTCTATTCGAGGCTTTAGCCTGTTGAGCGCGTGTAACGCGCGAAACACAAAACCACCCGCTATTGAACTGCCTCCCATTTCTTGGACATGAGAAATAGGAGGCAGTTCAAAACACACCTAAGTCGGATAATCTGTTAAAAAGAC
>CALFOQ010000043.1:0-2280 GCA_937921235.1 uncultured Atopobium sp. | reverse complement strand
GTACTATCAGACTTTGATTGATAAGAAGAAGCTTTTGAACAGCCACTACTTTGAATCATTGTCCAACTAATTGCAGTAATGAATAATATTGCTGCAATTAAATAATATCGATATACAAATACTTTACTTTTATTACCAGTATTTTTAGAGCTGTTTTTCATCATACCTCCTACTTAAATTACATTAATTAGTTCTTCATCTCATGCATTGAAAATACCCCCCCCCGAATAAATGTCAAGAAAAATATGACATCTAACTAGGAAAACAATTTCTTACAAGCATCGAGTAAGTTTATTAAACCAACTAAAACAGATCAAAACGTGCCGCGAAGACCTCGGCTGTAATCTTTCCAGCGCTGAGCTCTGTCAGTGCATCCGTAAACGCTGTTTCTTCTCCGCACCTAAAGTCTATGGCGAGAAAAACGTCCGCTCCAAACTCTGTCGTTATAACCTTGCCGCCGTTATCTGAGACCAAGCGCTGAATCTGCTCATACAGGTTATACGGGGCCGACAACTCCACCCTCACAACTTGCAGCATTTCCTGAACAGCAGATGCTTCCTCAGCAGCAGCCAAAGCCTCTTGAGTTGCTGCCGTATACGCACGAACAAGTCCGCCAGGTCCCAAAAGCGTTCCGCCAAAGTAGCGCGTGACAACACAGCAGACGTTCTTAAGCCCCGCTCCGCGCAATACCTCCAGCACCGGCATTCCCGCCGTTCTGGAAGGCTCTCCGTCGTCGGAAGCACGCTCTGTACCGTCCTCCAAGATCCATGCAGGAACGTTGTGACGAGCATTGTAGTGCTTTGCCCTCACTGTGGCGAGAAACTCTTGCGCTTCTGACTCTGTTTCTACATGACAAAGCTGGGCTATGAAGCGGCTTTTTCTGTCTTCAAAGAGACCTTCCGCAACAAAGTCCAGCTTGAGTGTCTTGTAGGATGTGTCAGACATAGAACAGCTATGCAACCGCAGCTTATGCGAGTACACAGACCTTCTCGCCAGCAGAAACTGGCTGGTCTGCAGCAGCAAGAATCTCTACGTTGCTATACTCGCTAGAATTAGTGATAGCAAGAATAACCACCTCAGGATGGCCCGCATCCTTAACCTTATCCAGGTCAAAGGTCATCAGTGGCTGACCAACCTCAACATGCTGATTCTGCTCAACAAGGGCGACAAAACCGCCACCCTTCATCTCAACGGTATCAACGCCCACATGAATCAAAACCTCTTCTCCAGAATCGGCAGTGATTCCAAATGCGTGAACAGTTGGAGTAGTTGCGGTAATAGTGCCCGAGACTGGCGCGTACACAACACCCTCAGAGGGCCAGATACCCAGACCCTGACCAAGCATGCCACCTGCAAAAACAGGATCAGGAACGTTCTCTAGCGCAACGACTTTTCCGCTTGCTGGTGCATAAATTGTTTTAGCAGTGTAATCAGAAACAACAAGAGCCTCTGGCGCAGCTGTCTTGGAAGATTTCTTGAAAAGATCAAAGAGTCCCATGCTAGTCCTTTCGTTTTTAAGCCTCTTTATCATAGCAGCATTCAAAGTGGCTGCCGTTGCTTTTCATGAACATGCCGTGCCAAATTGCGCCCTTCTTCGCCTCGCTTCGCTGAACATACGGCGAGAAACCCGCGTCCTCGAAACATCTCATTTACTTGGAGATTATTTGACTTTAAAGCTTCTGAGCTTATGAACGTGATACAATCGCCCATGCAAAGTGGACCAGACAACCGCGGAGCACCCGTCCAGCTAATTGGAAGGGTGCTATGAGGAAAGTCCGGGCTCCACAGGGCAGGATGCTGGCTAACGGCCAGGCGGGGTGACCCGACGGAAAGTGCCGCAGAAAAGAAGACTCTCACCTGCGCATTCGCGTAAAGAGAAAAGCTGAAACGGTAGTGTAAGAGACTACCAGCACACTGGCAACAGCGTGGCTTGGTAAACCCCATCCGGAGCAAACGCAAATAGGAGCGCTATGGTGTGGCCCGCACTGCGCTCGGGTTGCGCGCTAGAGACCAGCAGCAATGCTGGTAGTAGATAAATGGTTGTCCGCGACAGAACCCGGCTTATACGTCCACTTTGCCTATTGAATGCAAATCCCCCGTACGATTTCTGTGCGGGGGATTATGATTCTGCAGCGTGTTAGCGTCGGCTTTTAGGCTTGGCCCACAAAATAGCGCAGCTTTGGTAGGTTCTGCCGAAGAATCGATATGTTTCTAATCAAGATAGCCAGGCAGCTAGGCGGTCGCACTACCTGATATGCATCTCTATGCATAAACTTCATC
>CALFOQ010000042.1:0-2316 GCA_937921235.1 uncultured Atopobium sp. | reverse complement strand
AAACGTGAGCTGCGAATAAAGGTCTCAGTCTTAGCTCTAGCAATTTCTGATTCCATAAAAAGGCCGTCTTAAACATTGGATTGTTTCAGACGGCCTAATTACAAGATTCTTACCTTCTTAAGAAGAGACCACAAAATCCACTGTATGCGCTTCACTGTAATCAGGGATTTCCAGCTTTTCTATCATGCGGTGCAACACATCATTCGGCACAGAATGTTCGCGGTTACGGTTTTGCGATAGTAATTGCGTGTAAGGCACTTCTAAATAAATGAGATGCACGCGTGCGCCGTAGTCGGCGAACATAGGCAGCCACTTGCTGCGCAGGTCGCGGTTGAGGTTGGTGGCGTTGAAGACAAATGACGTGCGGGCGCGCAGGTATTCTTTTGCCTGCTCTTTACCCAAACGCACTGCTTCGGCGGTATGTTTGGAATCTGCGGGATTAAGTTTGCGTTCACGGCGAATCTCATCCAGCGACAGCATAGGTAAATGAGCAAGATATTGCCTGATGTAACTGTCTTTACCGCTACCTGCTATGGCACACATGGCATACACGTCAAAGGTCTGATCATCAAATGGCTGATAATCCGGCATTTCGCTACGGCCGTTAAGATAGAGATAGCGTCCGTAGTCACTGGCAAAAGTACGTGCCTTGCCCCAACAAGCATTTTCTTCACAGAGTTCACGAAACAAATCAATGCGCAGCAAAATATCCTGTTGATCGCAACATATACGACCCAGTACATCAGCTTTAGCAAGCATGGCAAGATGTGCAGTATTGACCTGCAAACTGGCCGCTATGACGGCTCGCTCAGGATTAGGCTTGTTAATCGCCCATAAGGGCAATCCGTGCAAGCGCACGAGTTTGGCGATTGCTTCTCTTACAGCAAACGGAGCGGCAAGTTCGGTATACAGTAAAGTACGGGCGGTATGCTCGCCTTTTTTTGCGTGATGCGGCGAAACGATACGCTCTTTGCCGTTTTCTATTTCACACTTGGTCGTACTGCGTTTTTCCACATCATGCAGCATGGCGGCAGCAAACAAAATATGCTGCTCCTGTTCATCAAGCGCTTGAAACTCGGGCAGTTTCAAAAGGGCTTCGCACACCATTTTGGTATGCGTAAATACATCGCCTTCGGCATGCCACTCAGGGTCCTGGGGAACGTCCTTCATATCGGCAAACCAGCTGAAACGACGTTCTAATGCTTGCCAATCAGGAAGGTGACCGGGTATGTAATATGGGAATGTCCACATAATCGTCTTTCTTATTATTGGATCATTGGACTTCAGGCCGTCTGAAACTGCCAGCTTTGCCAATGGTATTTGTCGTAATCAATAAGACGGGCAGGCTTCCAAGTTTTCGTCCAATGAACGTCGGTTTTAACGTGTTTGGCTCGCACCAATTTGAAAAGATTATCAAATTCATTGAATTGAACAGGCAGGTTGCCGTTGTTGGTGGCAAAATCAGTTGCATTACGGATAACGAAACCTTCACTGCATGCCGCTCCTGTTTTCGGATCGTAGCCGCCAAGCTTGCCGGCAGTTTGTACGCTGTCTGTCCACGGCTCTCCCAAATTAGCGGCAAGCCATTGCGCTAAAGCAATATCTTCATTGGCGTATTTTTGAGTGAAATCTGCAAGAGGCTGGACAATGGGTATTTCTGGCACAGTCGGAAAATCAAACAGCTGCGCATAAAATTTAACCTCTTCCCATGAAAGCCAATGTCCGCCACGGCGGACGGCGAATAGATAAAAATAGCTTTCCAGTTGAGAATAGGCAATCGAATGAATGCCATACATATTCTCGCCAAAAAGTTCGAGATCGCCTAAATCATCTTTGATTTGCTGCCATCGTTGCAGCAAAGGTTTATCCCACGGATGCTGGGTAGGTGCAGCATGACTACGAGCATAGAGGCCGTGCGCAGCAAAGCAGTTGTTTTGCCCATCTAATTTTTCGGTTAAAACCAATTTCGGCAGCGAGGCAAAATATGAAAGAAAGCCGCGCGGCATAAAGCGGTCGTCAGAGGTGGTACCGAGGCTGATGGGCGCGTGCAGGCTACGGGCGTATTTTTGAGGTTCGGTTGTCGTCATAATATTTTTTCCTTTTTATTTATTTTTTAATTTTCTTTTCAAGTGTTCCCAGCAACCCGTTACATTTTTCCCACCATATTTCCTTGTTTGGAAACCAAAAGTTGGTCAATTTTCAAATTTTCAGTATCGATGATTTCAAATTTATAACCGGCATAAACTAGAAAATCTGTACGTTTCGGGATTTTGCGCAGGGAATACATCATAAAGCCGGCGATGGTTTCGTAGTTTT
>CALFOQ010000041.1:0-20278 GCA_937921235.1 uncultured Atopobium sp. | reverse complement strand
TCTGCATGATTGAGGTATTTTCAGCGTCATGTATACGTCTTTTTAACAGATTATCTGACTTAGGTGTGTTTTGAACTGCCTCCCATTTCTCGTGTCCAAGAAATGGGAGGCAGTTCATTCGCTGGCTCTCATTTTGGGCTTCTCGTCGTTTTGTTTTACTATAGCCACATAAGGAGATGATGCGACATGAATAAGGCGGCTCAAGTAATCAAGAACCTTTCACAGGGCTTTTTAATTTCGGGTATTTTAAGTGCGCTCATGGGTGCATACTACCTGTTCGCTAAGGCAGGGCTTCCTTTGCAAAATCCTCCGCTGGCGCTCAAAATTCAATACGAGATTGACTTTGGCGTTGGCGAGAAAATGTTTATGTTAGGTCTAACCTGCCTGTTTATCGGCTGCGTTGGCTATACCGTTGCATGGATTTGCTCCAAGACAGAGAAAGTTCAAGAGCCAGATAATCATCAAGCTGGTAGACCTTCTCGCCCTGGCGGAGCAAACTAAGGCGAGTGAGCAGAGGCGCGCGGACCGAAGCTGCGGACTGGCCGCGGCATCTTGAAGCGCGACGGCTCAATTCATATTCGCAAGCAGCAGATGTGGCGCGGATACAAAAATTTGAACTATTTTCAAAACAGTACTGTCCATGTGAACTGTACTATTTATCAGCCAAATTCACTTTTTATGTGAATACTAATTTCTCATATGTTTTGGCTATCAATTTGTAAGAAAATATAGATGTAATATGCACATCTTTTTGAGGGGCCATCATGAAAAAAGGTTTTCTTAAGAGAATCTCAGTCTTTCTCACCATGGTTGTGGCATGCCTGTTTATGTCTATTAACACAGCTCAGGCACTTGATCGCCAGAAAGACGATAGCGATCTTACCCAGATCAACATTTACCAGTTCACGCTGACCAGAGACAACATGACTGTTCTTTCGCAAGGAACTGGTGTTAAGCGTGTAGAGATTCCTGCTTCTGATACAGGCAGACTGCCCTCAACCGCTTTTGTTGTGCAGCCAACTAAAGACGGTTCCAACCAGCAGTATAACCAGCCGCTTTCTTTGAAGTTTTCTAACGCTGGTACTGTTGATGGCAAGGACGTTGACGTCTATGTCACCATCAACTCTCTGGACCTTACCCTTAAGAATGCCAACGCAGATTACAACAACCCTAATAAGACTGACGTTGCATTTTTGACCGTTGATGAGAACTGGGGAACTAAGTCCTTCCAGATTATGGACTACATTGACGTGAATCACCCCAGCTATACTGCTGATATGTTCAGGTCCTATGCAATCAACGCAAACGTAACAGTAGAGCTTAAGTACACCGATGGCACCCCTTGTGACCTCAAGCTTGTTATGCAGCCAAGCGATATTGACGTTGTCGGTGATGCTGGCGCAAACGAGACCTTCTCGCTTATTAACGCCAATAGCACCATTGATAGCATTGTTATGAACAACAGGAACATTCTTGTTGAGAGCACCAGCGGTAGCAATATTACCTGGAATCCTGTTCGTGGAACCTCTGGTCCTGACCAGGAGAAGAACCTTGCAGGTTTTGCTGTTAAGTCCAAGTCAAGCAGTATGACGTTTGAGTCCACCAGCGCAGCTACCAGCGGCAGCCTTTTTGGTGTGTACACTGAGGCAATTACTCCAGCTCCAGTAAAGGCTGTTGATCCAGAGCAGGCTCCTGCTAAGGCCGGAGAAACCATTACCTATACCGGCACCTTTACGCTGCCAAAGCAGGGCATTGATACCATCGGCAAGATTAAGTCGATGAGCATGGTTGATACCTTTGACGAGCGCCTTGATTTCCAGAGCCTTACCGTAAGCTTTGACGGCCAGACCCTCACTGAGGGCACCGATTACACTGTTGCTGTTGACGGTCAAAAGGTTACCGTCAACATCAAGGACCACCTGCTCACCAAGGCAAATGGCGGCAAGAAGTTTGTTATTACCTACAAGACTGTTACCAACAGCAAGGTAGAGACAGACGGCTCCAACATTGATAACGAGCTCACACAGGTTGTCGACGGAAACGTTGCTCACTCCAATAAGGTAACCACTGAGCTTCTGTACGAGAAGACCCACGAGTTTGTAAGCGGCACTCCTAACAGGGAGCTTCCTCAGGAGGTCCTGGACCTGCTTCCTGGTAAGCAGACTAGAATTCCTAACGGCACCACCGTTACCCCTGATCAGCCCCTTGGTGGCGTTACTCGCGTGGAAACTCCAGATGGAACGTGGGTGTTTATCGGTTACGATCACGATTCCGAGGTCATTGACCACAAAAACGCTCACTTCATTGGCGTTTGGGTAGTTCTGCCTCAGCCAAAGAAGGATGTCCTGGACGGTCAGGGTAACTCCATCGACGGCAACAAGGTAACTGCTGGTCAGGTGCTTACGTACTCCGTAACTTACACCAACACCACCAACACTGCTCGCGATGTAACCATTACCGATGTCATCCCAGAGCACACGACCTACGTTGATGGCTCCGCTGATAACGGCGGCACCTACGACCCAGCTACGCGCACCGTAACCTGGACGCAGAACGTTGCTTCGGGCGACACACTCACCGTTACCTTCCAGGTCAAGGTTAACAAGGGCGAGAAAAACGTCACGGTTGTAAACACTGCCCACGTCAGCGATGGTCTTATCGACACAGATACCAATACCACCACCAACCCTGTTGTCCCTAAGCCTCGCAAGTCCCGCACTCCTTATACCGGTGACGATGCATTGCAGAACACACTGATGTTTGCTATTGCAGGCGGCGCAGCAGTTCTCTTTGCGCTGGGTACACTCAAGCTTCACGCAGCTAGAAACTAAGCTGCGGCGAGGCCGACGCTCGCAAGCATAGTGCACGGTAACTTCAAGCCGCTCTCATTTTGAGGGCGGCTTTTTGGTCGCGCGATCACATGCACATGCGTTCGTACGCGCGAGCTCGGGCGCGTAAAGCGCCGTTCAAGCGCAAGAACGGCATCCGAAGCGAAAAGATTGCATTTCACGAGCCAGTTATTGCATTTGAGTGATACGAAGTCCCACATAAGAGATGCAACCGTTATTCTAAAGATGCCTTAAGGCAAGGAGATAAGCGGGGCGCAGTTCCGCTACAGCAAGAAAACGAGACATTTGGTCAAGTAAGTTGTTTGGAAGTGCCATGGAAATTCGTGTAGTTGAAGAAAAGGGTCGCGCGCAAATCGAAGTGACCATTTTGAGCGGCCCCGATGACCCTTGCGTTTCGGGAATTGTCCGTCAGCTCCAAATGGTTGACGGAAAGATGACTGGATACGTTCCCGGAACCATCAACAGGCGCGTCGTCCTTCTCGCGGATGTGTCATGGATCCAAACGGACGGAAACGTGACGCTGATCCACCTGGTAAACGGCGAGACGCTGGAAAGTTCTAGTCGCCTGTCCGAGCTTGAGGATGCTCTCAAAGATACGGCGTTTGTGCGCATTTCTCGTCAGGAACTGGTCAATTTAGACCACGTTACGGGTATCAAACCCGCAGGTTCCGGCCGCATGTTGCTGTCGCTTGGCGAGAAACCCCTTGTTGCTTCAAGAAAGTATGCCGCCGAAATCAAACGACGCATTGGAATTGTGTAGGGGATAGAGGCTTTTCTCGTGCATCGCGCATTGCGTGTCGCAGCTTCAAGCAGCACTCAACAGCATCCGAACCAACCACTTTAACAGCAGATTTATCCCAGAGAAGGGAACATCATGGAACGCAACGAATCACAAAACTGGCAAGAAACTGAGCGAGAGACTCAGCAAGAATTTGACGAGGGACTCAATAAAACAGTAGGTCAAATTATGTGCAAAGGCATTTCTTCTGGAGCACTATGTTTTACCGGTATCTCGCTTGTGTATGGCGTCATTGCGCTGGCAATCAATTATGGCGATAGACAGAATAACATCACACTCCTCACGCTGATTGCCGCTGGTGCTCTTTCGGGCATTTACCAGCAGATTTGGTTCAACTATCAGCCCCTGATTACCAAGCTTAGCTACCTTCAAAGGTTCCTTGGCTTTAACGTTTGCCTGTTCCCAACGCTTGTTGCGATGGCACTCATTGGCGGATGGGTTCCAAATATGGCGCAGGCATGGATGTCATTTACCGCACTATACCTGGTCATTCTGCTGATCACAACCTTAGTCTTCAATGCTATTTTCAAGAAAGAGGAGCAGAAATATAAGGCTGCTTTCGAGAAGTACCAGGCATCTCGTCGCGCATAAAGTTTCAACTGATTCTGGATCGCGTAGCTGCGCCTGATTTCTACAAAGACTCGGTAGGTTTTGCCTGAAAACATAAAAGTATCGGTGGATTCTGCCTGATTTCTACAAAGAATCTGTGTCCCAAACACAGATTCTTTGCATTTTTCAGGCAGACTTTTAGTGACGTGGCTTTGTATCCAGGTGTGGTTTCATGGGCGTTTACGTGGAGCCTGATTTTCTCGCCATGTCTGAACGATTTGCCGAAAAAGTTCACCAAGTCTGAGCAATTTGCCGGTTTTCCCGCCATGTCTGAGCTGTTTTACTCAGACATGATGTACTTTTCAGGCTCAAAGGAACCTTCGCCGAGCTATACACAAAAAGCTCGGCCTGTCGAGAAGACCGAGCCCTTGCGAGTCGTATCCAGCCAGCGCTCCGACCGGCGCGTTTGCCGTGCGTCTTACCGGCGTGTCTGACCTGCGCGTCTGTCGCGCGTCTGATCGGTTGCGCTTATCGTTTCTTCAGAGCGTTCAGGATGCTGATAATGATGTGGTAGAGGAGCGCGGAAACAGGCCAGATAATCCAGGAACTTTTCCAATCCTTGGTGATGAAGCTATAGCCCACGTACAGCAAGGTAATGGTGCCAAAATACGCCCTGGCAATTGGCCTGTACTTCAATGCTGCGGATTTGGAGTCTCTCTTGTTGCTTTTCTCGTCATGGGAGAAATCGCCTTCTTGAAGAAGAACCCTGTAACCATCTCTAAGAATTCCCGAGTAAACCAGCAGGTAAACGCCAAGAGAGACGAGAATTGCTGCCATAAAGAAACCAAGCGCAAAAGTGAGGCCAGTCCCGTAGTACGAGGCAATAAGGAAGGGGATTGCGCTCAGGATGGTAAGGCAGACGCCGGCGGCCTGTTGCACGTATCGCAACGATTCGGTTGACTCGGCGCGTCTACGAACGGCGGCTTCGACACCGTATTGGAGCTCGAGAGAGGCCTCCTTGAGCTGCTTAAACTTCGCGAGCTTCATGTCCTGGAGAATCAGCAGGCCAACGCCTGCAGCAATGAAGAGCATCATGATGCAAATGCCCGCAATGCCCAGCGCATCTGGAGAAATGCGCGTCGGATCAAAATTGAGCGCATCTTCACTGTATGTTGCAAGCGAAACAAGCAACGCTGGTCCCAAGATAAAGAGGGTAATTGCAAACGAAGTGGGGCGAGAAGTTCGTGCGACTGCATCTAAGTATTCGGTAGCTGTTTCAAGCGATACGCTGAGTTTTGGCGCTACAGTTTTGCTGGTAGATGCATCGTCACCTGAGAAGGCGCCCGTGGCCGCGCTGGCGGCAGTATCTGCAATGCCGTCAGATGTGGCCGTGTCAGCGTTGTCCGCGGTAGTTGCTGCGGCGGTGGTTACGGCAGTAGTAGGCAGTTCCTCAAGCTCGTCTTTGAGCAGATAGTCTGTGGAAACACCAAAGAGCTCACTCATGGACATAATCTTTTGAATATCAGGCATGGAAGCCATAGACTCCCATTTGGAAACTGACTGTCTTGAAACGCCAAGCTGCTGTGCAAGCTCTTCCTGTGACCAACCATTACGCTTTCTGAGGCTCATGATTTTCTCGCTCAATAACATGGCTGTTCCTTTCTGTTGGTGATGTGGTGGGATTCACATGTGATGGCTATTACTCTAAAAACTGCATCGATTGCACACCACCAAGTTGAGTTGGAAATTTGTCAACTCTCGGTTGCGTAATAGTTTACCTGCGGAAATGTTATCAAACTTTTGGAAAATAGTTTTAAAGGTTGTTTAAATTTTTTGTGCGTTCACGGAATATGTCGACCAGACGCGACATTTGTTTAGTATGTATATGATAGTATCTGCTTAAAAAGAAACTAAATAATCCATATCAGAAAGGAATGCGCTAAAAATTCTTGTGTATCTGGTCATCCGTCTGGTGCATAAAAATTTGCGCAAAAGCCACATGAAGAACTTAAAGGTATGCATCGCTTCGTCTGTTCTCGCAGCCGCGCTGGCACTTGCTCCAGCATCTGCGCTGGCAGAGGGCACAACGCTTGCTCCTACAAGCACCACCGGTGCTACTGCTACTACTGGCATAACTCCTATTCCTGCACCAACTAGAGAGGAGCTCATGGATCAAACGAAGAATCCATATGCTCCTGAGGACGCACATTTCCTTCCTGATATCACTAACCCAATTCCAGACGGATTTATGGTTGGTAACGCTGACGGTGTAATCATTGTCGATAACGGCGATGGCACTGTTACCGTTAAGGGCCACTGGGTTCCAGCAAGGCCAATCGATGAGGTTATTTCTGTCTACTTTGTTCGCATCCCAGCTCCAACCCCCGATCCAACTCCAGCTCCAACTCCTGATCCAGAGCCAGCTCCAGCACCAGAGCCAGAGTCTGCTCCAGCTCCTGCTCCAGCCCCTGCACCAACACCAGCGAAGAAGTCCGTACTTCCTGCAACTGGTATCGCAGATGTTGTAGTTCCAGCTTCTGTTCTTGCAGTAAGCGGCCTTGGTTTTGTTGCTGCTTCTCGTAAGGTCCGCAAGTAAAAAGAACCCACGGCTTTGCTGCGCGTAGCACGCATATTGCATCACTAAAGTGCCTGATATTCGGGCACTTTTTTGTGTGCAAAACCGATTGGGCGTCCGAGCAGAAATTGGGTACACTCTGAATAACAAAGTTCGGAGGTTGTTATGGAAGACCAGCAGCAGAAATTCTCGCAGATAGATGGCGTGGAACAGGCATCTGCACACCCATCTTCAACTGCGCTTGTGCTAGAGGGAGGCAGCTATCGAGGCATTTTTACCGCTGGAATCCTTGATGTGCTTCGCGAGAAGGGCGTCACCAACTTTGAGAGCGTGTGGGGAGTTTCCGCGGGCGCTATCAACGCCGTAAGCTTCAGGTCCAAGCAGATGGGTCGCGCCATGCGCATTATGCTGGCTTTTAGAGATGACCCCCGCTTCCTTTCGCTCCGCTCACTGATTACTACTGGCGACATTGCGGGTGCGGATTTTATGTTCGATGAGATCCAAAACCATTTGGATCCCTGCGATAACGAGGCGTTCAATCAAAATCCCATGCAGATGTACGCGGTGGCGTCCGACGTTACGTTTGGCACGCCGGCGTATCTGCACGTAAAAAAGTTTCCGGAAGACGTGACTATGGTCCGAGCGTCCGCGTCGATGCCAACGGTTTCTCGCATGGTTGAGCTGGATGGACATCGTTATTTGGACGGCGGAACTACCGATTCCATTCCGTTTGAGGCCGCGCTTGGTCTGCCCGATGGTAAAGCGGAACACGCGGTTGACATTCCCGACCACAAGCCGGCAAAGAAAGCGCTGGTCATTATCACGCAGGATAGGGATTTCGTAAAAACCGACGTTAACGAGCAAATCGCGATCCGCTCGCAGCTCTACTCCGCGTATCCATACTTTGAAGCCGCATTGGCTTCTCGCTCCGAGCGCTATATGGATCAGCGCAAACAGCTGTTTGAACTGGAGGAAGAGGGTAGAGTGCTGGTGCTTCTACCTCCTGAGCCAGTTGAAGTTAAAGTTAACGAGAAGTCCGGTGAGGCCCTACTGTCTCTGTACCTGACAGGTCGCCAAGTTGCACTTGAGCGCCTCGAAGAGATTAAAAGTTTTATCGAGTAGACTTTTAGATTAATCGAGGTCCAAAAATCTACAAACGTATGCCCTGAACACGAAGCGAAAATTGATACGGAAAGAGTTTGTTTTGAAGACGCCAATGAACAAGTTTTTGAAGGTAATGTTTGCGCTGGTCATCGTCGCGATGACCGGTGCGGCAATTCTGCAGATCGTCGCCCCCGAGTACATGGGAAGCAACGCTGCTTATGGCATTTCAACCGGATGGCAGCGAGAGATTGGTTTTTGGAATCTCGCGGTACTCATCATTTTGGTCACCACTTGCTTCCACTACGATTGGGTCTATCTACGTGCGATTTTGCTCGCGCTGATTCTGGGTGGCATTGGAATTGGAACCAACCACTTCATCCATTTTTT
The DNA here is from genome assembly GCA_937921235.1 of uncultured Atopobium sp. Classification (GTDB taxonomy): domain Bacteria; phylum Actinomycetota; class Coriobacteriia; order Coriobacteriales; family Atopobiaceae; genus Lancefieldella. Next base: position 12,015 of record CALFOQ010000041.1, on the reverse strand, counting down.
GAGCGCTCACGAGTCGGTAAATTTGGTTGGTGCTATCGAGAATTACGTTCTTGCAGTTGGCTGGATGGTTGGCTGGAAACTTGAATGTAACCGCAGAAAAGCCGAAGGCGCTTCCGAGTAACTGCGGAAAGATCGCGAGCGTTTTGCACGACGGCGCTACGAGCGAGACGTTATGCCCGCGACGTTATGCGCGCCTGATTTTCTCGTCATGTCTGAACGATTTGCCGGAAAAGTGCTCCATGTCTGAGTGGTTTTGCCTGATTTTCTCGCCATGTCTGAGCTGTTTTACTCAGACGTGATGTAGTTTTCAGGCTCAAAATTTAGGGTCAAAGCGCCTATCTTTCACGCGCCTGATTTGATCAAAGATTCTGTAAATTTTGCCTAAAAAGGTAAAAGAAACTGTGGATTTGCCTGATTTTGTCAAAGAATCTGTATCTAAAATACAGATTCTTTGCATTTTTCAGGCGCGTATGCTGTTATGGCGCACCTGGCGAGAAACCCGGTGCACTCGTAGCTCTCCGCGCACCCGCGCTCGCATCCCGCGCGCTATCGCAGGCGCGTGAGCTGCACTTTCTCGATAAGCGAATCCACAACCGAGCGCTCCGCTGCCTGAGTTCCGCTCTCCATAACGTTTGCGGCGCCCGTGGCCATGGCCAGTCGCAGCGCGTCTTCTGTCGAGAGACCCTGTGCATCCGCAAAGGCAAGCGCTGCCACAACGGAGTCACCGGCACCGACAGTGCTTCCTACCTGGACTTTTACAGGACCTGCATACCAAACTTCGTCAGCCGTAGCGTAGACGGCGCCGTTGCCGCCCATGGAAACGCAGACCGTGTCGATGCCACCAGCAACAATCTCGGACGCGGCGGCGGCAATTGCGTCCACGTCGGTCAGCTCGCGACCAAGCATGGCGGAGAGCTCGTGATCGTTTGGCTTGGTAAAGTACGGCTTCTGCTCAAGGCCAGCTGAGAGAGCCGCGCCGTCGGCGTCCAGGTACACCTTCAGTCCGGCGTCGCGCAGCGCACGAGTCCAGCGGCCATACGTATCGGCGGAAGCTCCGCGGGGGAGGCTGCCGGAAAGAACCACAATGTCGCCAGCGGAAGTCTTGGTAATCACGTCAGTAAGCGCCTGGTCAAGCACGGTATCGGTGACCTCGGGACCAGGTTCGTTGATGTCGGTGTTGGTGCCACCCTCGGTGTCGACGACCTTAAGATTGGTGCGCGTCTCGCCGGGAACGGAAATCGCCTGGACCTTGATGTTATTCTCGCCAAGCGTGTCAGCGATCCATTTGCCGGTTTGACCTGCAAGAACGGCGATGGCGGTAGACTCTCCGCCCAGCTTAGCGATAACCTTGGACACGTTGATGCCCTTGCCGCCCGCGTCTCGCCTGAGCCACGTGATGCGATTCACCTGGTCAACGGCAAAGTTTGGCACCTGGACGGTCTTGTCCAGAGCGGGATTGAGCGTGACGGTGTAGATGCTGGGCATAGTCGCTCCTCGGTTTGTGGCGCCGCAATCGACGCTTGAATGGCGCCGAAATCGGCGCAAGTTATCTACGCTGATAATACTTCAGTTTTGTCAAAAAAGTAACCGCGGACAGCGCTGTTACGCGCATGTCCGCGGTCTTTTCTGGCGAGAAACCCGGCGCACTCGCGGCCCAACCTGAACCCGCGGCCCGGCGGCGCACTCGCGGCTCGCCCTGGACCCGCGGCCTGGCGGCGCACTCGCGGCCGCCCTGAACCCGCGGCTCGGCGGCGCACTCGTGGTCCGCCCTGGACCTGCCGCTCGGCGCGCCGTCAGCGCTTACTTGCTGTCGGCGCTCTTGAACTGGTCGAGCGCCCAAGCGTACGCAGTTGGAGCAACCCTGGACCAGTACTTCCAGTTGTGGTTGTCGCCGGAGTCGCGCTGGTAGTCAACGTTGATACCAGCATTCTTGAGTTGCTCAACAAAGGCGTCCACGTCAGCAACAGGCACTACGCCGTCGTCGGAAGTTGTTGCAACAAAGAACGAAACCTGACTTGGATCAACCTCACCAAGATACTGAGTTGGGAACAGCTTCTTGTACAGATTCCAAGACCAACTTGTGGTTCCGTCGCTAAAGGCGTGTTGAGACGTGTAAATAAAGTTGTCGTCAGCAAGCGTTGTCCAAACGGAAGGCGAGAGCAAAATGCCCTTGCTAAAGTAATCGGAGTGGTGCAAAACAAAACGAGCTGCACCATAGCCACCCATGGAAATGCCGCCGATTGCGTGATCCTTGCGGTCCTTTGACACGCGATACGTACTCTCAATGTAAGGTACCAGGTCGTTCATAATTGCGGATTCCATCTTGAGGCCGCGATCAGCGGAGTCAATGTAGAAGCTGTTAAAGCCGTCGACAAAAACTACGATAGCTCCCTGACCAGCAGTTTGAATAGCCTCGTCAAGCATGGCGGACGAATCAAAGCGCTCCAGCAGATTGCGATGATTGCCGTATAGACCATGCAGCATGTAAATAACGGGGTAGGTCTTATCGGGATTGGACTCGTAGTCTGCAGGCAGGTAGACATCATAGTTCCAGTCCAAGCCAAGGGTTGGCGAGTAGAACGATGTTGCCTTAACTGTTCCCTTAGGAGCTTCGTCTTTCTGCGCCTCCGATTGAGCATTTGAGCCGCCCTGAGTGTTCTCAGAGGCGGCTGGCGAGCAACCATAGAATGGAATCACCAGTAAAAGCGCCGCAAACAGAGCAAGCGCGGTGCTCAGAACAACATGGTTCTTGAAGCGGGTTTTGAGCTGGCCGCCCAGCAACGCAATGTTCCGGTGCAAACGTGCGACAAAATCTGTGTCACGCATTGTTTCCTCCTGACGTTGTAGCTTTGACCTTGGTGTAAACATACGAGCACGCCCGCACTTCTCGCCCTATGAAATAAAAAGTCGAAACAAAATGCATCGCACAGCAGGCCAAGTGGTTGTTCTTGTGCTGTGGACGGCTTTGCAATGTGGAGAAACCCGTCAAATTTGAACGAATTGTTGCATTCGTGAAGCAACAAAAATTCCCGCGTACAACTGCTAAAGAGTGGAGTATACTTTTAAGGCTTTTCCACAGAGCCCCGTAATCTCTGACAAGAAAAAGCATCGATGACCCGTCCAGGGGTTATCAACTCGTAATTCGTAGGAGGAGTCAAGTGAAGAAGTCGACTCAGTTCGCCAAGGCTGGCGAAGTCGAGCGCAAGTGGGTGCTCATCGACGCTGAGGGCGCAACGCTCGGTCGTCTGGCTACAAAGGCTGCCATGATTCTTCGTGGTAAGAACAAGCCACAGTACACCCCAAACGCTGATACTGGTGACTTTGTTGTCATCATCAATGCAGACAAGATCGTCCTTACTGGTGTTAAGGCTGATCACAAGGAGTATTGGCGTCACTCCGGCTACCTTGGTGGCTTGAAGATCACTTCCTTCAAGGAAGAGATGGAGAAGCACCCAGAGCGTGTTGTTGAGCACGCAGTCAAGGGTATGCTTCCTAAGACCACTCTTGGTCGCAAGCAGGGTATGAAGCTTAAGGTTTACGCCGGCGCTGAGCACCCACATGCTGCACAGAATCCCGTCAAGATTGAGCTGGAGGGCTAAACGATGGCAGATAACACCGCTGTTTACACCGGCACCGGCCGTCGTAAAGAGGCCGTCGCTCGTGTTCGTCTTGTTCCTGGAACTGGTAAGGTTACCGTTAACGGCCGCGAGGCAGTCCAGTATTTTGGTCGCCAGCAGCTCGTAGACAACGCAACCGCACCTCTCCGCATTACTGATACTCTTGGTCGTTTCGACGTCCTCGCAAACTGCGATGGTGGCGGCATCAACGGCCAGTCCGGCGCTCTTCGCCTGGGCATCGCTCGCGCTCTTCTCGAGGCTGGCGAGTATCGTGATGACCTTAAGAAGGCTGGCTACCTCACCCGCGATTCTCGTGCGGTCGAGCGTAAGAAGTACGGTCTGAAGAAGGCTCGTAAGCGTCCTCAGTTCTCCAAGCGCTAAGGCCGCTGGACCCAAAAAAGTCCTCACAAAGAGACCTGTTGTATATCGGCAGGTCTCTTTTTTGTATACTTTTAAATGGTTGCATTTTGCATATTTGTGCAACCGCTTTAGTCCGCACGTTCTTCTCGCCATCTGGCGAGAAGCCCCACCTGTCGAGTAGTTCGCTGGCGCTTCGCGCGCACGTTGCTCTCCACCCGACAACAGTACATTCGCAGCTAGGAGACGCTTATGAAGTACTTTGGAACCGACGGCTTTAGAGGCCGCGCAAACGAGGGTCTGAACGTCGATCACGCGTATAAAATTGGCCGCTTCATTGGCTGGTATTACGGAGCTAAGCAGGCTCGCAAGGCTCGTATCATCATTGGTAAGGATACTCGCAGGTCAAGCTATATGTTTGAGTCCGCGCTTGTCTCGGGCCTGGTTGCTTCTGGCGCTGATGCGTACATGCTGCACGTCATTCCTACGCCTGGCGTTAGCTTTGAGGTAGTAGACGGTGCCTTTGACTGCGGCGTCATGATTACTGCATCCCACAATCCGTTCACCGATAACGGCATTAAGCTGGTCAACAAAGAGGGCTACAAGATGGACGAAGACGTCCTCGAGCAGGTAGAGGCCTATATTGACGGAGAGTTTGACGTACCTCTGGCAACGGGCGATGCCATTGGCCGCACGGTTGATTACATGCAGGGCCGCAACCGCTACATCTCCAGCCTTATTGCAAGCTGCGGCTTTAGTCTGCAGGGCTTGAAGATTGGCCTGGACTGCGCAAACGGTGCGGCTTCTAGTGTTGCTCGCCCTGTTTTTGACGCTCTGGGCGCCGAGACCCACGTTATCAACAACGCACCAAACGGCCTCAACATCAACGTTGATTGTGGCTCCACCCACATTGACCAGCTGCAGCGTTTTGTGGTTCAGAACGGCCTTGACGTGGGCTTTGCCTACGACGGCGATGCCGACCGCTGTCTGGCAGTTGACGAGCGCGGCCACGTGGTTGACGGAGACCTGATTCTCTACGTCTGCGGCACCTACCTCAACAAGTATGGCCGCCTGGCAAAGCAGACCGTGGTTACCACCGTTATGAGCAACTTTGGCCTGTTCAAAGCATTTGACGATGCCGGCCTCTCTTACGAGAAAACCAGCGTAGGCGATAAGTATGTCTATGCGTGCATGAACGAGAACGAGTACAGCCTGGGCGGTGAGCAGAGCGGCCACATCATCTTTGGTGACCTGGCAAAGACCGGCGACGGCATCCTGACTAGCCTCCGTATTATGGAGGTCTTACGAGCAGAGCGCGAGAAACTCTCTGAGCTGACTCGTCCCGTTACACTATATCCACAGCAGTTGGTTAACGTCCGCGTCACCGACAAAGAGGCTGCTATGCAGTCTCCTAAGGTCAACGATGCAGTTGCAGCTGCCGAGAAGTTCCTTGAGGGCAATGGTCGCGTGTTGGTTCGCGCTTCCGGAACAGAGCCTCTGGTGCGTGTTCTTGCAGAAGCTCCAACCGATGAGCTTTGCCAGCAGGCAAACCAGATTGTGCTCGACGCACTTGAGGAGTATAGGCTCAGCGCTTAAGCGCAGATAGATCCAGGGGATACGATGGCACTGGCAGGAATAGGTGTAGATATGCTTGAGATTGCCCGCATGCAGCAGGCAATTGAGAGGCGCCCTCACTTTATTCGCCGTATGTTCACCGATGCCGAGCGTGCGTATTGTGAGCGCACTGCTCGTCCTGCGGAGCACTATGCTGCTCGATTTGCGGCAAGAGAAGCCGTGCTCAAAGCCTTAGGAACGGGTTTCTCGTCTGGTATTGGTTTTCAGGATGTATCTGTTGAGAGAGATCAGCTGGGCAGACCACAGGCTCGTCTAGCAGGCAAAGCTGCACAGATTGCGGCTGAGCAGGGCGTGCAAGAAATTGCGCTTTCTATCTCGTATACCAGAGACGTTGCGGTAGCCAATGCGGTTGCGGTGACCAACGCCGTAAAACCCAAGGTAGATCAAAAGGAAGATGCTGCCCAAGAGCTGGCACGTTCGTTCAAAGAAGCTCGTTCTGTGTTGGATGAGCTTGAACGCGTGCAAGAACCTATAATTGAGACAACCTTTGATGATGTTGTTAAATCCGAGGAGTAAGTTATGCAGCCGGTACTAAATGTTGAGGACATCAAGCGTGTAGAGATTGCGCTGACACGCGTGGGCGTGAGCGTTTCCGAGCTCATGCACCGTGCAGGTTACGCTGCTGCTCAAGAGGCCCTTGGCATGGGAGGGGACATCTCTAACGTTGTCATCCTCGTAGGTCTTGGCAATAACGGTGGAGATGGCTGGGTGGCAGCAGAAGCGCTGCGCTCTAGAAACTGCAACGTTAAGGTAGTCACTCCGCTTGAGCCTGATCAGATTTCCGGCGATCTTGCACGTCAGATGGCGCAGCGCGCCGTTCGCGCGGGAGTTTCCGTGCTTGTTGGACCTTCTCGCCAGGAGCTGATTGACCTGCTGGCAACGGCTGACGTGGTGCTTGATTGCATGCTGGGTACCGGCTTCCACGGCAAAGTCCGTGCTCCGTTTGATATTTGGATTGAGTGCCTCAATCAGTCTGGTGCTCGCGTACTTTCCGTTGATGTTCCAAGTGGCCTTTCTGCGCAGAAAGGCCAGGTAGAAAGCGCATGTGTTGTCGCTGACGTTACGGTTACCATGATTGCGCTGAAGCCCGGCCTCATCGCTGATGCAGGTAGAGACGTCTGCGGTTCCATTGTTGTAGCTCCTCTGGCTGAGCAGACTGAACGTCTGGTTGTTGAGGCAGACCCTGTTGCATGGCGTGTTGACCTGGAAGATTATCTTGCTTGCGTTCCCGCTCAGCTCAACGACTGCGATAAGTACTCTCGTGGCTCCGTTCTGGTGGTTGGCGGCTCAAGTCGTTTCCCAGGAGCTGCTGTCCTTGCTGCTAAGGCAGCTGCTCGTGCAGGTGCTGGCTACGTTACCCTGGCAGTTCCTGAGGCCATTGTCAGTAGCGTTCAGATGATGTTGCCGGAAGTCCCCGTTATTGGCCTCCCATGCGATGCTGAGGGCGTGTTTACCGAGGAAGCAGCTCCACTGGTGCTGCAGCTTGCTGCCATGCGTACCGTTACCTTGGTTGGTCCTGGTATGCGCGTTTCTGGTGGAACTGTTAAGGTTACTTCTGCACTGCTTGACTCTGAGCTGCCCGTTATTGTTGACGCCGACGCGCTCAATTGCATTGCTCGCCTTACCAATAACAACCTCCCTGAGTTTCCTGAGCTCACGCGTCGTACGGCTCCGCTCATTATGACTCCACATCGTCGCGAGCTTGGTCGCCTGGTTAACCAGGTGGACAATCCTCCTGCAAGCCTGGTGGCTCAGCTTGAGGCTGCTCGCAAGATTGTCTGGGCAGATGGTGGCTCTGAGCTGGTCATTGTTGCTAAGGGCACCGCTACCGGTTGCGTGGGCGTTCAGAAAGCTGTTCTGCCCAAGCCTGGTCCCGTTACGCTGGCAACCGCTGGCTCTGGCGATGTTCTTGCTGGTACTATTGCTGGTCGTCTGGCTCAGGTTGCTGGTCAAGTTGATGACCTGCCAACCTTCTGCTCGCTTGCCTGTGAGGTTCACGCTTACGCAGGTCAGCTAGCTGCCGAGAAGTTCGGTGTACGCGGAGCTATGGCTGGCGACGTTTGTGACGTTATCGGTCTTGCCTCCGATGCACTTGAGGAGCAGATTGCATTTCCTATGGCGGACTTTGAAGAAGCTGCGGAGTAGGTGAGCCTGATGTCGGCATATCCCCAGGATAGATGGGCTTGGATAGAGATTGATCTTTCTGCCATCCGCCACAACGTAAAGGCGTTTAAGTCCCAGCTTAACCGCGGTGTCAAAATGATGTGTGTGGTTAAGGCTGACGCCTATGGTCACGGTGCTGCTCAATGCGCTAAAGCCATGCAGTCTGTGGGCGCCGATCAGTTTGCCGTTGCAACAGTTGATGAGGGCGTTGAGCTGCGCTGTTCCGGCATTGAGAGCCCTATCCTGGTGCTTTCTGAGCCGCCGGTCACTTCCATCCCAGACCTCGTCCGCTTTGACATTATGCCTTCCGTCTACACGGTGGACTTTGCCCTTGCGTATGGCGAGGCTTCCGCCGCAGCTAACAAGGTTGGCCGCTATCACCTGGCCATCGACACTGGAATGACCCGCATTGGCGTCAGGCGAGAAGATCTACTTGAGGTTCGTGGTTCTATTGATTTCCACAGGGGCCTTGAATGCGCTGGTACGTTTACGCATTTTGCCACGGCCGACGTGCTCGACAACTGGGACTTTGATCTGCAGGTTAATCGTTTTATTGAAGCCGTCACAACGCTTAAAAACGCAGGCTATGAGCTGGGCTTGGTTCACGCTGATAACACTCCTGGCACGGTTCTGCACAAAGACATTCAGTTCGATATGGTTCGTGTGGGCATTGGCCTGTATGGACTTCATCCAAGCAAGCTCACCATTCCCCGCATTGACCTGCAGCCCGTTATGAGCGTGCGCGGTCGCGTGACGCGCGTAATCTATCCAGCTGTTGGCGACGGCGTTAGTTACGGTATGACATGGCGTGTTCCTCGCAATAACATCCAGGTAGCTACCGTGCCTATTGGCTACGCCGACGGACTTGCACGTTGCCTCTCTAATCGGATGGATGTTTTGACGCGTGGAGATCGTGTTCGCCAGGTGGGTAATATCTGCATGGATCAGTTTATGATTGCTGTTGATACCGCAGGTACACATGCTAATAAGCCTGCACACGAAATTCGCCATGGTGACGTGGTTACCCTCATCGGCAAAGACGGCGACCAAGAAATCACCGCGGATGAGATGGCTGACCTCCGCGAGACCATCAATTACGAGGTAGTTTGCAACTTTGGTGCGCGCCTCGATAAGGTGTACATCTAATGGCAGTCACGCTTGACGAGATTCGCAAGCAGATAACTGATTGCAAGAAATGCCCGCTGTGGGAAACACGCACCAACATTGTGTTTGGTGGCCCAAATCCCACGGCTCGCGTCATGATTGTGGGAGAAGCTCCTGGTAAAAACGAGGATCTAAGCGGTCAGCCTTTCGTGGGCACGTCTGGCAAGAAGCTTGATGCACTGTTAGAAGAAGTTGGCCTTTCTCGCCAGGATGTTTTTATCTCTAACGTGGTCAAATGCCGACCACCTTCAAACAGAAATCCCAAGGTAGCTGAGGTGGAGGAATGCTCTCCGTATCTTCGTAATCAGATTCGTGCTATTAAACCAGACGTTATTGTCTGCCTGGGAAATTTTGCAACGCAGTTTGTCATGCATACCGATAAGGGCGTGACGGAGCTGCGCGGCAAGTTTTACCAGATAGGCGCCTTTAGCGTGCTGCCTACCATGCATCCCGCATCAACTATTTACCGCAAGGAGTGGGCGCAGTTCCTCAAAGATGACCTGCGACTTCTTGCTGATTGGCTTGAGGAACACCCTCGAGGAGGCTCTTGTGACTAACCTATCTACCAGCACAAATCTTGGTGCAAATGATGCTGCAGCAAGTAATATTGCCACAAGCAATACCGCCACAAACAATACTGCTGCAAACAACCTGCCAGAGAAAACGGCTGCTGGTACGTTTGTCTCTACCACTACAGAGCAGACTATTGCTCTTGGTCAGGCCTTGGGAAAACTTCTGCAAGCAGGCGATGTATTAGTGCTCACAGGAGATCTAGGAGCAGGAAAAACCCAGCTCACCAAAGGTATTGCTGCAGGTATGGGTGTTGCTGACGATGTAACCAGCCCAACTTTCACTATTGAGATGGTTTATGAGGGTACGCTTATGCCTCTCTACCACTTTGACCTGTATCGCCTAAACGACCCTGATCAGCTTGAAGATACGGGCCTGTACGATGCGCTTGAGTCTGATGGTCCAACTATCATCGAATGGGGAGAGCAATTTGCGGAGCAAATTGGCGAGAGAACCCTTGATGTGTATGTTTCTAGGCTATCTGAGGAAGAGCTGGAATCCGACGACGCTGAGCCGCGCCGTGAGATTCGCTTTATCCCACAAAATGCTCGCGGAGAAGAAATCATTCAGCTGCTTTAATTACTGAATAAATAACGTTTTTGTCATCCAGTTATAGATATTTTAAGAATATCTATAACTGGATATTCTTGCAGTATACCTGCGATTTCTTTTCATATATACTTACTAATCCGTTGAAACATGTTCAAAAAAGAAAAAACAATTGTTTTTCTTGAAATACACGAGTTAAGGAATATGAAATGTCAAAGTATTTGCGCAACAACGTAAAGCTGCTCGCAATTGCAGGCATTATGGCAAGTGTGTTGGTTTTCTTGCCAGTACTTTCTGCGATAGCTCTTGCTGAGGGTACTGAGGTAGCTGAGGCAAGCGTCACAACTGAGGCCACCGCCTCGACCGAGTCGTCTGCCGCTACGGCCGAAGCGACTGCTACAACTGAGACGACTGCTACAACTGAGACGACCGCTCCTGCTGCCTCAACAGATGATGATAGTGACGCAGAGGCTGTTAAATCATATATAGATAACAATTACTATGGCCTGACAAGAGAGCTACATATTTCAGTTTCAACAGAGGGCGGTACGTATAACGGAAAATCTTATATTCCTCCCACCATTTCTGATGACTGCAAAAGCGTCTCTTTTAGCAGCCGTGTTCAGCGTGAGGGTTATACGCTGGTAGGTTTTACTACTGATTACTATTCAGCTCAAGGAGATGCAACTCCTGATATGTCTATGCCCTATACCATTGATGCTGATGGTATGGTTCATATGAATTTTAGTGATTTGCACGCTTGGAGTTCTATAGACGATATTGATACAGGAATTATTACTTCAAGATATCATCTGTTTACACTCTGGGCACCAAATCCTGAGCCAGAGCCAGAACCAGCTCCTGAGCCAGAACCACAGCCAGCACCTGCACCAGTTGCTCCTGCTTCTGATGCATCCCAGCAGCCAGCACCAAGGCGCGAGAAGAGCGTTCTACCAAACACAGGAGATGCAAGCTCTGTAGCAGGTGTTATCGCAGTAGCTGGCACCACTCTTGTTGCTCTTGGCCTCCGCAAGAAAATGCAGCAGTAAATAGTCGCCTCCTAGTAGAAATACATTCCTATGTCTAAATATTTTCACAACAACACAAAGCTTCTTATTCTTTCTGGTGTTCTTGCAGGAGCATTGGTCTTCTCGCCAACATTTTCTTCTCTTGCGCTTGCAGAGGGTACTGAGGTGACAGAAGCAACCGCAACTACTGCAACAACTGCAACTGACGATGCAGCTGAAGCAACCGTCGCAGCTGAGACAACCGTCTCGACCGAGTCGTCCGCTACAACTGAAGCAGCCACCGCAGCTGAGACGACTGCGACAACTGAGACAACCACTTCAGCTGAAGCTGCTGCCAACACCACCTCAACAGATGACAATGGTGCAACAATCGTTCGTTTTTATGACCCTGTAGTTGGTTGGAACACTAGGATCAATCTTGTTGTCGGCGCATACGGCACTCAATACAACGGAAATGCCTATATCCCTGCAACGATTTCAGACGACCATAAGAGTTTTACTTTTGATGGAAATATTCAGCGAGATGGTTACACGCTGGTAGGATATTCGTCAGAAACACTTCTCGGTAATCAAAGGGATAACGCTACTCCAGACCAGTCGATGCCTTACACCGTTGATGCTAATGGATTTGTTCACGTGAATTTTGCTGATATTACCGCGTGGGCCGTTACCGACGACCTTCGTGATGACACTACAACTTACTATTACTTTTTTGCTCCTCTTTGGGCACCAAATCCTGAGCCAGAGCCAGAGCCAGAACCTGAGCCTCAGCCAGAACCAGAGCCCACCCCAGTTGCGCCTGCCTCTGATGCAACCCAAACTCCTGCACCAAGGCGCGAGAAGAGCGTTCTACCTAACACGGGCGATACAAGTTCTATAGCAGGTGTTATCGCAGTAGCTGGCACCACTCTTGTTGCTCTTGGCCTCCGCAA
>CALFOQ010000040.1:0-8587 GCA_937921235.1 uncultured Atopobium sp. | reverse complement strand
CTCGTAAAGAGCAGTAAGCAACACATATACACCTAGTATGCAGATCCCCCGCTTTTGAACTGCGTCCCAAAACTTGGACGAATTTAATAAAGACCTAGGCCACTAAGGACTGATTCCGGAACTCCTCCGGGGTCAGTCCTTTTAGTTTAACCTGACGCCTTTGTGTGTTCCAGTACATAACATATGCGTCCAAATCAGCTTTGAAAGACTCAAAGTTAGGCCACGTTTTTCCTCGGAAGAACTCGTCTTTCAGATGGCCAAAGACCTGCTCGGTAGCACCGTTGTCTATGCAGTTACCCTTTCTGGACATGCTCTGGATAACTCCTGCATCTTTCAGTCGCTTACACCATGCGCTGTGCTGGTATTGCCAACCCATATCGCTGTGCAGAATCGGAGTTACGCCTTTAGGTATCTTCGCTAAAAGTTGATCGAGAAGAGCTTTTTGCTGAACCATGTTTGGACCCCTCGCTGTGCTCCATGCGACAATCTCTTTGCTTCCGAAGTCATAGACGGGAGCAAAGTACGCCTTGCCCCACGCCTGCTTAAACTCTGTGACGTCGGTACCCATCTTCTTCCACGGTCCATCGGCAGAAAAGTCACGTCCTATGACGTTTTCAAAGGTCTTGCCGACAACACCTTTATAGGAGCTATAGCGGTGATAGTCTGTCTCACGCCGTATCCTACAGTAAATACCCATCTCACGCATGATTTTGAGAACGGTCTTATCAGCGATTCTTGCTCCTAACTCAGCGCGCAGACACATGGCTATCTGTCTGTGACCACAGCCGTTTGTAGTACGCGAGAAAATCTCTGCAACCGCGTGGTGTAGCTCTGGGCGTGTCAGCTTTACTGGGTGAGCTAGTGCGTAGTAGTAGGTAGACCTTGCAAGTCCTGAGCACTCCAACAAATAGGACAAAGAGTACCCCTCGACTCGCAAAGCACTCACAATCTTAGCCTTTACCCCGGTCAGAGCTCGTCTTTCTCGACCAGGGCGCGCAATTTTTTTAAGTAGGCTACCTCGGTCTCGAGCCTGCGGCACCGCTCCTCAAGTTCCTGCTCGCGGGTGCGTTTCTGTGGCTTGGACGTAGAGCCTTTAGGTCTTCCTTTTGGCTTTGGCTTAAGAGCCTCTGCGCCACCTGTACGATAGAGCTTGCACCATCGCTTAAGTGGTGAAAGCGACATAATCTTAAACTTGGCCATTGCCTCAGTCTTTGTCATGCCGCCCTCAATGACAGCTCTTGCTGCAGCAACTTTTTGCTCGTAGGTATAGAGAGCTTGCTTGCCATCCATGGTCAGTAGCACCTCGCTTCCAAACGCGTGGTATATATAGTGCCATGTTTTTACAGTTGAGAGTGGGACAGAAAGAGTACTTGCAACCGCACAAAATCCCATACCGAAAGCAAAGAGCTCTGCTGCCTTTCTCCTCACCTCTACATCGTACTTTACCCTACAATCCATACGCATAAAAAGCCTCCTATTTCTTATGTCCAAGAAATGGGAGGCAGTTCAGATGGAGAGAAGGGCTTTGTTTGTGCGACGGTAACGTGCGATGATGTGCTCCATGCACGCTAAAGCGCACCAGAGCTCGCGAAGCTTACTTCAAGAACTCCTTGACGGTTGCGAGAACGCTTGGGGTATCCAGGCCGTACTTAGCAAGAACCTGAAGTGCAGGTCCGGACTCACCATAGGTGTCCTGAACGCCGATGACCTTTACAGGAACAGGAGCGTTCTCTGCAAGAGCCTGGCAAACCGCACTGCCCAGACCGCCGATAATGGAGTGTTCCTCGATAGTCACAACCTTGCCGGTCTTTGCTGCAGAAGCGGTAATCAGCTCAGTATCCAGAGGCTTGATGGTGTGGATGTTGATAACCTCGGCGTTGACACCCTCAGCTGCCAGCTGCTCAGCAACCTCAAGAGCCACAGGAACCATAAGGCCACAAGCTACCAGCGTAACGTCAGTGCCCTCCTTGAGGACAATGCCTTTGCCCAGCTCAAAATGATAGTCAGGGTTGGTATTGAATACAGGAACAGGGAGGCGGCCAAAGCGCATGTAAACAGGACCATCATGGTCGTAAGCAGCCTTAACAGCAGCCTCAGCCTCAACAGCGTCGGATGGAATAATGACCGTCATGCCAGGAATGGTACGCATAACAGCAATGTCCTCGTTGCACTGGTGAGTAGCGCCATCCTCTCCTACCGAGAGGCCTCCGTGGGTAGCGCCAATCTTGACGTTCAAGTGAGGATAGCCCACCGAGTTTCTGATCTGCTCAAACGCGCGACCAGACGTGAACATTGCAAACGAGGTAGCAAAGACCTTGTGGCCAGTAGCTGCGACGCCAGCTGCCATACCAATCATGTTGGCCTCAGCAATTCCGCAGTCCACAAAGCGCTCAGGATACTCCTCGCCGTACTTGCCGGAACGAGTAGCCTCTGCCAAGTCGGCATCAAAGACGAGAAGATCGTCGTGCTCTTTACCAAGCTCTACCAGGGCTTTTCCGTAAGCCTCTCTGGTGGCAATTTTCTGTACGTCTGCCATGTTATGCCACCTCTCCCTCAAGCTCTTTAAGTGCCTGCTCGTATTGCTCCTGGTTAGGAGCCTTGCCGTGCCAACCTACCTGGTTCTCCATGAAGGAGACACCCTTGCCCTTTACGGTGTGGGCAATGATAACGGTTGGCTGACCCTTAACGGTACGGGCCTCGGCAAATGCAGCTGCAAGCTGGTCAAAGTCGTGTCCATCAGCTACATCAATAACGTGGAATTTGAACGCCTTGAACTTCTCGTCAATTGGCTGCGGAGTGTTGATCTGATCAAGCGAGCCGTCAAGTTGCAGGTTATTGTTGTCAACAATAAGCGTGAGGTTATCAAGCTGGTGGTTGCCGGCGAACATGGCAGCCTCCCAGACCTGGCCCTCTTCAATCTCGCCGTCACCCAAGAGTGCGTAGACGCGGTAGTCCTTGTTGAATTTCTTGCCGGCCAGCGCCATGCCAACGGCGGTGGAAACGCCCTGACCCAGGGAGCCGGTGCTCATGTCAACGCCGGGGGTGTCGTTCATGTTTGGATGACCCTGAAGGCGCGAGTTGAGCGCGCGGAAAGTCTTGAGCTCCTCCTTGGGGAAGAAGCCGCGCTCGGCCAAAACGCCGTAAAGTGCAGGAGTAACGTGACCCTTTGAGAGCACAAAGCGATCCCTGCAGGGGCAGTTAGGCTTGGTGGGGTCTACGTGCATCTCCTTGAAGTAGAGATACGTTAGGATTTCTGTTGCAGAAAGTGAGCCACCGGGATGGCCGGATTTGGCCGTAAAGACCTGCGTGAGAATGCTTTTACGCACCTCACGAGCAACCTGTTTAAGGTCGACGTCCATGTAATTTCCTTTCACGTGCTGCGTGCGATTATGCGCGGGAGTCGGCACCGCATGCCGCGGCGGGTTGGCACAGCGTGTGGGTCGGCGCCGCATACGAGTGCGCCGCGTGCGGGTGCGCAGCGCTTACAGACCGAACTTCTCGGTAAGCTTTTCCTTCATTTCATCCTTATCAAGGATGTTGGAGAGAACGATCTTCTCGTCTTCTGGAATGCCGGCGATAAAATCCTCAAGGTCGCGAGCAACAATAAAGAGGTCAGCTGCGCCAGGAGTAACGTCGGAAACGGTTGAGTGCTCAACCTCAACGCCGCTCACGCCCAGCTCGTTCAGGACGTCCTGGATCTGCATCTCAACCATAAGGCTGGAGCCAAGTCCACTTCCGCAACAGCAAAGGATCTTCTGGATAGCCATAAAAGCCCCTTTCAATTCACCACGTGTGATATGTGGGTTACGTGGGTTAAAAAGTCGGGCCCCATCCAAGGACGAAGCCCGACCTAGATACCTAAATTCTACTCGCATTTTCTGCAGCAACTGCGATGTTTAGCTGCAATTCTGTGAGCGGATGCTACTCGGCCTTCTTCTCTTCTGCCTTCTTAGGAGCAACAAGGTTAAAGAGAATTGGGAGGCAGAAGCAGACAACGCAGATGCCGGTGAGGACTGCACCCTGGACGTTCAGAGCAACGTTACCAAAGATCAGCGCCATGATGGAGAAGTCAGCGTCGGAGAAGGTAGCGGAGGTGAAGCCCATGAGAGTAAAGACTGGCATGCACAGTGCAGGCAGGAAGGTAATGAGCAAGCCGTGGACAAAAGAGCCAGCGATGCAGCCCTTGATGCCGCCCTCTGCGTTACCAAAGACGCCTGCGGTTGCGCCGCAGAAGAAGTGAGGAACAACGCCCGGGAGGATCAGAGCAATTGCTGCGATCTGTGCATTAATGACACCAAGGATAAGCAGACCCAGGATGCCGCCAACGAAGGAGCTCAGGAAGCCGATGATAACGGCGTTTGGAGCATAGGTGAATGCGATTGGGCAGTCAATTGCAGGCTTTGCACCAGGGACAAGCTTCTGAGCGATACCCTTAAATGCAGGAACAATCTCGCCAATGATCAGACGGACACCGGACAGAATGATGTAAACGCCTCCAGCGAAGGAGAGGCCGCGGGTAAACGCCCAGACAATCCAGTTAGTGGTGGTCTCGGTACCAATGTTCAGCAGGTCGCCGAGGTGCTGAAGGCCCGCATACTGTGGGTTAGAGGCAAACTCTGCAGCAGTAGTTCCTGCAGGTACCAGGGTCAGAAGGCCGCGGCTGACGGCAACGCCGGTGATAACCAAAAACATGACGATCATGGTCAGACCAATGGAAACGGTGTTGTCGCGCAGGAAGATGAGGCGCTTGGAGAACTTGATATTCTCGGTGCTATTCTCGCGATCGGAAGCAAAGAGCTTACCAACCATACCAGCAAGCCAGTAACCAGCGCCGCCGAAGTGGCCAAGTGCAACGGAATCGCTGCCGGTAACCTTGCGCATGGTTGGCTGGCAGTATGCAGGAGACAGAACCATAATCAAAGCAAGCAGGCATGCGCCGGAGATATAGAGCATCCAACCGGAAAGGCCGCCGACATGCAGGATGATGGCGAGCATAGCTGCCATGTAGAGAGTGTGGTGGCCGGTGAGGAAGATGTAGTTAAAGCGAGAAAAACGTGCGAGGACAATGTTCAGGACCATGCCGATGCACATGATGATTGCGGTTGCTTGACCAAACTCGCCAAGTGCCAGCGAGACGACGGCCTCGTTGTTTGGGACGACGCCCTGCATGTCAAAGGCAAAGTTGAAGATCTCGCCAAAGGCAAGGAGGGAGCCAGTCTGCAAGAAACCTGCACCTGCAGAAAGAACGAGGAAGCCGACGATGGTCTTGAGGGTGCCCTTGATGAGATCCTCAATTGGCTTTCCCTGAAGCGCCAAACCCAGCAAGGCAACAAGGCCAACTAGGATGGCTGGTGTTGATAACACGTTTACAAAAAACTCAACAACAGGCATACAAAACCCCTTTCAACAAAACGCGTGTGTGCAAGCGCGTAGACACGACGGTGCGCGCGTTGCCTTAAATGTAGTGCTCTTCGTCTGATTGTAGCCTACTTGTGTTTATTTTGTGTCGATTCATTTATGTTTTTGTAGGCCTAAACATTCACAATGTTCATTTGATAGAAAAATGAGGCTCAAAACAATAAGAAAGTGTACTCATAGAGCTGTCATGTAGATTTTTAAGGAACGGTTGATACAAGGTCCGGGCGATTATGTATCCGCCTAACCAAAAACGTATAAACAATCTCGAATATGCAAGGAAACTAATCAAGAAATTGATATGACGGAAAGTGGTGTCTGATTTGGGTAAAAAACCCGTTTAGTTGGAGATAAATTTTCTAGTCCGGCGTTTTGGCACTTGTGTTTTCCCAGTTGGGTTTTCTCATAAAAGTTTCAATCAAATTTGACTAAAGGTTTACGCTGGTAGATGACCTGCATAGAATACGTATGATTTTGTATATTCCAACTAAACGCATTTTTTACCACTTTGACTGCCAAAACGCTTATTTCGCGGTAAAAACGGTGGAAATTCATTGATTATCAGGAAAAATGGTCGGGTTGACTGGATTTGAACCAGCGACCTCTCGGTCCCGAACCGAGCGCTCTACCAAGCTGAGCCACAACCCGTTATGTTTTGCCTCGTCCGATGGGATAAATCCATCAAACATTTGCCGCTCTATGTTACCACTACAACTTGCAGGTGGTGGAGAAGCCTCGCCAACCTTTTGCTTGAGCTGCGGATGCAATTGCGTCGGCAGCATCCTGTGATTCGCAAAGCGCAAAAGAGCTGCTACCTGAGCCGGAAACTTGAGCGCCAAGAACGCCAGACTGTGCCTTGAGCCACTCCTCTACCTCGGCCACCTGTGGTTTTAGCGATTTTGCTGCTGGCGCAAGATTGTTGAAGAGGAGGCTTGCCACCTGCTGGATAAGCTGCTTGCTTGCAGCGGCGTTGTCAGGAGCGGGTTCCATGCCAGCAGCATCCTGACCATCAGCGTGCAAAAGCGCAGACAGCTGCTCGTAAGATTCTGGTGCAATTGGCGACGTATCAAACTGGTCGTAAGCTTCCTTGGTAACAACACCTGTTTCTGCTGGTAAAACAATGGCAAGCGGAGCGTCAACGGTAGACGCATAGGTTTCTACCAGCGTATCCCCAGCGCCAAGCATAAGTGATGGTCGAGGATCCAAGAAGAACGCAACGTCTGCGCCCACAGCCTTGGCTACCTTAACTACCAGCGGGTCTAGCGGGTCAACACCCCAGCGCTGAGCCAACAGATAGAGCGTTGCGGCGGCGTCAGCGGACGATCCGCCCAGGCCGGCCTTCTCGGGAATATGCACTTGCACGTCAATAGAAACATCTGGGGAAACTCCCAGCTTATTGGCGAGAAGAACCGCGGCCTTCCAGGTTGTTGTGCGCTCGGGCAACACGCAGAGCTGCGGCTCATGCGTAACCGTAAGCTCCGGCGCGTCATCGACAACAACTGTGTCGTACAGCGCAACGGGAACCATGAGTGAATCTACTTTATGGTATCCTCGCTGGTCCTTCTGGGTGTGAATACCCAGGTGAAGGTTGACCTTGCAAGGAATTTTGATGGTTTGGCGTCCAAATTTGGACGAAGAGGCAGCCATGAGAGTAAGCCTAGTCGAAGTAGTGCGTGCGCTTCTAAACTACTCTTCAAACTCAAAATCAAACAAACGCTCACCGGTCTCAAAATCAAAAAGCTCAACGGTGCCGGTCAGAACGTCGACGTACTGGTAGGACTGACGGGCGGTGCGACCGCGGCGCTCGCCAACCTCAACGATGAAAAGAGATGGATGGGCCATAACCAGGGTGCCTGTGCGCTCAACAATACGAGAACGTCCCATGTTGGCCTTGACCTTGAGTTTTTGGCCCTGAAGTGAGCTGAGCTTCTCGTGAATCTCGTCTACACGATTAACTGGTGGAATCTCGTTTTCCATCAATCCTCCAAGTCAATCAGTACGTTTGCGGTGCGACACGTTGATGTGTCGGAGATTTGTACCGGTCGACAAACAATAGTCAGAATTTCCGAAACTCCACTATACGAGGTAGAAAATGAAATCTCAAGGTTTTACGACAAATGTCACGGGAACAACATCAGTCGATCGGTCAGGTTCGCGTCAGATTTGCGTCAGGTTGGCATCGGACTTGCAACGACAGCGCGTCAGAACCCCAACAAATTTATGACAAATAGGGGTCCTCTGATAAAATTAGTAACTAACTTCAAAACACAAGGAGGCCCAATGACTGAGACTCTGGGATATGCCATCAGTAAGACCTGGTATATCGTGCTTATTTTTGTTGCTCTTGCTATCGGAATCGCATTCCTTTCCAAAAAGAAATCATCTAAAGCTCTTGTTGCTTTATCAGCGCTTTGCCTGGTATTTAGCGTAGGGTCGTTCGCATTTGGTGGATTGACTGTTTCTGAGGCACAGTCCAAAGGCGCTTCATCTGACCAACTCAATTCTATGAACCTCATCGAGCTTGTTCAGGCAAACCAGGCCGCACCAGCTCAGACCTCTGTTAATGACGTCACCGAGCTCTACAACAAGATGGTTTATGTCTATCAGTACGGCTCGCCTATTGCGCAGTCGCTCGCGAGCGACAATCCCTTTGTTCATCATGATCTACCTTGGGTAGCAGCGACTCTTCCTGAACTGAAGAAGCTGCTCGACAAAAACGAAGTAGTCTATGTGTCAACAAACAGTCAGATTTTCAAACAGTTGCACATTAACCTTGGTGAAAACGCCGTCGAGCCTTTTATATTCTTTGTTACTTCGGTCAATCCAGCCGGTAGAGTTTTCCCACTTTCAACTGGTGATATGTCTCGTGCTGGCAAAAAAGATGGCGATAAAATTACGTTTGGTGACAATCTTGAGTTTACGCTTCGCACGGTTCATACCAATAACGGCGACTATGTACTTGCCCTTAACTATCAGACCCTTTTAGCTCTCAGTCGTTACTTCAAGGACTATTAATATTTTTCGGAGCTCCAATAAATGCGCACTTGCGGAGCGCCACTAAATGTGCACATACAACGCTTACACATCATAAACTGCAAGAAAAAACTCCCATTCACGAGTGTACCGACCCCCAAAAGTTAGACCAAAATCTAACGATTAGGAGGTCGGTATT
>CALFOQ010000039.1:0-25878 GCA_937921235.1 uncultured Atopobium sp. | reverse complement strand
ATGTATACGTCTTTTTAACAGATTATCCGACTTAGGTGTGTTTTGAACTGACTCCTATTTCTCGTGTTCAAGAAATGGGAGGCAGTTCACAAGTGCCGAGCGCTGTGCAATCGCTTAAGGTTTTAACCTCGCTTTGACTATGCAGTCCGTTTAGTTCTCAGCCTTCTTGATCTTCTCGCCAAGTTTTTTATCAATGACGACGTAGAGGTAGCCCAGGACAACAAAGACAACAATCAAAATCACAATGGTCAAAGTAACTGTTGGGACTCCTAGCTTGTCAAAGTCCATAAATCCATAAGGCCAGCGAGACTTCTCTTTAATCTGCACACCAAAGCCCAGGACTAAAACAATAATGTACGCAAAATACGTGAGCGGATACAAAGGCCAGATCAGAGGCTCTTTGAAGCCCATAGTTGGCTTCTCGTCAAAGAGCAGCCAGTCCAAAACGGCGCAGATAGGAATCACATCATGCAGAATAAAATTGTTGAACTTAAAGACGCCGTTGACAAAGACCTCGCCATGGTCAAGTAGGAAGTAAGCTACCAGGCCAGTTACGGTAATGCCCAGCATAAGCGTGTGTTTGACCGTTGGCATCCATGGCTTCTGAGCAGTCTCGGGATGCTTGTAAGCCTGGAATAGCGCACCCCAGAAATAAGCAACAAGCAGCAGGTTAGAGATGTTGGTGAAGTAATACAAGAAAGAAACGCGGAAGTTCATTCGGAAGACGCCCGCAGAATCACACAGTACAAAGGTGCCAATCACAGCAATACATAGCTTAAAAATAAATGACGCTTTCTTAGATTTAATCAACGCAGTACCTCCTTCTGTAAAGCGAGAGGTCACTGTAAACCTAACGCGCCGCGACAAAAATACGTAATTCTCAGAGTTAACAGTTATGTTTCAAATGAAAAAGATTCAAAAAAATGCGGTCTTCTCACTTTTGGCGAGAAGACCGTGAAATGGCGAGAAAATCGCAGATGTCCAAGGTGTACAGGGTCAACTAGGACTGCATTACTGAAGCGCGTGCTTAATCACAAGAATTGGATGGTGTAGGAGCAGTCGAGGTCCTGTGGATTTCATGACCTCTTTAACGCGAGCGCGCATCTCTTTGCTATAGCAATGCGATTTGCATTTTGAGCAAAACGTCTTTGTCTCAATGTGAGGACAGCGGTCCACACGCGTATGCGCATACTTCTCAAGCTCAGCGCACTCGTCGCACAGAGGTTCATGGGCTTTGGTGCGATGGTACTTCTCGCAATAAAAACGAATCATGAGCGAAATAAGATCTTTTTCTTTTTGACGTTTCTGCGCAATTTCTTCAGGTGTCATCAGCTCACTCGTCCCCCATCAACGGTGTAAACAACATCTGCAATTCCCATGGTAGAAGCCCTATGAGAGACAAGAACCACGGATTTGCGCTCAGTTTCTTTATCAAGCGAGCGCAAGATAATTGCCTCGTTTAGGCTGTCCAGATTGCTGGTTGGCTCGTCAAGCAACATGAGTGGCGCGTCATGCAAGAATGCGCGAGCAAGACCAATACGCTGGCGCTCTCCACCAGAAAGCGAGTCACCAAGCTCTGCAACGGGCGTGTCGTAACCTTGAGGCAGCGTGGAAATGTACTCGTAAATTGAAGCCTTCTTGCACGCCTCAACAATCTCTTCATCCGTTGCATCAAGCTTTGCAATGCGGAGATTGTTCTTAATGGAATCGTGATACAGATGCGTATCCTGCGTCATGTAGCTCTCAAGATCACGCAGGTTAGAGGTATTAATCTGCTCCAAAGGGGTTCCAGAAATCTCAATGGCACCAGGCGTTGCTGGCCAGAAACGCATCAAAAGTTTTAGCAGCGTAGACTTGCCTGAGCCGCTCTTTCCCACAATTCCCACAATCTTATCGGTAGGAATATCCACGGAAATGTTGTCTAGAATCTGCTCGTTATCATACGCAAATGAGAGCTCAGAAACACGCACGCCTTCATAGGAGATGTCTTTTTGACCCACTACATCTTTAACCAGGGGCTGCTCGTCCAAAATATCCAAAACACGGTTGCCTGCAGCAAACGTACTGGTCAGGGTTGTACCAAGTGCTGCCAAAGCCACAACAGGCCCAAACGAACTCATCAATGCAATGGTAACAATGAAAGCTTCATTCATAAGAATCTGCTGGTGATAGGCCAGGTAGAACGAACTAAAGAACATAATAAGGCCAGAGAGCAAAATAACCGTTGAGGTAATCGCATCGTTGACACCAAATGCCTTCTTAACTGCCTGCTGTCTGTCGCTTAACTGATCAGCAAGCTTACTGGAGCTCTCAAGCATTTGAGTGCCCGTGTTGTACTGCAGAATCTCGTCAAGACCACGCAGGTTATCAAGGGTAACCGTAGAAAGGTTACCAGCAAGATCTCTTGCCTCAGCAGAGTCTTGCTCGGAGCGTTTAGACATAGCAAGCGGAATTGCCACGCCAACTACCAGGTAAGAAACAAGTGCAATAACACCCAAAATCCAGTTGGTGCTGCCCGCAATAAACCACACCATAACAATGCAGAACACAACCGCAATGCAGATAGGCGAGATAGTGTGTGCGTAGAAAACCTCAAGCAACTCAATGTCTGAGGTAATGACACTCATCAGGTTGCCCTTATTTTTGACCTCAAGCTTTGCAGGAGCAAGCTTTCTGAGCGCCGTGAACACACGGTCTCTAATAAGCGCAAGCAGTTTAAACGCAATAAAGTGGTTGCATTCCTGCTCGGCATAGCGCAACAGACCGCGGACCAGGGCAAACAAAAGCATGCCGCCAAAAAGCAACACCATAGGAGAAGATGAAGCAAAGCCCATAGCGCTGAGCAGCGCATATGCTCCAAAAATGCTGATGAACGTGGCGGCAAGGTTACCCAAAACGCCCATCAAAATTGCAAGTATCATAAAGCCAGCCAGCGGACGAACCAGCCCCACCAGCCTCAACATAATGGTGAGCGCACTACGGCGAGAAGTACGTGCAGTTGTGGCGCTGTTCTTAACTTCTGTTTTCATTACGCCTCAACTCCTTTCACATAATTCTCAAGCTCAGTCTGAGCCTGCGTCATTCGTTTGTACTCGTCATTTGTTGCAAGCAACTCTTGGTGCGTTCCACTTCCAACAACGCGACCATGCTGCATAACAATAATCTGATCAGCATTTTTAACGTTTACTAAGCGGTGAGAAATTACCAGCACCATCTTTGTCTGAGCAAGCTGATGAACCTGCTGCATAATAACGTCTTCACTCTCAACATCAATATTTGAAGTAGCTTCATCAAAGATGTACATCTGGCTATTGTGAAGCAGGGCTCTGGCCAGTGCTAATCTCTGACGCTGACCACCAGACAAGTTGGAGCCCTTCTCGGCAACTGGCGCGTCAAGTCCACCCAAAGACTTTACGAACTCAGCAAGATTGACCTGTTCAAGGGCGTGCCAGAGCTGTTCTTCAGTTGCCTCTGGATTACCCATGGCAAGGTTAGAGCGAACGCTTCCCATAAAGAGATGTGCTTGATGGCCAATATACGTAACGTTTTGAAGCAAATTCTGGTCAGAAATGTCTGACAAACTGGTATTTCCAAACAGAACATCGCCAGAATATGAGCGGAGTTTTCCGGTCAGAAGTGCTGCAATTGTTGATTTTCCGCAGCCTGACTCTCCTACCAGGGCATTCAAAGAGTTAGCACGCATTCCAAAAGAAACATTCACCAAGACGGGTTTCTCGTCGTCGTAAGAGAAGGAGACATTGTGCAGCGTCAAATCACTGGACTCTGGAACGGTCTTGGTTCCCTGCTCTCGAACAGGCATATCAAGCAGGTCAAAGATCTTGTCCGACGCTGCCATACCGTTCATGGCAATGTGGAAATAACTGCCCAAAAGACGCATAGGCAGGAAGAACTCAGCAGAAATCAAGATGATGAACACACCCTGCCACATAAAGAGGAGGTGGTCATTTACCTGCTGAATTGCAAGAATTGTACCAAGCGCGCTTCCACCAAATGCAACCACGTCCATCACGGTGATGGAGTTGAGCTGCATGGTTAGAACCTTCATGGTAATACGTCTAAAGTGCTCGGCTTCCTCGTTCATCTGCTTGTGTTTAAAACCATCAGCCTTGTAAATCTTTGCTGTGGTCAGACCCTGCAGGTTCTCCAAAAACGTATCGCCAAGCTGCGTATACTGGCCCCAATACTTGGACAAAAGCTTCTTTGCAAACTTCTGGATAAGAACGATGGTCATAGGAATGAGCGGCACAAATATCAGCAAAACAATGCCAACTACCGGACTAATAAAAAGCAACGTCAGGAATAGTGTCAGTGGCGCCAAAGCTGCATAGAAGAACTGTGGTAGATACTGCGCAAAATATGTCTCAAGTTGATCGACACCCTCAACTGCCAGCTGAACAATCTCACTGGTCGCATATGAATTTTTATACGAGGGACCAAACTCTAAGAGTTTCTGATAGATTTTCTCGCGAAGGGTCTTTTTAACCCTTTTTGCTGCGTAAAAGCTTGTCTTGTGCTGAGCAAGTTTGCAGAAATACCTGATCACAATAGCAATAAGGCAGAATGCAATAAACACCAACTGCTCTTCGAGGACAAAATAATCCATGAACAAAGCTTCTATCATTCTTGCCAGAGAGTACATAAATACAATATTGGCGAGAAGTGCAATCCACTGATAAAGCACGGTCAAGCCAATGTATTTTTTACTCTCCTCAATAAGGGTAATGAGGCGTTTGTTGATCATCATATAAAACTTCTCTCGCTCTTCTTACAAGCAGAATCTTTAGTCCACTAACTGTTTCATTTACTTTACATGTAGTTTTGTCGTTGCATATACGAGTTTGCCTTATATAACATTTTGAAGCAACATACAACATGGTGAGAAGAACCACTATTTTTGAACACGTTCCCAGTCCGCTTTTGTGAGCATTGAAATACCAAACTGCTCTTCTTTACCTGTGTACTTATTAAAGTCTGTAATAATGCCCATCTCCGTGAAGCCACACTTACGAGCCACTGAAGCAGACTTTTTATTGCGCTCAAGATATCTAATAATTACCTGGTCAACACCATGTTCTTCAAATGCATATGCGGTAAGAGCTTGAGCAACCTCAGATGCAAACCCTTGCCCCCAATAAGGACGACCAATCCAATAGCCAATTTCTGCCTGATGCAGCTGCTTTGAGGAATCCTTTGGATCAGGAATTTCTTCAAAATCCAACGACATTGAACCAATTAGATGACCGGTCCTCATGTCTTTTACGGCATAACAGGACTTATCGGACAGCACGTTTGCAAGAACCTGCTTGGAATCTTCTAAAGTTTTGTGAGGTTCCCATCCACAAAGTGGACCAATTTCTTGATCTTTTGCCAATTCATAGAGCTCATTGGCATCAGATGCATGCCATGGAATAAGAAACAATCTCTTAGTTGTAATCATATAAGCTCCCTTTAAATTTTTTACTACCCTACAGCTTTCTTATACTGTCCAATCTGTTGGACACTCATTCTTTAACAAATCCATATTCTATTTTCAACATCTTCTAAGGAGGCTCTTATGTACAGTCCTACAAAGCTTGTTGATTCCTTTGTTATTTCTGGTCTTCCCTACTACGACGCTCCTCTTATCTTTGATCAGCTTAAACTTGGCTCAGATTTGATCATTGTTCCTGAACGCGATAACCCTTACGACCCAGAGGCACTTGCTCTGTACTCTAATGACCACAAGCTGGGCTTTGTTCCTAGAGAAAGCAATTCTCTCTGGAGTACTTTGCTCTTCTATGGACATCAAAACATTGTTACCTGCAAGATTACGCAACTCAGTGATCACCATGGTCATCTTCTAGTTAAAGCAGGCCTTTACGTCATTGATGCTCGCTAATTGGTACTCGTGAACTGTCCGGTTTAGCCCGTCCGTTTTAGCCCGTCTTCGCCGTTTAGCTAGTCCCTTTCTGTGATTGGTAGCTCTGAAGAATCCCGCTCAGATACTCTTGATATTTCTGTCTGGTCTTCTTTGGAGCTACTAACTCTATATCTGTTCCAAAGGTTGCAAGCCAGCCGTAAAATGTTGGAGCTTCCATTACAGAAACATGTACGTCAGCTGTAGTTCCATCAGAACTAGGATTGTTCAAAATAATGTTTTTGCCAAAGCGGTCATACACCGAGCACATCACGCACTCATTAACACGAAGTGTGACCTCAACAACCTCGCCCGAGTACATGCCAAAGACGCGCTCTTGATACTTGTCTATATCAAACTGCTTGATCTGCTCGTTAACCGTGGCGTCAGCATCAGAGACCTCAAGTCTAAACATGCGGTCCACGCGATAATTGACAAAGTTTTGATGCTTATCGTTCCACACAATAAGATAGTAAAAATCATCAATATACGTAAGCTGAACAGGTGTTTCTTCTCTTACGGGAAGCTCTTCAATAACCTTATCTTTAAAGCCTTTCTTGCGATACTTAAACGAGACCTTTTTCTTCTGCAAAAGAGCCGTTTGAATAGCATTAAGAGCATAAAACACAGACTCATTTTGCGACTTAATACGACCCTCAACATGGATACGCTTCTTCAGCGTGTCGGAGGTAGACTTTCCACCCAGCTCACCGATAAGACTCACCAGATTATTTGCTTTACGTTCTGTCAAAAACTTTGACGACTGCACAGCATCTGCCATCAACATGAGCTCTTCAGCCTGAAACTTCCTGGTTGCCAGGCCGTATTCAACAGGATGGCGCTGGTAAGACTGAATGTCGTAACCAAAATTCTGCAGCGATTTAATGTCGTCGTAAAGCGTTTTACGTTCCACGCTTAGCCCACGCTCTGCCAGCTTTTCAATAAGCTGAGGAGTACTTAAACCATGGTCATCATCAGTTTCTTCTTCAAAAATCTGAATGAGATGCAAGCAGCGGGTCTTCTCGCTTGGCATACTGCCTCCGAAGTCTAGCTCCAATAAAAAACTCCTGTCCATTTTAGTGGACAGGAGTCGAGAAGAACGCATGGTCAGAAACTCTTCGGTAAACGGCATGTAAGTCGTAGACAAACCGTTACCAACTGATGTTTAGTCCCAAACCTCTTCGGCAATTTCTTTTACCAGCGCAATCTTTGCCCACTGCTCATCTTCGGTGAGCTTGTTACCAATCTCGCAGCTTGCAAAGCCGCACTGGGGAGAAAGGCAGAGGTTCTCCAGAGGTACGTACTGAGCTGCCTCATGAATACGCTCAATAACCTTGGCTTTCTCTTCCAGCTGGGCGTGCTTGGTGGTGATCAGACCAAGCACAACCTTTTTACCAGCTGGAACAGAAACCAGGGGCTCAAAGCCACCGGAGCGATGATCATCAAATTCTAAGAAGAAAGCGTTTACGTGCTCTTGAGCAAGAAGAGCATCGGCCACATCGTCATAGCCGCCCTCGCAAGCCCAGGTACTATGGAAGTTGCCACGACAAACGTGCGTGTTAATAGTCAAGTCAGCTGGAGCAGCATCAAGAACGCGGTTATTAATCTCCAAGAGTAGTGCCTTAATCTTCTTAAGACCCTCCTGGTCAGCGCCAAAGAAAAGCTCTGCACGAGGGTCAACCAGCACGCCCCATGAGCAGTCATCCAGCTGAAGATTACGACAGCCTGCAGCATATACCTGCTTAATAAACGCTTCGTAGCCAGCAACAATATCTTCAAGAAGTTCCTGGTCGTTGGCATAGTACTTGTTAGTCTGCTCGCGGTTCATGGGCATAATGAACTGCTCAATAAACTGTGCAGGTGCAGGAATAGTAAGCTTGGCAACGGTTGTCTCGTCCTCAAACTGCTGAACAAAGCGGAAGTGCTCTATAAAGGGATGCTCTTTGGTGAGCTCCACTTTTCCTACGAGGAAGGTGTCGTCAATCTCTGCAGTCTCATCGTGGAAAGGAAGTCCCGTATTAGTTGGCACATGGCCTATACCTTCGAATGCCCACATAAAATCAAGGTGCCAGGTTGCACGTCTAAACTCACCGTCAGTAATGACTTTAAGGCCTGCCTGTTTCTCCTTTTGGATAAGCTCTGTAATAGCTTTGTCCTCTACTTGCTTGAGCTCATGTGCATCAATCTGACCTTTTTCAAACTGAATACGAGCCTGCTTAAGTTTTTCTGGACGAAGAAAGCTGCCAACAACATCAAAGCGATGTGGAGTAGTTTTATCATTTTTGATTGCCATCATAGCCCCTTAGAACTGCTTACGAGAAACCAGTATGACAATCAAAACTTCACTTGTGAAATACAAATACTTAACTAATTCATATAGCTAATAACTATATCTTAACGTTTACCGTTCCACTCATCTAAGAACTGATCAACATACTCACGCATGTACTTCTCGCGAGCTTTTCCTAGCTCTTTACCACTGCGCGTATTCATCATGTCTGTCAGTAAAAAGAGTTTTTCGTAGAAGTGGTTGAGCGACGTTGATTTGTGTGAGTGATACTCCTCGCTGCTCATGTTGAGAGTTGGTGGTTCGTCCGGATCGTACATACCACGACCGTGACTTCCGCCATAAGCAAAGGTGCGTGCGATGCCAACAGCACCAAGCGCGTCCAGGCGATCTGCATCTTGAACACACATACCCTCAAGCGTTGAAGGAACTACCGAGTCTGTTCCCGAGAAAGAAACCTCATCGATTGCGGTACAAATTGCCTGGATAGTGGCCTCGTCGACAGCATGCTGGCGCAGAAAACCAACGGCCCTATCCTTATGCTCATGCGTCTCTGGAGAAAGCTTGATGTCATCAACATCGTGCAAAAGCGCAGCAAGGGCAACAATCTCTTGATTTGCTCCTTCCTCCTGCGCAATTCTTACAGCCATTTTGTACACACGCAACGTGTGGAAGTAATCGTGGCCACTAAAATCTGTGGAGAAGACCTCTTTTACAAAGTCCAAAGCGTCATCGATAATTTTTGAGTCCATAACTCCCCGCTCAACACATTCAAACGTATCTCTCACGCATTATTTGCGCAGATTGTGCATCCTCTTAACTGTCTTTTTCTTAGTGTACACAGCCTCTCTTGCTTGAGAATTTTGAAGCTCAAATTTCATGAAATTGTTAACCATCCAGCTTCCACTATTCAGTTTTCGCATAACTCACATTTGTCTTAAAATTTAATACATTTCTATTGCAATTTTTATCCGTTGCACGTTTATGACAAATGTCGAGAAAATCGTTAAAAATAGAGCAATTTAAATGCCATTTTTCAGCGTACCAAATATTTTGATTAAATTATTTATATAACATGAGATGAAGACGTTTTTTGAAATGTGTTCAAACTATAAAAATCGCTGGTTGAACTAACAATTTTTATCAAAATAATAGATAATTATCTATACGAAAAATGCTCTGAATATGTGTCATTTATCTCTATCGTGCTTATCGTGATGCATCACTTTCAGCGCAAGATTTAATTTCAAATTTTGTTGGGGTATTCACTATTTGTTAGGGGTAGGTATGGAAAGAAAAAACAAGAACTTTGCAAGCAAAGGGGCAAAGACAGCTATGTCTTTGGTACTCGCGCTCTCTTTGGTCCCTTCTTCAGCGTTAGCAGAAATTGCTAGTACTCAAGAAGTAGCTCAGACGCAAGAAGTTGCAGCAACTCAAACAAGTGATGCAACTGCCTCAACTTCGGAGGCAACTGCAGAGAGCTCTACTGAGGCTACCACTACCGCAGAGTCTACTTCCAACCAGCAGACCTCTGAGCAGACTACTGCTCCTGCAGATAGATCTTCTCGCCGTGTTACAAGAAGCCTTTCTTACATCTCAACTGAGCTCTGGGTAGACGGAACCAACGGTAGCGATACTAACGAGGGCTCCAGCTCCGATCCTGTTAAATCTCTTCAGAAAGCACTGGAGCTGTGGGGAGAAACTTCTTCAATCTACACCATTCATCTTAAAGGCAACCTTGATCTGACCTCTACGGTTACCATTCCTTCTGGTCTTACACTCAAGATTGAATCTGAGGGCGCAACGCTTACTGGCACTGGAAACAGCATTGACGGTCTGGTTCTTTCACCTGGCTCAACGCTGACCGGTACGGGCACCCTTACCATGTCTGGCTTCAAGACAGCACTAACCGCACAGGATGGGTCTACCATCACCGATGGTACTTATGTCTTCAGGAACAACGCAGGTGCAAGCGGCTCGCGCGGTATTTCTCTTGGCGGAACCGTTAGCGGCAGCACCAACAAGAACAGCGTTACCATCACCGCAGACGATAAGAGCAATACAAACTTCTTTGAGTCTGGTGTCACCTTTGAAAACGCTACTATCAAAGTAACTTCACAGGCTCGTACCTGGAATGACGCTCGCAACCTCAACCTTAGGAACACAGACCTTACCGTTGAAGGCTTTGGTCAGACTTTCTACGTCAACCAGCTCAACATGAATGACTCCACCCTAACCATTAACCCTTCATGGTACGGCGCTACGGGCATGACCATCCAGGGAACTTCCAATATTGTTAACTCCACCATTAATGCTAATGCTGGCTCAACTTCTGGCATTTCTGTTGGTGTAGCTGGTGGAACAGTAAACGTTACTAACTCAACCCTTAACTTCACTAACGGTGGAACTGGCGGCCTTAACGTCAACACTGGTGACGTCATCATTAACAACTCCACGATTAAGGGAGATGGTCGTAACTCTGGCGCCCTCTTTGGAGCCCAGACCAACGGTTCCATCCAATTCACCGGAAACAGCCTGGTAGAAACCCCTGCTACCAAGAACTCTGATAACGGTGCTGGCCAGACTCGTCAGAACTACAACGTTGTTGGCGGCTCTTACTTGCTCAAATACGCACCAAGTTACAACAGTGGCTTTGGTAGCACTATCCCTACAAACGGTGCAGCTAACGGCAATGAGGTTCTCTCGCTCTTTACCCTTGCTGACCCATCAACTAACTCTCTGAGCCTCATTAATGCTAACGGAGCAACCTATACCTACCCAGTTGCTAACGCTTCAAGCGATGGCCAGAAGCACGTTTGGGCACCTGCTGCAACCGTTACTTTTGACCTCAATACTCCAGGTGTTACCGGCGTCAACCCAACATTTGCTGACGGCACTACTGCTAACAAGACTGCTCTTGCTATGCGCGGTAACTCTCTTGCAACTGCTTCTTCTGTAGCAGAAGGCTCCACTACCCTACCTGCAGATCCTTATGCAAGTGGTCAGGAGTTTGACGGCTGGTACTACACCGACGCTGCTGGTACCGAGCACCAGTTCACCGCTGATACCCAGGTCACCTCTGACATGACAGTCTATCCACATTGGAAGGCCAACACTGCTTGGCTCTATGTCAGGTATCACAACGGCAACGGCGTTACCGTTATTGAACGCGTTGCTACAAACGCTGGTCGCACCGTTAACGTTCTTTCTAACACTGACGTTAACAATCGCGACAGCAACTTCAACATTGCAGGTAAAACCTTCAAGCGCTGGACCACTCAGGCAAACGGCGCTGGCGATGAGGTAGCGGCTAATTCCAGCCTTGCTGTTCCTGCAGGTACTGATACTGTTGATCTGTATGCAGAGTGGGAAGAGCAGCACCTTACCGTGTCCTTCTCGGCAAATGGTGGTACTTTCTCGGCAAACAGCGTCTTTAAGCAGAATCCAAATGTCTTTGACATCACCACCGATGCAAACGGCGGAGAAGTTGCAACTATCAAGACTCACCCAACTGTTGCTGAGCAGACCAATATCAATGCACTGCTTCAAAACCTTAGCGGCAACACTCTAAGCGCTACAACTGCTGGAATTGCAAGTCCTACCAGCTCTAACACCAATACTGCCTACACAAATATTGCAACTTTTGAGAACCACATTCTGGACAACGCGGATGATCCAATGACCTTCTTTGGCATTGTTATTGGTCACAACTACCACTACTGGTTCACCGACGTTGCAGGTAACTCCCCTGCAACCATCAACGGTGGCGCAACGCTTACCAATGATGTCACCTATTACCTCAAGTGGAAGGAAGATCCTTCCATCCAGAGAGTAGAGCTTACTAGCGATCTTCCTGCTGATATGTGGAGTGACTCTCAGAGCAACACCACTCAGATCAAGGAAGTTTCTAACGATAAGAGCTTCAGTCTTACAGGCGCTATTGACGCTACTTCCGTCATTAATCAGATGAGCGCTTTTGAGAACGGCATTGCTGGCGGCCTCGACGACCTAACCAAGATTACGCTTTCTGGCACCACTTCTACCTTTACTGCAAAGCTCACGCTTCCTGCCGGCGTTGTTGTCCCAGCTAATCCAACAGTAACTACTTCTGGCCTTGGTGATCTCTTTGAGGTTACAAACGTTTCCGTCAACGGTCAGGAAGTTACCGTTACCCTGAAGCTTAAGGGCACTTACACCAACTACAAGCAGCTCAAAGACGCTGTCGAGACAGTTGGCAAAGACGACGCAGCTACCACAGAGATTGCAAGACCTCTTACTGTAACTGTTGATGGTCTCACACTTGACCCAACTCAGGTTACCAATGGTCAGGAGCTCACCGCTACAGGTACTCTTACTGGCACCTTTGAGTCTTTTGCAAAGAACACCGTCACCAACGTCACCAAGAAGTTCGAACTTTCTTGGAACGGCGTTCAGATTGCTGCGAGCAGAGACCCTCGTGGTACCGGCATTCAGCAGACTCTGATTGTGAACAACCCAATTGAGATGAACCTTCCTGCAGATATGCTTGCTGACGAGAATACCGAGCATGACCAGGTCATCACTATGAAGGCAGGTTCTACCTTTAACCTCACCGGTTCAATTCTTGCTTCCTCTATCCAGGAGCAGATGAACAACATTGAGCGCGCCTACCCTAATACCAACCATGACACCATTACGCTGAGCAACCTGAAGTTCAAGTTCACAGCAACTCTGACTGTTCCTGAGGGAATGACACTTCCAAGCAACCTTGATGCCAACACCATCCAGGCTTCCAACTTTGGCAGCGGCTTTAAGGTCAGCGATGTTCAGGTCAACGGTCGTACGGTTACCGTCACCTTTGAACTCAGCGATCCTTCCTCCATTAGAACGTACTCTGACCTCGAGCGCATTGTTGATGAGGCAAGTGCAAACGATGGCTGGATGAAGCTCACCATTCCTGGCGTCACCATTGACTCCAATGTTGCTGCAGGCACCCAGCTCACCGCTGTCGGCACCGTTACCGGCTCCTTCAGCGCTATTGCTGATTCCGCAGCTGGCAACCGCAAGGTCTTCTCGTTCACCTGGAATGGTGTTCAGTGGCCAGATGGTAAGGACGCCGTTGCAACTGATAACGACACAATCCAGCTAACCATTACTGTTGCAGAAGATGAGACTCCAGAGACTCCTTCTACTCCAACTAAGCCATCTAAGAAAAAGAAGCAGAAGACTCCATACACCGGAGATGCTTCTGCTGCAGCACCTCTTGCTGCACTTCTCGCTAGTATGACCGCTGTAATGACTTCACTTGGCATTACTAAGCGTCGTAAGAATAAGTAAGAAAGAAAGTGATTGGTTCTGTATCGCTCTAGTTAGGATGTGCTATGAAAAGTAAGGCAAGGATTGTAGCGGGGTTGCTTTTAGCTGCCGTTGCATTCGTCGCAGCATTGCTGCCCAACCTTAGCGTGGCTTACGCAGAAGACACTACAGGTCTTCAAATCAATGCTCTGAGCATTGAAGATGCGTCAACTCACGCCCAAGTTGCTGACCTTCTTGCAGGTCAAACTCCTGCTCTTAAGGCGGGAGTCACCTACGCCTTGAATGTTGGCTACACAATCCCTGCATCGTTGCAGTTCTCCCCAACGTACCTCAACGTGAGGTTTGGAGATGGACTCTATGTCACAGGCCTTCCAGGTGCAACGTTTACCGTTGGTGGCATCTCAAACACCAGCTTCTCTAACCTGGTTACCACACCTACGGGAACGGGAACCCTTCCTTACGGCTATCCTGGCGCAAGTTCCGAGAAGAACCGCAGTGGTGATTTGGTCTACATGACCAATAACGGCCTTACCCAGGTCTCTTCCAGGGGAGAGATTCAGTTCAAGCTTGATGACGCTGTTGAGAACCAGAGCGCAAGTCAGGTTATCGCAAATGCAATTCGTGTTAGCTTGAGCACCGCTGCAACACAAAACATTGATCCACATACCTCATCTGTTACTGCAGCTGACGCCATGACCTATGGTTTCTGGGCTGATCAGTCCACCGAGGTTCTCTCTAAGGGTGGCACTACCTCTACTCTGCAGGTTTCTACCACAGGCTCTAAGGTACTCACCGAGGCAAACAGCAAGACTACGGTTCAGGTTGTCTACCCAAGCGATATGGAGCTTGTTGGTGTCAACGAAACCAGCCTCTACAACACCCCAGGTACCATCGTCTCTACTACCGATGATGGCACTAATAAGACCGCAACAGTTGAGTGGAATGAGCCAGGCTCTTACGCAGGTACCCCAACCTTTAAGCCACAGATTAAGGTTCCTGCATCAAGCACCAGACCTAACAACTCAACCTTTAACGTCACCATTAAGAACCTCACTATGTCCGTTTGGAATGACACTCCAAACGTCAACCGTACCTCCGCAAACGCTTCTTCTACTCTTACGGTTACCGTAATTGACGGTCTTAACCCAGAGCGTCTTACCACACACGCTCTTGTCGATACAGCTCCTAACTGGGCATACAAGAAAAACGATACCTACAACGTTCGTCTTGGCACCTACCTCATCAAGAACGAGCTCTCCTCAGACACCGCTCCAAAGACGCTCGAGATGACCATCGATCAGAACCAGACCGCTATCATCCGTGGCGTCACCATCCCTTACAAGGCTGGTATGACCTATGGTCCAATCCACTGGACCGCATCAGACGGCACGAGCGGAACTGCTGATCCAAGCATTCTGCGTACCTCTGGCGTCTCCGCACTCATCACCAACACTGCCCTTGGCCTTGATATCAATACCTCCATCACTTCCATCAAGGTTGACCTTGGTCCAATTCTTGGCGGATACGATGGCATTAGACCAATGAGCGATCTTCTCGATACATGGAATCCAAACAACAAGCATGTCACTGACGAGTACTATGGCTGGAGCTACATCTCCAACGGCGTTTACGGCTCTTGGAAGAAGGGCACTAACGCCGACGTTGTCACTAACGTCAAGCTCTACGACACCGGTACCACTCCTGACGCAGGCGTTACGCTGACCGCTAAGTCCGGCGCACCTAAGGTTCTTAACGGCGTTGGTAGCATCGATAAGACCCAGATTAACGGCGGCGAGACCTTCAAGATTTCTGGTCGCATCGACGACGCAAACTGGGACTGGAACCCTCTTCAGGAGCCAGTGCTCTACGTCATCATGCCTGAGGGCTTCACTTACAGCAACCTCACCGTTTCTAACGGCACGCTCAGTGCTCCTGAGTTTGTAGGAACGTACGATAAGGACGGCGTAGCTGTTAAGGTTTGGAAGTACACCATTGATGTTGGCGACGAGACTCGCGGCCAGTATCAGCCAGACTTTACCAGCAAGAACATGACTCTGAGCATGGATGTCCACACCACTGATCTTGCAGGCAAGGGCATCTATCACATCAATGACTTTGTTGGCATTACCACCAAAGACTTCAAGGAGATTGGTGCTCAAATTAAGTCTGAGCACTGGGACCGCAGCAACTGGAACACTTCCCAGTACACCAGCCTGTTTGGCAACAGCGTCAACTCTGGCGAGACCATGGTTTCTCTCTCCGAGCGCCCTGGTATCAACATTGCACAGGCATCTGCAATTGCCGCTGCATCTACCCTTTCTGTAAAGGACGTTATCTCTGGAACCGTTACTGACTACACCTACGACTCCGCTAATCCAGGCGCAACCACCCCTGTTATGCAGCGTGGAGACACCGCAACTGTTCACATTGCTGTCCGCAATAACACCGGTAACACTGCAAATACCACGCAGCTATTTGTTCCTTTGCTCTCCAAGTCTGCAGACCGCGGTGCTGGCATCAATCCAGAAGGTGCAACTCAGCTTCCTCTTACACTTGAAGGCGTAAGTTCTTCTTCCAACTTCTCTTACCAGTACATCAAGCTGAACCCTGGTGTTACCTACACTGCAAACCATGCTCCACAGCCTGGCGACTACACCGTAGTCACCAATCCTGCTGAGGCTGACATGGTGCTGTTTACTTCAACTCAGGCACTTGACGCAAATAGCGGCGGCTTTGCTGACGTTACGTACAAGGTTGCCGATAACGTAGATGCTTCCTACGACGGTAAGCGCAGTGTATTCAGTAGCGTTCTTGACTACGACATTGCTGGTAACCACTCCACTCGTACCCTCTCTACTCACGCTCTGAGCTATGCAGGCATTGACCTCAAGATCAATAAGGTCTGGGACGATAACAACAATGCAGCTGGTAAGCGTCCATCCACAACTGACTTTGGTGCTAACAATCTGGTTCTCTCTAACGATAAGCACCTTGATACCCACACCATTGCGCCTGAGGTTACCGATAATGGCGATAACACCTACACCATCGTCTACAAGGGCCTTCGTAAGTACGTAGACAATACTGCTGCTGATACTGTTTCGTACACCATCACCGAAAACGTTCCTAATTCCTACGTTTCAACTAGAAGTAGTATTTCTGGCGTTGAGCAGTACACCAC
Source organism: uncultured Atopobium sp. (assembly GCA_937921235.1). Taxonomy (GTDB): domain Bacteria; phylum Actinomycetota; class Coriobacteriia; order Coriobacteriales; family Atopobiaceae; genus Lancefieldella. Next base: position 9,198 of record CALFOQ010000039.1, on the reverse strand, counting down.
CACTCAGTCGCTGGTAAATGTCTACAATGTCAGGCCTACCATTGTGACGCCATCCGTTACCAAGATTGTCGAAGGCGATTACCCAGTTGTTCCTATACCTGGAGGGCCTTCACCTGCGTCTCTGGTTAATTCTTACCTGAGCTCAAGTAACGTTAGCGCAGCAGGCGCCACAAGCACTGCAAGCGCGACAAGCGCCGACGACACTGCAAGCGGCAGCTTTGCCGAGAGCCTGATCAACAACTTCCTGGCGAACGGCTCTGAAGACGAGGGCGACGCTCCTAACGTCTTTATCTTTGAGATGACACGCCTTGATCCATCCAGCCCCATGCCTGAGGGATCTACCGGCAATACTGCTCGTACACGCAGGCTTCTCGGTGGCGACGCTGTATTCCGCAACATTACGTTCACTCAGCCTGGCACCTACGTGTACACCATCAAAGAGGTTACCGGCACCCAGAACATCCAGTACGATCAGAGCGTCTACACCGTTACCTATAACGTTGCTGACGACGGTACTGGCCAGCTTGAGGCAACACGTACTATGACCAAGACTGACGAGGACGGAAACGTTACTACCGTTGACCTTGGCGAGTATAACGATGCAACAGGTGCCGTCTTTACTAACGTCTATCCTGATCCACTGCCAGCCAGGGACTATCCAGTTGTACAGAAGGTTGTTACTGGTAACGCACCAGATGCTCCAACCGACTATCCATCAGTTCTCCCCGACGACAACGGCGGCAACCCTCGCACTGCAACAACTCAGGATGTCTTCAAGTTCACGCTCACCCGCAACGATCCTTCCTACCCAATGCCAAACAACGCAACAACAGATAGCGTTGAGACTTCTGTTGATGTTTCTGGCAATAATAACTTCGGTCAGCTAGTCTTTGCGCAGCCTGGCACCTATGTTTACACCATCAAAGAGGTTACCGGCACTAACCAGAGGGTTACTTACGACAAGTCCGTCTACACCCTCACCTACACCGTCTTTAAGAATGATGATGGTGAGCTTGATTTCACCTACCACATTACTAAGACCGCTGAAGATGGAACCGTAACAGAGATTGATCAGTGCGAGTGCAGAAGCACGCCTCCTCTGGTATTCACAAACGACTATCCAGAGCCTGAGCCTCAGCCAACACCAGATCCTGAGCCAACTCCTAGCCCTGATCCACACAAGCCTTCTAAGACTAAGAAGAAGCGCGTTCTGCCAGACACCGGCGATGTCGCTGAGCTTATAATTGCTTCTGTTGGCATGGTTGCTTCTAGTATCACCGCTCTAGGCTTTGCACTAAGGGCTCGCAAGCAGAAGTAAGATTCAACTGCTAGAGCGATCTTCTCGCACACAAAAACAGCCGCCTTCACAAGAGGGCGGCTGTTTTCTTGGACAAGACGTTTTTCTCGCCAGGAGTTACTCCCCTAGCATGGTTTGAAGATCATAACCAAAGGACTTAACAAACTCGTAAGCGTCCTTCTGCCAATCCTCTTTGAAAACGCCAGGGGCGGTCTCGAAGAAGCTAGAGCCCAAATAACGAATAATAATGAAGTTGCTGTTTGGCTGGTCGAAGCCATTGCCCCTACTGAAATCGATACCGTGACCAGTATTTCTTCTCATTGCTGCTTCAAGAATAGGAACTGTGAGCTCGTTGACGGGAACTACAATGTCTGCCCTATCAAAGAAACCACCTTTTTCTTTAGTGAAGACAAAGAGATTGTTGAGTGCGCCACCAGCAACACACTGAACTCGACGAATGTCGGAAAGCTTGACCTGATGCTTTGCACCGGATATCACACCGTTTGCGATAGTGATCTTTTTCTCTTTGAGGCTAAATCCGAGCTTAGTGTTTAACGTATCAAGGTTATTGGGGAACTCAGTAGTAAGCTTGTTAGCTGCAAAAGCAAGGATGATAGCCTTGGTATCAAGAATATTATGGCCAAAACCACGATACTTGAGATCTGTGTCAATGCTAGCAAGGTTATGTCCGTCGTTATCCTTAAAGGTAATCTCGTAAGGACCGTTTGAGCTGCAATAATTCAGTAAGAAGGTTGAACCGACCTCTGAAAACAAAACCTTGACCTCTGGCTTTCCATTACCTGGAACATAAGCCAGACCATCTTTTGTAACGGTATAAGAATATTTATCGTCGCACTTAATTGATACCTGTCGATCCTCAAAAATGCTTCTCATATACCTTTTACCTCCACGTTTTGCAGTACAGGAAATAACTAGGAACTACCTTAAAATTATATCGTGTTGCTGGATAATTCTTTGCTGCACACTAAGTTTTCGGCGGATGAAGATAACTTGACGTTGGCAGAGCCGTCAAAATCGTTAGGGTAATTTGATTCCTGCATAATGGAGTCTGTTTATTCATAATCGTGAATAGCGCAATTTTAGGGTACTGATTTTAGTGCCCAAAAAGGTAAAAAAGCCGTTTAGTTGGGGATGAAAATTGAAATTTCGTTATTTGAAGCCCAACTAAACGCAATTTTTACCATAGTTAAAAGTTTTTCCTGGGCAAATGCGTATGCAGAAAAATGTAACCCCCAACTAAACGCATTTTTTACCACTTGGCACTAAAGCGGAAGTGGGAACTCTACAAAACACCAGGATAGACATACGACGGGATAGTTCTGCGCCGCACATACGGTGACTTTGGCAGCTTGGTTGCTTTGGCGGCCTTACACACGCCACGCAAAACAGGCTCCTGGTTTTACCAGGAGCCTGTTTTTAGTCAGCTATCAGCGAGTTCGAAAAGCCTAGCTATTAGCTGTTCTTCCTTCTAAGAGCAATACCAAGACCACTCAGAGACAGAGCTGCAGCTCCAACGATTGAAGCAATACCTGAGGCGTCTCCAGTGTAAGGAAGACCTGGCTTCTTAGGCTCTGGAGTAGTAGGTGGCGTAGTTGGAGGAACAACAGGAGCAGTGTTGGTCACTGTGAAACCGTCGTTCTGATTACCTGTGATCTGGGTTGTGTAGCCAGAAATAGGAGTCTCGGAGATGGTGTATGCGTACTCGTGACCATCAGTCTTGTCGTAGAACTCAAGGTTGCTGAAGGTGTGCTTCCAGTCGTCAGCCTTGGTGATGGTTACCCTATCAACCTCGACACCATCACGATACAGAACAATCTCAGCAGAGTTGCCTTCCTGGTTCTCCCAAACCTTGGTGACCGGAATATCGCGAGTCTTCATGTTGGTGTTGGTTACTACATAGTTAGTAGCGTCGCCAGTAATCTGCGTGGTGTAGCCGTCAACTGCATCCTCAGTAATGGTGTAGTTGATCAGAGCACCATTGTTGTACTGGTTAAGGTTGCTGAACGTATGCTGCCAGTTGTCTGCAGCAGTCAGAGTAGCGCTCTGAACCTCAACGCCGTCAGCAAGCAGGTGAATAGTTACGCTGGCAGCAGGTGCTCCAATCCACTTCTTTGTTACTGGAACAGAAACCTTACCTTCAATGGTGTTGGTAACTGTAAGCTCAGTAGCTGAAGAACCAGAGTAGGAAGTGGTGTAGTGAGCAATTGGGTCTTCCTTGACGGTGTACTCAATCTCGCGACCAGCAGTGTAACGAGGCAGGCCGTTGAAGATGTGAGACCAGTTGTTACCTGCGTTCAGGTCAAACTCGTCAACCTGAGTGCCGTCTGCATAGAGCCTGACGTGAACACTAGCAGGGCGTAGACCCTGAGCATTATTGTCGTCAACCCAGACCTTCTTAACTGGGATACTCAAAGCCTCAGGAGCATGCTGGTTTGTAATCTCAAAGCCATTGATGCTTGTGGTGTAGTCAGGTACAGCGTCCTCAGAAACGGTGTAGGTAATCTCTGTGTTGCCACTGAACTTAGGCAGGTCAGAGAAGGTGTACTCCCAGTTATCTGCAGCGGTAACAGTCTTGTGCTGAACCTCAACACCATCTGCAAGAAGCCTGACAACAATGGAAGCTGGACGCTTACCGTCGTTGTTGTTAGAGTCGTCCCAGAGCTTCTTGCCAGAGACGGAGACCTTCTCCTGCTGCAGCTGGTTGGTAACACTCAGTGCAACGGAATCGTTTGGTGAATTCTCGTCTGCCTGACCAGAAGTAGCAGTTACCTTGTACTTCTTACCATTGTAAGTGACCATGCCATTAGCGTCTGTGCCTACCTCTTCAAGAGTGTAGACGATAGGAGTCTTTGTGCTGGTACCATCGTTGTGAGTTTCAACGGTGTACTTACGAAGGTGTGTGAACGAAGCAGTCCAGTTATTAGCCGCGGTAAGGTCAAGTGTCTTACCAGTATCAACGCCGTCGGCAAGAAGCTTTACGGTAATGGAGGTAGCATCTGGCTGAGCAATTGCGTTGCCGTCAGCGTCAAGCCACTTCTTCTCTACCTTGACATCCATGATATCAACAAGCTGGTTTGCGACCTTCTCGGTACGACGCATAGCAGCTTCGTTGTTGTAGATAACGCTCATGTCGTTGTATGCAAGAGCCTCGGAGAGGTTTGGATCATACAGTGGTGCCTTCATGGTAAGAACAGCAGACAGAACGGTGTATGGAGGCAGAATAGTGCCATCCTTACCAACAATCTTGATTGCCGTTACCTTGGTGTAGTCAGCTGGAGTCTTAGTCCATTCTGGGCTGTTAATCTCGTTGATATCGTTCTGAGCTGGGTGTTCATCGGTGCGATAGTAAATCTCGTACTGGGAGCTGACATCAGTTGAACCAATCCTCAGATCAATAGGACCCTGAAGTGTATTGCTGAAAGCAGAGTTTCTGCCGTCGCCCACATATGGCAACACGTCGTACATAAGAATCTTATTCATTGGCGTGTTGTAGTAGTTACGAATGCTCAGACGATACTGGAAGAGTCCGCTGGTATCAGTGACGCCAGCAAAGTCAGTCATGATAGTAGCCGAGGTAAATGCCCTACCGTAGAATGTACCGCCGCCAGCAATATTTGGCTCAAGACTACGGATGTGTTTATCAGACTGGATACTCTCAACGTTGTTGCCAAGAACCTTTGCAGTTGCCTTCAGAATAGTCTCGTCAGTGACACCATTCATATTGATGTCAAGATTATCCCGAACAAAGTTACTGGCGTTATACATACCAGAGAAGTCATCTGGTGTGCCGTGAGTCCAGTTTGTGGCGTAGAAGTAGACGTCATTATTGTTGTTCAGAACGTCATTCTCGGCCTTAGAAGGAATGATGTCGTCGTTGATTACCAGGTTCCTAATCTCATAACCCATGGTTCCATACTGATACACGTATCCAGATGGAAGGGTAATCTTGATTGCATTGCGACCGGTCTCGTTGTAGTTCCTGATGTACTCAACCTTCTCAGGCTGCAGCGAGTCAGCAATTGGTGAAACCGAGGTGTTCGCGTCATAAGAAACGCCTGCAGGGAGAAGATCAACGAAGGTTGGATTCTTCAAATAACGAGCAGGTGAAAGCTCTGACAGTGCAAAGCCAAAGCGAGCACTGAAGCGCTCGTTTGGCATACCAACGCGCTGGTACCAAGAGGACTTGGACAGCCAGACCTTCTCGCTAAATGGAGTAAAGCGAGTATCCCAATTTGCGGAGAAGTTCATTGGGGTCTTGGTGCCGTCGGTATTAACTTTGTTGGCATTGACCTTGATGATGTTGGTAATTGGCCTATCGCTGTAGACCTCGCCAAATGGATTCATGAACATCATCTGGATGTTGAAATCAATGTTGCTGGTTGGCTGCAGGGTTACGTTCTTGAAGTAAATACCAATCTTCCTGTACTGAGGAGACACAGCGGAAGCATTGGATGGATCAAGTGTACCCTGGTTGATCTGGTCCAGATAGGACTGCAGCTGCTGCTGGCTTGCCGAGTTCATGTCAGCACGGTAAAGCCAGTTTGCACCGTTCTTCCTGGTAGGAATGATGTCATAGCTGCCGTCTGCCTTGTAGCCACGGACCTCAATCTGGTCCATGGAGAGTCCAACTCGCTGACCAACTGCAACAAGATTGCCGGTCAGTGCGGTCATAAAGAGACGGTTGTCGGTGTTAGCAACGTCCTCGATGAACTCGATGTCGGTGAGTGGGGTGTCCAGCTTGTTGACCAACTTAATGGTGTAGTCAAGCTTCTTAACAGCAAGACCGTTCTTGTCGTACTGGATGGTAACGGGACCGCGCTTGCTAAGCATGCCGTTACCGCTGAAATCATTACCAGCAAGACGGAACTGCTTAGAGTCGTCATCAAAGTTGTGCTCGTTGCCTGGGACTTGGCCAACAGTCTCTTCTGCTGCACTTGGGTTGTAAGGGATGCCCTGAAGTGTTGCAGTGTTGTTGAAGATCACGCGATTAGTGCCATCGAGGTAGCGAGCGCCCGGGAAGGAAAGCTTGAGCTGGGAATATGCAGGAAGGTTATCTCTGATGTAGTCGTTAAGAATAGTGATTCCTGCAGGAATATCAAATTTGAGGGTTACGGTACGTCCATCTGGGCCGAGTGTCCAGTTAGGGTTCTTAGCTGGGTCAAAGTGAGCGGTAACGGTTTGACCTGCTGCATTTACGTACGTAGGAAGGGTATCGGTGATGATGATGGAGCGATAAGCACGATAGTACTGGTAAAGCCTAAAGCTGAAGATGACGTCTGCAGTTTTATCGTTGGAAAGCGCGGACGAATCACCTGGGGCGTTAATACCACCGTACAGGAGCTGGTCGTTGGTTTCTTCACCTGCAACCTGCTTCATGAGCCAAGGTTTGTCGTAAGTGATGGAATAGGTCTGATCTGGCATGTTAGCAAGCTCGGTGCCGTCCGCATTGTACACACGAACAACTGGCTTGAGCTGGAAATCTGCTGGGGTAACCATGTCTCTGAAGCTCATAACGTAAGGGAGCTCCAGCTTAACGGTGGTATCGATAGTGTTGAGGTACAGGCGCTTAATGGTCCTACCATCAGGGGTAACGATGGTCTCCTCGCGCTTGACAATAGGCTGTGTAGCTGCTGCTGGAGTAGCAAAGTTATCAAGGTAGGTATCAGGAGTAATGTTGTTGGTATTGTTGATATCCGTAGAGGACTGCTTGGTGTTTACCTCAATCTCCAGGTAAAGACCGTCGATTGGCTTATGAAGGCCAGTTGCGTCAATCTCGATACCTGTAGAGATGTTTGCATTGCCCTTAACGGTTGTGGGTGAAGTGGGCTTAAGGTTTACAGTAAGCTCTCCGTCAGCGCCAAAATCAATGTTTTGTGTTAACGGATAGGTCACTGCCTTTGCAACAGTGCTTGTACCTAAAATAATGATACCGGTGAGCATCATTATTGCTGCAAACATAGTTGCAAACGACTTCTTAAAGTTGCTCATATCAACCCCATCTTTCCTATCGAACGTACCCCTGGAGCTATATAAAACTCCACTAAACATACTAATGGTTTTTGACAAAATATTTAAAGAAATATCGTGTTCAAATAAATTTTTTTATTTCAATCTTGGACAAAGACTTTGAAAACTGACTAAATTGCGCTCAATTAATGCTACAAAGTGCGTAGATTTAACTTCATTACTCCTGGCGAGAAAAACGCTCACACCACGCCATCCTATTTTCCATTTCCTTCATGCTCCTTTAAAAAAATTGGCTGGCGTATACGCGTCAGTCAAAAACAATTCTTCGGTCAGTACTTTCTGAAAAAATGATACTGGAATGAGTACATATCAACAATAAACAGACATCCCTATGAATAAATAATCAAATTAACTCCACAGTTTTCTTCACTTTTGAGGCTGGGAGCGGTCTTCACTTTTGGGGCTGAGAGCGGTCTTCACTTTGAGTTTAAGGACATCTGAGCTTTGATTTCAGAGGTGGTCTTCAGCGAGCTGCCAAAACCGTAGGGTTTCTCGCCAAAATGTTGTGGATACAACAAATGAGCGTAACAAACAAACGTAAAATAGAGTTACTGCTAAGCAATCTGCAAGTAAAATTAAACAAACTGCTGTTAGACACTATAGGAGAGTCGTGCCAGAACGAGCCTACATTTCCAGATCAACTCACCTGATGGGCGCGACTATCACCATTTCTTTATTGCCACCCTCCAATGATTCGCAGGAAGAGTACACTGCAGAACAGCTACTTGATAACGTCTTTGAACTCCTTAACATCTATAACCAGCGGTTTAGCGCAAATGACACCAATTCCGAGCTTATGCAGGTCAATCATGCAGCAGGCAAACATCCTGTCCCCGTTGACCCCGAGCTGTTTGAGCTCATTCAGATTGGCAAAGAACAAAGCCTTATGCCTGCAAGTCATTTAAACATTGCACTTGGCCCCTTGGTACAAACCTGGCGAATCGGCTTTGCTGACGCGCGCATTCCAAATAACGACGAGGTCGCGCACGCGCTGTCGCTTACTGATCCACAACTCATTGAATTGGATCCTCTGAGCTGCACCGTGTTTCTCGCCAAAGAGGGCATGAAGCTGGACCTGGGATGCTTGGCCAAAGGCTACATCGCCGACAAAATTGCAGATTATCTGAAAAGTCAGCACGTTGATTCCGCACTTATCAACCTTGGCGGTAACATTAAGACAATTGGCGCCAATGTGCTCGCGAACAGGCCGTGGCAGATTGGCATCCAGAATCCGCGACAACCGCGAGGCACCAACCTTGCTGTGCTGCCTATTTGCAACCAGTCCGTGGTGACCTCTGGTACCTACGAAAGGAAACTGCAGGTAAACGAGCACACCTATCACCACATTCTTGACCGCAAGACAGGCTATCCAGTTGACACGCAACTTGCGAGCATCACGATTATCTCGGACAACTCGCTTGATGGAGAAATTTGGACCACGCGCCTTTATGGCGAGAAACCCCGTCAGCTCCTTGCTCGTGTGGAACAAGAAAAAGACATCGAGGCGCTCATAGTAACCACTGATAATCACGTATATTATTCGTCGGGAATCTCGCCTGAGTTCCTTGCGTAATTCAGAAAGGAAGTTTGATGCTTAACTTTGTTGGCCTTATTGGCACCAATTCAAAAGAGTCAAATAACCGAAGACTCCTGCAGTTTATGCAGAAGCACTTTGCCGACAAGGCCTCCATTGAGCTGGTGGAAATCGACAACATTCCCCTGTTCAACAAGCCTGCAAAGATGAAGGTTCCCGAGGTTGTCTCAGAGCTTGCAAAGAAAATTGAGGCCGCCGACGGCGTCATCATCGCAACTCCAGAGTACGACCACTCTATTCCAGCTGTCTCTTATACACA
>CALFOQ010000038.1:0-9968 GCA_937921235.1 uncultured Atopobium sp. | reverse complement strand
GCTCTAGGCTAAATCTACCAAGAAGACATACATCTTCAAAACAAAGGCAAATTGAAAGAGAGAAAAGAATTAAATTGTGGAAAGAGTTAGAAAAGATTTAGAAATACTAACTTGAATCTACGATAAATTCTTCAAGCCTAGGAAATCGTTCAAGCCCTAGGAAATCGATCAAGCCCTAGGAAATCAGAGCCTGAATAACTTACCAAGTCTGAGTAAAATCGCTCAGACTTGGTGAGAAAAACCGGCAAATCACTCAGACATGGTAAGAGAATCCGGCAAATCGTTCAGACATGATGTGATTTTCAGGCTCACGCTCGGCGCACTCCAAGTGCGTCTTTCTCGCGAGAAACCCGGTGTACTCCAGAGCTCTCTTGCCATGAAAGCCCACCGCACACGACAATAAAACCGCAGCTTAAACTTTTACTCAGCGGTAGGGTTGTCGGCGGGGGAGACGTGCATGTTGCCTTCGTTGCGGGCGATGTCCGCGAGCGTCTTGCTGTCCAGGAAACTGGAGGTCATGCGGCCAAGGTCGCGCCAAATGTTGATGGTGGTGCAGGACTCCATCTGGGGACAGAGGGTGGTGTTTGTGCAGCTCAGACAGCTGGCAGGCGCAAGATTGCCTTCGGCTGCGCGAAGAATCTCGCCCAGCGTGTAGTCCTCGGGCTTGCGCGTGAGTCGATAGCCGCCGCCCTTTCCACGCAGGCTCTCGACGTATCCAGCCTTGTGCATCAGCGCAATGACCTGCTCAAGGTACTTGCGCGAGATATTCTGGCGCTCGGAAACATCGCCCAGCGAGACCCAGCCGTCGTGAACGGCCAGGTCAGCCATTGCGCGAAGCGCGTACATTCCCTTTGTAGAGAACATTCCGGCCACGGTTACTCGCCGTCCTTGGCGCTCGCGGCGCCGTCCTCGGTGGTAGATGCGCCGGCTGCGGCAGAACCGCTGTTGTGAGCCTCGAGCATCTCCTCGAGCGTATGCCATGCCAGCTCGGCGCACTTAACGCGTGCGGGCATGTGAGCGATGTCGTGCAGAATGTTGGCATCTTCCAGCTGGTCAAGCGCGGCCTCGTCGGTCTCTTCTCCGCGAATCATGCGTCCAAAGAGTTTGCAGAGCTCAATGGCCTCTTCTGGGGTGCGGTCGATCATCAGATCGCTCATAATATCGGCCGATGCCTGAGAGATTGCGCATCCGCTGCCCACAAAAGCAGCCTCGGCAATCTTTCCGTCCTCAATGCGCACGGAAAACGTCAGCTCATCGCCACAAGAAGGGTTAACACCCTCGTGGGAGACGGTTGGGTTGTCCATCTGATATTTGTAATCGGGGTGAGAAACGTGGTCCATAAACTCAGCGTTATACAGGTCGTTTGCTGCCACTTATTTCAACTCCTTGTTTTATTTGTTGCTGACCGCGCTGCCAAAGATCTTCCATACCTGGTTAAGACCCTCGATGAGCTGGTCAATGTCGTGTTTATCGTTGTAGAACGCAACGGATGCGCGGCAGGTACTGGACTCGTGCAACTCAATCAAAAGCGGCTCGGCACAGTGATGACCAGCGCGAATGCAAACGTTGTTCATGTCTAGGATACTCGAGACGTCGTGTGGATGAACGCCGCGCACGTTAAACGCCACAGCGCCCACGTGGTTTTGTCCTAGCTTAGAGCCAACGATGTCAACAAAGTCCAGCGTGCACAGTTGCTGTACCAAGTACCTGGCGAGAAGTTCTTCTCGCTTCTCGATTTTTGCCATATCTAAGCCGTTAAGGTATTCGACAGCGGCACCGGTAGCATAGATACCTGCGGCGTCCTGCGTGCCAGCCTCAAACTTCTCGGGAACAGGAGCCCAAACAGCGCTTGTTTCGGTGACGGAATCAATCATCTCGCCGCCAGTAAGGAACGGTGGCATGGCATCAAGCAGCTCTGCACGACCCCAGAGCACGCCAATGCCCATAGGTCCACACATCTTGTGTGCCGAGAAAGCCAGCAGGTCGCAGTCAAGATCATGCACGTCAAGAGGGATGTGAGGTGCGGATTGGGCGGCGTCAACAACCATGTAGGCGCCCATAGTGTGAGCGCGTTTGGCAATAGCCTTGATGTCATTGCGGGTGCCCAGTACGTTGGAGACGTGTGTGACAGACACAATTTTGGCGCGCTCGGTAATCTTTGACGCGATCTCTTCTGGCGTAATCTGATACTGCGAATTCATGCGCAGGTACACCAGGTTAGCGCCGGTAGCTTTACAAATCTGTTGCCATGGGATGATATTGGAGTGGTGTTCCATAATGGAAATGACCACGTCATCACCTGGCTTGAGTGCATAGCGGCCAAGGCTTGAAGCAACTAGATTAAGCGCCTCAGAAGTGTTGCGCGTAAAGATAATCTGCTGGCTTTCTGGCTTGCCGTTTTTATCGACAGCTCCAATGAACTTTGCAATTGAAGCGCGAGCTCCCTCGATAGCTGCGGTTGCTTCCACACTCCAACGATACAGTCCGCGTAGGGCGTTTGCGTTCATGGTCTCGTAGAAGCGCGACTGCGCCTCAATAACCTCGCGTGGACGCTGAGAAGTAGCAGCACTGTCCAAGTACGCTACCTCGGGATTTGCTGCCAGAATTGGAAAATCTGCCTTGTAAGGGTTATCGGTAATCTGAGCAACTTCTGCGTCGGTCATTACGCGACACCACCTTTGCTGGAATCGGCTTCAGCGTCGGAATCCCTGCCATCACTGGCAGCCAGGGAGTTGCCAGCTGCATCGTCACTAGCTGCAGCTTCGTCATAGTCGTGAGCAATTTCTGCGCCCAGCTCAGCCTCGCAACGCTCAACAGCCACGCGGTGGGAAATCTCCTCAGGCGCGTTGATGATGGCGTCTTCAAAGAGCGCGCGCACAAACAGCTGCTCAGCAGCCTGGCGAGAAAGTCCTCGAGCCGCAAGGTAATCAAGCTGCTCAGGGGAGACGGATCCGATAGTAGCGCCGTGGTTACCAGCAACGTCGTCTTCATCACAGAGAATAGCAGGCATGGTCTTGTTGACAACGTCGTCACCAAGAATCATGACCGTTTCAATCTCGTTGCCCTGGGCATCCTTTGCACCGCGGACAAGATCGATGGTTGCGCGAAGCGTCTTCTTAGCTGCCTCGTTAAGGACGCCGGACTCGGTGAGCAGCGCGCGCGTAGAGGTACCACGCATGCGTACCAGGTGGTTAATATCAAGCGTCTCTTCGTGAGTAGCGTGATAGCGATTGTTAAGGTCAAGGCGAGCTTGAGCGCCAACTAAGTTGGCGGTAAGGCCAAGACCGATGGTTGATCCACCCAGAGCGTACTGCTTAACGTCAACAGCAGCGTCCTGGTGAATCTCAAGGCCAACGCTTTCAAGGTGCTGCTGACCCTCATTGACGCCAAGCATCTCAATAAGGTGCAGCTTTGCACCAGCCTCAACCACGATGCGGGTGAGCGCAGCGCTGGTTGGAAGCGCATCGTCGTTCGCGTCGCTGCCTGTAGGTGCGTCGCCGTCAACATCGCCTGCAAACGCTGCGATGACTACGGTAGCCTCGGCACCTTCGCGTACAATGATGCCGGTGTTAGCACACTGATTTTGAGCTGCAGAAACAGCAACAACAATAGGCTCATCTCGCTTGGTACGAGCGGGAACGTTGTAGAAATCAGACTTGAATGCCTGTGACTCTACGTAGTCAGTAACCTCTTGGCCCATTCCACACTCAATGCGCTCAAAAAGGCGAGGCAGAGGAAGGTAGACTGTGCCTGCATCAGCGTGATTAGGGACGGTAACTGACAGTGAGTTAGCGCGTAGAGGGTTCCATGTCTGAGCTGCAGGAACGTTGGCGCGATTAATCAAAACGTTATCCATTAGCCAATCGCTCCTTCCATCTCAAGTTTAATCAGGTTGTTCATCTCAACGGCGTACTCCATTGGAAGTTCCTTTGAGACAGGGTTTGCAAATCCGTTTACTACCATGGTGCGAGCTTCAGCCTCAGAGCAGCCGCGGCTCATCAGGTATAAAACGGTGTCGTCAGAAATGCGGCCAATAGTTGCCTCGTGGCCAATCTGAGCAGTTGCATTGCGGACATCCATCTCTGGGATAGTGTCGGAACGGCTGATGTTATCCAGCATCAGAGACTGGCACGAGAATGCCACGCGAGCGTTTTCTGCCTTGCGTCCAACGGTAACTGTAGAGCGGAAGGTATTGACGCCACCGTCCTTGGAGATGGACTTAGTGTCAACGTTTGCTGAGTTATTGGAGCCGTTGATGATCACCTTGCAGCCCGTGTCTAGGTCCTGCGTAGCGCCTGCAAACGTAATACCGGTGAACTCGCAGTTAGAGGAATCGCCGTTCATGATGGTAGATGGGTAGAGATAGGAAACGTGGCTACCAAAAGAGCCTGAGACCCACTCCATCTTTGCATTGCTGCCAATGATGGCGCGCTTGGTGTTGAGGTTGTACATGTTCTTGGACCAGTTTTCGATGGTCGAGTAACGCAGACGTGCGCCGTCCTTAACAAAGAGCTCAACAGCTCCTGCGTGGAGGTTTGCTGCGTAGTACTTAGGTGCGGAGCAGCCCTCAATAAAGTGCAGGTCAGCGCCTTCCTCAACAATAATAAGCGTGTGCTCAAACTGGCCAGCACCCTGAGCATTCAGTCTAAAATAGCTCTGAAGTGGGTAGTCCAGAGTGACGTTTTTTGGCACATAAACAAAAGAACCGCCAGACCACACGGCATAGTGCAGCGCCGCAAACTTGTGATCTGTTGGAGGAATCAGCTTGCCAAAGTACTCTTTAACAACAGGCTCCCACTGTGGATCGTGCAGAGCATCCTCAATGGTGGTGTAAATAACGCCCTGCTCAGCAACTTCCTCGCGCATGTTGTGATAGACAATCTCAGAATCGTACTGAGCGCCAACGCCGGCAAGGCTTTCTGCCTCTGCCTGCGGAATGCCCAGACGATCAAAGGTATCCCTAATATCCTCAGGTACGTCGTCCCAGCTATTTGCCTGCTGAGTCTTTGGCGAGACATACGTGGAGATATGATTCAAATCCAGACCTGTAATAGAAGGTCCCCAGTTGGTAGCCATCTGGCGCTGGTGATAGGTTTCCAGGGCCGACAACCTCATCTGGAGCATCCACTCGGGCTCTTCTTTTTTCTCGGAAATAGCACGCACAATTTCTGGCGTAAGGCCATCATCGTAGCGCTCGTAACCCTCTTCGGACTTGGTGAAGTCGTAGAGCGAGCGGTCTACGTCAGCGACCTCAGATCGCTTCTTCTCGCTCACTAGTTAGCACCGCCCTCATCGTTCTGGCTCTCAAAACGCTCAAAGCCTTCATGGTCAATCTGATTGATGAGGTCAGCAGGACCATCTGCTACCAGATGACCCTTAACCATAACGTGAGTACGGTCAATCTCAAGACGCTCAAGAATGCGAGTGTTGTGAGTAATGATGAGCAGTGAACCGTCGCAGGTCTCGCGATAGGCCTGAATGCCCTTTGAAACAACGGAGAGTGCGTCAACGTCCAGGCCAGAGTCTGTCTCGTCGAGAATGGCAAGTTTAGGCTGGAGCAGCAGAAGCTGGAGCATCTCAACCTTTTTCTTCTCGCCACCGGAGAAGCCAACGTTAAGCTCACGCATCAAGAATCCCTGGTCAAGCTCAAGCTGATCAGAAATCTGGCCAACACGCTGACGGAACTGACGAGCGGTCATCTTAAGCTCAGGGCGCATCTGTGTAATGGTACGCAGGAATGAATAAAGAGGAACGCCAGGAACCTCAACAGGTGCCTGATAGGAGAGGAAGATGCCCGCAAGAGAGCGCTTATCTGCAGCAAGCTCAGTTACATCCTCGCCGTTAAAGATAAGGGAGCCATCGGTAATCTTATAGGTAGGATCACCCATAATGACGCGACCAAGTGTTGATTTACCCGCACCGTTAGGTCCCATAAGAACGTGAGCCTGGCCATCACCAATGCTCAGATCGATTGAATGCAGGATGGATTTCTCCTCGGTACCTGCAGAAATTCCGTTTACACGGAGTAGCTCAGTTGCCATAAATCTCTCTCCAAATATCTCTACGTGCAAGCACGTGATTGTTTGTGACTAGCAAGTCTGGATAGCTCTAGGGCGAGCAAAACCTTGTGCTAGTGCAGTTTTGTGGCAAAGGCAAACGCCACTGTCACCGACGTTTTTGTCATACCCCAAAATCCGCTAATTCATACTAAATGGTAGGAATTAAAAAGCAACCCTTGCATGAGCACTTTTTCACGTTTTCTAGAAAATAATCGGATTTTTTCATAGGTTTCAAAAGTTATAAAAGCTTTTCTGTGCTAGAGCAGTCTCTCACGGGTAAACTAGAAACAGCTAAGTTGTTACAAGGAGGATTCATGGGTCAGAGAATTCAAGGTACCGAAGATCTTTACGGCGGCTATATGCGCTCTTGGGAGCATATGCAAGATGTTGCTCGCCATTTGTTTGGTACTTACGGCTTTGACCGCATTGAGACTCCTGCACTTGAGCAGGTAGACACCTTTGTTCACGGTATTGGTGAGTCAACCGATGTAGTACGCAAAGAGATGTTCCGCGTTTTTTCTGGTGCACTGCTTGATGACTTGCTAGCTGCCGGCAATGAGTCCGGTCTTAAGCCTCGTCAGCGTATGGCTATGCGTCCTGAGGGAACTGCTGGTGTGGTCCGTGCTGCTGTTGAGCACAACTTTGTGCCACAGGGTGGAACTCCTGCAAAACTTTGGTATGCCGAGTCAATGTTTAGGGGAGAGCGTCCTCAGAAGGGCCGTCTGCGCCAGTTCCATCAGGTAGGTGTTGAGTGGCTTGGAGCTTCTGATCCAGCTGCCGATGCAGAGTCCATCATCATGTTGATAAAGTTTTACGAGCAGATGGGTTTCTCGCCAGCTGATATGAAGCTCATGATTAACTCCATGGGTGACGCGGAGTGCCGTCCAGCATATCGCGAGAAGGTCAAGCAGTTCATTCTTGATCACAAGGATGAGATGTGTGAGGACTGTCTTGAGCGTGCGGAGATTAATCCGCTTCGTGCGTTTGACTGCAAAAACGAGAGCTGTCACGCGGTTATGAAGGACGCTCCGCTGATTTCTGACAACCTATGTGATGATTGCCGCGCTCACTATGAGCAGGTCAAGGCATATTTGGACGCTGCTGGTATTTCATACGTTGAGGATCCAACGCTCGTTCGCGGTTTGGATTATTACACGCGTACTGTTTTTGAGGTAGAGATTCCAAACGCTGGCGTTGGCGCTATCGGCGGCGGCGGCCGTTATGACGGTCTTGTTGAGCTTGAAGGCGGAAAGCCAACCCCAGGTGTTGGATTTGCTGTTGGCTTTGAGCGCATTATGCTGGCGCTGGAAGCTCTTGGTGTTGCAGCTGAACCTGCGGCTCCAAGCTGCGTGTATGTTGCTTGCGCAGGTGTTGATCAGGCTCCTGTTGTATTTGACGCCGTCTTGGCATTGCGTGAGGCTGGCATTAGATGCGAGGCTGATCGTACTGGTCGTTCCCTGAAGGCTCAGTTTAAGCAGGCAGACAAAATGGGTGCAACGCTTTGTGTGGTCATTGGCCCAGATGAGGTTGAGGCCGGCACGGTAACTCTTCGTAACATGGAATCTCATGAGCAGGTTCAAGTGCCTGCTGACCAGCTTGTTTCTGAGGTTATCGCAAGACAGTAACAGCTAACATTAATGTTAAATTAAGCCCTCTCATGTCTTAGGCGTGAGAGGGCATCTTATTAAGCAACTTTTACAGCAGGAAGGCTTGCAGTCGCATTCGTTGTATCTTCGTCCTGCACGCGTGGCCATGCGCAGCTACGAACATCGTCAGAGCATGCGCAGCTACGAACATCGTCAGAGGTAAGACCAAGCCAACGAGCACGATGACCGTCAATTTTTGCTGGGCGTCGATGGAGCCACAGGGAAATTCCCAGAGTCCAAAGAGGCAGCAAATAAAGGAAGCTCGCAGCTAGAAGACTCATGGAAGGTGCGCCAATTGCAGAGAGTACCGAGATGTTTGATATGGACCACGGTACTAGTGGAGCAAGAATTACGGCGCTATTCTCGATATCCAAGGCAAGAGCGCTGGAAGAGTTCTCTGCGTTCTCGCATAGGTCGTTTGTCAGCATAATAGCCAAGGTCTGGTTACAAGAAACCATTGAGGTAAACATGCTGGTAATTAGAACGCCAAAGAAAGGCGTGGAGTTATCGGAGAGGTCGGCTACCAGCTGGCACATACGGCGCAGCAAGCCAGTTGTCTGGAAAAGACCAGCGTAGCTTGAAGAAATGGTGACAATTGTCAAAACGTTCATCATGGAAAAAACGCCGCCACCATTAACCATGTTTGCAACGGTAGCTCCTGGAGCACGAAGGCCAAAGAGCAGAATGACTGGCAGGTCGGAAAGAGGGACGCGCTGAATGGTAACGCAGAGAATGCAGGCAAGCACCAGGCTGGACGCCATGGTCACAATGACATCAACCTTAAGAAGCGAGAAAACAATGACAAGAAGTGCTGGTGTAAGTGAAATCAAAGAAAGTCTAAAGGAACGGCTCAGAAGACCAGTAACATCGGGGATAGTTCCCGTGTTTGCCATAAAGAAGTCCCAGGCCACGTAGATAACACATGCAGCAATAAAAGGCACCACGCTAGTACGAAGCATGCGGTTGATGTTCTTGGATAGATTGGTATCGGTGAGCTGCGAAACAAGGATTGCGCTGGTAGACATAGGGGAGCAACGATCGCCAAAGTAGCTACCTGCAAGAACAGCGCCACCAATAAAGAACTCGCTTGCTCCAATTGCCTTACCAATAGACATGCAAATGATACCCATGGTTGCAGCGGTACCAAATGCGGTGCCCAAAAGCATGGACATCATGGTGCAGAGTAAGAAGGTAGCCAGAATAAAGACAGAAGGAGAAATAAGAGAAGCAGAAATACTGACAATCTCTGGAATGGTTCCAGCTGCACGCCATGCTGCACTCATAGCACCAACAACAGCAAACAGCGCAATGATTGTTTTAACTTCCCAAACAGATTCAAAGGCTGCTAAAAGAAGCTTTTTTGCAGAGATTTTGCGAGAGAGTCCGTACCCAAAAAAGAGAAAGAAACCAATGGTCAAGATAGATGTAAGGGGGAAAGATAGGGCTGTACCTACGATGAGCATCACCGCAAAGGCACTTAGTACTATTAGCTCTACCATGCATCCACTCCAAACGAATTTCTTATGTAAATAGAGTAGGCAACTAAAAAGTTGAAGTCCAACTGTTTTCAATGGTTATAATTACAAGTAAAATTTGTAATTCAGTGGGAGCAAAAATGAACTTTCAAACCATGGATTATTTTGTTGCCGTTGCAGAAGAAAAGAGTTTCACCAAGGCGGCTGAGCGCCTGAGTGTAACGCAGCAAACGCTCTCGGCAAATATTGCGGCAGCAGAAAAAGAACTTGGCTCTAAGCTGCTAGAACGTACGGTCCCGCTGTCGCTCACGTTTGCGGGAGAAGAGTTCTTGCGCTACGCCCGTAGGTTCCAGGCTCAGCGTCGCGCTATGGATCAAGAGTTTCTTGATATTGCGGGCAACGAGCGAGGTCGCCTGCGTGTTGGCGTCACTGCTACACGAGGTCACATCATCATGCCGCGCTCCATTGCCGCTTTCCAAAAATTGCACCCAAACATTTCCATTGAGCTTGATGAAGGCGAGAATGACGAGCTGGTTGAGTGGCTATCTGAAGGCCAGCTTGACTTGATTGTTGCAACGGTTAATTCATCGTCGTATGACCTAGTTGTTAAAAAGCTGTTTGACGAGAAGATCGTTCTGGTTGTCTCTCAAGCGCTTCTTGAGTCTTTGTATGCAGATAAGGTTGACTCGGTTGTTTCGCAAGTCAAAAAGACGGGAAAGCTCACGGCCTTGGAAGCTTGCCCCTTCTTAACGGTAGGTAAGCGAGACATTGCTGGTAGTTTTGCTCGT
>CALFOQ010000037.1:0-12862 GCA_937921235.1 uncultured Atopobium sp. | reverse complement strand
CGATGGAATTTGTGCTCAAGAAAGTGTTTCTTGCCAAGCACTGCAAAGCCATTGCAGACCCCGAGTTATCCGTGCAAAAGATGGAACAACTTTACGGAAAAGTTGCAGCTAAACCAATGTCTGAGCATTTTATTGCGATGAGCGACCAAAGCATCCAGAACATCATTCACGACTGTAGCAACGTTGACCTCCCCTATCTTAGCCCGGACGTACAACGCCGTTGCATCTTCACGTATGGCGAGAAGGACTTTGACTTGAAACGTGCAAGACAGGTTCTGCCCAAAGTCTATCCCGAGGCCACGCTTACCATCTGGCAAGGTTACGATCACTGCGAGCGCATGACCAGTGACTCAGCCGCGTATGGTCAGATGCTCAGAGAGCTTGTGGTTTAGAGCGCAAAACTCGTAAAATAGAGGAAACCAAACTAATCCCATAACTATATCAGCATAGAAGCTGCTCATTAACGCTAGGAGGCTTCATGTATTACACACCCATGACTAAAGCTGCGATGAAGCTCTGCTTTAAAGCGCATAAGAACCAGGTTGACAAAGCAGGAATCCCCTACGTCTTCCACCCTATCAGTCTCGCTGAGCGTTTTGGAGAAGGTCGAGAAGCCGAGACCTGTGTAGCGCTTCTGCACGATGTTCTGGAAGATACAGATTACACAGTAGATGATATTCGTGCAGTTGGCATGAGTGAGGAGGTTATTGAAGCCCTACTTCTCTTGAACCACAATCCTAAAGTCGAGTACATGGACTATGTACGCCATCTAAGCAAAAATAACATTGCACGACACGTGAAAATTTGCGATCTACAACACAACTCAAACCTGTCCCGCCTAGAAAAGGTTACTGAGAAGGACTTAAAACGCGTCGAGAAATACAAGGAAGCCCTCAGGATTCTTTTTGAGGTGGAAGGCAGTTCAGAGAGTAAATAATTCCTTACAATGAAGCACAATAGAAGCCGCTATAAAGCTACAAGAGGTTAATAGCTCTCTTTGCCTTCATGCTTATCAAGCTTCCCATTCTCTTCAAGCTTATTATCAAGCCACCAAATTGGAATTGGAAGAATTTCATCAATGGGTTGAGTATTGTCCCAGATATCAATAAATTCCTTTGTTTCCCTATCGTATAAAAACTTGCAATAAACGCGATAATCAGGGGCGGAAAATTCTCCGCCGTAGAATCCGTCATCATACTCAATGTTATGAAAATAATAGTTGATATAATATGCACCCATTTTTACCTCACTTAGTGGCAAATGCTCTCCAAAGATGCATTCCCAATCCATCTGCAAGTATGTAAAAAGAAGGATAAGATCTAAAACCAATCTAAGTGGGTACTGCAATGGACAGTAAAAGGCCTATATCATTGCTATCGAACATAACAATGAAAGGACTGGCATTATTCAATTACCCAATTAAATTCGAGGTCGTATAATTCAATTAACAAGCAGTTCGTTCCTGATTGGAGTGAATATGATGTTATCTTCAATTATATGGTGGTCCTTAACCGCAATTCTTGGCATTTGTTCTCTCATACTTTTATCCGGTCATGGTGCTGCTTTAATTGCTGGATATAACACAATGACTGAAGATGAAAAGAAAACATTTGACGAGAAAAAACTTTGTTTTGTACTGGGTATTTGCACGCTTATAAGTGCGTTAGTACTCTTTTTCATGGCTATGCTTGGATCAAAAAATATAACAAACACAACAGCAATCATTGCGGGCAGTATTATTGCGATTGATGCGGCAGCAGCAGTTTATATAGCAAACACAAAATGCAAAAAATAATAAAAACCTGACGACAAAATACTTGAAGTTCTCATTACCTTTGGACAATGACTCTTGTTAAAACAAATACAAAAGCATCACCTCAAGTAACTCGTATCTTTCGCCTCTCTTAAGACAAAGTCTGTTCACGCACGTACGCAAGCAATCGTACAAGCACAACAATACAAAGCCCTGCTACAAGCACCGTTTCAACAGTAGCTATTCCATCGAGCCATTGAAGAGGTTGGCCGAGTTCGGCCAGGTATGCCGACGTCTGCGTGCGCGCAACGACACAAATTACAAAGGGAAAAGTAAACGCGGCGTGACTGGGAAAGAATGGTTTTGTAAGACACCTGATGCACCACACAAAAGAAACTACATAAATAATTGAAGCGATTGACAGCATAACCAAAAGAAACGGTACAGACTTTGACGAAATAGATTGAATATATCCCGCAATACAAAGACTTGTTGGAGCTGCATAAATGCAAGCGAGCGACTCAGCAGAATCAGGCACCGGCCCATATTTAACATACTTTATGCTTACAACTATCAAAAGCACCACAAGGCAGATAAATCCAAACCAAAATGCAACCGTGCCAACACTTGTTTCAAAGTTAAACGCCGGCGCTGTAACACTTGCAACAACAATGCCTACATACACAATGAACCAGCTGGCGTGCACATTATCCCAATCAAATTTTGCAATATATCGAGAAGTAAAGAGAGCTATGCACAGGATGTGTAACGCAATTCCTGCGAACCAAAACAATTGTGCTGCATCACCAATATCGGTCTTCATATACACCGAAATCAGCATGACTGCCATCGGATACGTTGCGGAAACTGAAAGTCCAATTGGATCCGAGAGCTCTCGTAATACAACTTTTGTCGACACCATAAATTTGAGGGTATAGAGAGCTAAAAGAGCAATAGAGATTATGCCGCAGGCAAGATAAAACCCCTCGAAAGAAGTCTTAAAAAGATTTCCAAGTGCCGCAAAACCTAATGCAACACCACAAATAGCAACGGGAACTTTTAGGACATAATTCATAAGAATTCTTCTATCTGTTTAGGAAACTCTCTGTATTCCTTTCAATAGTATATAGATAAGACCAAGCAGGAAACAAAGTTCCTGCTTGGTCTCTGTAGTACGCATGTTCAAATGGCGCCGTATGTTCAAAAACGCCTATTTCTGAGGATACAGAGCCTCAAGGATCTTCTCGGCAGAATCGAATGCGCGTGGCGAGTAGTCGATGTACTCTGAGTATGGAATCTCTACGATGCTCTTGTTAGCAATAGCGGCGACGTTCTGCAGGGAGCTCTCGCCCAGAAGAGTGTCTTTAGCTACAGCGTCAGTTGCTTTATTGCGCTCTGCGGTGACGTAAATAATGACGTCAGGGTTGAACTTAATCAGATTCTCATACGTCAGGCCATTTGCAGACTGGGTTGTAGCAGGAGTAGCTCCAAGCTGGTCAATGATAGTAAACTCAAGGCTCTTCTCGCTACCACCAAAGAGACCAAACGTGCCGTCCTTGAGGTTGGTCATAACCAGCACGGTCTTCTTTGTTTCTTTCTCATGCGCTTTAACTCGCTCATTAATGGCATCAAGGCGCTTCTGAAGGTCGGCGGTATAGGTGTCGGCATTGCTCTGAACATCAAAAATAGATCCAAGGTTCTTAATATCAGAGATAATTCCGGCAAGCGTTGGATCGCCCTGCTCAGAAGATGCCAGCTGGGTATAGACAGAAATGCCTAGGTCAGCGTAGTCCTTTGGAGAAGTCTGGTCCTTTGAAGTAAAGAGACGTGAGCGTCCCACAATAAGGTTTGGATTAGCGGCAACAACAACCTCGCGAGAAAGGCTCTTCTTATCGCCCAGCTGCTTGATGTTCGCATACTCGTCAGCAATATCTGAAGGCATTGGCGCATCAGGCTTGATAGTACCAATAATCTTAGAACCAAGGCCTAGACGCAGCAGAATCTCAGCGGCGGAATCTGTCAAGGTAACAACACTCTCAGGAGCCTTGTCAAACTTTGCCTCAAACTCGTTGCCGTCACCGTCATAGAGCTTGAACGATACGGGATAGCTCGTATTGGCCGATTTCTTTTCTTCTGTAGCAGGGGTAGAAGGACTAGACGTTGCATTGTTGCACGCAGTAAGACCCAGTCCAGCAGCAGTTGCAGCAAACCCTGCCGCAATGCTCAAAAAATTCCTTCTCGTAAAGAGATTTGAACTTACACGAGGATCCATCGGATATCCTTTCATTCATCTGTTGATATTCAACAGGCGATTAATACACGTAATCAATGCTGATACCGTTTCCAGCAGTTGATGGCCTCACCGCACCTTCAACGCCATAAACATCAGCAAGTAACTCAGGGGTCACAATGTCCTCAGGTGTTCCCTCGGAAACAATAGTCCCCTCTTGTAAGAAATACAGGCGGTCGACATAATGAGCTGCCATCACAATGTCATGCAAAACAGCTAGACAGCTGATACCAAGATTGCGAACAAGGCGCAAAATATCAATCTGGTACGTAATATCCAGGTGATTAGTAGGCTCATCAAGCACCAGAAACTCTGGTTCTTGTGCCAACGCACGAGCCAACATGACACGTTGTTTCTCGCCACCTGAAAGCGTGGCAAAAGAACGGTCCTCAAAGCGAGAAAGGCCAACTTTCTGAATAACGTCAGAAACGATTGACTCGTCGTGGTCAGTTTCTTTTGACAGCGCCGACTGATGAGGACTGCGTCCCAGCGACACAATCTCGCGAACGGTGAAGTCAAAGGACAACGAGTTAAACTGGCTTACAACTGCAACCTTACGCGCAAAGTCACGTCGTGATATCTCAGTGGCGTCGCGATCGTCCCACAAAATCTGGCCGTCATAGCGATGACCAAGGCCATAAATTGCCCGCAAAAGCGTAGACTTGCCGGATCCATTAGGGCCAAGGATACCCACAAACTCGCCATCTTCCACGTTTAGTGAGACGTCCTTTACAATCGGCTTGTTGTGAATGGTGACCGACACATTTTGCACTTCAAGGCGCATGCTACTCACCATCCCTAAAGCTGTAGTTACGTGCAACCATGATGTAGACAAAGAACGGCGCACCAACAACAGCGGTCAGAATGCCAATAGGAACTTCGGCGTTGCCTAGGATGGTTCGAGCACAGGCATCTGCCCACAGAATAAAAATAGCTCCCAGTACCAGCGCAGTTGGCACCAGTCTTCGGTGATCGGACCCAACAAACGAGCGAGCAATATGCGGAATGATTAGACCAACAAAACCGATGGTTCCCACTGATGAAACCAACGTGCCAACCATGAGCGCAGAAATGGTCAGGTATGCCCATCTGCACAAATTAGTATTGAGGCCAAGCGTTGTAGCAGCTTCATCTCCCATTAAAAGCACGTTGAGTGAGCGGAACTGCGTTAAGAAAAACACACTGACGAGAAGTACTACAACAACGGAAACGCCAACATTTCCCCAGCTTGCTCGTGCCAAAGAGCCCATGGTCCAAAACTTCAAATCCATCATGCCCTCAGCATTAGCGGCGATTGTAATAATGAAATTAGAAAGAGCTGTGAACAGGGCATTCAAAATCATGCCCGAGAGAACAAGCTTTGACGACGTCATATGTCCGCCGGTAGACGCCAGCAACAAAACGCCGACAGTTGCTATTGTTGAACCAATAAACGAGAACAGCGGTACCGAAGAAATTCCCACAACGTGTACCGCGCCGGCTCCAAGCATGATGGCACAGGTGGCTCCGCACGAAGCTCCTGATGAAATGCCCAAAATATACGGTTCAGCCAAGGTGTTTTGAACTGACGCCTGCATGACAACACCCGCTAGCGCGAGGCCAGCTCCGGCTACCACTCCTAAGATGATGCGGGGAAAGCGCAGCGACCAAACGACCTTCTCGACAGGTCCTCCTGCAGCTAAGGCTTCCGGTAGCGGCATGCCAAAAAGATGATGTGTCAGCACGGCGTATGCGTCTTGCAAGGACACGCCGATGGCGCCCATCGTTGAAGTTATTACAATACTCGCCACCAGAATTGCGACGAGAACTCCCATGAAAAGACGGAACGGTCCGGCTTTTCTTATCATACAATACCCCTCTAAAGTAACGCTGCGTTTTTGCGCACAACGTACAACGCACAATGCGCGTTACGCAGAAGCAGCGGAATTTTTTGAAAGTTAACTATATCTTACATTTTGAGTTGTGAGAAGACTTCGAGTTGAGAAATGCTTAAAATACCTACATCCCTCTGTGGGATGCTCTTCGCGAGGCGGCTCCTGCGAGACGATGTCGGCACCAACAGGCAATAACAGACGAGGTCAGACGAGGAACTTCATGGATTTATCAGCTCTACCAGACAATACAATCACTATCGGAGAACGCTCCGCGGTTCCTGGTCTTCTTGTTGTTCTCCATGGTTCCCTGCTGATGCCAAAGATAGCTGCGCTTCTTGCTTCCGGGAAACTTGACGCGACCAAGCTCCCCCAATGCCTTGTCATTACTGCGCCGTCTAATCAAGACTGCTATTCCCCTTGGCCAGCATCAAGCGTGCGGACTGAGGCTCCAAATTTTGGAGGATTTGGACGAGAATTTCTATCTGACGTCGTACTTCCAGCTGTCGAGAAGTACGCTGCTCTAGCTACTCATACCGCAGAGGATACGTGTCCTCTTACACTTCTGGGCTATTCTTTGTCGGGTCTGTGCAGCCTCTTTGAGATGCAGACTACCTGCCACTTTGATCAGTATCTTCTGGCAAGCCCAAGCACGTGGTTCCCTGATTTTGTTGAAACTTTTGATACGAGTCATGTGCGTTCGGACATTCGCTGGTGCATTGCAAGCGGAGAAAACGAAGGTAAAAACCATCCTGAGCCCCTGCGCTCAGTGAGGCAGACAACAGATGCGCTGGTAGAAAAGCTGGCTCCTGCTGCCCCGAAGTATCAACGTATGCTGGATT
The DNA here is from genome assembly GCA_937921235.1 of uncultured Atopobium sp. Classification (GTDB taxonomy): domain Bacteria; phylum Actinomycetota; class Coriobacteriia; order Coriobacteriales; family Atopobiaceae; genus Lancefieldella. The sequence continues at coordinate 6,106 of CALFOQ010000037.1, read as the reverse complement.
CTTACGATCATCACAAGGGTCTTGAGCTGAGGTTGCAACGATTGCTGCAGTTTGGATTTGATGCGTAGAGGACCGTTTTCCTGTGCGGATGCAGCGTTGATGGCTTGCCCAACTGCCTGCTAAAACAGCCGTCTGAGCGGTGGTGATTGCTAACAAAAAACCCGCCGAGGGCGGGCTTGAAATTCTTATGGTCGCGGGGGCAGGATTTGAACCTACGACCTTCGGGTTATGAGCCCGACGAGCTACCAGACTGCTCCACCCCGCAATGCATGCGCTTATGCGCGAACAAGTACTATACCTCGCAGCACTCTCTACGTCAAGCAAGATTGACGATTTTCTCGCCATAAAGGTATAAGGCTTGCGTACAAAAGCCAAGAAAGTTGCACTGTCGCCAGCACAAGTGGGGTCAGACGGCTAAACTATTTATACTGTCTTTGGGGCGCTGTGCTTGCGCCAAACAGCTATAGAAGGACTTTTGAGGATGACATTACACGAGCTCCTGGCGCTCTTTACCAGCAAGAACATCGAGTACACCACCGCGAATCTTGACGCGGTGGATCAAAACGTACAGCTTACCGATGTTGCAAGCGATTCTCGTGAGGTCACCCCTGGCTCGCTGTTTGTCTGCAAGGGTGCGCACTTCTCGCCAGCGTATCTGGCAAGCGCGGTGGAGGCTGGGGCTGTTGCGTACCTCTGCCAGCAGTCGCTTGCGGAAGATCTGCAGTCAGTGGCGCCAAACGTAGCCGCTATTTGCGTGCATGACGTGCGCCTTGCCATGGCCTACGCGGCCGCAGGCGTTGCGGGACATCCCGACAAGAAGCTCACCACCATCGGCATTACGGGTACAAAAGGCAAGTCTACCTGCTCGTATATGCTGCGCGCTATTCTTGACGGCGACGAGCCGTACTCCAAGTGCGGCGTGATTGGCGGTATTGAGGTGTTTGACGGCAAAGACACTCAGCCGGCGCACAACACCACGCCCGAGGCTCCTGAGCTGTGGCGCCATCTCAAGCACGCCGCGGACGCTGGCCTCCCCTACGTTGACATGGAGATTTCCAGCCAGGGACTCAAGTACGACCGTACGGTTGGCCTCAATCTGAGCGTCGCGGTGTTCCTAAACATTGGAACCGATCACATTTCCCCTGTTGAACACCCTACTTTTGAAGATTACTTTGAGAGCAAGTTGAAGATTTTTGATCTTGCTCGCGTGGCCGTCATCAACAAGAACACCATGATGTTTGACCAGGTCATGAAGCGGGCACAGAGGTGCGAGAAGGTCTTAACTTTCTCTACAACCGATTCCGACGCTACCGTTTGGGCGGACGACATTACCCCTCACCAGGGCATGGTCACGTTTACCGTACACGCGCCAACCTGGACCAGCGCCGCCGCGCTGCCTATGTCCGGCCTCTTTAACGTGGAGAATGCTCTTGCGGCAATCACCGTTGCCGACTACCTGGGCATTCGCGAGAAGGACGCTGTGCTTCCTTTGATGAACGTTAAGGTGCCAGGTCGCATGGAGCTGCTGAGCTCGCCCGATAACAAGGTCACGGGCTTGGTCGACTACGCCCACAACAAGCTTTCCTACCAGAAGCTTTTCTCGTCAACGTCCAAGGAATTCCCTGGTTATGGCCGCTATGTAGTCATGGGAGCCGTAGGCGGTAAGGCGTACAACCGTCGCCAGGAGCTGCCTGAAGAAGCGGCCAAGTGGGCGGACCTGATGATTTACACCACCGAGGACTGCAACATGGAAGATCCTGCGGTGATTTGCGCGCAGATGGCCGAGGCCACGCCCGAGGGCGCCGCGCACAAGATTATCCTTGACCGCTACGACGCCATTTACGAGGCAGTTTCCGCAGCTTACGACGACCCTCGCCCGGCGCTGGTGTACTTGCTGGCTAAGGGTGACGAGCCGTTCAACATTATCGGCGGCAAGCATGTTCCGTGGATGACGGATGCTGCCGCGTTCAAGGCCGCTGTTCGCGCCAAGCTGGACGAGCGCGCCGGCCGCGCCGCGCGCGGGTAGCGGCGACGCCGCGAGCGCGGGAACAGCGTCGTGTGCAGACAAACTTGCAGTTCAAGCGCGCGAAGCGCCGCTGCGAGTGCACGGGTTTCTCGCCAGGTGCGGATGCAAGCGCAAGGGTTTCTCGTCAGGTGCGGATGCAAGCCTGAAAAATGCATGAAGTCTGAGCGAATTTACTCAGACTTGATGAGAAAAACCGGCAAATAACTCAGACTTGGCGTACTTTTCCGGCAAATCACACAGACTTGGCGAGAAAATCAGGCTTCATGAAAGCGCCCATGAAAACCACCTGCCATCATCTCGGATTCAAGGTCACGTCCCGAAAACTCTGCCTGAAATGTGCAAAGAATCTGTGTTTGAGACACAGATTCTTTGACAAAAACAGGCAAATCCACAGATTCTTTTATGGTTTTAGGCAAAATCCACCGATTCTTTGCAGAAATCAGGCGCACCAGCAACCTTATGCAGGCGCACTAGCAACCTTATGCGGACGCGCGGGTCGGACGTGCTCGCCGGACGTGCTCGCCAGACGCGCCTTACAGTGCGGCGAGAAAATCCTCTGCTTGCTGGGCAATTGCCTCGTGAACCTCGGGCTCGGGCTCCCAAGTTCCCTCGGTCCAAGCGGTAACAGGAAGCGAGAAGCCGTTGAATGGCTCGACCGGCTTGGTGTGCAGGGCCAGGAACTGCTGCTTTACCACGGCGAGCGATCCTGCGACCTTGTTTCGTCCGCCAACACCACTTGCGGTGACAACCTTGCCAGCGATGGCGGTCTCGGACTTCTTCTCGTAATCGGAAGTGAGCGGACGACTCAGCCAATCCAGGATATTCTTAACGGTACCGGGGATGCTGTAGTTGTACTCCGGGGTAAAGAGCCACACGCCGTCGGCGGCCATGACGGCATCTCTAACCTTCTGAACACCTTCAGGAGCTGGAAATTCCTCGTCCTGGTTGAGCAGAGGGACGTCCAAAACGTCGACAACCTCAATCTCCGCCTTGCCCGCCAAGGCCTTTGCGGCAACCTGACTCAGCGTTTTGTTAAACGAATTCTTACGACCGGAACCGATGATAAATACAATTTTCTTCATGAGCAGACCTCTCCGTTAATGCTGCGTGGATATAAAAATCATGCACGAACAAACTCGCCCGTACATGATTCGTGTACCCAAATGTTATCTCTCTAGTCGTATTTAGCGGCGTCCAGACGTATTTAACAGAATTCCAAGTTGCACTTAACAGGATCCCAAGTCGTTCTTAACAAAAGGCCGAGAAATTCGCACAGCTTTCAAGCGCTTTTACCACCTGCTCAAGACCTGAAAGATCTTCCTGAGTAAATCGCGCCACGCTCGGACTATCAATGTCCAATACGCCAACTATCTGGCCATCCTTGAAAATAGGAACAACCACCTCGGAGTTAGATGCAGAGTCGCACGCAATATGTCCCGGGAACTGATGCACGTCCTCTATCAGCTGACTTGTCCTTGTTGCCGCGGCGGTACCGCACACTCCCCGTCCAAACGGAATGCGCACGCAGGCAACTTTACCCTGGAACGGTCCCAGGCGCAGCTCGGGAGTGCTCGAACCCTCGCCCGACACTGTGGCGGGATCTACCAGGTAGAACCCCGCCCAATTGATGTCGTCCAGAGCGTCCCACAAAAGAGCGGCGGCGTTGGACAACACCGGTAGCCAATGAGCGTCAACCTCGGCAAGCGAGACAATCTGTTTTGCAAGTAAACCGTAATCAGTCATGCTTACTTCTCTGGCAAAATCTCAATCCAGCAACCATCAGGATCTGCAATAAAGTAGAGGCCCATCTTTGGGTTCTCTTTAACGATGCAGCCCATCTCCTCGTGAAGCGCGTGGAACGCGTCAAAATCGTCGACGCGGAATGCAATGTGCGTGTCTTTTCCGCCGTTGTCGTAAGGCTCTACCCAACCACGGTTCCACGTAAGCTCCAGCTCAAAGGGAGACCAATCGTTTACCAAAAACGTGTTTGTCCAAGAGCCGTCCTCTGGCCCCTTAACGCGGTCAACGCGGAACCCCAGAGCTTTCTTGTAGAATTCGACGGTCTTCTCGTTATCCAAAACATGGGTGCAGCGGTGAACAAAACGTGCCTGCATAAATCCTCCTTTGATATCGAGAAACCCCGCTACTAGACGGGGTTTCTCGCCATGTGAACTACGTGCTGATAGACGAACTGCCAGCGGAAATCGCGCTTGGTCCGCGCTCGGTCGCCGCGCCTAGTCCGCACCCGGCCGTGCGCCCTTGCGCGCTAGTTGAGCTCCTGCTCAAGCTGATCGACAAGCTCGCCGAAGTACTCGAGCGCAGCGTTAACGGGGTCTGGAGTGGCCATGTCAACGCCAGCGCCGCGGAGCAGCTCAATTGGAGTCTTGGAGCAACCGCCGGACAGGTAGCCAATGTAGTCCTTGACCGCAGGCTCACCCTCAGAAAGAATGCGCTGAGACAGGGCAATAGCTGCCGAGAAACCAATGCAGTACTGATAGACGTAGAAGTTGTAGTAGAAGTGAGGGATGCGCGACCACTCCAGCTTGATCTCTTCATCCAGCTCAATGCCAGGTCCAAAGTACTCTGCGCAAAGATTGCCGTAGCGCTCGGAGAGAACCTCGGCGTTCAGAGCCACGCCGTCAGCGTTCATCTGGCTGATGTCGCGCTCAAACTCGGCAAACATACACTGACGATAAATGGTGCCACGGAAGCCCTCGAGGAAGTGGTTGAGGATGTACGCGTGGCGAGCGGGATCGGTCTCGTGCTCAAGCAGGTAGTGCGAAAGCAGCGCCTCGTTGCAGGTAGATGCAACCTCTGCAACAAAGATAGAGTAATCGGAGTAGGTAATCTCCTGGTTGTGGGACGAGAAATACGTGTGCAGGGAGTGGCCCATCTCGTGGATAAGGGTGTAAACATCGTCAAGGCCGCCCTGGAAGTTGAGGAGCATAACAGGATTCATACCCTTGCCACCTGCGGAATAAGCACCGGAACGCTTACCCGGAGTCTCGTATACGTCAACCCAACGGCTCTCAAGGCCCTTCTTGACCAGGCCAACATACTCCTCACCCATAGGTGCCAGCGCCTTAACAATAAGGTCGCAAGCCTCCTCGTAGGTGAACTTCATGTCAACATCGTCAACAAGAGGAGTGTAGACGTCCCAGAAGTGCAGCTCATCCAAGCCCATGACACGCTTGCGCAGGTCAACGTACTTGTAGAACGCTGGGAAGTTCTGGTGAACAGCGTCAATCAGGTTGTTATAAACCTCAACAGGAATCTCGTTCTCTGCAAGAGCGGCCTCAAGGGAACTTGCATATTTTCTAGATGACGAGAAGAACTGCAGGTTCTTGACCTGGCTGGTCAGAATTGCAGCAGAGGTGTTACGGAACTCACCAAAGCGGCTGTAAAGCTGCTTGAATGCGGACTCACGCAGGACGCGGTCGGCATCCATCAGCAGAGGAACAAATGAGCCGCTGGTCAGCTTATGGGTCTTACCCTCAGAATCAACTGCGTCGTCGAAGGTAAGGTCCGCGTCATCAAACATGGAGAAGATGTTGGTTGGCTGAACAGCAAGCTCTTCAGCGCGTGCCAAAAGAGCCTCTTCCTCAGCAGAAAGGGTGTGCTCACGCTGGTTCAAGATCTTGTTGAGCTTACGACGATAAAACTCAAGCGCTGGAACCTCTGCATAGAACTTCTCGACAGATTCTGCTGGAATAGCCAGAAGCTCTGCGGCAAACCAAGAAGTTGCCTCGCCAACCTGAGTATATGCGCTGGTAGCGTTTGCGACGTATGCCTGGTACTTAGCAACGCGGGTATCCTCGTCGCTCTTGCGCTCAGCGTAGTTGATAATCTTGTAGAGCAGAAGGTTCATCTGGTCCTCAAGCTGCAGAAACTCCAGAAGAGCCTGAGAAGAGGTAGAAATCTTGCCCTTGAACGCAAGCAGCTTTGGACAGTAAGCCTTAAGCTCCTCGAGCCCAGCCTCAAATGCCTCATCGCTAGGGAACATTGAGGACAGGTCCCACTTATATTTGCTGTCAATTTCTTCGCGAGACTCGTATGCCATGAGCCTTCCTTTCTTGACCG
>CALFOQ010000036.1:0-5020 GCA_937921235.1 uncultured Atopobium sp. | reverse complement strand
AAAAACATGATGACAATACAAGTTGCAACAATGGCGTATGCATACTTAGTGCCTAGTAAACGTTGTAGCACTGAGGCTCCTCTCTTTTGGCCAGAAATAGTGTAGGCGATGTGCCGTAAAAAGGACACATCGCCTACCAAGTCGTACAAAATTTTTAAGAGGCAACTCAGGGTTTTACGCGCGCAAGATCTTAGCTGTCAGAACCTCTGCGGTTCTCGCCCTCAAGAGCACGGATTGGTCCGATGTCCTGCGTGGTCTCAAGAGCACCCAGGTAGTTACCCTCTTCATCGCGAACAGCAAAGTAACGGACGTAGAGGAACTTATCTCTTACCTCAAACCAGAACTCGGAGGAGTCGCTACGACCGCTCCTGAACTCGGTGAGGATGCGACGAACAGCTTCCTGGCTCTTTGGTGGATGGCAGTCATATACGTCGCGGCCAAGGCAGCTCTTAGGACGAGGGAAAGCACGGGTGTCGCCGTGGCTGAAGTAACGTGTCTTGTCATCTGCATCAACAAAGGTAATGTCAAGCGGAATGGTTGCAAAGACAGCCTCAAGCTGCGGAATGGTGAACTCACCGGTAGAGAGCTTGACCTTACCGTCAGCAGAAATTACTTCCTCTTCTGCCTCAGCGCCCTTCTCGTCCATAGCGGCTGCGGCTTCCATCTCTTTAAGTTTGTCGTTTGCAAGCTCAAGAGGATCTGCGTGCCATGAAGGAGGATTGACGCCAAATGCGTGGCCAAACTCGTTCTCTTCAGCAGCAATCTGGGTCCACTGAGTAGCAGTTAGGTGCTCAAGGGAAAGTGGGATGAGGACGTTTTCTTCCTTGGATGCCATGGACTCAGCACCCTCAATAGCCTCATCCAGGTAGTCAGCAACGGCTGCCATAAGGCCTGCATCATACTGGCCGTATGCAGTCTCGAGCAGAGCCTCTGCACCGTTAACAGCGTTTCTTACCTCGTCGTCCTTACCCCACATAACCTTTGAAGGACCAGTGATATCGTGGCGCTCAAGATGAGGGAAGAGCAGCTCTTCCTTGCGCTTGTAGTGAACAAAGACCTCGTCAAAGGCGTCCATATCAGCTTTTAGAATTGCTGCAACACCAGCGCACTCTTCGTTGCTGGAAGACTCAGTAAGGGTACGAGCGCGCTTAACATCTGGAGCAACGCGGTCGTGGATAAAGGCAAGAATGCGGTCGTTCTCTTGACGCATAGTCCAAACGGGATGTCCAGGGGTCTCTTCAACAGCACCTGTTGGTGCGCAAGAAACCTTGCCTTCAAAGAGAGCGGCGTGAACATCACAGAGCTTCAGGACCTTCTCCATAGGAACGCCGCCAGCAATAAGCTCCTGCTCAGCGTTAGAGATCTCTGTGCCAGAAACGTCCTTGAAGTTACGGGTAAAGTCCTCGCGAACAGCCTCGATGTCCTCGCCGTCATTGAGGCGCTCAAGGTACTGGGCGATAAGAGCTTTGCGCTCCTCAGGAGTCTGCGCGATAGGTGCGTTCTCTGCCTCTGCGGGTTTCTCGTCAGCTGGGGTTTCTGCTGCTGCAGGCTCCTCATCACCAAGAATGGTAAAGCCGTGAGAGCGGAAGATTGCTTTGAGCTCCTCAAGGTCTACGCCTTTGTGGTCGCAGCCTTTAGGGATGGTCATAAAACGACCCATGGTCTGAAGACGGCCTGGTTCGGTAATCTCGGCAAAGCCGTTTTCTGCCATGAGGCCTTTAATAACGGGATACTTAGTGCAAATCTCATAAACGGATTTGCTTAAATCAAGAACCTGTGCCATACGGGCTCCTCTCGGATAAGTTTAGAAAGTCTACTATGGCTTACTTTATACCCAAAGTGTGACAGGAGTTCCATATGGCTTTTGTTGTGGTTACAACAAAACAGAAATTATTCTTTACTCTTTAGAGTGAAAGACAACAGAACCGGGTTGTGGTCCGAGTAAGCAAATTGCGTGTCAATGTTTCTGGCGGTTGCAATAACGTTATCCGAGACAATCCAGCCATCAACTGTGGTGGTGTATGTCTTGTCCTTCTCGTATGGAATGTCATCTCCACGGCAGGTAGGAACGTTGGTAAGGTTGTCTGGAGCTACAACGCTAAAGCCTTCTGGCAAATCAGAATCTTTGAGTTCTGCTACCCAGTCTGGTACCTGCTGAACAGAAGGATAGAGTGTAAGCGAGCCCAAAATGGCATGGTTCCAGTCGCCACCCGCAATAACGTAATTGCCCTTAGCGCGCTCCTCAGACATTATTTTGGTCAGAAGTGCAAGCTGCTGCGCGCGACTGGTGCCACCTTTGTCGTAGGCAGACATGTGACTGTTAATAAGTACCAGCTCATGACCATCGCTTGTGGGATAGCGCGTAATCATAAAGCAGCGATCTAAGTCAAAGAATTTTGTGGGGAAAGACTCATCAATGGGGTAGGTACGACGAGTTGCGCTTGAAGCAAGTACGTTTGAAAGAGTCAGAATTCCAGAGTTAGAGGTTCCGTGGAACTCCGTAAGTGGATAGGCGAGAAATGCGGTGTGGAAGTTCTGCGCAAAATATGATGCATAGGATCCAAAGCGGCTCTCTGCTTCAGAAACTTGATTCACATGCCAACTTCTGTCAGATGAAGTATCAATCTCTTGGAAGAGAATAAAGTCAGGAGCTGTGCCGTCATTCAGAGAAGAAACGGTGTTCAGAGCACCGTTTGTAGTGTAAAGAACGGAATTTCTGCTTACCGCGCGTCCGTGAGTTCCCACGGTGCGTGTGCCATCCTGCATGATGCCTTCATCCATAAAGAAGGTGTAATCAGGGGTGTAAGCACCAAAGCCAATGTTGTAGGTCGAAGCTGTGTAGGTTTGTCCTACCTGTACAGTTGTAGCCTCAGGAGAAGCACCTTGATTGGATACGGGAGTATTGTCAGGAATGCGATAGTAATTAAGCTGCAGGTAGAGGGCATATCCACCAAGAACCAGTAAAGCTAGAACAAAAAGCCCACCTACAAATTTGAAAAGTGGTGCAAGAACCCTTTTTAGAAGGCCAATAATAAACTTAAGGCCAAGAGACAAAACTCTTTTCATGCGAACCTCGTATCAATCAAGTGTCGTATGATTTAAATGATACCTATTCTGGACTGAAAGTACGTTGAGGAGTTTGCATGCCGCTTTCAAGAAACACAACACTAGAGCTTTTCAAACCCTCAGGTATCAGGCGTTTCTCGGCACTTGCTGCTGCAACACCAGGATGTATTTCTTTAACTATTGGAGAGCCGGGAGAAGACACTCCAGCTCCTATTTGCAACCTGGTAGACAAAGAACTTGTAGCTGGAAACACGCATTATCCACCCAACGTTGGTACTCTTGAACTTAGAAGTGCTATTGCCGCCTGGGAGTCTGCACGTGGTATGAAGGTCGGTCCAGACGGTATTGTAGTTACCGTGGGAGCTGCGGAAGCCATTTCTGCAACTATGCTGACCCTTATGAATCCAGGCGATGAAGTTATCATTCCTGAACCAGCGTATCTGGTATACAAAACACTCTGCCAGCTTAATCGTGGTGTAGTCGTGCCGCTTGATACCAGCACCAATCATTTCCAGATTGATGCTGAGCAGCTTAAATCAAAGATTTCAGAGAAGACAAAGCTTATTGTGCTGACGTCTCCTAACAATCCTACGGGATGTGTTTATACAAAAGAGTCGCTTGATGCGGTAGCTAATCTTGCGCGTGAACACGGCTTTTATGTGATGTGTGATGACGTTTATAGAGAGCTTGCCTATGTTGAGGGCGTCCCACGTTTTGTTGAGCTCTACCCAGATTTGTCTGATCGCTGCATTGTGACAAATAGTTTCTCCAAACCATGGGCAATGACGGGCTGGAGACTTGGCTGGGTTGCCACTTCTGACGAGCTTGCGACAGATATTGGAAAGGTTCACGCCCAGCTGGTGTCTTCTGTTCCTTCATTTTTGCAGCCAGCTGCTCTCTATGCACTTTCTTATGATGTCACGCCTATGCGCACAAACTATCAAAAGCGCAGGCAGATTGTACTTTCTGCGCTTCAAGATATGAAACTTCCTGTTGAAGAGCCAGAAGGTGCCTTCTATGCGTTTCCATCAATCAAGGAATTTGCCCTTGATTCTGAGGCGTTCTGTGAGCGTGCAATTGCGGAGTTTGGTGTAGCGTTGGTACCTGGTGTTTTCTTTGGTTCTGAGGGGTATGTACGTATCAGTTATGCTGCTTCTGACAAGAATCTGATAGAAGGCCTTTCTCGCCTCAAGAGTTTTGTTAATACTTTGCGAGAAGAACAAAACTAGCCCAAATACAGAGCTTTCTGTGGTAGGGTTTTACTGTCAATAGAGGAGCGAGCACGATGGGTTCTGGGTTAGTCGGCAGGCAGTGACCCCAGAAGGAGGCGAGGTTCGCCGAACTTGGCAATCAGGCGTGGTTGTCAGGTGGGCTTGTATGAAATACATGCAAGACTGTCCGAGATTTCGGGGGTGCTACTTTGACGGTGTATTGCGCCCCCAATTTGAGGGGGAGCTTTGAGTAAGAAACCGTTTGTTTCTGTAGACGCCTTAGAGGCAATTACTAAGACGTATCCAACGCCATTTCACCTGTATAACAAGGCAGAGATTGTTCGTCGAGCAAAGTTGTTGCAAGAGGCTTTTAGCTGGAATGCTGGCTTTAAAGAGTACTTTGCGGTGAAGGCTACGCCAAATCCATACATTGTGAGATTACTGGCAGAGCTTGGTTGTGGCTGTGACTGTGCAAATGCTACCGAGCTCACCCTTGCAAAAGCCTGTGGGGTCACCGGTCAAAACATTATGCTCTCGTCAAACGACACTACAGTGCTCGACTTTGCTCGCGCTCATGAGCTGGGAGCCATTATCAACTTAGACGCTGGCGGCGATATGCTTGCAACGCTTGAAGAAGCAGTGGGAGACAACATGCCGCAGGTCATGTGCGCACGCCTTAATCCTGGTGGCGTGTTTGAGTCGCAAAACGGCATTATTGGAAATCCCGATGATGCTAAGTTTGG
>CALFOQ010000035.1:0-20888 GCA_937921235.1 uncultured Atopobium sp. | reverse complement strand
TTCTCGTGTCCAAGAAATGGGAGGCAGTTCATTTCTGGTTTCTTTTACTAACAAAAAAGCAGGCATATGATATGCCTGCTTTTTTCTTGCCAACTTTTACATGTGTAAAAGGACGGTGATGTAAAGCTTGGTGTAAAGCTTACGCAGCGTGTGCGCCACCCTCAATCTCACCAGTGCAGTGTGGGCAGCGAGTTGCGCCTTCTTTAACCTCTTCAAGGCAGTGTGGGCAGTGTGGAGCTGCAACCTCTTCAACAGTCTCTTCTTCGTCCTTCTTAAGCTTGGAAGCCTTCATGAACTTATTGAGGGCCTTAACCATGCAGAAGACAATGAATGCAATGATCAGGAAGTTGATGATTGCACTGATAAACGCACCAAAGTCAATGCCGTTCTGGGTGCCAGGAACTGGAATAGAAAGACCAGAAACCTCGGTGCCACCGCCAGAGATCAGCTTAATAAATGGGTTGATGATGTCATTGACAAGGGAGGTAACAATAGCGGTAAATGCGCCGCCAATGATGATACCAATAGCCATGTCCATAACATTGCCCTGCTGGATAAACTCTTTAAACTCCTCGACAAACTTTTTCATTTCATCCCTTTCGTGTAGTTAATAGAGGACAGGTATTTCTACTCGCGCCTACGGCGTGCGCTTATGCGCTGGCCAGACCATAGATGCGAGAGTATTTATCAGTTAGATACTTGGTGTAGTAGTGGACGTCAAAAGGCTCACCGCATGCACCCAAGATAAGCTCCTTGGAGTCTTTTGCACGACCCCAGGTCCAAATGCGACTGCCCAGCCACTCTTTGATAGGAGCTAGGTCTCCTGATGCACAGACGGCGTCAAAGTCCATGCCCTCAGCAATCATGGCGTGCTTGTACTGTGCGCCATAAGCGCTGCCAAGAGCATAGGTTGGGAAGTAGCCAAACTCGCCCCATGACCAATGAACATCCTGAAGAGCGCCTTCGGTGTTGTTTGGAACCGTAACGCCCAGGTACTGCTTGTACTTCTCGGCCCAAAGAGCTGGGACATCCTTTGCAGTAATCTCGCCAGACAAAAGTGCCTGCTCCATTTCGTAACGGATGAGGATGTGCAGAGGATAGGTGAGCTCGTCCGCCTCAGTGCGGATGAGACTTGGCTGTACTTTATTAGCTGCCGAGAAGAGCTGGAAGGCAGTGACGCGATTCAGCTGACCAGGGAAGTGCTTGCGCATAAGCTGTATCAGAGGCTCGGCAAATGCCTCAGAAAGGCCAACGTAGTTCTCAAAGAACCTAGACTGAGACTCGTGCATGCCCATAGAAGTGCCGGTGCTCAGAGAGGTAAAGCGGTACTCCCAGTTAATGCCCTGCTCGTAGAGGGCGTGACCGTTCTCATGCAGCATGGAATAGACATTGGAGAGAACGTTATTCTCGTAAGCGTGGCTGGCAACCATAACAAAGCCGATACCAGGGCCACCGGTGTAAGGGTGCTCAGTTTTGCCAAGCCAGTAAGCGTCCTCGTCAAGACCCTGGAGCTTTACCAGGTCTTTTGCAAGATCCCACTGACGGTTAACGTCAAACTTACCCTCAAGAGGTTTGGTGCTTGGCTGACGCTTAGAAGCCATACAATCAGCAACCAGAGGAACTACCACTTCTTTAACATTATTGAAGAAGGTGTTGTAGAACTCTCTGTTGGTGCCGTGCTCAAAATCGCTGAGTAAGAGATCATATGGGTCTTTGGAAGCATCACGTGCCTGGCACATCTCTTTGCGAAGCTCAATTAAGCTATCCAGCTTTGGAGCAAAGAGTGACCAGTCATCGCTGTTCTTTGCCTGCTCCCAGACTTCATTAGCCTCTGTGGTAAGACGAACAAAGTTGCTCTGAAGCTCAACAGGTACATCTACCAGCTGGCTTCTATCGCGACGAAGAATTTTAACTTGTGCGCGATGAGTCTCATCAAGTAGAGCGCGATTCTCGTGAAGTCTATCAAGCAGTGCGCCAACAGCAGGATCACAGAGGGTTTCCTGGACCTGTTCACCAAGGATTGCCAGGGCTTCTCCGCGCTCTTCAGCAGCCTTTTTTGGATCTATACATGGTCCAAAAGAGCCAATCTCATTAGCTGCGTAGTTGAAGGCAAAGAGCTTCTTCTCAAGTTCATCAAGTTTAGCGATATCATCGCGGGGATTTGAAAGCGCTGCGTTCAATTCAACAGTGTTATGTGCGCTGTCCATAAAAATCCTCTCTACAAAATTTAGGAGCGACCAGTATGTTTGCCGGTTATATGTAACCGTTTAGCAATTGCGTCATATTTTACCCTGTTATTTATTGTTATTTGAGCGATACTAAAAAGACTACGTCCTAAAACAATAAGCACATCTTTTCGGCACAATTTTGCCCAAAGATGGCTTGTAAGGAGTAAGAGTTCTATGGATGACAGCAGAATCTCGTTTGACGTATGGAGTGATCTTTACGCAGATCGCGTTCAAACCATGCGAAAGAGCGAGGTACGAGATTTGTTTGCGGCCCTGTCTCGTCCAGGTGTCATTGCGCTGTCTGGTGGTCTGCCAGACATTTCTTCGCTGCCACTTGACCAGGTTGCAGAGTGCGCTCGACGCTGCGTTGCTGTTGAGGGACTTAGGTCTCTTCAGTACGGCAACTCCGATGGCCGTATTGAGTGCAGAAGGACCATCTGCAAGATTTTAGCTGCTCAGGGCGTCGAGGCTGATCCTGACGAGATGATTTTGACTTCTGGTTCTCAACAGGCGCTTGATTTCTTAGGACGCGTCTTCTTAAACCCTGGAGATGACGTTATTTGTGAGGGTCCAAGCTATCTTGGCGCGTTCCAGGCGTTTTCTGCATACGAGCCTACTGTTCACACCATTGATATGGACGAAGAAGGCATTAGGACAGATCTTCTCGAGACAAAGCTTAAAGAGCTTGCAGACCAAGGCAGAAAGCCTAAGTTCATCTACGTTATTCCTAACTTTAACAATCCTGCCGGCATCACCATGTCTATGCCAAGACGTCTGCGCCTTCTTGAGCTGGCTCGCCAGTACAACATTCCTGTTGTTGAGGATGATCCGTATGGTCTTATCCGCTTTGAGGGAGAAGATCTAACACGCCTTAAGACGCTTGATCCAAATGTCATTTATTTGGGAACCACGTCAAAGATTTTTGCCCCTGGACTGCGTCTTGCATGGATGGTTGCACCTCGTCACTTCCTTGAGCGCATCAACCTTGCTAAGTCTGGCTCTGATCTGTGTACCAGCCCCTTTAACATGATTCTTGCTGAGCACTACTTCAATGAGGTTGATTGGCAAGCAGCGCTTGAGGTGTCTAAGTCTCGCTATAAAGAGAGAAAAGACGCCATGCTGGCTGCGCTTGCGGAGTTCTTCCCCAAAGACGTTACCTGGACTAAGCCAGAGGGCGGTTTGTTCCTGTGGGTAACCTTCCCGCCATACCTCAACACTGAGCAGTTGCTTCCTCGTGCAATCGAAGAGGGAGTTGCCTTTGTACCAGGTGTTTATTGCTATCCTGACCAGCGTATTAGTTCAAGTATGCGCCTGTGCTACTCATTTGAGACGCCAGAGCGCATCCACGAGGCAATCCGCAGGCTGTCTTTGTGCGTCCAAGATCGCATGGCGCTGTATCGCGCATTCCTAGAGGCGGGCGCTCTACCTGAGTCTTCTCATTCTGAATCTCAATCCTCTGCAAGGGAGTGTTAAGTATGGCTACAAAAGTTGCTGTCATTATGGGTGGAGCCTCATTTGAGAGGAACTTCTCGCTCAAAAGTGGAGCTCTTGTCTCTGAGGCTTTAGAGAAGCACGGGTATGAGGTATTACCACTTGATGCTGATGCGCACCTGGTAGACACCCTCCGTGCCGAGAAGCCTGATGTTGCGTTTGTGTGCCTTCACGGTGCAGGCGGAGAAGATGGTGCAGTACCTGCGCTTTTAGAGTTCCTCAAGATTCCGTATGTGGGCTCAAGGCCTGCATCTTGTAGGGCAGCCTGGAACAAAGCTGACATGCCATTTATTGTGCGTCAGGCCTGGTCAAAGGAGGAGTCCGAGGTCATCTGGCCTCCTCAGATTGTACTAACTGCCAGCGCTTTTAAAGATCTTGGAGCCGCAGCCGCTCTTGATCTGGTTCCCGAGCGCCTTGGCGGTGGCGTTGGCTTCCCTCTAGCAGTCAAGCCCGTTCACGGCGGCTCTGCTATGGGCCTTTCTAAGGTTGACAGCGCTGACCAGCTTGGACCAGCACTTCTCGGCGCACTTGGTTTTGACGACTCCGTCATTATCCAGCAGTGGGTTGATGGCGTTGAAGTAAGCGTTACCGTGCTTTCTGACGCAGATGGCGAGAAAACCCTGCCACCAGTAGAGATTTCAGTGACCAAGGGTATTTACGACACAGATGCTCGTCTTGATCCAGAGCGTATTCAACACTTCTGCCCAGTTCGTCCTGAGTCTTTGGCAGCACTTGGCGCAGATCCAGCTGCTGCTCGTGAGGCTCTTGAGCGCGCAGCTCTTGAGGTGTACACCGCTTATGGCTGCAGAGATCTTGCTCGTATTGATTTTATTTGGGATGGACATCACGTATTGGTCATGGGCTTAAAGACATTCCCAGGACTCACTGAGACCTCCCTTGTTCCAATGGCTATTGAGGCTGCAGGATACGCTGTTGAAGACGTTCTTGCGCAGCTTGTTGAGGGTGCGCTTAAGCGCGGCAACTAGGGGGTTTTATGGAATACGTATTGGGCATTGATGTTGGTGGCACCACCATCAAGCTGGGACTCTTCTCTGCAGAGGGAGAGCTACTTTCTGAGCAGAAGGTCAAGACACCCGCACTTGATAACGAGGGCGGTTATCAGACGGTAACCGATGCTATTAAGCTGATTGTTCATGGCCAAAAAGCAAGCCGCAACGATGTTATTGCGTGTGGTTTGGATATTCCAGGTCCTGTTGCAGATGATGGAACCGTTGGTCTTCTCGCCAATGTAGACATTGATCCTGAGGGATTGGTGCAGGCAATCAATATGTGCCTGCCGAACGCAACCATTGCGTTTGTCAACGATGCTAACGCCGCTGCTCTGGGCGAAGCGTGGGCTGGCGTTGCCGTGGGTGTGCCGTCGTTTGTGCTGATTGCGCTGGGTACCGGGGTTGGTGCAGGTGTTGTTGTAGACGGCAAGCTTGCTGCGGGTGCTTTTGGCGCGGGCGGTGAGATTGGTCACATCATTGTTGAGCCAGAAGAGACGTTGACCTGCGGTTGTGGTCGCCACGGTTGCCTGGAGCAGTATGCTTCTGCTAAGGGTGTTGTCCGCCTGTACCTGGAGGAATGCGTTTCTCGAGGTGTTGTTCCTGTGACTATTGAGCACGAGACTGATACGGTGTCCGTGTTTAGGGCTCATGCTCAAGGCGATGAGTGCGCAACCCTTGCTATCCATAAGATGTGCCACTACCTGGGTCTTGCTATGGCGCAGGTTTCGTGCGTAGTTGATCCTGCCATGTTCTTGATTGGAGGCGGTGTTGCGGGTTCGTTTGCAACGTTTGCTACCGAGCTTCGCGAGTGTTTTGAGCAGTACGCTCTACCGGTAAGCAAGGGCGCTCGTATTGAGGCTGCGAGCTTGGGCAATCAGGCTGCAATGTATGGTTGCGCATACGAGGCGCTGCGCCTGAGGCAAGAGCGTTTTGGCCAGGAGAGCGCTGAGTAGAAGCAAGTTTTTGGCGCATGATCTTCTCGTCTGGAAAAGGGTACGTACGTGAGGGCTCTTGGCGAGAAAAACATCAAAGTTTTTGTCATAAACGCTGTACTAAATGAAAGTACGTTCAATAACATAATTTTCTGATTACAATTTATGTAAAAACGTAGTTGTCAAAGCTGCTCAGTGCTAACATTGAGCAGCTTTTTTGGTTGTGTTTGGAACAATTCCGAGCACTAGGATGAAAGGGGAGTGCTGTGGCTGACGAGTCAAAGTATGACATCGTTGCTGCTACTGGTTGCCCAACCGGTATTGCGCACACCTTTATGGCTAAGGAGGCCCTTGAGAAGGCCGCCGCAGCTAAAGGTCTTACCATTAAGGTTGAGACGCACGGCCAGGTCGGTGTAGAGAACGAGCTCACCGCAGCTGAAATCAAGAACGCCAAGGCAGTAGTTGTTGCTGCCGATAAGGACGTTCAGGCTGAGCGTTTTGCCGGAAAACCAATGGTAAATGTTGGTGTTACTGCAGCTATTAAGGATGCAGAGGGTCTTATCGACCGCGCTCTTGTTGCTCAGCCTGAGGGCGAGCTTGCAGAGGCAGACGACGCTCCAGTCTCAAGCACTATTGAGAAGGAGTCTGTAGGCCACATCATCTACAAGCACCTCATGAACGGCGTTAGCCACATGCTGGTCTTTGTTGTTGCTGGTGGTGTTCTGACGGCTGTTTCATTCCTCTGGGGTATTACTTCCTTCAGCTCCACTGCACCTGACTACAACAGCTTTGCTGCCATGCTCAAGATCATCGGCGGCATTGCAATGGGCCTTATGGTTCCAGTTCTCTCTGCTTACATTGCAGAGTCTATTGGCAAGCGTCCTGCTCTTGTTCCTGGCTTTGTTGCAGGTATGATTGCTATCCAGGGTCTTCCAATCAACCCTAACACTGGCATGATTGATGCTGGTGGCGCTGGCGTTGGTTTTGGCTTCTTGGGTGGTATTGTTGGCGGCTTCCTTGCCGGTTATGTCATCGTTGGTCTTGAGAAGCTCCTTGCAGGTCTTCCAAAGAACCTTGATGGCCTGAAGGCAATCTTCCTGTACCCACTGCTTTCCACCACCATTGTTGGCCTGGTTATGCTGGGTATTTCTGGTCCTATGGCAGCAATCAACACCGGCATGATGAACTTCCTGCGCGGCCTTTCTGCTTCTGGTCCAATTGTCCTTGGTCTTGCAATTGGTTGCATGTGCGCATTTGACATGGGCGGCCCAGTCAACAAGGCAGCTTACGTCACCGGTACTGCTCTTCTGACCGAGGCTCTTGCTGCTGGTGTTGGTACCCCAACTTATGAGTTTGGTACCAACTTTATGGCTGCAGTTTCTGCTGCTTGTATTGTTCCTCCACTGATTACCACCTTTGCTGTTGTCGTTGGTAAGAAGTACTTCACCAAGTCCGACTTCAACGCTGGTCTGGTCAACTTCATTCTTGGCTGCACCCACATTACCGAGGGCGCTATTCCATTCATGACCAAGAACATTTGACCTGTCATGCCTATCATGATGATCGGTTCTTCCATCGGCTCCATCCTGACGCTGCTCTTTGGTGTCCACGACCCAGCACCTCACGGTGGTTTCCTGGTTCTTCCCGTTGTCGATGGCGGCCTCAAGTGGGTTCTCGCCATTCTCATCGGCGCTGTTGTTGGCGGTATTCTCTTTGTTGCTTTCAAGGCATACGAGTACCGCAAGAACGGCAACCAGATTGTCGAGGGCTAAGCGTTACGCTTAGCACACTCGGCGGCGTTTGAGTTTTGCCCAGAATTTACGTACAGTTTGGGTGCAGACTCAGATAATCGAAGTAAAATATGGACTCGGCGATTTCGTCGAGTCCATATTTGTTTCAGAGGGAGCTTTGATGATTTACACACTTACCACTAATCCTGCAATCGACATGAACGTCAATTCGGGAGTTCCTTCTTATACACACGTCAACCGCACAACTGATGCCGTATATACACCAAACGGCAAGGGTCTGAACGTTTCATTTACGCTTGCTCACTACGGCGTTGAGTCCACTATCCTGGGATTTTTTGGCGGCTTCTCGGGCAACTATATTGTTGAAGAGGCATCTAAGATTTGCTCGGTCAAGCCTGTGTGGATTGACGGCATCACCCGCGTAAATATTTTTGTGACCACGCCAGAAGGCGAGCTTAAGTTCCCTAATGCAGGTGCTCCCGTTATTCGCTCCAAGCAAGACGAGATGCTTGAGCTGCTGCGCACTGCGCCCGACCTGGACGTGCTGGTGGTCTCTGGCTCGCTTTCCCCTGAGATGGATCCAACCTTCTACGACGAGCTCTTTGATCTGTGTCATGAGTGCGGCGCTGAGCTGGTCCTGGACATCTCTCATAAACACCTCGCAGAACTTGTCGAGAAAAAACCGCTGCTCATCAAGCCAAACGACGAAGAAGTGGCAGAGATCTTTGGTGTCGACGTTCATAACGAGGCCGACGTTCTTCTCGCCCTCCACAAGATTCACGAACGCGGCGCAAAGAACATCCTGCTCACGCTAGGCGGCGAGGGTGCGTACTTCTTTAACGGCGAGCACGTCTGGCACGCAAATGCTGCGCAGGTAGAGGTGCTTTCGACGGCATGCGCGGGCGATTCAACGCTGGCAAGCTTTATGTCAATCTGGCTTGAGGATTCGTCGGCTGTCGAGAAGGCTCTGACGCGCGCGATGGCTACCGGCGGAAACGTTGCGATGAGCGCTGGCCTGGGTGACTTTGCGCTGGTCGGGAAAATCGCGGAGTCCATCCACGTTGAGCTGGTGGAGTAGGAGCGGACGTGTTGCGCGTGGAGGTGTGCGATGGTGCGCGGACTTGCGTGGAGGTGCGCAGGCTTACGAGCTCACGGGTTTCTCGGCGTATGGCGTGCGTAAGTCTCCATATCTGCAAAATAAGTCTTTTCTCGCTTCTTGATTTCGTGTAACGTATAAGGGCTAATGTGATAATTAGGTTTTCGAACCTCTAAAGAAGGAGAGTGCAATGTCCGGACACTCTAAGTGGGCCACAACCAAGCACAAGAAAGCAGCTATCGACGCTAAGCGTTCCTCGCTGTTCTCTAAGCTTTCCCGCAACATTACTGTTGCCGCAAAGATGGGTGGCGACCCAAATCCGGACAACAACGCTAGCTTGTCTGCCGCTGTTGCCCGTGCTCGCATGGTCTCCATGCCTAACGCAAAGATTCAGGCCGCTATCGATAAGGCATTTGGCGCTGGTGCTGATGCTGCCATTTACGAGGAGATCGTTTACGAGGGATACGGTCCTGCAGGTGTCGCAGTTTATGTTGACTGCCTGACTGACAACAAGAACCGCACCGCAGCAGACGTTCGTTCCGCATTTACCCACTCTGGTGGCAATCTTGGTACCGCTGGTTCCGTTGCGTTCCAGTTTGAGCGCAAGGGCTCCATCGCAGTTGACAAGGTAATTGTCTCCGAGGAGAAGAAGGTTGCTGACCGCGAGAACGCTGTCGACGAGGACGAGTTCATGATGGCAGTTGCCGAGGCTGGCGGAAACGATTACGAGGACGCTGGCGATCAGTGGATTGTTTGGACTGCATACGACAAGATGCAGGATGTCCAGAAGGGCCTCGAGGCTCAGGGCATTGAGGTCAAGGGTTCCGAGCTTACTATGGTTCCAACCACTCCAACTGACGTCTCTGTTTCTGATGCAAAGAAGGTTCAGCGTCTTATCGATAAGCTCGACGAGCTCGACGACGTTCAGAACGTCTACAGCACCATGAACATCACCGACGAGATTGCTGCTGCTCTCGAGGAGGAGTAAGCTCTCTGGTCCGCGCCACGCGACGAGCGTGATGCACGCGACGATGCGCGACGAGTGCGAAATCGCGACCGGCGACAAAACTGCACTTCAAAGCCCCGCCAGTTGGCGGGGCTTTTTGTTTGGGTAGCGGTGATGCTGTCAGAACACACTTATGTCGGATAATCTGCACGTTTTTAGAAGCCCGAACACACCTATGTCAGATAATCTGTATATACAGAGCCAAAAACATAACTTGCAGCCCTAAAAAACACAGCAAATGACGATATTCTGAGAAAAATAGGACTTTTGAGGGTCAATTTTGCAGAATAAGTGACTTTGCTGTGTTTTCAAAACGCCAAAAATAGGCCTCTAAAAAATTTATGCATACAGATGAATTCACCCTCATGAATATTCATGAGGGTGAATATTTTCGTATCATGGTAGTTTAAATTTTGATGTCTTCTTTGCTGGGCGAGAGAACCGATGGACTACAGCAGCGAAAACTTGCGATTAAAGCTGAATCTCGTCGTCCAACGCACGTAGCCGTAGCTGTTCTATAGGCCCACGCGAACAACCTTACGAACGCCGGCAGCTTCGAGGGCTGCGACCTGCGAAATCGATGCGGATTCGTCCGTCATAAGCACGTCGATATCAGCAGGCGATCCATATTGGAAGCTGGAGTTGACGCCCAGCTTGCTTGCATCGGCCAAGACAATGTGCTGCTCAGAGTGCTTAAGCATCAGCGAGTTCACGCGCATCTCGTTTGAAACCAGCGTGGTAAGGCCGCGCTCAGCGGAAATTCCCGAGCATCCCAAGATGCACTTCGCGGCACGAATCTGGTTGATAGAAGCGAGCGCAAAATCGCCGGTCATTGACTTCTTAGCTGGTCGAACTTCTCCGCCCGTGACCAAAACGGTCATCGATGGGGGATAGTCGGCGGCCAGAACGCTACCGTTATTGGTAACAACCGTGATGTTCTCGGCGGTGATGAATTCCAGGACTTTTATAGCGGTTGAGCTGGTGTTAATGAAGACTGTGTCACCGTCTTTAATCAACTTGGAAGCTGCCTGGGCAAGCTTGAACTTTGCGGTTACCTGGTTAGAGCTGAGTCCTGTCGAGAGCGGGTCAAGCAGCGTGGCCATGCCATAGCTTCGAGAAATGAGGCCTTGAGCTTCGAGTTCGTCAAGATCGCGGCGGATGGTAAGCGAAGAAACTTCAAATCTATCGGCAAGATCGCTAACGGAAACCTGGCGATATTGTTCAAGAAGGCTCATGATTGAGCTTCTGCGTGATGCTACAAATGAACGGCTTGTGGCCATGAATCCCCCAATAGAACTCAACTGCTGATAAACCTGTAGAATTACATTTAACTGATTCAGTTCTGTGAAAAACAACGTACAAATTGATAACACCTTTTGAACGGTTGTCGAACAATTGTGTAGACGCTTTTCTGTAGAACTGAGTGTATCTTATCTTATTCAATGAACGTTTTGAATACTTAAACGGATATTATTTAGCGGTCAACGGTTTTTATGACGTAAATCTCTAAAGTGAGCATGGATAAGTATTGCTTAACTCTCAACTTTAGCTATACTAACATTATCGATTCGATTGATAAAACGTTCTAAACGTTCAACAAATAGGGAAATTTGTTATACGACAAGACAAATGTCATATAAATTATTTATCTAATTGTTGAAGCGTTCATAAGATTCAAGTTTTTGTCGTTAAGCGATGTATTCTTGTGTGGTCTTGCTATAGTCCAACACAAGGAAAGATTCACAGTAGTCTACTGGAGAGGAGTGAATCGCATGCTACTTCGCGATATCTACGAGCAGAATCACTATGCTTTCGTGAAGACTCCCATGACATGGGAAGAGTCTATTAGAGAGTGCTGCAAACCACTGGAGGCTGATGGAACTGTCAACTCAGAGTATGCAGACGACATTATCGAGTGCGTAAACAAGTTTGGTCCCTACATTGTTATTGTTCCAAACGTTGCAATGCCACACTCAACTGCTCGCATTGGCTCTAATGGCAAGACTGCTATTGGATTTATGCACTCCGATGTTCCTGTCAATTTTGAGGATGGCGATGACGAGAAGCAGGTCAAGACCTTCTTTACTCTGAGCGCTACTGATCAGGATGCTCACCTTAAGAATATGCAGATGCTCGTTCAGGTCCTTATGAATGAAGAGGTCCTTGAGCGTCTGAAGAATATTCAGTCTCCAGAAGAGCTCTTGGAGATCGACAAGCTTATCTCCGAGTAAGCTCGTTTTTTGAGCGTCGTTCGCGCTTGCGCCGCCCGCGCTCGGTCGCGCTCGTCCGCGACATTCGCGCTCTTGCGCTCGTCAGCGCGCTTTTGTGCCCGTTTGGGCACGTAATTGAGGATTTCCTTTTGTAGTGTGGGCTGCAGAAGGTACGTATGTAGGACCCTTTGAAAGGGGTATCAATGGATATTGTTCTTGGTATTTGGAAATGGTTTGCGAGCAACTTCTTGACTCAGCCAGCCTATTTCATCGGTTTGATTGTTGCTATCGGCTACATTCTTCTTAAGAAGAAGTGGTACGACGTACTCGCTGGCTTCCTTAAGGCAGTCATTGGTTATCAGATCCTCCTGGTTGGTTCCGGCGGCCTGGTAACTGCATTCCGTCCAGTTCTTGTTGGACTTCAGGCTCGCTTCAACCTTTCTGCAATGGTCATTGACCCATACTTTGGCCAGAACGCAGTACAGGCAGGCATGGAGGCAGCTGACGCTCCTGCATTTATCGCAGGTCGTTCCTTCTCCTCCGTTATGCTTCTTCTGCTCTTCGCTTTCATTCTGAACATTGTTCTGGTTGCTTTTAAGAAGCAGACTAAGCTTCGCGCAATCTTTACTACTGGTCACGTCCAGGTTCAGCAGGCAGCAACTGCATTTTGGCTTATCCTCTTCTGCTTCCCACAGCTTAACGACGTTACCATCCTTGCAGTTATGACCGTTCTCCTTGGCCTTTACTGGGCAGTTGGTTCCAACCTTTGTATTGGACCTACCCAGGACCTTACTGATGGCGCTGGCCTTACCATTGCTCACCAGCAGATGTTTGGTGTTTACTGCGCATCCAAGGCTTCTGAGTGGCTCGCCAAGCACTCCAAGAAGGAGTCCAAGCGTATTGAGGATATCGAGCTTCCAGGCTTCCTTAAGATCTTCAACGAGAACCTCGTTGCAACTGCAATTCTCATGACAGCATTCTTTGGTGTCATCCTTGCTGTTCTTGGCCAGGACTTCCTGCTTGAGAACAAGTTCATGAAGCCAGGTCAGGATTTCTTCTTCTACATCATGACCACTTCCTTCCAGTTTGCTGTTTACCTCTCCATCCTGCAGCTTGGTGTTCGTACCTTCGTTACTGAGCTCACCAACTCCTTCCAGGGTATTTCCAACAAGCTCCTCAAGGGTTCCGTCCCAGGCGTTGACTGTGCAGTTACCTACGGCTTTGGTTCTCCAAACGCAGTTACCCTCGGCTTCCTCATGGGTGCTGCTGGCCAGTTCCTGGCAATCGCAACTCTGTTGCTTTTGAAGTCCCCAGTTATTGTTATCGCAGGCTTTGTTCCACTGTTCTTCGATAACGCTACCATCGGCGTTTACGCAAACAACAAGGGCGGCCTCCGCGCAGTTCTTATCATGCCTTTCATCTCTGGTCTTCTCCAGGTCTTCGGTTCAGCTCTTATCGCTGGCTGGGTTGGCATGGCTGCATACGGTGGATACCTTGGTATGTGGGACTGGGCAGTTGTCTGGCCAATCATGACCGGCTTCATGAAGTTCCTGTCCTATGCAGGCCTTGCAATTGTTGTCATCGCTCTTATTGCAATCCCACAGCTCCAGTACCGCGCCAACAAAGACACGTACTTCATGGAGGTTGAGGATTACCAGAAGTGCAAGGAAATCCGTGCACAGAAGGCCGCCGCAGCTAGTGCGGAAAGCAAGTAGCCCTCTTTCTTCCTACCCTGAGCAGACCCCCATCTGCTCAGGGTTATTAGTAATACTCGGCACATTGTTTGATGCGGTATTTGCTTTAAATGCGAGCATCATAGCGCCCAAATGGGTACAAACACAATGTGTCCGTAATCAGCTTGTTTGATCGAAGGAGTCAACATGAACGCAAAGATTTTGGTCGCATGTGCAAACGGCGCAGGTACCTCCCTGATGATGAAGATGACCGCTGAGCGCGTTACCCAGAAGCTCAACATGGGTGTCGATAAGATTCACCACTGTGCTCTTTCCGAGGGCGTAAGCTCTGCTCGTCAGTATGACATTGTTTTTGCACCACTTAACTTCCTGAATATGTACGAGGATGCTGCTAAGGCAGGCGTTACCGTCATTGGTCTGCGCAACGTTCTTTCTGACGCAGAGATGGAAGAGAAGCTCAAGGAAACCGGCGCTGCAGAGAAGTATTCCGCATAGTTTAGGTTTCTAAAGAATCGAGCACTTTAATGACTTTTGAAAAGAAAATTCTTGCCGAGATGCCTAAGTGCTATGCACTTGGCATGTTTGAGGGAGAAGACACACCAAGCTTTTTAGCTGCTGTCGAGAAGGACGGTCCAATCCGTCGCTTTACGCTTGATGGTGAGCCTCTGGAGACTGTTGCTCCAGGCCCTGGCGGCGTCATGACCATTACACAGGTCCCTGGCAGGAAAGATCAGTTCCTCGCAACCCGCAAGTTCTTCTCGCCAAACTTTGGTGGAGACGACGCGGCAATTGCATCCTATACCAAGCAGGCAGACGGTTCTTGGTCTGAGCAGATTCTCTGCGACCTCCCTTATGTTCACCGTTTTGGCATCTTGAAGGCTGCTGACGGTCAGCTTTGGGTTCTTGCTTGCTCTATCAAGGGTGGAGCTGAGACCGGCGTCAAGGATGATTGGCGCACTCCAGGTGCTGTTTGGGCCGCTCCTTTGAGCGATAACCTTGAGCAGTACACGGCAGACAACCAGCTTAAGCTGACTTGTGTTGCTAATTATCAAGTTCAGAACCACGGTTTCTGGACTGCACCTGATAAATCGTATGCTTTAATCTCAACCGCCGCAGGCGTGTTTAGATATGTGCCACCAACCACCCCTCAAGGTGCTTGGGATGTCACCTGCCTTCTGGTCCAGCCAACAAGCGATATTGTTGCTACAGACTTTGACGGCGATGGCAAGCTGGAGATTCTTACCTTCTCCAAGTTCCACGGTGACACGCTGGCAATTTGGCATGAGGGCCAGACTCGCGATCGCTATGAGCAGGTTTGGTGCGACCCACAGAAGCGTAGCTTCCTTCACGCGCTTTGGGCAGCAGACCTTAATGGCGAGAAGTGCGCAGTCATTGGCAACCGTAAAGATGGTCGCGATTTGTTGCTTGTTAGATACGTTGACGGTGAGTACACCGTAGACGTTATCGACCACGACCTCGGACCAGCAAACTGCATGGTGTATAGGCATGACGGCAGCGATTACATTGTTGCTGCATATCGTGAGACAGACCAGCTGGCTCTCTACAAAGTAGTGGAGTAGGGCTGCGTTTTGTAGCGAGCGCTCAGGATGAGCTTCTGAGCATGCAGGCAAAGTCCTGAGCGCCGCTCAAATTACCTGCATATGCATCAAAGTACTAGTCCTATGTTTTAGAAAGGAGCGCGTAATGGCAGATTTGAAAGACGTCACACGCGACAGTTGGATTATGAGCACCTTCCCTGAGTGGGGAACTTGGCTCAACGAAGAGATTGACAATGCCGTAGTAGAGCCAGGCCAGGTTGAGATGTGGTGGCTCGGCTGCGTTGGTATTTGGTTTAAGACTCCTGGTGGAGCAAACGTTGCTGTCGACTTCTGGGCAGGCAATGGTAAGCGCACCCACGGTGACGGCCTCATGAAGCCTGGTCACCAGATGGCAAACATGGCTGGCGTTCGTAAGATGCAGCCAAACCTGCGTAACGTTCCTTTTGTTATTGATCCATTTGCTATCAAGAACCTTGACGCTGTTGTGGTAACTCACATTCACCAGGACCACATGTCCAAGGAGCTTGCAGCTCACGTTGTTAACAACAACATGACCACTACTGACGAGAATGGCAAAGAGATCCCAGTTCCCTTTATTGGTCCTAAGGATGCAGTTGACATTTGGGTTGGCTGGGGCGTTCCACGCGAGCAGTGCATTGTTGTTAAGCCTGGCAACCGTATCAAGGTTAAGGACATGGAGATCGTTGCATACGATTCCTTTGACCGCACCATCATCGTTACCACTACTGATACTTCTGAGAACCGTCCAGACCTCTGGGGTAAGTGCCCAATGGACATGGATGAGAAGGCGGTTAACTACCTCTTTGTCACCCCTGGTGGAAACATCTATCACTCCGGTGACTCTCACTACTCCATTTACTTTGCTAAGCACGGTAAAGACATCGCTCAGGAGTTTGGCGGCGTAGACGTCTGCTTTGGCGCTTTTGGCTGCAACCCAATTGGCATCCAGGACAAGATGGAAGCAACCGATATGCTTCGCATGGCTGAGGCTCTTCAGTCCAAGGTTGTTATCCCAATTCACCACGATGTTTGGACTAACTTCCAGGCAGACGTCCAGGAAATCAAGGTTCTTTGGGAAATGCGTAAGGACCGCCTTGACTACAAGTTCCACCCATTCTTCTGGGAGGTCGGCGGCCACTACACCTATCCACAGGATAAGGACCGCTTTGCTTACCATCACGACCGTGGCTTCCATGATTGCTTCGATCACGAGCCAAACGTCCCATTCCGTAGCGTTCTCTAAGGAGCAGTCTCTATGATGCTTAAAGAGCTTCGTGATGAAGTGTATGAAGCAAATATGGATCTGCCAAAGCATGGCCTGGTAGTTTTTACCTGGGGTAATGCTTCTGGACTTGACCGTGAACGTGGTCTGTTTGTCATTAAGCCATCGGGCGTCTCCTATGAGGAGCTGAGCCCAGAGAATCTGGTCATCTGCGACCTAGACGGCAACGTTGTTGAGGGTGAGATGAACCCATCTTCCGATACTCCAACTCATGCATGCTTGTATCGTGCATGGGGCGATAAGATCGGCGGAATTGTTCACACTCACTCAACCCACGCTGTTTCTTGGGCACAGGCAGGACGCTCTATTCCTTGCTATGGAACCACACACGCAGACTATTTCTACGGAGATATTCCTTGCGTGCGCAGCCTTACCAAGGACGAGGTAGAAAGTGCCTATGAGCTTGAGACCGGAAACGTTATTGTTGAGGGCTTTGCTAACTTGGACCCCATTGCGGTTCCAGGAACGCTCCTTCATAACCACGGTCCTTTCTCTTGGGGTAAAGACGCAATGGCTGCTGTGTATCACGCCGTAGTCATCGAGGAGGTTGCTAAGATGGCAACACTCACCGAGCTTAATAACCCTAAGGTCCAGGAGGCACCACAATACCTTCAGGATAAGCACTACATGCGCAAGCATGGTCCAAATGCCTACTACGGACAGGGTAATCACTAAGCCTGTTCAGTGAGTAGAATCTGTTTCAGTCAGGCGGTCTTTTATAAGGCCGCCTGTTTTTAAAAGGAGTAGATATGTCCGAGTATCAGCTAGGACTTTACGAGAAGGCCACTCCAACTGATCTTTCTTGGGAAGAGCGCCTCAGCGTAGCAGGAGAGTCTGGCTTTGATTATGTTGAGATCTCCGTTGATGAGTCTGACGCTCGTCTTTCTCGCCTTGAGTGGACTGGTGAGGAGCGTGCAGCAGTTCGTCAGGCAATGATAAACTCTGGCGTTCGCCTGGGCTCTATGTGCCTTTCTGGTCACCGTAAGTATCCTTTTGGTTCTCGCGATCAGGCTACTCGTGAGTGTGGCCTTGAGATTATGCAGAAGGCACTTGACCTTGCAGGTGACCTGGGGCTTCATACCATTCAGCTTGCTGGCTATGATGTGTACTACGAGGACGGCGCAGAGGATACGCGTAAGTACTTTGAGGAGAATTTGGCAAAGGCTGTAGAAATGGCTGCTCAGGCGGGCCTTGTTATGGGTTTTGAGACCATGGAGACTCCTTTTATGGATACAGTCGAGAAGGCCATGCACTACGTAAACCTTATCAACAGCCCTTACCTTGGTGTGTATCCCGACGCTGGTAACCTTACCAATGCATCGTTTATTTACGGCAACACCGTTGCTGATGATGTTGCTCTTGGTGCAGGCCATATCTTTGCAGCTCACCTCAAGGAGACTGTTGCTGGTGCGTATCGCGAGATTCCATTCTCTACCGGTACCACTGACTACGAGGGAGCTCTGTCGCAGCTTGTTCCTCAGGGCGTCAGGCGCTTTGTTGCAGAGATGTGGTACACCGGCAACGAGAACTGGAAAGAAGATCTTGTCTTTGCTTCCACCTACGTTCGCAGCAAAATTGATAAGGCGTTTGAGGGGTAAACGGCCTTTTTGCACTTGTTTTGGGTTTCTCGCCACAGACGGTACATAAGAATCTGTACAATGTGGATGAGCTCTTTCTTAGTACGACGTACGTTTCCAAACTCGTTTAGGTTTGTACAGGAAAGGATTACACATGAAGTTCTTTATTGACACGGCAGATATCGATGAGATTTCTGAGGCTTTAAGCTGGGGCTGTTTAGCAGGTGTTACTACCAACCCATCGCTGTATGCAAAGATTGGCGGCAAGTTAGCCGACTTTGAGTCTCATATGGTCAAGATTGCTCAGCTTTGCGAGGGACTTCCTGTTTCTGCTGAGTCAACGGCAACAACAACTGAGGGCATGATTGAAGAGGGCCGTCACCTGGCTTCTCTTGCTCCAAACATTGTTGTTAAGCTTCCTATCTGCGCAGAGAGCCTTGCTGCTACCCATCAGCTTGCTTCTGAGGGAATTCGCGTCAACATGACACTGATTTTCTCGGCACCTCAGGCTCTTCTTGCAGCAAATGCTGGTGCTCGTTATATTTCTCCATTTGTTGGTCGCTTTGATGACATCGGCGAGGACGGCATTGAGCAGCTGGGAACGGTAGTTTCGTGCATTGAGAACTATGCATGGGATAAAAATGTTGATCACACCGTAGAGATTATTACGGCTTCTGTCCGTACGCCAAACCACGTAACACAGGCAGCTCTGCTTGGTGCTGACATTGCAACCGTTCCATTTGGAGCTTTGAAGAAGTGTCTGAAGCACCCTCTGACCGACGCCGGTCTTAAGTCTTTTGAGGCAGACTGGGAAAAGGTTAAGGCTCAGCAATAAATAGTGATTGTGGTACGCCCAGCTTAGGTTGGGCGTACTTGTTTTGAGAGGATGAGAATGGGAACATCTGCATTACCCGAGCGCAACCTCACCGATGATGAGCTCAAGCTTGCAGCTAATACGCTGAGGCGCGATGTCATTGACATGCTCGAGAAAAGCAAGTCAGGTCATCCCGGCGGCTCTCTCAGTGCGGCAGATATTGTGGCTACACTGTTCTTCTCGGGAGTTATGAAGTACAACCACAACAACCCAGAGGACCACACCGAGGATAGGTTCTTCCTGTCCAAGGGTCACGTGGCTCCTGTGCTGTATGCTGCGTACTACCTGCTTGATTGGCTCCATGACGAGGATATGGTTACCCTCCGTCAGCTTGGTAGCCGACTGCAGGGTCACCCAGATTGCCACGCATGTCCTGGTATTGAGGTTTGCTCTGGCTCTCTTGGCCAGGGTCTCTCGGTAGCTGCAGGATGCGCTCTGGGACTTTCTATGGACGCTCTGGCAAGCGGCGAGCGCACCAAGAAGGTATTTGTCCTTCTGGGCGACGGCGAGCTGCAGGAGGGCTCTAACTGGGAGGCATGCATGTTTGCTGCTCACCAGAAGCTGGATAACCTCATTGCCATTGTGGACCTCAACAATCTGCAGATTGATGGCCACGTAACTGACGTGTGCTCTCTTGGCGATATTGACGAGAAGTTCCGTTCTTTTGGCTGGAACGTGCTGCGCGTTAACGGTCACGAGGTTACTGAGGTGCGCCAGGCCCTTCTCGCCGCACGAGATGGTCGCGAGGCAGGAAACACCGCGCCTACCGTGATCATTTGCCAGACTGTCAAGGGTAAAGGCGTTTCGTTTATGGAGGACAAGGCTTCCTGGCATGGAAACGCCCCTTCGGCCGATCAGGCTGACCTTGCGCGAGAAGAACTTGATGCTGCAAGAGAACTTCTTTTGATTGATCTTCAGGGTGAAGGTAAGGAGGTTGCCAATGTCTAGAGCAACTCGTGAGGCATACGGTCAGACTCTTGTTGAGCTGGTAAACGAGGGTCACGACATTGTGGCTGTTGACGCAGACCTTGCTGGCTCCACTAAACTTGCCGACCTCCAGAAGGCTTTCCCACAGCGCATGGTCGACGTGGGAATTGCTGAGCAAAACATGGTGGGCGTTGCATCTGGACTGGCGCTTACAGGACGTACTGTGTTTACCGGCTCGTTTGCCGTGTTTGCAACCGGACGCGCTTACGACCAGATCAGAAACACCGTCTGCGATTCCGGCCTTAACGTGAAGATTTGTCCTACGCACGCAGGCATTACGGTAGGAGAGGACGGCGCTACTCACCAGTCTCTTGAGGACATTGGCATGATGCGTGCCCTCCCTCAGATGCGCGTGCTTGTTCCTGCAGATTACAACGCTACTAAGGCTGCGCTTAGGCTTGCTGCCGAGGCCGATGGTCCCTTCTACGTGCGCATGGGTCGTCACAAGGTTGCCGATATCTATGACGAGTCCTTCAAGGGCGGTCTGCCTTTTGCAAACGTCCTGCGTGAGGGTACAGACGTTACGATTGCTGCCTGCGGTGTTGAGGTTGCTCAGGCACTTGCCGCAGCAGACTTGCTGGCAGAGGAGAAGATCTCTGCCGAGGTCATTGACGTGTTCTCCATTAAGCCTTTGGACGAGGAAGTTATTTTGGCATCTGCCGAGAAGACCCGTCATGTGGTAACCGTTGAGGAGCACAACGTGGCAACAGGCCTTGGAGCTGCGGTTGCTGAGCTTCTTGCTGAGCAGCTGCCAACGCCTATGCGCTTTGCTGGTATGCGCACCTTTGGCACTTCTGCTCCTGGTGACGTGCTGCTTTCGCACTTTGGCCTGGACGCTGAAGGTATTGCCGCTCGCGTCAGGGAGTTCTTGCTTTCGTAGACACGTGCGAGAGCTGCAACGGCAACGCCGCAGGTCAGCGCTGCGTGTGCGGTTCACAGGTTACGAGTGATTTTGACTCGGTATCTATTTCGTGTGGATACCGGGTTTCTTGTGCGAAAGCGCTGCTAGAGGATGGGTTTCTTGCCAGGTGGGCGGTATGAGCCCGGAGTGAGCCAGGCGTATGCTTGGTGCGCCTGATTTTCTCGCCATGTCTGAACGATTTGCCGGAAAAGTACACCATATCTGAGCTATTTGCCGGTTTTTCTCGCCATGTCTGAGTAAATTTACTC
>CALFOQ010000034.1:0-7373 GCA_937921235.1 uncultured Atopobium sp. | reverse complement strand
ACCGAGATCTACACAGAGTAGCTCGTCGGCAGCGTCAGATGTGTATAAGAGACAGTGATGAAGCTGACGGTCTTATCGCGCATGAGGTCAACAACATTTGGATGACCATCGGAAATGCGGTTGACGGTGGTGCAGTCAATTCCAGCCGCACGCAGCGTCTTTGCGGTACCGCCCGTGGTGTAGATGCCATAGCCAAGGTTCTCCAGAGCCATAGCAACAGGAGCAATGGCGCGCTTATCGCGGTCGCACACACTGATGAAGACGGAGCCCTGTTCAGGTAGCTTGTTCTCAACTGCCTCACGAGTCTTCGCGTACGCTGCTGGGAAGGTGCGGGCAATGCCCATGACCTCGCCGGTAGACTTCATCTCTGGGCCAAGGATTGAGTCAGCGCCAGGGAATCTAGACCAAGGCATGACCGCCTCTTTGACCGCGTAGTAATCGACGGTGCGATTTTCGTCTGGAAGCAGACCTTGTGCTCTGAGCTCACTGATCTTCTCGCCAGCCATGATGCGAGATGCGTATTTGGCCAGGGAGACGCCAGTTGCCTTAGAAGAGAATGGCACGGTTCTAGAAGCGCGTGGATTGAGCTCGATGACAAAGACGTGCTCATCGCGGACGGCGTACTGGATGTTCAGGAGACCTCGAATGCCGCAGGCAAGTGCCAGCTTTTTGGTGATGGCCCTAATCTGGTCAACAATCTTTTCAGAGAGCGAGAAGGGCGGCCAGCAGCAGGCGGAGTCGCCAGAGTGAATACCGCACTCCTCAATGTGCTCCAGGACGGAGCCTACGTAGCACTCCTCGGTGTCGCAGAGAGCGTCAACGTCCAACTCAATGGCGTCCTCCAGGAAGGCGTCCAGGTAGACAGGACGATCTGGCGTGACGTGCGTCGCGGACTCCATATAGGTGACCAGGTCGGAGTCGTCGTAGACAATGGCCATACCGCGACCACCAAGAACGTAGCTTGGGCGGACAATTAGTGGGTAGCCAATGCGACGTGCAGCGTCGCGAGCCTCGTCCATAGTAGAAGCAACTGCCGATGGTGGGCAGGCAATGTTGAGGCGTTCCAGAAGGGCTGCGAAGCGGTCGCGGTCCTCTGCCAGGTCAATTGCCTCTGGCTGAGTGCCCATGATTGGAACGCCAGCGTCCTTCAGAGCGCGAGCAAGCTTGATTGGAGTCTGGCCGCCAAGGGTAACAATGACGCCTTCTGGCTTCTCAACCTCAATGACATCCATAACGTCTTCAAAGGTCAGAGGCTGGAAATACAGACGGTCGGAGGTGTCGTAGTCTGTAGAGACGGTCTCTGGGTTGCAGTTGACCATAACGGTCTCATAGCCCTGCTCGCGAAGAGCGTAGGCAGCATGTACGCAGCAGTAGTCAAACTCAATGCCCTGACCAATACGGTTAGGACCAGCGGAAAGAATCATGACGCGTGGCTTTTCTGCCTCAACGTACTCTGTGGCATTGCCCTTCTCGTACGTGACGTAGTGGTACTGCGTGGTTGCACCAAACTCTCCTGCGCAGGTATCAACTGTCTTGACTTGTGGGCGAACACCCAGCACTTCCCTAACGGCGCGGACAACGTCTGTCTTGGTACCAGTAAGGTGTGCAAGCTGCTCATCCGAGAAGCCCAGCTGCTTGGCAGCAAGCATGTTATCGGTGGTGAGACCGGAAAGTCCCAGCTCTTTGATGCGTTTCTCGGCGTTGATGATGCCTGCCATACGATGCAGGTACCATGGATCGATACCGGTCATATCGTGGATGCGCTCAACGCTCCAGTTTCTGCGCAGAGCCTCAGCAACGTAGAAAATACGCTCTGGTGTTGGCTTACTGACCAGCTCATCAAAGTTCTTCTCGTCAAAGACATCGCGGCCGTCTGCGCCCAGACCAGCGCGATCTTGCTCCAGGGAACGAAGCGCCTTCTGCAGGGCCTCCTCAAAGGTTCTGCCCATGGCCATAGCCTCGCCAACCGACTTCATGCGGGTGGTCAGAATGCGGCTGGTGCCCTTGAACTTGACGAAAGCAAAGCGAGGAACCTTGACCACGCAATAGTCGATGGAAGGCTCAAAGGCGGCTGGAGTTGCCTTGGTGATGTCGTTGGTAATCTCATCCAACGTGTAGCCAACAGAGAGCAGTGCCGCCATCTTTGCAATGGGGAAGCCGGTTGCCTTGGAAGCCAACGCGGAAGAGCGGCTGACGCGAGGGTTCATCTCAATGACAATGACGCGGCCGTTAGTTGGGTTGACCGCAAACTGAACGTTAGAGCCACCGCAGGCTACGCCTACACGCTCGAGAATAGCGATGGAGTAGTCGCGGAGATTCTGGAGTTCTTCATCGGTAAGCGTCTGAGCTGGCGCAACGGTGATGGAGTCTCCCGTGTGAACGCCCATTGGATCGAGGTTCTCGATGGAGCAGACAACAATACCGTTACCTGCGGTATCGCGCATGACCTCCATCTCAATCTCTTTCCAGCCCTCGATGGACTCCTCTACCAGCACCTCATGCTCTGGAGAAAGCAGGAGACCCTGCTCAACAATCTCTACAAGCTCTTCTGGGGTGTGAGCAATGCCGCCGCCTGCGCCACCAAGGGTAAAGCTTGGGCGAATGACCACGGGATATCCCAGATCAGCAACAATACGCTGGGCGTCTTCCATGGAGTGAGCGATGTCTGCGCGAGCAACCTCCAGGCCAATGTCTTGGACTGCCTCGCTGAAGAGCTCTCGGTCCTCACCGGTGCGAATGGACTCCAGGTTACAGCCGATCACCTCAATGTTGTACTTGTCAAGGACGCCCGCCTCGCCAAGGCTGATGGTACAGTTCAGAGCAGTCTGGCCGCCCATGTTTGGCAGAAGCGCATCAGGACGCTCGCGCTCAATGACGCGGGTCACAGACTCAACGGTGATTGGCTCAACGTAAGTTCTATCTGCAGTTTCTGGGTCAGTCATGATGGTTGCTGGGTTTGAATTAACCAGAACAACCTCAAAGCCCTCTTTGCGAAGGGCGCGGCATGCCTGAGTACCGGAATAGTCAAACTCACAAGCCTGACCAATAACAATTGGACCAGAGCCGATGACCAGGATCTTCTTAATATCAGTACGCTTTGGCATTAGAAGCGCCTCCCCTCACGAACGTCGATGGCAAGATAGTCAGACTGTCCCTCCATCAAACGAGCAAATGCCTTGAACAAGTAGGATGAATCGTGAGGTCCTGGGCTTGCCTCAGGGTGATACTGGACGGAAAACGCTGGGATATCCAGGAACTGAATGCCTTCTGGAGTACCATCGTTAAGATTTACGTGTGTGAGTCGGACGCGGCCGAACTCCTTTGTCTGAACAACAGGAGCAATACGCCTTGCTGACCACTCGCAGAGGTTGTCAAAGTGCTCGGAGATTCCACCGGACTCCTCTGCAATAAGCTTGCCCAAGCTTGGGAAAACCAGACCGTAGTTGTGGTTTTGAGCAGTAATCTCAACCTTGCCAGTTAGAAGATTCATGACTGGTTCGTTGCCACCGTGGTGTCCAAATTTGAGCTTCTCGATATCTGCACCTGCGACAATGGAGAGCATCTGGTTGCCCAGGCAGATACCAAAGACGGGGACCTTGCCCAAAACGCCGCGAGCGGCCTCCTGCGTAGCGTCAACCTGCTCTGGGTCACCAGGGCCGTTGGAGAAGAAGATGCCGTCTGGGTTGTAGGCCAAGGCGTCCTCAGCAGGTGTGTTCCACGGTACAACCGTGACCTCGCAGCCGTTTGCCGCAAGACCCTGGAGAATGCCGTTCTTCTCGCCACAGTCGTACGCGACAATGTTGAAGCGCCTCTTGGACGTAGCGGAGACCACGTGAGACGCGTCAACGGAGACGTCGGGGACAAAGTTGTGCTCGGAGATGCTGGGCGACACCTGGACGCGCGCGAGCAGATGGGCGGGATCCAGGTCCTCGGTGGAGATGGCCGCCTTCTGTGCGCCATGGTCGCGCAGGTGCATGGTCAGCGCGCGAGTATCGATGCCCTCGATGGCAACGACGCCGTTTTCCTGCAGAAACTCTGGAAGGCTCTGCTTGGATGTCCAGTTGCTTGGCTCGTAGCACATGTCGTGGACGACAAAACCACGCAAGTGCAAAACGTCTCGCTGCATGACCGCAGGATCGATGCCGTAGTTGCCTACCTGCGGATAGGTCAACGTGACAATCTGGCCGGCGTAACTTGGATCGGAGATAATCTCCTGGTAGCCGGTCATAGACGTGTTAAAAACAATCTCGCCGAAGGTCTCTCCGCTAGCACCACAGCACCTCCCCTCGAAGGTTGTTCCGTCTTCGAGAACAAGCAGCGCGCGAGGCTGCGAGGTGGCACTTGCCAGTGGATTCATATACTCTCCGATCTGCGTAGGAGCATGCCGAGCCATAAAAAAAGAGCACTCCTTGTGGAGGCTCAACAGCGAACATGCGCACTCAACGCTATGGGCCTTGCCGGTGTCTCGCACCGTCCTTAAAGGTTGGTAGTATTGTAGCGCATAACCAATAAAGGAGATGGCATGTTTCCAGATTTTCTAGAGAATCCCTCAGATGTGGCCGCGCCGATGCTGCTGGGATGCACTCTGACAAGGACAATTACGCTTAATGGCGAGAAACACAAACTAGTTGCAAGAATTATGGAGACCGAAGCCTACGACCAAGACGATCCTGCAAGCCATGCGTTTGGCGGACCTAGCGAACGCAACGCAGCCATGTTTGGACCAGCAGGTCATCTGTACGTGTACGTTTCGTACGGTATGCATCACTGC
Organism: uncultured Atopobium sp.; assembly: GCA_937921235.1. Lineage (GTDB taxonomy): Bacteria > Actinomycetota > Coriobacteriia > Coriobacteriales > Atopobiaceae > Lancefieldella. Next base: position 2,602 of record CALFOQ010000034.1, on the reverse strand, counting down.
TGTAATGTAGTGTGTGGTCCTGAGGGATTTGGCAGCGGATGCTTGGTGCGTGCTGTTGAGCCTCTTGAGGGTGTTGAGGTGATGCGCGAGCTCCGTGAGGCTGGACATGCGTACAAGGGACTGCAGACAGCAAGTGCAGGCATCGGCTGCGATGAGGCACAGGCGGGACGTGCTGGTAAAGAGCAAGCGGAACGTGCGCGTAAGCACCCGCTCAAGCTGCGCGACCTCACCAACGGGCCAGGTAAGGTCTGCGCTGCGCTTGGTATTGACAAGGGGCTCTACGGACATGACCTGACAGCTGAGCCACTTGTTCTGGGCTTTGCTCCCCTGCTACCGGGAGAAACGATTGGGTGTTTACCTCGCGTAGGCATCAGCAAAAACATTGATGCTCCAAAGCGCTTTTTCATCGAAGGAAACGCGTTTGTTTCACGAGCGTAAGCGCAGGGCGTAGAGCGCGAGAAAACTGCGATCAATAAGCGATACAAAAAGGACCTTGGGAGACCAAGGTCCTTTTAAATCATACGTTAAAGCCAACGATGTAATTAGCTCAAATACATGCTACAACAACGGGTTTCTCGCCAAATGCGATGCAAACTAGCAGACACCCTGCGCCATCATTGCATTTGCAACCTTGAGGAAGCCGGCAATGTTTGCGCCAAAGACCAGGTTGCCGGGGTGGCCGTACGTTGCAGCAGCCTCAGAAGCAGCAGTGTAGATGCTCTCCATGATTCCCTGCAACTTGGAGTCTACCTCCTCAAACGTCCAGGAAAGGTGCTCGGCGTTCTGGGACATCTCAAGACCGGAAACAGCTACGCCACCTGCGTTTGCAGCCTTGCCAGGTGCGAAGAAGACGCCGTTTTCGATGAGGTAATTGGTTGCCTCGAGGGTGGTTGGCATGTTAGCGCCCTCAACGACGTACTTGGCACCGTTAGCAACAAGTTTCTGCACGTCAGCAAGCTCGAGCTCGTTCTGAGTTGCGCACGGCATGGCGATGTCGCACTTCTGGCCCCAAGGACGCTCTCCTGGGAAGAAAGTAGCGGAAGGGCGTGCGTCGGCGTACTCCTTGATGCGTGCGCGGCGGACCTCCTTGACGTCTTTCAGCAGCTCAACGTCGATACCCTCAGGGTCATAGACATAACCTGAGGAGTCGGAAACGGTCACCACGGTTGCTCCGAGTTGCTGTGCCTTCTGGGCAGCGTAGGTAGCAACGTTTCCGGAGCCCGAGATGCAGACCGTTTTACCTGCGAGCGAATCGTTCTTCTCGGCAAGCATGTGGGTGAGGAAGTAAACCGCGCCGTAGCCGGTTGCTTCGGTGCGAGCAAGGGAACCGCCGAAGGAGAGGCCTTTGCCGGTCAGGACGCCGGTCCACTCGTTACGGAGGCGCTTGTACTGGCCAAACATGTAACCGATCTCACGTGCGCCGGTGCCGATGTCGCCAGCCGGAACGTCGGTGTTTGGACCGATGTGACGAGCAAGCTCAGTCATAAAGGACTGGCAAAACGCCATAATCTCGCGGTCAGACTTGCCCTTTGGATCGAAGTCAGAGCCGCCTTTGCCGCCGCCCATTGGAAGCGTGGTCAGAGAGTTCTTGAAGATTTGCTCAAAGCCGAGGAACTTCAGGATAGAAAGGTTAACTGTTGGGTGGAGACGAAGGCCGCCCTTGTAAGGTCCAATTGCAGAGTTAAACTCGATGCGGTATCCGCGATTAACCTGAACGTTGCCAGCGTCGTCAATCCAGGGGACGCGGAACATAACAATGCGCTCTGGCTCAACAAGACGCTCTAGCAATGCGGCTTTCTCGAACTCTGGATGAGCATCAAGTGCAGGTTGGATGGTGGTAAGAACTTCTTTTGCTGCCTGGATAAACTCAGGCTGATCTGCGTAACGCTCTTCAAGCTGTGCGATTACCTTAGACGAATAGCTCATGAAACCCCTTTCGAAGTGGTTACGAATAGCATAGTCATCCAATGTTTCGATTACATAACAAAATAGAAAAATCTGAGATACGAAAAATTAGTTCAAAAAGATTGCAATTTATTCTTGCTCTTAGGCGATTTGTCACCTATACTTTTCTCTCGGCTCGGGGTGTAGCGCAGCTTGGTAGCGCAACTGCTTTGGGAGCAGTGGGTCGCTGGTTCGAATCCAGTCACCCCGACCATTTTTTCTTTTTGCTTTACCCTTGCGGCGGTAGTTCAATTGGTAGAGCATCAGCCTTCCAAGCTGACTGTTGCGGGTTCGAGTCCCGTCCGCCGCTCCATAAAATTTCCTATTTTAAATTATCCCCTGTTCAAGGCATAATTCTGCTTGTTCCCTGCTTATTTAGTTTATTCTTGCTGTGCTTTGTAAAGCACGCTGATAACTTTTAAACGCGTTACTAGCTATTTCTATGCCTTCCCATGTTTTCACAGACATTTTATTAGCAATTTTCTTCTTTACTTGTCATGATCAACTTTTGATTTATTTCCTTGAATATTCATGCAATTAAATTCATTTCCATGCATACGTAATTTTCAGGCTCAAAATTATGTGCCGAAAAAGGTAAAAAACGCGTTTAGTTGGAAATGAAAATTGAAAATTAGACGTTTTATCTCCAACTAAGACG
>CALFOQ010000033.1:0-12315 GCA_937921235.1 uncultured Atopobium sp. | reverse complement strand
CCACTGGTGTTACCGATGAGGATGAAGAGGTTGCTCGCATTGTTCGCAAGAGCACCAAGCCAGTGTTCTTAGTTGTCAACAAGAAAGATAACCCTGCAACCGAGCAGGACGGTCTTTGGGACTTCTACGCACTTGGCTGCGGCGAGCCTCTACCTCTGTCTGCTTCACATGGTCACGGTACTGGTGATTTGCTGGATGACATCGTCAACGCTTTCCCCGAGGCTGATGAAGAGCCAGAGGATGACGGCATTCTTAATCTTGCAATTATTGGCCGACCAAACGTGGGCAAGTCTTCGCTTGCAAACCGCTTGGCTAATAAGAAGCGCTCTATTGTTTCTGACGTTGCAGGTACTACGCGCGATGCTATTGACACCATGATCGAATGGAAGGGAACTCCCATCCGTCTTGTTGATACTGCAGGTATCCGCAAAAAGAGCCAGGTACACGAGGATGTTGAGTACTACAGTCTGGTCAGAGGCCTGCAGGCAATGGACCGCGCAGACGTCTGCCTTCTTGTGGTTGACGCCTCTGTTGGCGTCACCGAGCAGGACCAAAAACTTGCTAACATGGCCATTGAGCGCGGATGTGCGCTGGTACTCCTACTTAACAAGTGGGACCTCATTGACTCTGAGGCAAAGCGTGATGAGGTAGCAGTCTCTGTAGCAAAGCGCCTAGCTTTTGCACCATGGATTGCTTCCATCAACGTTTCTGCACTTACTGGACGCGCTATTGATAAGGTGCTTGCCGCTGCTCTTTCGGCTGCAGAATCCCGCGCACTTCAACTCAAGACTTCCGAGCTCAACGAGCTTCTCGCCCAGATTAGAGAAGGCGGACACACGGTTTCTGACCGTGGTCGCCGTCTCAAGATTCAGTACGCCACACAAACAGGTTCCAAACCTCCTGTTATCTCGTTCTGGTGCAACGCTCCAGACCTTGTTGATGATAACTACGAGCGCTTTATTGAGAACAGACTTCGCGAGAAGTTCCCTCTGGTTGGTACACCTATTCGTTTGAAGTTCCGTAAGAAGGTTGAGTCTAACTAATGTCTGGCATTGTTGTTGCTCTGATTTTTGGACTTATTGCGTTTGGCCTTGGTGGCATTCCATTTGGTCTGATTATTGCAAGCGTTATGGCTCATGAAGACATTCGCAAGCTTGGATCAGGAAACATTGGCACCACAAACGTTGCAAGAAATGCTGGTAAAGCCGCTGGTATCCTTACACTTCTCTGCGATGCTGGCAAAGGTATTATCAGCGTCATGCTAGTCCGTTGGTTCTTGGGAGCCCAAGGATTTACTCCTCTGGTCTCGGGAAATGAACACGCAGAGGCAGAGCTCATCATTTCTTTTGTGTATGCCTGCTGTGTTCTTGGTCATATCTTCTCGCCGTGGCTTCATTTTCATGGCGGCAAAGGAATTGCTGTTGGATTTGGCGGTGGCCTTGCGGTAAATCCGCTTGCAGCACTCGTAGCTCTTGCGGTGTTTATTACGCTTGCCGTACCAACTAAGTACGTATCTCTTGGCTCCATTGGTGCAGCAGTTGCTATTCCGCTATTCTGCCTGCTATTTGGCATGGATCCTGTGGCAACCATTCCCGTTTTTGTTGTGGCTGCTGCAGTAATTTGGGCACATCGCGAGAATATCAATCGTCTTAATGCTGGTAGTGAGTCTAAATTCTCTTTTGGCGATAAGAAAAAGGACAACTAATCATGAAAAAAGTTGCTGTTATTGGTTCGGGATCGTGGGGTACCGCACTTTCAACACTACTTGCTTCAACATCTGACGAGGTAATCATCTGGTCTAGAGAGGCCGACGTCACCGAATCCATCAATAAAGAGCACGTCAACTGCAGACATCTTTCTGATTCCGAGCTGCCACATAATATTGTGTCTACTACCAGTGAAGCTGAGGCTCTCACCGGTGTAGATGCTGTTGTTATGGCTGCTCCTTCTGCGTTTTTACGCTCTGTTTGCTCTGCTTGTGCACCGTATCTTGACCCTGAGGTTGATGTCTTGATTCTTTCCAAGGGCATGGAGGCTGGTTCTCACAAGCTTATGCATGAGGTTGCTGCTGACGAGCTAGGAAATCCTGCCAGAATTGCCGTGCTTTCTGGTCCAAACCATGCAGAAGAGGTTATTAAGCAGGGAATCTCTGCAGCTGTTGTAGCGTCTGAAGATGCCGAGGTTGCTAAGCGTTTCCAGGCACTGCTTTCTCGTCCGTACTTCAGAACCTACATTAGCTCTGACGTGCGTGGCGTTGAGGCGTGTGCTGCCGCTAAAAACGTTGTAGCTATTGCCTGTGGTATTGCTGTTGGCCTAGGTAATGGTGATAACGCTCTTGCAGCCCTCATGACCCGTGGTCTTGCAGAACTTGGCCGCGTGGTATGCGCCATTGGCGGAGATCCACTCACCTGTATGGGTCTTGCTGGCATGGGTGACTTGGTGGCTACCTGCACCTCTGAGCATTCTAGAAATCGAACCTTTGGAGAAGCCCTGGTTAAGGGCAAGACGCTCCAGTCATACCAGGAAGAAACCGGTATGGTTGTTGAGGGTGCCCAGGCTGTCATTGGTCTTTATGAGCTCGGTCAGCAGATGGACGTTGAGATGCCTATCACTTCAGCTGTTCACGCTGTGCTTTACGAAGGCGCTACGCCAGAAGAGATTACTTCTCGCCTTACTAACCGCCTTCCTAATGAAGAATTTTATGGAATGACTCGATAGGAGAGTTTAATGAATAACGTCCTGGTAGCACCATCTGTTTTGTCTGCAGATTTCTCCAAGCTTAAGAGCGAGCTTGATTCAATTGCAAATGCTGATTACATCCATTACGACGTGATGGACGGTCACTTTGTTCCTAATATTTCATTTGGTCCAGATATTTTCTCATACTGCAAAAAGTCCTCTGAGCTGCCTATTGATGTCCATTTGATGGTTACCAATCCAGCTGAGATTGCACCTCTGTTCTTAGACCGTGGTGCTGACGTTGTTACCTTCCACTACGAGGCTGAGGTTCACGCTCATCGTCTTGTCCACCTTATCAAGGACTCTGGTGCTAAGGCTGGCATTTCCCTTTGCCCAGGCACTCCTGTAAGCGTTCTTGAGGATCTTATTGAAGACCTTGACCTGGTACTTATCATGACGGTTAACCCTGGTTTTGGTGGACAGAAGTTTATCCCTCACTCACTTGAGAAGCTCAAGGCACTCAAAGAGCTCTGCCGTAAGCACAACGTTAACCCTCTCATTGAGGTTGATGGTGGTATTAGTGCAGCTAACGCAGCTGATGTTGTAGCTGCTGGTGCTGACATGCTTGTTGCAGGTAGCGCTGTGTTTGGCCAGGAAGATCGCGGTGCAACTATCGAGGCAATCCGCTCTGCTGGTGAGTCTGCTCTTACCGTTCAGGGCTAGACTGCACCTCAAGCATTATTTTCGCCAGATCACCAAGATTGAATCTACAGAAACACGTTATGGATTACGTTTACCTAGACTATGCGGCTTCAGCGCCAATGCGCCCAGAGGCACTTGATGCCGAGAAAACCTATGAGGCTTCACCCATTGCTGGGGTGAACCCAAACTCTTTGCACTCGCTTGGTCGTCAGGCAGCGCGAGAGCTTGATGGTGCTCGTAGCGTTATCGCACGTGCGGTAGGCGGCAAGTTTAGAGTTCCTGACGTGGTCTTCTGCTCTGGCGGCACTGAGGGCAATAACCTCTCTGTTCTTGGTATGGCAGAAGGTATTCGCAACAAAGACCACAAGCGCAACACAGTGGTTTTCTCGTCAATTGAACACGATTCTATTTTGGATCTGGCACCCGTTCTTCGCGAGAAGGGCTTTGAGGTACGAATTGTTCAGCCTAACCGTCAAGGAAAGATTGAGGCTTCTACCCTTGAGGGTCTTTTGGACCAGTCGGTAGCCCTTGTTTCCGTCATGTATGCCAATAATGAGACGGGCGTTATTCAGCCAGTTGTAGACCTTGCGCGCGCTGCTCATAAGGTGGGTGCGCTTTTCCACACTGACGCGGTTCAGGCGTTTGGTCGCATTCCTCTTGAGGTGTCAGACGTAGACGCTCTGACCATTGCCGCTCACAAAATTGGTGGACCCCTTGGTATTGCTGCGGTACTTATGCGCTCCAAAGTTCCGTTTAAGGCTCAGAGTTACGGCGGGGGACAAGAGTCTGGTAGGCGTCACGGAACGCAGGACGTTCGGAGTGCCCTCGCTTTTGCGGCAGCCGCCAAGTGGTGCCTGGAGAACCTTACTCAAACGCAGGAGAGCGTTTCTGCGCGCGCTAATAAGGTGTATGAGACTCTTTGTGCTTCTCCCAAGATTAAGCCAACTACAGAGGCTTACGCTGGCAAAGATCATATGCCTGGTACGGTCAGCATTATGGTTCCCTCAATGGACTCTGAGACGCTTATCCTAAAGCTTGACCAGGCGGGTTTTGAAGTCTCGGCTGGCTCTGCGTGCTCTTCAGGATCTCTTGACGCAAGTCACGTTCTCTCAGCAATGGGGATCTCTAGAAACGAAGCTCTGGGCAGCCTACGTATTACGTTTGACGAGCGTGTTTCTGAGGCTGACCTTGATGCCTTCTGTGCAACGTTGCTGCAGATTGTTGGATAAATTTTTCACATACTAATCTCTGCATTAGTTATGTTCTGCGTCCGATACGTCCTTATTTACGGTAGACTAAATGAGTAACCGTATATGAGGAGGCCCTATGAGTGAGTCTGTAAATCTGATGCAGCTCCAGGATATTGATTTGCAGCTGCTAAAACTCGCATCCAACTTGGCCTCAATGCCCCAGGTTCAAAAAATTAAAAACGCCCAACTTGCAGAGAAAAAGATTGCTTCTCAGCTTAAGCAGGTACTTGGCGTTAAAAAAGACGTAGAAATTGATATTTCTGACCTCAATGAGCAGCGTGCCCACTATGTTCAAAAGACAGAAGAGGTCTCTGCTGCTGTAGAAACCGCTACTAATCATCGTGCTCTTAGAGACTTTGACCATCAGCTTTCTTCTTTGGCAAAGAATATCGAGAAGTGCGATTTTAAGCTTGCAGCAAAAACAGAAGAGCTTGAGAAGTGCAAGAAGGCTTATCAGACAGCACAAGACTTGCAGGTAAAGCTTATGAAAGAGCGTGAGAGCCTTTCTCAGTCCCTTGAGATTGATTCTGCTGCACTTCGATCAGAGATTGTAGAGCTCTCTAAGTCTCGAGAAGAGCTTGCAGTTCAGATTTCTGCAAACACGCTTGAGCGTTATGAAGCTGCACGTAAACGTTTTAAGGGCCTGGCAGTTGAGCACCTTGTAGGTAATGTTCCAAGTGTCTGCCGTGTCAAGCTGCAGCCAAGTTCATTCCATGATCTTCAGCGCAGCTCTGAGATTGCTGAATGCCCTTATTGTCACAGGATGCTTATTACTTCTACAGCGTTTGAAGAATAAAGGAATTTCTCGCCATGTTGGATAAAACCGCTCAGCCCTCTGTATGCCTTGTGGTGTGCGGAGGCATTGCTGCATATAAAGCCTGTGAAGTGCTCAGAGGCCTTCAGAAAGCGGGCTGCGACGTTCGAGTTGTTATGACAGAAGATGCAACTCAGTTTGTTGGAAAGACTACCTTTGAGGCTCTTACGCATCATGAGGTGGTGCTTTCGCTCTACAACAATGTGGAGTCTCCCGTTGCCCACGTAGATCTTGCTGACTGGGCAGATTGCATAGTAGTTGTACCAGCTACCGCCAATATCATGGCTAAGATGGCTTACGGTATTGCTGATAACGCTGCAAGTGCCACGCTTTTAGCTGCTCATACGCCAGTTCTTGTGGCTCCTGCTATGAATACGCACATGTGGGAAAATCCAGCCACTCAGGCAAACGTGGCACTGCTGCGTCAACGTGGTATCCAGATGGTTATGCCTGATTCAGGCCGTCTTGCTTGCGGTTATACCGGTGACGGAAAGCTTGCTCCGGTTCAGCAGATTGTTGACGCTGCACTAAAGGTTCTTTCCGGTAAAGATGCCGCGCCAGGTAAGCAAGATCTTGCAGGTAAAAAGCTTCTTATTACCGCAGGACCAACTCACGAGAAGATCGATCCAGTTCGCTTTATTGCCAACTGTTCAACAGGAAAACTTGGCTATACCGTAGCTAAAGTTGCTGCTCGTCGTGGAGCAGACGTCACGCTTATCTCTGGTCCTACGCACTTGGAAGCTCCTCAAGGAGTCGCTATTCAAAGAGTGGTATCTGCTGAAGATATGTACAAGGCATGCGTAGACGCTTTTGACAACGTTGATGCTGCTATTTTGACGGCAGCTGTTGCCGACTACACCCCAGCTCATCCAGCAGATCATAAGCTCAAGAAATCATTAGAGCATCTTGAATCTATTGACCTTAAAGAAACCACCGATATTCTCGCCAGCCTGTCTAAAGCAAAGAAAAACCAGGTTGTCGTAGGTTTTGCAGCCGAGACAAATAACGTCTTGGAGCATGCTCAGGCTAAACTTGAGCGTAAAGGTTGCTCCATGATTGTGGCAAATGATGTTTCTAGACCAGACTCAACCTTTGGTTCAGATACAGACCGCGTGGCTTTTGTAACTCCTCAAGGTGTAGAACAGCTTGAGACTTTGCCACTTGCTGACGTAGCTTCAGAGCTTTTGGACCGTGTGGCCAAAATGCTTGAGGAGCGTGCATAGCGTGCGACCAGAAGAACTTTTTATTGGATGCCATCTCTCGGCAGGCAAGGGCTGGGAGGCAATGGGTAAGGATGCTCTTTCTATTGGTGCAACTACCTTTGCTTTCTTTACTAGAAATCCCCGTGGCGGCAACGCTAAAGCTTTAGATGAGGCTGATGTTGCAAAGCTGCGTGAGCTGCTTGAGGTTTATCATTTTGGACCTTTGGTGGCACACGCTCCTTACACCATGAATCTGTGCTCGGCTAAAGAGGAGACCAGGGATTTTGCCCGTCGAGCGCTCACAGAAGATCTTGAGCGTATGGAGTATCTACCTGGTAATTATTACAACTTCCATCCTGGTAGCCATGTGGGTCAAGGCTCTGACATGGCAATTGAGCAGATCTCAAGCGCGCTTAACGATTGCCTGTTTGAAGGCCAGCACACCACCGTGCTTCTTGAAACTATGGCTGGTAAGGGCACTGAAGTTGGCAAAACGTTTGAAGAGATTGCTGCAATTCTAGATAAGGTAAACCATCCCGAGCTTATGGGTGTGTGCCTTGATACCTGTCATGTTCATGATGGCGGTTATGAAATTGTTGAAAATCTTGATGAGGTTCTAGATACATTTGACCAGATAGTAGGCTTAGAAAAGCTAAAAGCCTTGCACCTTAATGACTCAAAGAATCCTCTTGGAGCTCATAAAGACAGACACGAGCAAATTGGCAAGGGCTTTATTGGTCTAGAGACCTTCCGTGCTGTGGTGACTAATCCGCGCATCAATACGCTTCCTATGATTTTGGAAACTCCTCATTCTGAGCTTTCTGGTTGGGGAGAAGAAATTGCATTACTTCGTTCTTTTTTAGGTGATAACTAGTGGGAATTCTGGTAGGTTGCGAACAAATCTCTATGGAATGGCCTGGTAAGAAGGTTCTTACCAACCAAACCATTGGCGTTAATGAGGGTGACCGTATTGGTGTTGTCGGCAAAAACGGTGACGGCAAATCAACTCTCTTAGATCTTATCGCTCATAGAATTGAACCCGATTCTGGCAACGTAATCTGGAGAAGTGGTATCCAAGTAGGCTATATGGGCCAAAGTGATTCACTTTCTGATACGCAAACCGTTTGTAGCGCTGTTGTAGGTGATACGCCAGAGTACGAGTGGGCATCTGACGCGCGCGTTCGTAAGATTATTGACGAGCTCATTGGAGACTTGGACTGGAATGGCCTGGTAGGAGAGCTCTCCGGAGGTCAACGTAGACGCTGCGATTTGGCTCGATTGCTGGTAGGCACCTGGGACTTAATGCTTATTGACGAGCCAACCAACCACCTAGATCTTCACGCCATTCAGTGGCTTGCCAATCACCTTAAAAATCGCTGGTCAGAAGGAAATGGCGCGCTTATTCTGGTCACCCACGATCGTTGGTTTTTGGACGAAGTCTGCGACCACATGTGGGAAGTCCATGACGGGGTAATTGACCCGTTTGACGGCGGCTATTCTGCCTACATTCAAGCTCGAGTTGAGCGTGATAGACAGGCGGCAGTGATGGAAGAACGCCGTCAGAATACGCTGAGAAAAGAGCTTAACTGGCTTGCTCATGGCGCAAAAGCTCGTACGTCAAAGCCTAAGTTTAGGATTGATGCCGCCATGGAGCTTCTCGCCGAAGATCCACCGCTCAGAAACACGCTTGAGCTTAAGCGTATGGCAGTTTCTAGGTTAGGCAAGCAAGTCATTGAGATGCATGATGTCTCGTTTGCCTATAAGAACGTCGCGACGGCTGCGGACGCAGATCCAAATATGCAGGCAGATGCTTCAAACTCCCAGGTAGACGTTATCAAGCATGTTGAGTGGCTCATTGGCCCTGGCGACCGTTATGGCATCTTAGGCGAAAACGGCGCTGGTAAATCAACGCTTCTTGAGTTGATGACTCAGCAACTACAACCAACATCTGGCCTGGTAAAGGTAGGAAAGTCTGTCAAATTTGGATGGCTTTCTCAGCAGATTGATACGTTTGCCACTAAAGAGACCTGGACGGTACTTGAGCTTTTGAGCCAGTACAAGACAAGTTACCTGGTAAACGGCAAGATGCAAAGTCCTACGCAGCTGCTTGAAAGCCTTGGTTTTGACCGCCGAGAGTTTACCAATCGCTTGCAAGACCTCTCCGGAGGTCAGCGCAGACGTCTGGCGCTCCTGTGCGTTCTTCTGGAAGAGCCAAACGTGCTGGTACTGGACGAGCCAGGTAACGATCTGGACACGGATATGCTTGCTGTCCTAGAAGACCTTCTGGACTCGTGGCCAGGAACACTTCTGGTTGTCAGCCATGATCGCTTCTTGATTGAGCGCGTCACCGACGACCAATATGCCCTCATAGACGGCCACATTCGCCATGTCCCTGGCGGCGTTGACGAGTACCTCAAGCTTGTTGATGCTGCAAAACAGACAGCGAGAAGAGCGGGGGAGTTGTCGGGTGCACGCGGAGCCTCAGGTGCAAATGAGCCGCAGGTAGACGGGGCTTCTCGCCAGGAGAGCGCGTTGCTGAGCAACGCTGAACGCCGCGAGTTCAAGAAGCGCTTTGACTCGATTGAGAGGCGTATGGGCAAGGCTCAGGAGCTACCTGGACAGATTAGGGAGCAGATGAGCTCTGCTGACGCCACAGACGCGCAGCGTTTGATGGAGTTGCAGCAGAAGCTTGATGATGCTGAATCTGCGCTGATGGAGCTGGAAGACGAGTGGCTAACGCTCGCAGAGAAACTTGGTGAAGCGTAAATGGGAGAGTTGCTCTCTAGGTTTGTATGGCCAAAGTATGGTCGCAAGAGTTTTGTTGCCTTGCTTTGTAAGGGTGTTGAGGTCATCGGTGACCTTCTTACACCTTTAATTATTGCGCGCATGATTGACCTGGGAATTCATGGGACAAACATGTATGACATTATTCGCTACGGTATTTTGCTGGTAGTAATCGCAATTGTGGGCTTTAGTTTTACGCTTGTCTGTCAGAAAATTGCTTCTATTGTTTCTCAGCGCACGGGAACTGACCTGCGCAATGAGCTGTTTAAGAAGATTCAAGAGCTCTCAAGTGCCGATATTTCAGCTCTTGGAACAGACACCCTGGTAACCCGCCTTATTAACGATGTCAATCAAGTTCAAGTAGCCGTTGCTCTGGGCATTCGTCAGCTGGTTAGATGGCCAATTTTGGCGGCTGGATCTATTATTGCCACCCTTATGCTTGATGCGCAGCTTGGTATGGTCTTTTTACTGGCAACAGTGTTGGTAGCCGCTATTTTCTTTTTTGTTGCACGTAAATCTACCGCACTCTTTACTGAGCTGCAGAAGCGCCTTGATACCGTTTCTTTATATATGCGACAAATGCTTTCTGGTATTCGTGTTATCAGAGCATTTAGGCACGAGGCAGAAGAGAAGGAACAATTCTCTGAAGCAGTACTTGCTCAGACAGAAACGGCTACTGATGCTGCAAATTACTCAGCGCTACTGAACCCAGCGACCTTCCTTGTTATGTACCTAGGAATTGCCGTAACGCTTTGGCTTGCGGCTCCTCAGATTACTGCAGGTACGCTATCGCAAGGAACCGTGGTGGCACTTGTCAGCTATATGACCAGTGCGCTTTTAGCTATTGGCTACGTTGCTAACCTGGTTATTATCATTACACGCGGAACTGCGTCTGCTACTCGCGTGATGGAAGTCCTGAACACTAGGCCAGCGCTCTCTGATAAGGGAAATGAGCATTTCAACCTCACAGAATCAGACTTCGCTGACACCGCTGTAGCATTCAAGAACGCCTCGCTTGTCTATGACGGTGGAGGAGAGCCAGCTCTTTCTGACATTAACCTCTCCTTAGAGGCTGGCCAGACGCTGGGTATCATCGGTGGTACCGGCTCTGGTAAGTCCAGTTTTGCTGCCCTCATCCCGCGTCTTTTTGATACGGAGACCGGTTCTGTAAGTGTCTTTGGTCACGACGTCAAAACGTATACGTTTGAGCAGCTGCGTTCCCTTATTGGCTACGTTCCACAGCACACCTCACTGGTCAGCGGCACCATTCGCTCCAATCTCTGCTGGAAAAATCCAAACGCCACCGACGAGGAGCTTTGGGCAGCTCTTGGGGTTGCTCAGGCAGCAGACTTTGTGCGCGAGAAACCCGATCAGCTTGACAGCATTGTTGAGCGTGGCGGCAAGAACTTCTCGGGTGGTCAGCGCCAGCGCTTGACCATTGCTCGTGCTCTGGTAGGAAGCCCGCGCATTGTCATCTTGGATGACGCTGCCTCTGCACTTGATTTTGCTACGGATGCACACCTCCGAGCGGCACTTCGCAAGCTTAGTGCAACCACTACGAGCATCATTATTTCGCAGCGTGTAGCTGCAGTTATGCAGGCAGACAAGATCCTTGTTCTTGATCATGGCAAACAAGTGGGACTGGGAACGCACAAAGAACTTCTCGCCACGTGTCCGCTGTATAAAGAGATTTGTCTCTCACAGCTTCGTCCTGAGGAGGTGGAGTAATGGCCGATATGTATTCTGGCGGGAGCACCTCCGCTATTGCATCAAGCGCTCCTGAGCACGGCAAAGGCGGCTCCGCTGACGCTATCTCCATGTCCGCTGCAGAAGTCACACGCCGACTAACTGCATGGATTTCTCCACACGGAAGATTTCTTGTCTTAGCAGCAGCATCGTCTATTGCAACCGTAGTTCTGCAGCTCTGGGTACCCATTATTGTGGGTAGTGCCATCGACCAACTCATCAGACTGGTACAGGGCGCCGAGGCAGCACTTTTGCCTACGCTCGCTCAGCTCTCACTGGTAGTTTTGCTTGCAAGTGCAACACAGTGGCTTGCTTCTTGGTCTACCAATAAGCTTACCTATCTGGTTACGCGTGACCTCAGAGACGCATCTCACGCCAAGGTCGCAAACTTACCGCTCTCATACATTGATACGCATTCTCAGGGAGACTTGCTTTCTAGGGTTGTTAACGATGTGGATCAGCTTGGTGATGGCCTTCAGCAGGGCCTGACGCAGTTCCTCACGGGCGTTGTGACCATTATTGGAACCTTGTGCTTTATGTTCTATATGTCGATTCCTATGGGCCTTGTAGTTGCTTTGGCTACACCGCTTTCTATTATTGTGGCATCCGTCATTACCAAATACGCAAGCTCATCTTTTAGCAAGCAGCAGGGCTACCAGGGTCAGCTAGGCGGATACGCAGAAGAGATGGTCTCTAACCAGGAACTCATTACTGCTTTTGCTCACAAAGATGCCATTATTGAGCAGTTTGAGAAGGAAAATCGCTGATCTTTGTTCTGAATTCCGTTGATATAAATGCGGGGTATTTCTTATCGAAATACCCCGCATTTATATTTGTATTCAATATGTTTTGTATCGAGTGGTCAGTTTTCGCGACCTGTACCGGTTTAGATTGACCTTGTATGCACTGAAATAGTTAAAACCGCAGGTCAGCTACGCAATGCCTGGAAGGCTCACTTCGCCAGCAATAGATCGATTCATCCACTGTGCGAACTCTTCACCCCGCAATCCCTGCGAGAGTAAAAAGATTGTCTTCGCATACAAGGCTTCAAGCGTCATGTCATGCGCGCTAATCGCGCCCAAGCGCGCCAGAGTGCTCCCGGCCTCGTAATGGCCCAAGACAACCTCGGCCTGGTGGC
>CALFOQ010000032.1:0-3757 GCA_937921235.1 uncultured Atopobium sp. | reverse complement strand
GACATCAACTTTAAGAAGTGAGAAAACAATGACAAGAAGTGCTGGCGTAAGTGAAATTAAAGAAAGTCTAAAGGAGCGGCTTAAAAGGCCGGTGATATCTGGGATAGTACCTGTGTTTGCCATAAAGAAATCCCAGGTCACATAGATAGCACATGCAACAATAAAAGGTACCACGCTGGTACGAAGCATGCGGTTGATATTCTTAGATAGATTGGTATCAGTAAGTTGTGAAACAAGGATTGCACTGGTAGACATAGGGGAGCAACGATCACCAAAGTAGCTGCCTGCAAGAACAGCACCACCAATAAAGAACTCGCTTGCTCCAATGGCCTTGCCAATAGACATGCAGATGATTCCCATGGTTGCGGCGGTACCAAAAGCGGTACCTAGAAGCATGGACATCATGGTGCAGAGTAAGAATGTTGCAAGAATAAAGATAGAAGGAGAAATAAGAGAAGCAGAAATGCTGACAATCTCTGGAATAGTTCCCGCAGCGCGCCATGCAGCACTCATTGCGCCTACAACAGCAAACAACGCAATAATTGTTTTTACTTCCCAGACGGACTCAAAAGCTGCCAAAAGAAGCTTTTTCGCAGAAATTTTTTGGGAGAGTCCATAACCAAAAAAGAGGAAGAAACCAATGGTCAAAATAGATGTAAGAGGGAAAGATAGAGCTGTGCCTACGATGAGCATCACCGCAAAGGCGCTTAGTACTATTAACTCTACCATGCATCCACTCCAAACGAATTTCTTATGTAAATAGAGTAGGCAACTAAAAAGTTGAAGTCCAACTGTTTTCAATGGTTATAATTACAAGTAAAATTTGTAATTCAGTGGGAGCAAAAATGAACTTTCAAACCATGGATTATTTTGTTGCCGTTGCAGAAGAAAAGAGCTTCACTAAGGCAGCCGAACGCTTGAGCGTAACTCAGCAAACACTCTCGGCAAATATCGCAGCTGCAGAAAAAGAACTTGGCTCTAAGCTGCTAGAACGTACAGTTCCGTTGTCTCTAACGTTTGCAGGGGAAGAGTTCCTGCGTTATGCCCGCAGGTTTCAAGCTCAGCGTCGTGCCATGGATCAAGAATTTCTTGATATTGCGGGCAATGAGCGGGGTCGCCTGCGTGTTGGTGTCACCGCCACACGAGGCCACATCATCATGCCGCGCTCTATTGCTGCTTTTCAAAAACTGCACCCAAATATCTCCATTGAGCTTGATGAGGGTGAAAACGACGAGCTTGTCGAGTGGCTATCTGAAGGTCAGCTCGACTTGATTGTTGCAACAGTCAATTCCACATCATATGACCTGGTCGTAAAAAAGCTGTTTGACGAGAAGATCGTTCTGGTTGTCTCTCAAGCGCTTCTTGAATCTCTGTATGCAGATAACGTCGACTCGGTTGTCTCGCAAGTCAAAAAGACGGGAAAGCTTACAGCCCTGGAAGCCTGTCCCTTCCTAACGGTGGGCAAGCGAGACATTGCAGGTAGTTTTGCTCGCCATGCGTTTGCGGCGTCGGGCATTTCTCCCACTATCAAGGTCATGTCCAGAAACTCCGAGACGCTTTTGGCTCTTGCCATGAGAGGGGTTGGCGCGTGCTTCTTGCCATCAGAGCTGGTGGCTTCTTCTTACTACGACTTTGAAACGTCTGGCCTTCACATTATTGAACTGGGAAAAGAGATGTCATATTCGGTCAGTGTTGCTTGGCGACGCACCGATCATGTGTGGAGCACAATTGAGTCTTTTGCTCAGGTACTTTCAGAACAGCGCTACGTGGTTAAGCGAGGTGAGTAGCATGGATGCTCTTCAGGCTGAGTGTAATCTTGAGATTTTGTATCAGGATGAGTATCTACTTGCCGTGAATAAACCTGCGGGAATTATTGTTCACGCAGACGGCACCCATGAGCCTTCGTTAACCGATGTAGTTTGCGAGAAACTCAGCGCACTTGAGAGTCCAACAGAGGTAGATTTTTCCCAGGTCCAAGCTCTGAATCGTCTTGATAAGGAGACTACGGGCATTGTGCTTTTCTCGCTCAAAAAAGAGACGCAGCCGCAGTTTGACCAGCTTATTGCCTCCAAGGAGCTTTCCAAAGAATATTTAGCAGCCGTTAAGGGTGTGTTTGAGCCAAATAAACTGCTGATAGATAAGGCAATTGGAAAAGATAGACATGACGCTCAAAAGATGAGGGTCTCAGCAACAGGCAAGCCCTCTCAAACGGAGGTATGTCTAGTAAAAGTTGCTTCATCAGCACAAGGTCAAATTCACAGCTTGTTACTGGTCAATTTGCTGACGGGAAGAAAGCATCAAATTAGAGTGCATCTCTCGTCACTTGGATTTCCTCTGATAGGAGATGCGTTATACGGAGGAGTGTCTTCTTTGCAGCGTGGATCAAAAAAGAAGCATAAACAGCAGCCGCTAATGCTGCATGCATATCGTGTTGAATTTATTCATCCAGTCACAGGCGCAAAAATTGTGATTAAAACGGACATTCCAGAGCGATTTTCTTATTTTGGTGTCACTGAGGTGGACTAATAGTACATACTTTGTGATAGAGACATTCATTCATTTTGTGCAAATACGTTACCCAGACGTGCATAAAGTGAACGAGGAGGGGGAGAAATGCCTGGCACAATGCGAGGTGTATATACCAACCTGACTGAAATCCGCAGGAAGGTATTTAAAGAGGTTTCGGCGCTTGCCTATGAAAAAGCAGATAAAAGCGTTGATGAAATTGCTCGCCAAATGGAAGAGCTGCCCTATAAGATTATTCCAGGTGATATTGCAACGTACCGCGAGAGCGTCTTTTTAGAGCGCGCTATTGTTGGTGAGCGCATTCGCATGACTATGGGCATGCCTATGCAGGACGTTGATCAACGTGAACATATTTCTGACGGTTTGGAAGAAGCTTCTAGACCAGAAGTTTATTATCAGCCGCCTCTGATTAACATTGTTAAATTTGCTTGTAATGCATGCGAGGACAACGTGTATCGCGTTACCAATGCATGCCAGGGTTGTCTTGCACATCCTTGCCGAGAGATTTGTCCTAAAGAGGCAATTAGCTTCGTAGATAAAAAGGCATACATTGACCAGGAGAAGTGCATTCAGTGCGGTATGTGCTTCAAGGTTTGTCCATACCAGGCTATTCATCACCATGTACGTCCATGTGCTGCTGCTTGTGGTATGGACGCTATTGGTTCTGACGAGCATGGTCGCGCAGACATTGATTACGAGAAGTGCGTTTCTTGTGGTCAGTGCCTGGTCAACTGCCCCTTTGGTGCTATTGCCGATAAGAGCCAGATTTTCCAGGTTATTCAGGCTATCAATGAGGGCTATACCGTTGTGCCAATTGTGGCTCCTTCATTTGTTGGTCAGTTTGGCAAGGGCAGCGTTGGTCGTCTTCGTGAGGCATTCAAGGAGATGGGATTCGCTGAGGTAGAAGAGGTAGCAACCGGTGCTGACCTCTGTACCGTTCAGGAAGCGGAAGACTTTGTCAAAGAAGTCCCAGAAAAGCTGCCATTTATGGGAACAAGCTGCTGTCCTTCCTGGTCTGCGATGGCTAAAAAAGAGCACCCAGAGCATGCTGATGCTATCTCTATGGCACTCACACCAATGGTTCTGACTGCTCGTCTAGTAAGAAAACAAAATCCAGAGTCCAAGATTGTCTTTATTGGACCATGCACTGCTAAGAAGCTCGAGGCGCTGCGCCGCTCCGTTAAGTCCGAGGTCGATTTTGTTCTGACCTTTGAGGAGCTTGCGGGAATGA
>CALFOQ010000031.1:0-5458 GCA_937921235.1 uncultured Atopobium sp. | reverse complement strand
GGTGTGTTTTGAACTGCCTCCTATTTCTCGTGTCCAAGAAATGGGAGGCAGTTCATATAGAGACTCTTTGTTATCGCAGAAAAAATGCCAATACATTATTTTGCATAGAGGAATTGATTTTTGCATATCTTTTGTATAGCCAATTAATCCCAGACAGAAAAGTCACTTACGATTTATTTACGTAACAGGTATGCAATTTTCTTTAAATTTCCGCTTGTAAAACAACATAACAAATTGTATCTGAAGATATTTTAGTGTAGTATGATACGGTAACAGCACGAGACTATGCATAAAACATACGCATGTTTTTAAGGCATCGTTTGAGCAGATGGGGCTGTGAGATGGCTAAGGCAGGTGTTACCAAAAAGACCGACCCAGGTTTGGGTAGGACAGTAGCAAGGTTGTTACAAGAAAGTGGCAAGCGCCAGGTAGACCTGTGCGAATTCTCACATTGGTCACGTGCGTATGTCTCTTATATTTGCACCGAGCGCCGTAAGTGGCCTTCATTTGATAAAGCAAAGGTTATCGCTGACTTTTTCTCCTTAAGCCTTGATCAACTCTGGGTTGAGCATCTTAAAGATCTTGTTGATGCTGGCGTGGAGCTTACAGAGATGCAGAAGAAGAATTTAGCCGAGGGTGTTAATCTTCCAAATCCTACTGTTATGCATGACGGAAATGACAATAGAGAATACCTTCAACCTGTTGTTTCCTCGGGGAACGGTTCAGATTACACGCTCCCGGAAATTCTTGGCGTCGAATAAGTATTTTTGACTATTTTTATTGTTTTCAATGCCATACTTGCTGTATACGCGTATGATTCAGCGTTGTTCAGATTGCATGGGGCTATCTGAAGAGTAGGAGATGTGCAAGATGGCTGGACTACACTGTTCAGACTGCGCTTTTAGCTCGTTCAAATTTAACGAGGACGCCCAGATGTATCAGGCGTACTGCTCGCGCGGCTATTTGCTGGCTGATCCACATATCCATGAGCTTTTCGCCATGCACTTTGCTAAGTCTCCAGAGGATTTTGTTCCCGTCAAAGATCCGTTTAATCGCGAGTATCTAAGGAAGTCATATATCTGCGGAGAATTTATTAAGCGTAAGGATAATTTGGGTTAACGGTATGTCTTAAAACCCTGTTATGTAACATAGCAGGGTTTTATTATGCCTCTGACGTGTTTCTCGTCTAATCAATATCAAAGAATTAAGTAAATATCACAAAAGTTGTTATGTAACGATTATAGATTTCTGCATAATTAGTTAACTTTCTGTTATATGTTCCTCTTAAAACAAGATAGTATTGATTTGGGGGAATCTCCTTATTACAAGGGGATTTAAAACATTTATAAAGGAGCGGCAGCAATGTCGAGGCGACCACAAACAGAAAGTTGTGACACACGTCACAAGCTTCTTAAATCCGCAGAGCAAGAGTTTGCTTTACAGGGATACGATAAAGCTTCACTTCGACAGATTTGTGCACATGCAGGCGTTACCACGGGCGCGCTTTATTTCTTCTTTGATAACAAAGAGGACCTCTTTAAGAATGTTTTGATTCCTGTCACTGAAGGCGCAATTCAGATTCTTGAGGATTACAAAGATCATCTGCTGGTCTCTGGCGAAAGAAATCTTGAAGACACTCCTTTGGGTGATAAAGAAACGCTCGAGAAATTCTTGGACCTTCTGTACGGCAATAGGTACGTGGCGCAGATTCTTGTGAATAATCGAGAAAACCCACATGTTGCCTATTTCTTTGAAGAGTTGACCGAGGTTATCTCTGCAACCATCAGAGCTATTCTTTATCCTAACGTTACACAGGTTAAACCCTATGATGAGTTTATTATTACCTGGCTTGCTCAAACTGAAATGACCACCATTGTCAATATTCTTAAAAATGATGAGACTCGTGAAGAGGCTGACGGTCACATAAATTCAGCAGTAATGTTTACGCAAGGTGGCATCAAGGCTTTAGTTGCAGAGCATTAAGTGTTCATCTATGCATAAAAATTGACAATATCTACTTATTTCCGTTATCCTCTTACAAGGTATAAATCACCCGAAGGAGACCTTTATGAAGTTCAATAAGCTCGGCCTCGTAGCAGCATCCGCTTCTGCCGTTCTTGCACTTGCTGGCTGCAATCTTATTCCAAATCTTGCTGATCCAGGAACCACTACTGGCGGTGGTCAGC
Source organism: uncultured Atopobium sp. (assembly GCA_937921235.1). GTDB lineage: Bacteria > Actinomycetota > Coriobacteriia > Coriobacteriales > Atopobiaceae > Lancefieldella. The sequence goes on along the minus strand of CALFOQ010000031.1, from coordinate 3,272 downwards.
AGCAACAGCAGCAACAGCAGACTGCACCTGATGCAAATACCGCAACCAAGCCTTCAGATACTCGTGCTGGTGACTCTGACTCTAAGGACCTCTATAACACTCTGATGGATAAGCACAACACTTCAGAGCAGGTTACCAACGTTCAGAAGTACGTTGATGATATTAAGAAGACTGGCGATAAGACTGAGGTTCTTATCGACACCGATAAGATTACCGTTACCGTTACCGGCATTGGTGTTGACTTTGAGAACTCCAACGGCTATCTGGTTGAGGTTGTTAACAAGACCGATACCAACATCTTCATTCAGACCACCGACACCGCTATTGGCAAGGATGAGCTGAGCTTGTTTGTTAACGCAGCTCCTAACGCAACTACCAAGGGCTTTGCATTCTTTGACCCAGGTGTAAAGATGGATCCATCCGCAACTGTTCGTGGTACCATCCTTGCTCTTTATGGTTCTGACTACAGCATGGATTCCTTCAACGTTATGTTCTAAGTTTCACTTAGTTCGTTGACTGCAAAGGCTCAGCTTTTAGCTGAGCCTTTTTTGTTAGCGAGAAACCCCGTCAAAAGCAGTTAAATGAGTCAGTGTTAAGTTATTAGAATCCGTTAGACTATAGAGTTGTTAGCTATTAGAAAAGCATATATGCACTGCATATAAGGAGCTACGATGCTAGATTTAGATAAAAACACAGACAGGTCATATAACAATCTTATCTTTTTAAAACCTCTTTTTCACAATAAGATTTGGGGCGGCAGAAGGCTTGCTGAAGAGTATGGCTATGACATTCCTGAAGGTGCAGTAGGAGAGTGCTGGGCAATCAGCGCACATCCTAACGGAGACTGTGAAGTTGCCTCTGGTGCCTTTGAAGGAAACACTCTTTCCGAGCTATGGGTTTCTCATCGAGAGCTTTTTGGTAATGCAGAGGGAGACCGTTTCCCACTTCTCATTAAAATTCTTGATGCAAAAGATGATCTCTCTGTTCAGGTTCATCCAGATGATACGTACGCAGCAGAACACGAGAATGGCTCTCTGGGAAAGTCTGAGTGCTGGTATATTCTTGATGCAAAAGAGAATGGTGATATTGTTGTGGGACAAAATGCCTCCTCAAAAGAAGAGTTTGCAGCCATGGTTGAGCAGGGAAAGTGGTCTGAACTGCTCAATTACGTTCCTATCAAGGCTGGAGATTTCTTTAGGATTGATCCTGGAACCGTTCACGCCATTAGAACAGGCACGCTTATTCTTGAAACTCAGCAGAGCTCCGATATTACGTATCGTGTGTATGACTATGATCGTTTGGGAGACGATGGCAAGCCTCGTGATTTACATCTGGCACAGAGCTTAGAGGTTATTGATTACGCTCAGGAAGCTCCAACATCTGGAGAAATTATTGCTCCAGAAATTGATGGTAAAACTGAGCTTATGAGCTGCAAGTACTTCTCGGTAGAAAAATATGAGATTCACGAGTCAAAAACTATCGCTCAGCCATGGCCTTTTATGTGCGTAAGTGTCATTGAGGGAGAAGGTACGGTTTGCGCTGACGGTGGCAACGGAGTAGAGCATAGGATTTGCAAGGGCTCGCATTTTATTGCACCTGCGTCTTCTGGTAGCCTGCGCTTTACGGGCACTATGACGTTGATTACCTCTCATCTTCCTCATACAAAGTAGGATGATACATAAGTCGAATGCAGCTTAATGTGTAACATTTGACTCGTTTCAAGTAGAATATAAAAAGTTGAGCCTTTTATACGTTTATAGGAGGAACGTATGAATAAAGAGATGATTACTCGTCGCGCTTTTGCTGGATTGGCTGCAGGCGGTGCTGCCAGCACGCTTGCTGCTTGTAATAGTGACGTGATGCAGGCAATCTTAAACCCTGATTCTATTCTTGGTGGAGCTGGTCAAGATCCTCAGAATGGCGGTCAAGGCGGTACTGGTGATGCACCTTCTCAGTCAGATTTTGTGAAGCTTGAAGAGATTCCAGACCATCCAACGCTAACCGGAGATTTTTCTAAGATTATTACTGGCGTCTGGTGTGTTGACAATGGCGTTGGAACTAAAGGTGGATCAAAGGAAGGCAAAACCTTTGACCATGGTGGCATGCTTAATCAGGGCTATAACGATGGAACCGTTCTTTACTATTCATTCAAAGAAGACGGCACTTTCTTCATGCATAATTTTAAAGGTGTGAAGAATGATGGTAAGTGGGAAGCAAAAGGAACTATTGCCATTCAATGTACGTATGATGATGGCGATAGTGTGCCAATGCTTTTTGATAAGGACGACAACAACTATCTGAAGTACAGTGATGCCAAGAGCGAAATTACATTTAATTTCAAAAAACTTTCTGACAATCCAGACGATACTTCACAGATAGCTTATATTGAAGGACAGGTAGTCAATTTTGCTGCCACCATTCCTGGTACGTATTATCTCTTTGGCTTGCACTATGCAGATGGTTCTAAAGAAGATTTGACCAGTGATCAGATTGAGTCTATGAATAAGGGTTCTGGCGGAGCGTATACCTTCTCTGCTCATAAGGATGGATCTGCTGCACTGTTCTATCCAGACGGTAACGTTTCTCCTATTCAGATTGTTGCAGAAGAGCCTTCGGCAGATGGTCTTTCTTTCCCCATTCTTGCTCAAGGCTTTTCAGAAACTGAACAGATATCTAAGTCTGTTCTATACACTACTGCGGAAAATAAAAAGCTTCTCAGTATTGATGCTCCTGGATTTACTCTTAAGTTTGCCCTCCTTAATCACCGTGAGGATGATTGGGCTAAATATGAGTATCCACCAAAGGCAGAGTTCCCTTGGCAGCCAGATGGTAAGGGCGGCTATAAGCTAGTAACGCCTACTTCTGGTTCTGGTAATGGTGGTAGCTCTTCAGGAAATGGCGGCAGCTCATCTGGAAATGGTGGCGGCGGCAAGGGCGGATTAGGTAAGAAATAACCCAGCCGTTTCTAAACTGCCTCCCATTTCTTGGACATAAGAAATGGGGGGCAGTTCATATGCAGGTGATTATGATTCTGCAACGTGTTAGCGTAGGCTTTTAGACCTGGCGCACAAAATAGCGCAGCTTTCTTATGTTCTGCTGAAGAATCTACATGTTCCTAATCAAGATAGCAGGTAGCTAGGTGGTTGCACCGCTTGATATACATTTCTATGCATAAACTTAACCTAATATGCTTAAACATGAATAGACTAATATAAGAAATTTAACTATCGATAAATTCTGTATCTACGGAACACACCTAAGTCAGATATTCT
>CALFOQ010000030.1:0-36177 GCA_937921235.1 uncultured Atopobium sp. | reverse complement strand
GGTGTGTTTTGAACTGCCTCCCATTTCTCGTGTCCAAGAAATGGGAGGCAGTTCACTCTCGTAGGTGGCCGTTTTTTTGTGCCGTATGTAAAGGTTTCCTGCTCAAGTTATCGAGCAAAAAGTTCCCAAAAAGCAACAGCAGATGATGCAGCAACATTGAGTGAATCTACCTGATGAGACATGGGGATGATGGTGGTAATGTCACAAGCCTTAATGGTTTTCATATCAAGTCCATAGCCTTCACTGCCAAAGAATAGTGCAGCTTTTTTGCCTTTTACCAGCTCTTTATTAAGAGGTACTGCAGAATCTGTGAGTGCAAGGGCACACGTAGTAAAAGAATGAGCCTTGAGCTTTTCTATAAAATCCAGTGAAGTTGTCTCTTCATCCAAACGAGTCCAAGGTACCTTAAGAACCGTTCCCATAGAAACCCGCAGGACACGCCTTGAGAGGTTGTCGGCGCACTTAGCAGTCAAGATAACAGCATCTACATTGAGGGCCGCAGCTGACCTAAAGACAGCGCCAACGTTGTTAACGTCTACTAAATCTTCTAGTACGGCAATATGCTTTGACGTGCTTAGAATCTCTTCTAGCGATGCACCTTGAGGTCTCCTCATGGCACAGAGCACTCCTCTATTCATCTTGTAGCCAATAAGCTGTGTAAGCTGCTCATCTGGAAGAATGAAAATAGGAACGTCATCTGTCAAAGGGTGGAACTTCTCGACAATTTGCAAAATATTATCTGTATGAGAAGTATTTGCAAGAAATGAAAGCGGCTTGCAGCCTGCAGCAAGCGCAGTCTCAATCACAAAATGTGACTCGCAAATCATGACGCCGCGAGTTGGGTCAAGACGATTACGAAGCTGGTTATCAGTCAATCGAGCATACACATCAAGGCGGCTGTCGTCAGATGAATCTATGTGAATAACTGGATGTGTTGCCATAAATAACGTACCTCTCGCCTCTTGATAGACAGTATTCTCTCACTCTTGAGGCAAGAGTAACGTCATGTATTCCTAGATTACTTCTGTAGCAGCTTTCTCTTGAGGAAGAAACTCAGAGAAACCAGCGAGACAGAGGAACAGACAAGTGTGCCCTGAAGCGCAACCTGAGAATAATCTGCAGTATCAGGAAGCTGTGACTTCTTCTGAGCTTGCTGAGGCTCCTCAGGAGTGTGTGTCTCAGGTGTTTCTGGCGTAGTCTCAGGCTGCTTCACGTATACGTGAGTCCAATTTGCAGTAATGGCTGGCTGAGAAGTATCACTTGTGCCAATAACAAGATTGACTTTTAAATGCTGATACGAATCAAAGTGATCTGGATCTGCAGATGTTGGGGTAAGCAGATATTCAATTCGATACTGACCAACAGGCAAGGTGTCATCTTGGTATGAAGAATAGACAACATCCTTGAAATGATTTGAGAAATAAACAGCATTGCCATCGGCATCAACAACACGAGGTGTGCCATCTGGCAGATAGCTCAAATCAACAGTAAATTGGCCGTTTTCAAACAGTTGAATATCGTAAGTGTTACCACCAGGAGTTCTGCTAATAGCGATATCTCCGTTATGAGTAGCAGCACTAACAGGGAAAAGCTGTGTAATATCTTGCGATTGAATCTCAGTCATAAGGCGAGCTGTTACGGCATCAATATCCAATACTCGCCTTGTGCCTGCATCAACCGTGTGATCATAGCTGTAAGAAGAAATGGTAGCAGGAGCATTCTGAAGACCGACATCGGTAGGCTTTAAAGTGTTTCCAGTATCAGAGACATATGCGGTGTGTGCAAGAGTGTAGTAATACGTAATATGCGTTACATACGTAGTTGGACGAACAACATTACCATCACCATCATAACCAGAGGAAATCGTATAAGAGTCAACTTCTTTGTGGTCAAGAATGTCATTGCCCACTACCTCTGGAGCCTGGAATAGACCTTGCTTTTCAGTCTTATTTCCGTTGCTATCAACAAACGTTGTGAGGTTACGATCAATATCAGATACACCCACGTGCATGGTATAGATGTAGTAGAAACCATGCTCTTGATCATACGAGAGCGTTTTTTCCAGCTTATACTGACCCATAGACAAACTAGTATCAATAACAGCGGTATTATCCTGACCAACCGACCCTTGTGCCAGCTGACCATTAGCAATGTAAGAATTAACTCTGTCTCTGTGAGTCTGAATATCATTGTCTGAATCAAATTCAAACACTGGAAGCAAAATTCTACGATCAGTCACACCAGCAAGCTCCGGATGAGCCTGAATGTATGCATCTACAGATGCATCATCTGTTGTATATCTCAGAGAATCATCCGGCGAGAAAAGCGACGAGTCAAACTGTTCTCTATCTAAATAAACAAAATCGCTTACCTTGCTATAGTTTGGATGAGAATCAGTGTTAACTGCCTCATAAGGCTTAACTGGCTCAAGAGTATCAAACGATGTTGAATCATTACCAACAAGCGAAGCAAAATCAGAAGGAAGAAGCTCATATGATTTGACATCAGTATGCAGTAACAACTGATTAGCAGAATGAGAATTTGATTGGCTGGTTGAAGCAGTAGCTACAGCAATTTTAGGAAAAGCTGAAATGCATAAAAGAAGTACGGCAAGAGCAGTACAAACACATCTAATATTTTGCGTAGTACTATTTACTCTAGTTGATGACATACGCTATTGCTCCCCCTGCAATTGAAAAATAATTATTTCTAAATGTCGTATATATTACTCCAGTTTTGTTCATCTCCTATAGAAAATAATTCCACGTAAGTTCCATAAAATATGTGGTGAATATGCACTACACTAAATGAATGTGTCTTTGACTCATTTACAGAAAGTCTGTTTGTCAAAACACACTGATTTTTGCTATGTAACTTCGTTTTTATAAGGAGTGCTCCTTGGCTAAGCACTTTGCAAAAAGCTCTGCTTCTCATACCGCTAACCTACAGCCTCTTCCCTCAGAAGAAGCTACAAAGAAAGCACCTTCTCTTAAAGACTCAGTACCAAGCCTTGGCGATACTGATATGTACGTTGCTCTCAATGAAGAGCAGGTAAAAGCCAATCAGCTTAATGAGTCTTCACAATCAGCGGAAGCGCCAGAAGAGCAGGCAGATGATCTAACTGTCATTGCTCCCCTTGATAGCGCAGAGCTTGGAGAAAAAGAAGAGGCTCCCGTTGTTCACAAGAAACATCAATGGTGGAAGATACCTGCTGTGCTCGTTGGTGTTCTCACCCTTGTGTATGTGGGTGGAGCAATCTTCTTTAACTTCTTCTTTATGCCTCAAACCAGCATTTATGGTAAGGACTACTCCTTAAAACCTGCCTCAGATTTACAAGCTTCTAGAGCAAACGAAGCCTCAAATTACTCCGTCCAAGTCTCTGGAAACGGCGTAGATTTAACCATCAAGGCGTCTGACATTGATTTGACGTATGACGCAGCTGGATATACTCGCGATGCTATTAGCCAGCAGAATCCTTGGATGTGGCCACTGGAACTTACTCGTAGCAGGTCCTTGAGCCCACATGCAACCGCCTCGTACGATACAAGCAAGGCGGACGCACTCTTTAATCAAAGAATTGAGCAGGCAAAAGAATCTGCTCAAAGTCTAGAGAACAATGGTATTACCTACGATAGCTCAGCTAAAAAGTTCATTTTTGCTGACGATGCTATTGCTACAAGACTTTCTCTTGAAGGCGTTCATAAAGACTTGCAAACTGCTTTTGATAATCTGAACACTACCGTTCAGCTTGGCCCAGAAAGCCTTATGAGCGCAGAAGACCTTGATGCTGCCTTGAAGACAGCTAATTCCTACGTTACCTCTGCGGTTGATTTGATGTTGGGTGACTCTGTTGCATATCAGCTTGATCAAGACACCATTGCTAGCTGGATTAAGTTTGATGAAAATCTCTCTATTTCATTTGATACAGACGCTATTACCAAATGGGTCAACGAGACACTTGCTCCTGCAGTAGATACTCGTGGAACTTCAAGAACCTATAAGCGTTGGGATGGAAAAGAATTCACTACAAAGGCCGCTGGTGCTTACGGTTGGGTTATTGATAATGATGCTGCTGTAAAAGCTATCTCTGACGGTCTGTCCGCTGGTCAGGCAACAAAGATTGAACTGCCTACAAAACAGTCGGCCGATAAGTTTACTAAACAGGGCGAGCAGGACTGGGGCGGTCGTTATATTGACGTTGACCTTACCACTCAGCATGCTGTTCTTTATGGTGATGATGGAACTATTCTTTGGGAAGCCGATGTAGTAACAGGTATCCCAGACGGACATCACAACACTCCTGAAGGAGTCTGGTATATTACCAGCCACATTAGAGACGCTCGTCTCCTGGGACCAAATGACGAGAATGGCAAACCAGGTTGGGATGCACACGTTGACTTCTGGCTTGGCGTAAAGGGTCAAGAAGTTGGTTTTCACAACGCTCCATGGAGAAGTGCGTTTGGTGGAAACATCTACAGAACAGGCGGTAGTCATGGCTGCATCAACCTAAGCTATGAAAACGCTCAAAAACTCTTTGATATCGCCAAAGATGGAGATCCAATTATCATTCACTACTAGGTTTTCTTTGAAAAAGTTTATGCGCGCTTTAGAAAATAATTCTGAAGCGCGCATTTTTTATGTCTTACAGAAGATCCACAACACGCTCTTTGTTTGCCATAAAATCAAGATACTCTGAACCTAAGCGAGAAGTGATCAATGAACTGGCAGAAGGAAATTTGCTGTCTGCTTTAACAAAACCATAGTCTCCTGTGCCGTAATTAAATGTTGCAAGTATATTATCAGACAGAAAGGCTCCTCCACCATCTGTATTGTATTCATAGTAGGAGACGGCAGGTAATTTGCGACTGCTTATAGCTTGTAGAACATAAGCAGTCCCATAAAGAATATATTGATCAAAATCTTGCGATGAGAGAGAAACTGAATATAAAGCGGCATCTTGCTCGATTGTTCCAATGATTTCTCCATTAACACTTACAACCCACGAAATGCCACCGTCTAATAATTCATTGTTTTTCTCTACAATTGATAAAATTGGACCAGATATATACACATCGTTTATATTGCAGGTATAAGTCCTATATTCTCCAGACTCAAACTTTTCATATGAGAAAATATTATCAGCTGATTGCTCCCTTATAAATTCCACAGCTTCATATTTTAAAAAATCGAGGTTTCGCTCCCTAACCGCTTCGGGTCTAAACCAATTACATATGAATATAGAGGCTATAAGCATTGCACCAAGAGTAGACAAAACTACTTTTCTTTTAAGCTGCATCATCTGTCACCTCATCATTACCGAGTAATAATGAAACTAACTAGAAGCTATTGTAACAATTGTTTATTCTTCAATAGTTTTAACTTTAAAACCAAAATAGTAAATGTGTCCTAACCAAACAATAACAAGGACAATACTGCCAACAATAACGCCTTTCATAAGCATGGCAATCAGACCTACGGCCATAATCAAGGTTACTGTAACAAGGATGCGTGTTTTAGTCTTAACAGTCATCCCTTTTCCAGCTTTAAAATCAGCAAGATTATTTTGGTAAAATTTTGTATTAATAAGCCAATTATTGAGTCGGTCGGATGATTTTGCAAAGCAAAATGCAGCAAGTGCCAAAAATGGAACAGTTGGCAAAATGGGAAGCACTACACCAAGCACAGCAAGTGCCAAGCTTATACAACCTAGTGCCATAAAGGCAACACGTTTAATTGACATAAATACTCCCTACTGCTTTTTGAGAGAGTTTACCATGTTTAACAAAATGCAGTAGGGATATTACTCGACATGAGCAATTCTTATATAAATTTATTTACTAGCAACGCCTAGAAACGGGGCATTTGACCTCCGCCAAAGCCCATATTCTTCATCATGGACTCCATTGCGCGACGGCCCTTCTTTGCATTTCCGCCCTGAGTCATAGCCTTCATCTTGCCCATCATCTTATTCATCTCTCCCCACTGACGAATAAGCTGATTGACTTCCTGAACGCTACGACCAGAACCCATGGAAATACGACGACGACGCTGACCGTTAATAATCTTTGGACGTGCACGCTCTTCCTTGGTCATGGAATGAATGATGGCTTCAATCTTTCCCATAGAGCTATCATCCACACCACCCTGCTGGGCCATCATGCGGTCACCACCAGGTAGAGCACCAATAAGCTTTGCAAGACCGCCCATCTTGCGAATTTGGTTCATCTGATTGAGCAGGTCATCCATAGTAAAGCCTTCGCGCAACATGCGCTCAGCATCTTCAACCTGCTTCTCATCTGCTGCCTGTTGGGCCTTCTCGACAATAGAGATAACATCACCCATGCCAAGGATGCGCTTGGCCATACGGTCTGGGTGGAAAACCTCAAGTGAATCGGGTTTCTCGCCCATAGAAACAAACTTGATAGGCTTGCCGGTAACCTCACGTACGGAAAGTGCGCCACCACCACGAGCATCGCCATCAAGCTTGGACATGATAACGCCGTCAAAGTCTACGCGCTCGGCGAAGGTGCTAACAACATTGACAATATCCTGGCCGGTCATGGCGTCAACAACCATAAGAATCTGATCTGGCTTGACAGCACGCTTGATAGCAACGGCCTCTTCCATCATTTCTTCGTCAATTTGAAGACGACCAGCAGTATCGACAATTACCAGGTCGTTGAGGTGGTCAACAGCTTCCTGGATAGCCTGAGACGCAATAGCAACGGCATCTTTGCCATCACCGCGATAGACTGGCACGCCAATCTCTGAACCAAGTGTTTCAAGCTGATCTGCTGCGGCGGGACGGTGAACGTCGCAGGCGGCAAGCAGAGGATTCTTTCCTTGAGACTTTAGCAGGTAGGCAAGCTTTGCAGCTGCGGTTGTCTTACCGGAGCCCTGAAGACCAACAAGCATAATGACGTTTGGAATGCGATTCTGCGCCAGCGTAAGCTTGGACTCAGTTGAACCAAGCAGTGTCGTGAGCTCATCCAGAACAATGCGGACAACGTTTTGAGCTGGAGACAGAGACTCTAGCACGTCAGCGGTCATGCACTGCTCTTTGCAGCGGCCGACAAACTCCTTAACTACCTTGTAGTTAACGTCAGCCTCGAGAAGAGCCATGCGAATTTCTCGCATTGCTGAATTGATATCGTCCTCAGTGAGACGGCCCTTTCCGCGCAGAGCGGAAAATGTATTTTGCAGTCTATCTTGCAGGCTGTTAAACATTACTGAACTCCCTCACCAACAAGTGCTTCACAGAATGAACGAGCATCAAACGTCTGAAGATCATCAATTGACTCGCCCACACCAATACGATAAATAGGCAGGTTAAGCTGGTTGGAAATTGCCAGAGCAATTCCTCCCTTTGCGGTGCCATCAAGCTTGGTGACAATAAGACCATCCAAAGACAGGGCGTCGTTAAACTCTTTTGCCTGATTAAGGCCGTTTTGGCCAGTAGTTGCATCAATAACCAAGACAACACTTACGGGAATATCTCCTGCGCGCTTTCTAGTTACCGAGACAACCTTAGCAAGCTCACGCATAAGATCGGATGAGGTGTGCAGACGTCCGGCAGTATCAATAAGCACCAGCTCAGTGCCTTGTTTTTCTGCCGTTTCAACAACCTCAAAACAAACGCTTGCAGGGTCAGCGCCACGCTCTTTGGTTACTACCTCAATACCAGAGCGCTCTCCCCATACCTGCAGCTGCTCAATTGCAGCCGCGCGGAAGGTGTCAGCACCGCCAATCAAAGTCTTTACACCATTAGCATGTGCACGACCAGCAATCTTACCAACAGTGGTAGTTTTACCAGCACCGTTAATGCCTACGAACAAGACAATAGAGGGCGTATCCGTAAAAGGATCTCTTTCTGCAACAGGAAACTCTGCCGTAAGGCGCTCTACAAGGGCGCGGCGAAGCTGATCGGAGCGCATAAGGTTTTCTCGCGCAGCACGTTCACGCAGGTCATCGGTGACACGCATAGCCACCTCAGCGCCCATGTCTCCCATAACCAGCGTGTCCTCAAGGTCATCCCAAAAATCTTCGGTGACCTCGCCGCCCATATAAAAGATTTCGCTCAAAGTCTCACGAGAACGCTCAAGACCGCGGCGAAGATTGTCCATAAAGCCCATTAGATATCAACTACCTTTCCGGTTGTCTTATCAAGCCTCTGAGAGACAACGTGGCTGACACCATCTGCCTGCATAGATACACCGTACAGTACATCTGCCTGCTCCATGGTGCGTCTCTGGTGAGAAATGACAATCAGCTGAGTGGTCTCTTTGAGCTGCTCAATGGCATCAAGCAGCTTGGAGAGGTTGGCGTCGTCGAGCGCAGCCTCAACCTCATCAAAGACGTAGAACGGAACAGTACGCGTTCTGTATACAGCAAAGAGCAATGCCAGGGCGGTGAGGCTCTTCTCGCCACCTGACATGAGCATCATCTTGGTAATACGCTTACCGCGCGGCTGAGCCACAATCTCAATACCTGTCTCGGAGAGATGGTCTGGATCGGTGAGCTCAATATGAGCATGACCACCAGGGAACAGCATCGAGAAGATCTCGGAGAAGTTCTGATTGACGCGGTCAAAGACAACCAGGAAGCGACTACGCATCTTGCGGTCAATGGCCGAGATAATCTTCTTCAGTGAGGTTCGAGCAGCCTCTAAGTCAGCTACCTGCTCGTTAATGTAGTCAGCGCGCTCTTTGAGTCGCTCGTACTCATCCATTGCTACAGCGTTGACAGGACCCAGCGCCTCAAGCTGACTCTTGAGCGACGCAGCAAGGCGTTCCGCCTGCTCTCTATCTTCTGGCTCAGGAAGCGTCAATGCCTCGTCCAATGAGGCGCCCGTAGCAAGAATGGCCTCGATGGCGTTTTGAACCTGAACCTCAAGTTTACCAATCTCAACGCTAATCTGGTTAGCGGCGTCTTTCTCTTTTTCTACCGCAAGCGCAGCTTCAGAAGCAGCGTCTTTTGCCTCAGAGATGGTCGCTCGAAGCGTCTCGGAGTCTGCCTCCGCCAACGACGCGCGATCCTTGAGCCTAGACGCCCACTCAAGCGCCTTCTGGTGCAGAGCATCGTAGCGTTTGTACAGCGGGTCTACGCGCAGCCTAATTACTTCAAGCGCGTGCGTTGCCTGTTTAGCAGCAGCAAGCTGCTCATCCAGCTGAGACAGACGCCTCTCAAGCTCTGCCTGGCGAGAAGCCATGCTCGTTGCGCGCTCTTTTGCAACAGTAAGGTCCGTCTTTGCATCCGAAAGCTCTCGGTTGGCCCTACCCTGCGCGCGAATGGCATCCTCATGCTGATCCTGCAGCTCTTTGAGTTCCAAAGCTAGCGACTCCATGCGAGTCTTAGCCTCTTCTGCCGCACGCTTGTGCTCATCAATATGCGCACGAGCCTCTTGAGCGCGCTCTTTGGCCTGCTCTCGAGAAGTGCTAACCTGCTTCAGCTCAGCCTGAGAAGACGCAACCTGTCCCTCAAGACGGCCTCGCTCCGCAGCAATAGAGGTAAGCTCACCGTTGAGGCGAGCAACCTCACCCTTGGACTGCGCGCTTTTCTCGCGAACTAAAGCTAGCTCATTCTCGCAGTTGGTAACTGCAGAGCGCGCCGCCTCAAGATGGCGTTTGAGGGAAGGAAGCGCACCCTCAAGCTCACGGATGCGACGCTTACGCTCAAGAGAGCCGTCCTCAGCCTGAGATGTGTGTCCCAGGATCAGACGACCGTCTGGATAGAGCAACGTGCCGTCAGGGAGCGCATAAAGCCCACGAGGCTCAACGTTGCGAGCAGCGTAGGCATCATCAAGACTCTGAGCAACAAAAACGTGACCAAAAAGCGCCTGCACAAGAGCTTCGGCACCCTTCTGAGCAGATACGTGCTCAAGCAAAGACGTTGTATGTGCAGGCGCAGCAAGAGCTGGAGTTGTGTCAGAAAGAGCAACCAACGTAGCCTTGCCGTCCTCAGAAAGCGTCTGAACGCGCTCAAAGAGCGTCTGAATGTTTTGCTGCTTATCAACTACAAGTGCAGAGAGATCTTCTCCCAAAAGCTGCTCAACAAGAGCCTCAAACTCTGGCTGGACCTCAAGGTAATCAGCAAGTCTGCCAGAAACAAGAGAAGCGGTTGCTGCATACGCAACAAGCTTTTCTGCCAGAGGACTTCCCTTTTGGACTTCCACATCAAGCGCACGAAGTGCCTCAAGCGTAGCTTCACTGCTTGAGAGCTCCTGGCGAGCAGTACGCTCTGCCTCGCGAGCCGCCTCAAGTGCAGAAGCACGCTCAGAAATCTCAGCAACAAACGCCTCGGACTCCTGACGAGCTTTCTCAAGAGCCACAGTGAGCTCTGCTTCTTTAGCGCCACTATCTTCTAGAGCAGCACGAGCAATCTCAAGCGCTTCCGTAATCTGAGTCAACCTAGACTCAAACATCTTGTCTTCTACCTGCGCATGAGCAATCTGCTCTTCAAGCTTTACATACGCAAGCGTCTCTTTGTCAGCGGTATTGCGCGCACTTCGCTCTGACGCGGTGCAGTCAGAAATCTTTACATCAAGAGCACGACGCTCGGCAATTGCCTGGTTAGCCGCCTCTTGGAGCGCGTTCACGCTCTCCGTCAGATCCGCAACCTTTGCACGAATTGTTGCCAGCTGACCAGAAAGCTCTTCATTCTCTTTTGCGGCGTCAGCCTTCTGCTTATCCATCACAGAAAGCTGCATACGCGTGTCAGAAAGGCGAGAAACCATGTTCTTGCCCTTCTCCTCCAAAAGACGCATGTCAGATCCCATACGACCAAGAATCTCTTGCATGCGACGGCGCTGCTCACCCAAGTCTCCAACAAAGAGACCCTTTTGCTCAAGAAGTGACTGGAGCTTTTCAAGCTCACGGTTTTTCTCGCCCGCACGATATTGAGCAAGCTCAATAGCAGCCTCTGCCTCTTTAGCGCGAGCCTCAAGCTTGCCATGCGTAAACTGCAGCTGACGAAGGTCATCAACCGCAAGTTGAACCGTCAAATCTTTGAGCTGAGTGGACAAATCTTTAGCGCGAGAAGCCTTGTCTACCTGCCTCTCAAGTGGCTTTAGCTGACGGGTTATCTCGCGAGAAACTACTTTAGCTCGCGTGAGATTCTCATCCATGGAAGAAATCTTGCGCTCCGCACGCTCTTTGCGGCGGCGATGCTTAGAGATATCTGCTGCCTCTTCAATGAGCTCACGACGCTGCTCAGGACGGCTAGACAAGATGGAATCAAGCTTGCCCTGGGAAATAATGGAGTGGGTATCTTTGCCCAGGCCAGAGTCATGCAAGATGTCCTGGATGTCCATGAGTCTTGAAGGAGCACCGTTAATCAGGTACTCAGACTCTCCAGAGCGATACATGCGCCTGGTGATGCCAATTTCAGAGAAATCAATAGGAATGGTGTGGTCGGAGTTATCCAGAACCAGCGTTACCTCAGCAACGCCCACCGCTCCCCTTGCTGATGAGCCAGAGAAGATGACGTCTTCCATAGCCTGGCCACGGAGCATCTTTGCGCTCTGCTCGCCTAATACCCAGAGAATTGCGTCAGAGACATTGGACTTACCCGAGCCATTAGGACCAACGACAACGGTAAGACCGGGGTCAAAAACCATCTGAGTTTTATCAGCGAATGACTTAAAACCCTTAAGTGTCAGCGATTTTAGATACACGGGTACAGGGTACCTTTCTACCTTAGGTGCATTTCTGCATCAGCATCAAGCGGAGCGTCATCCACACCAAGACGTACCAGTGCGTCTTGAGCGGCTTCTGACTCTGCGGCTTTCTTTGATGGTCCCTGTCCACGACCCACCTTAAGGCCGTCGACAAATACCACAGCGGTAAACGTTGGTGTGTGAGCAGGTCCACTCTCGCCAATAAGCTTATATTCAGGAGTAGCCTTGCCTTTAGCCTGTACCGCTTCTTGCAAACGAGATTTAGGGCTTACCGAACGAACTGCCAGCGCTGGAGAAATGTGAGGTCCAAGCGTACGAATAACAAAATCGTGCGTTGGATCAAAACCCGCATCAAGGTAGAGCGCGCCAACAATGGACTCGTAGACGTTCTCCAGAGCAGACTTCATGCCACGCTTTCCCGTGCCCTTCTCAGAAATTCCCATAACAATTAAGGGAGAAATTCCTAGAGCATCAGAGACAATGGAAAGCGTGTGGCCGGATACTAGAGAGATTTTCAACCTAGTAAGCTGGCCTTCATCCATATCTGGATAACGCTCAAACAGCTCCGTTGCAATAATGGCACCAAGAATTGAGTCACCCAGAAACTCCAGGCGCTCATACGAAGCAGAAACAGGCTTGCCCTCCACCGCCGAAGGGTGTGTGAGGGCAGCCTCGATAAGTTCTTTATTGGTAAATGTGTGACCGCAAATAGCTTCTGCAGCAGCTACTCGTTCGTGCAATTTCACGTATAAAACCTACTTAAGCAGCAAGAATAGCATCTACTGCGTCACCAACGGTAGCAATCTCATCGATGTTTTCTGCATCAAAGGTCATATCAAACTCTTGCTCAAGGTCTGTGACAAGCTGCAAAAGATCAAATGAGTCTGCACCAAGATCTTTAAATGAGGTACCCTCTGTGAGCTCAACGGAATCGTCAAGGTCCAGTGTCTCTCTAACAACGTCAATTACCTTTTCAAGTGTTTCTGTGCGATCCATACATCCTCCTTGCACACAACAATGACGCTAGTAATTTTACCCCGTGATGGGCATCTGTATGATGACATTACTAAAGCTGAAACAAACAATCTTAAAAAAGTAAAGCCCACAGAATTGTCCATGGGCTCCACCATAACTTATAAAAGATTTATGCAACAGGCGCTTTTACTACAGCTGAATTGACGAAGAGATTTTCTCAATTAAGTTAGCGCGCACTGCATTTGCTGCAGAAAGTGTTCCTGCGCACACAGCAGAAGAGCTGGTAGCACCATGTCCTTTAAGTACAGGTGCAGAAACACCTAGCAAGAAGGCGCCGCCAACAGAATCTCCTGAAAGTTCCGCTGCTGTAGCCTTCAGAGCATCCTTCAAAAGAAGTGCACCAAACGCAGCCTTCTTGGAGGAATTAATTGCGTCTTTGAGGCTAGACATAATAAATTTGCCCGTGCTCTCAATAGATTTTAAGGCCACATTTCCTGTGAAGCCGTCTGTCACAATAACATCAAAGCGGCTTCCTAAAATATCAGTTCCCTCAGCGTTTCCACCAAAATTAATAGCCGCTTCTGCAAGAGCCGCATGATATGAAAGAGCAAGCTCAGAACCCTTGGTCTCTTCAGAACCATTGCAGAGAAGCCCTATGGTTGGGTTTTCAATTCCAAGCGATGCATTGGCAAAAGCCCTACCCATTTGTGCAAATTGCACCAAAACTTCTGGACGCACATCAGCGTTAGCACCAGTATCCAAAAAGACTGTTTTATGGCCACCAAGTCCAGGAAGAATCAGGGTAAGTGCAGGGCGTTTTACGCCCTTGATGCGACCAATACCAAAGGTAGCTGCAGTGAGCACTGCTCCTGTAGAGCCTGCCGAAAAAAGACCGTCAGCCTCTCCAGCCTTGACTGCCTGTGCAGCCCTTACAATACTGGCGTCTTTCTTCTGTCTAACCGCATTGGCGGGGTGTTCGCTCATTGCAATAACTTCAGTGGTTACCAAAGCCTTTGCGCGCTCATGCTTGCTTGCAAAAGGAGTAACAAACTCATCAGCTCCAGCGAGAAGAACCTCTAGCTCTTTGTCCTTCTCAAGAGCCATACGAACTCCCTCAAGAACAACCTCAGGGCTTTGGTCAGATCCCATAACGTCTACACAAATAACGGGCATGATAACTCCTTAGTGCTATAAAAAAGAAGGCTGGCCCCTAAAGAACCAGCCTTCTTGGCCATACGATGTATGAGTGTTACTCAGTAACAACAACCTCACGGTCCTTGTAGAAGCCACAGTTAGGGCATACGTGGTGAGGAAGCTTTGGAGCGCCGCACTGTGGGCATACAGAGCGAGCTGCTGCGTTAAGCTTGCTATTTGCCGAACGACGGGTGTGGGTTGCGCCGCGGCCCTTCTTTTGTTTAGGTACTGCCATCTTAAACCTCTTTTGCTCTTGCTAGCGCCCCTAAAACATATGAGGGCGCGACCCATTCACATAATGCGTTGGATACTATACCACGTACTGACACATTTTGTACGTAGATACAGCATTTCTTCACCATTTAGGAGAAGAAATTTTATTTTACTCTTCCGAATCCGGCTCAATCACAAGATTTTTGAGAGCCGCAAACGGGTTTGAAGCAAGCTTTTCTTCTTCTCGCTTCTGCTCAATCTGAGCTGCATGACCGCAATCCTCTTCATTCAGATTGCAACCGCATACTGGGCAAAGTCCCTTGCAGTCGGACTTGCACAGTACAACATAAGGCGTCTCCATAACAAGCGAAGGCAAAAGAGCCTCTGCAAGATCGATGGTTTTATCGGCATTTACTAAAACGTAATCTGCCTCATCTTCATCATCTGCAGAAATTACAGGCTCTTCAAAGAGATAATACTCATCTACCTCTGCGTTTAAAGAGAGATGTGCGTCCTCAAGACAACGGTCACACGTACCAACTGCGTCAGCACGAAGCATTCCGGTAACCAAAATGCCCTCACCCGCGTTGGTAAGCACTAGATCAAAATCAATTCCCATAGGAAGAGAAAATTCATGCTCCCCTAGCTCATACGAATCTTCATTGAGATGACCCGCATAAGAAACGGTATCGCCTGCATTTGCAAGGCGATCATCTAGTGCATAAAGAACTGGTTGCATTGGAATTACCAGGCAACGTTATTGCTGGTGTTACGAGGACCAGAGTTCTCATCAAGTGTCTGACGAACACGAGAGACTGAATTTGTCAGGCTCTTGAGGTTCTCCTCAAGGTGAGCAAGAACGGTATCTGCATACTCCTCAGCGTTGTAGCGAGTATCACGCTCATACTGCTCTGCCTGGTCACGAATGCCATCTGCCTGCTGCTGAGCAAGGCGGACAACCTCCTGGTCGCCAGCAAGAATCATAGCCTGCTGCTGTGCGTCAGCAATGATGGATTCTGCCTGAGCACGTGCGCGCTCAAGGGTCTCATCCTCTTCCTTGATGATGCGACGAGCGGTTGCAAACTCTTCTGGGAAGACACGACGAATCTCGTCAAGCAGCTCGTAGAAGTCCTGGGCATCAATAATCTTCTTGTTACCGCCATCCATAAAAGGTGACTTAGCCTCAGTTACCATCTGCTCAATCTCAGATACAAGGCTCTCAATTTCCTCGCCTGGCTGCATCCAGGGCTCCTTTCAATCCAATACACAAGCCGTGTTATATGCAGTTTTAGCCCCTATGAGCACGACGCATAAAACACCTTTTTAAGAATGTTAGCAGAATATAATGAAAATGCAGGGCAAATATACTTAATTACCGCAATTATGCAGAGCTTCAAGCTTTTTAATGACGTTCTTTGGTACCAAAAATGATACATCTGCGCCCATAGCTGAAATTTCTCTCACAATTGAGGAAGAAATATAGCCGTACTCTGGACTGGACATAACAAAGACGCTCTCCAGCTCAGGAGCCATATGAGCATTAAGATCTGCCTGTTGCAGCTCATACTCAAAGTCTGTCATAGCTCTCAGGCCCTTAACAACACCACCTGCGCCGCGAGCATTGCAGAAATCAACCAGAAGACCTTCCATAGGCTCTACAGAAACGTCCACAAGTCCTTCATCTACCAGAGCGTCTTTAAGCATCTGTACACGCTCTTCAAGAGAAAACGTAGTTCCCGTGCCGTGTTTGCGCTTGGAAGCTGCAACAGCTACCGTAACATTTTCAAAAAGGCGAGAAGCTCGTTTGATTACATCAAGGTGTCCGTTTGTGACGGGATCAAAAGTACCTGGTACAACTACGTGAGTGATGCTGTTCAACGTATCTCCTATCCCTCACAACGAACAAGTAAATCAACTTGAGCAATACCATAACGCTTACTCTTAGAAAGCTCAAAGTTATCAAGAGAAACTGAATCAGATTTATGGCTATGCTCATAGACTACTACAGCGTCTTTTGTCAGACTCCCCGACTGAATCAAGTCTTTGAGCAGCTTAGATACTACCTCTGCCTCGACGGCATAAGGAGGGTCCAAAAATACCACGTCAAAAGGACCTCCAAACAGCTGGGATGACTCAGCTAAGCGCGCTGTATCTCCACAGATAACACTCATCTCAGAGGTGCTTACGCCAAGAGATTTAGCCGTACGCTTAATGCGATCACACGTCTTTCTATCTTTATCAACAAAAGCAGCGTACAGCGCTCCTCTAGAAAGAAGCTCAAAACCCATAGCACCTGAACCTGCAAAAGCGTCAAGCACTCTGGACTCACTGAGGTCAAGACCGCGAGAAGCCAAGATGGAGCTTGCAATAGCCTCACGCGTACGATCAGTGGTTGGTCGCGTAGTCCCCTTGCCATCAGGGGCCTCAATTGCACGACCTTTCCATTTTCCGCCAACAATCCTCATGGGTTTTCTCGCCACCAAACCTATCTTGTACTACAG
The DNA here is from genome assembly GCA_937921235.1 of uncultured Atopobium sp. Taxonomy (GTDB): domain Bacteria; phylum Actinomycetota; class Coriobacteriia; order Coriobacteriales; family Atopobiaceae; genus Lancefieldella. The sequence goes on along the minus strand of CALFOQ010000030.1, from coordinate 19,620 downwards.
TTTACCTGCAGGTTATTACTTATAGCCAAGCTCTTCAAAGTAGATGCCAAAGCGATCTTTTGCCTCAATTCCCAGCGTAGCATAGGCGTCGCTGGTAAGATTTGGGTCTTGAGCAGTAATTGCCAGGGCGTCCATGTGAGCCGCCTCAATTAGATCTGCGTCTGCATAAAGGTCAGAGATCTTGAGTGTGGTGCCGCCCGACTGACGGTATCCCAAGGTTTCTCCCTCGTGTCTAAGCTCCAGGTCAAGCTCTGCCAAGCGTGCGCCGTCGGAGGTTTGCTCAAGAGCAGCAAGACGTTTTCTTGCGGTAGAGCCTCGCTTGGCGTTACTTGCAAGATACACAGTTCCTGGAAAATCGCCTCGACCAACACGGCCTCTGAGCTGGTGCAAGGTAGCCAGACCAAAACGATCCGCATTAAAGACAATCATGACCGTAGCGTTAGGAACGTCAACGCCAACCTCAATGACGGTTGTAGAGACCAGAATCTGCGTCTTATTTGCGCGGAACTTTTCCATTACCTGATCTTTTTGTGTCTCAGGCAGTCTGCCGGTCAAAAGATCACAGGTAAAGTCCTTGAAAACGGTCTTTGAAAGTTCCTCATATACGCGAGTTGCACTGTAGAGCTTACCGTTTGTGCGAGCGGCCTCAGGAACATCTTCAAGCTCTTCTTCAGAATCGCTTGGATCAATCAAAGGACAGACCAAATACGCCTGATAACCCGCCTGAACAGCCTCTGTCACAGCAGCATATGCTTGGTCAAGGTTTTCTGGCACACACAACTTGGTAGTAACGCCAGCTCCTGCCTTTGGTCTTTTGGTAATGCGAGACGTATCAACGTCTCCGTACAAAGAAAGTGCCAGCGTACGCGGAATAGGCGTTGCACTCATGGCGAGAAGATCTACGCCTTGTCCTTTTTTGCGCAACGCTGTTCTTTGATCAACGCCAAAACGATGCTGCTCGTCAACAACAGCAAGGGTGAGCTGCTTAAATACCACGCGATCTGAGAGAAGCGCAGTGGTGCCAAAGACAACGGACAAAGAGCCGTCAGCTAGGCAAAGCTCAATTTGCTGCCTCTCCTCTTCTGAGGTAGAACCCGTAATAAGCGCCCACGTAATTCCCGCAAGTGAAAGCAAGGGGCCAATCTTTTGAGCGTACTGCTGAGCAAGAACTGAGGTAGGAGCCATCACAGCTGCCTGAGTTGAAGAATCTGCGGCTGCAGCCAATGCAACGGCAGCAACGGCTGTTTTACCAGTACCAACATCACCCAAAAGCAAGCGATTCATAATACGTGGTGATGCCATATCAGAAAGAATCTCTTGCGCTGCGTGATTTTGCTCGTCAGTCAGGGCAAAGGGCAAAGCCTCAATCAGAGCCTTAACTTTAGGTCCATTTATAACGTGTTCAAAAGGCTTATGACCTGCAAGTTCAAGGTTTCTCCTGGCCAAAAGAGCAAGCTGCAAACTTAAGAGCTCATCAAAGGCAAGACGGCGACGAGCCTGTTCAGCTGCGTCCAAACTGGAGGGAAAATGAACCTCACGAAGCGCCGATGAGAGCGACATCAGGCGGTGCTTGGTGACAAGCTCTGAAGGCAGCCAATCACACACGCTTCCCGTGTCCTCCAAAGCCGCTGACATAATGCGACGCATCCACGCAGGGCTCACGCCCTCGGTAGCTGGGTGAACAGGAAGAATTGCAGCTTTTGAAGGTGTCTCTTTGGAGCGTGCTTCATCGTTTGAGTCAGACTTTGCCGTACTAAGCACCTCGTAAAACGGTGACTTCATCTGACGGTAACCGTAGGCAAAGAGAACCTTACCGCTCAGCGCCACTTCATCGTCAACGTGGATTTGCTCAGCTATCCAAGGCTGCCTAAAAAAGGAAGCTGTGAGCACGCCCGTATCATCCACAACCTCAATCTCAACAATGACCATTTTAGGACGTGGACGCTTAGTCTTAACCGAAGCAACGCGGCCCGTAATGGTAGCGTCCTCACCTATCTGCGCAAAAGCAATCTGCACGCGATGAGAAAAATCGAGGTAACGGTGAGGCACGTTGAGCAAAAGGTCTCGAACACGCAGAATGCCGAGACGCTCAAGCGCCTCGGCACGATTTGCATTGACATACCTTAACCTGGTCACACTATCAACAAGCGAACAGGTATGTGCTACTCGCTCCGATGCGGGAGCGATGCTTACCTTGGACTCAGACATGTCCTACTCAATAGAGAAGATAACTGGATAGAGTGGCTGCTCGCCGCGCTGAGCGTCAACCTCAAGGTCTGGATAGGTGTCCTCAATCTTGCTGGCGAGAAGATCGAGCTGCTCGTCAGAGAAGTCTTCACCTGCAAGAATGGTGAGGTTGTCACCCTCTTCCTCCTCTTGCATCTTGGCAATAAGGTCAAGCGTGACCTTCATGACATCAGAGCCGACAACATCAATGGAGCCGCCCTGGATACCCATGACATCACCATCGTGGATAGGAGTGCCGTTGGCTGCAGAAGAATCACGGACTGCAGTGGTTACCTCACCGTAGCGAACGCCAGAGATAGCGTCAGTCATCTCTTCTACAAGCTCTTCAAATGGAACGCCATCTGCAACAACAAACATTGCAGCAAATGCCTGAAGAACAGACTTGGTTGGAATGACAGCAACTTTTACATCCTCGCATGCGCTTGCAGCTGCTTCTGCTGCCATACGAATGTTGGAGTTGTTTGGCATAACAATGACCTGGTCTGCATTAGCCTCTTCAATTGCAGCAAGAATGTCTGCAGTAGAAGGGTTCATAGTCTGACCACCAGAAACAACAACATCCACACCAAGAGACTTCAAGATTGATGCAGCGCCAGAACCAGCGGTTACGGCAACAAAGCCAAGCTCCTTTTTAGGTGCTACGGCAGCCTTCTTATCTTCAGCGATCTTCTCGGTACGCTCCTTAGCTTCAAGGTCCATGTTGTGAATGAAGACCTCAAAAATCTGGCCGTACTGAAGCATGTACTCAAGAACCTTGTTTGGAGTATTTGAGTGAACGTGAATCTTGTAGTCTGGGTTTGCGCCAACAAGAAGCTCGCAATCACCCATGGTTGCCAGGAAGTTCAGAGCTGCATCCTCGTCAAAGTCTGGGCTATCTGCCTTAAAGAGGAACTCGTTGCAGTAACGATACTCAGAACCCTCCCAGTCATCGTTGAGCTCAATCTCAACCTTTGCACTGGTAGCAGCCTTAGCGTCAGAAACAGAAACGGTTGTCTGGAAATCAGTAGTCTCAGTCTTGCCAGTAACAGCGTTTACAAAGCCCTCAAGGAAGGTTGCAAAACCAAATGCACCAGAGTCAACAACACCATTCTCTTTAAGAACGGGAAGAAGCTCAGGAGTGCGAGCAACAGACTCATATGCCTCAACAACCAGGGCATCCAAGACCTCAACTGGAGTGAGCTGAGACTTCTCAAGGGAGTCTGCCTTAGCAGAAACGTCTTTAAGGACGGTAAGAATAGTACCCTCAACAGGCTTTCTAACAGCCTTAAAAGCAACCTCTTTACCGCGGCGGAATGCGTGAGCAATATCCTTTGGAGTTACTGCCTCAGGATTTTTAACGTCACACAGACCCTCGGCAATACCACGAAGAATCTGAGACGTAATAACACCAGAGTTACCACGAGCTCCCATCAAAGAGCCGTGAGTGATTGCCTTTGCAATATCCTGCATGCTTGCATCTTGAGGAAGATCTTGAACCTCACGAACAACGGTGCCCAGGGTAAGGGACATGTTAGTGCCGGTGTCTCCATCTGGTACAGGGAAAACGTTGAGCTTGTTGATCTCTTCTGCTTTGTCTGCAACGGCAAGGGCTGCTACAGGGAAGCATGTACGAATGACATTTGAAATCACGTTAGACCTCAGTTCCTACTCATTTGAAGCAAAAAGCTTAGCGAGAATTACGCATGGCCTCGATATGTACAGTTACATCAACACATGAAAGCTCTGCAATTTGCTTAAGCAAAAACTTTACTGAGCTCTCAAGATTGTCGACAACAGACGCCATGTTAACGCCCTGCTCAACAACAATGTGAAGGTCAACCTGAACTCCCTTAGGAGTTGGGGTTACATCAATACCCTTACGAAGTCGGTACGTTGGAAGAAGACGAGCAACACCTGCTGCCTCATCAATCTCTGCCATGCCAACAACGCCATAACATTCCATAGCTGCATAGCCCGCCAGGTCAGCAAGGCAATCATTAGAAACTCTTAGTGTTCCGGGAACAGCGGTAGTCATTACATAACTCCTCTCGCAAGAACCAGGGTTAGTCATTGTTATTTAGTATACCGCAGAGCACATTTATTATTAAAGCGGCTTATATATACAAGTTGATAACCTTGCAATTGACAAATCTTTTTCTTGTTATTTAATCTTGGTGTAATAAATGAAAAACATTCAAAAGCTGTCTAAAAGCTATCTAATTGTGAATGTTATATTCATGCTTTGACAACACAATATATTGTGCTATATTTATTCGGCTATTTGGAAATTTTAGGCGCAGAGGGCGCCTATCCTATGGAGGTCTTACTCATGTCGAAGGTCTGTGATTTCTGCGGTAAGCACGCCGTTGCCGGTCGCTCCATCTCCCACTCTCACCGTACTGTGGCCCGCACCTTTAAGCCAAACATCCAGCGTGTTACTGTCGTTGTCGATGGCCAGCGCAAGAAGATGAATGTTTGCTCCCGTTGCCTCAAGTCCGGCAAGATTGCTCGCAACTAAGCAACTCAGCTCGTCTTACCTCAAATTTAAAAAGGTCGCTTCGGCGACCTTTTTTCTTAGCTCGATTATCTGTCGGTAACTCCAAACATAGTCCGCTGGGGCTTATCATCACACGTTGAAGCTTTGTAACTCAAACGCAGCGCAGACGCGACTCGATGAACGACTTAGTTCCAAAGCTGCGCCAAAAGACAGCCCTTCTCGCATCTTACCCAGGAATTGTCTGATTCGACGATATTTGAAATACCGTCGTCTCCCAGCAAGGTGAACTTCTGGTGATCAAGATTCCACTTCATGCCGGCCTCAGATACCTCGCACTCCTCTGACAAAGCTACAAGAGAAATCTTTTTACCTGCATTAGTTGCGCTCAGCTGCCAAGAATCCACCTGGCCAGCAACTAAAAAGCGCATCTCAAAGTCATTCTCAATAACTCGAACGCTTGCCTTGCCCGTCTTTGCCCACGTGGCGAGAAGACCAAGCACTACAAGCTGGTGATCAAGGTGGCCACCAGATGTGGAGACAACCTTCAGAGAGAGCTTGCTATCTCTACGAATTGCCTCATATTCAGCTGATTTCAATGCTAGCGCCAGGTCGGTATCGTACTTGTCCGCATTAAACTTCATGCAAGGTACCTGCTGCTCTTTAAGCCAAGACAAAGTTTCTGCAGAAGCGGAGTCAAAGTCTCCAAGCGCAAGTTGTGGAATCACGCCGGCAGCATGACAGACATCTGCGCCATGGTCAACCGCTATCAGGTAGTCAGCGCTTTGGGCGCAGGTAGACAGCGTCGTGTGCGAAACCGCCTCTGGGGATCCGCCCACAACAAGGACCTCAAGGGGTTTCTCGCCAGAAGGAACGCTGGTCAGAGGGTGCTCGTAGTCCTGAAGGCGCAGAAGCGACAACTCGCCGTAGGTGTGGGCAAAGATGTTAGAGTGCTCGCGCATAAAGACGGGGTCACGGCCGTCGTGGTCGTTGTAGAGTACAGCCACAGGAAAGCCTGCATTTTGTGCTGTCTGTGCGCCAAACGGAGCATCCTCGAAAACCCAGGTAGTTGCCTTATCGGTGCCAAGACGGCGAAGAGCCTCAAAGTAAACATCGGGCTCAACCTTGTCCACTCCCCCCACATCTTCTGTTGAGACCACTGTTTTGAAAAGGTGCTCAATACCTTGAGCTGCCAGAGCTGCACGAACTTCTCGCACGGGAGTTGACGAAGCAACGGCCATAGGAATGCCTGCGTCGTGGAGTTCCTGTAAGAACTCCTTTGCACCGGGAATGATTGAAACATGATGTCGGTACTGATCAGTTACGTACGCGCAGAACTCTTCATATAAAGCTTCCGCTGTAATAGGCAAATCCAGCTCATCAACACAAATCTGACATCCACCAATGAGGGAAACAGCCTCTACGCGGTCAAAAATATCCGAATCAATAGTCTTGCCATATTTGGGAAGAACAGCGCCAAAAACGTTATGCCAAACGCGCATTGAATCAACAAGAGTTCCATCGCAATCAAAAATTGCACCGGTCACCTGCATAATGCCTCCGTAAACAAACTTATTAGTTGCAATCGTGAAATATCTACTCTAAGTAGGGTAAAGTATCTCACGTTTATAAATTGTTTTCATGGAGGATGCATGGCACGTTATAGCTATCATTGCACACACTGCGACAATACCTTTGAGATTGAGCGCCCAATGAGCCTGAAGATTGAAGCTCCTCAGTGCCCAAAATGTGGACATGAGACTGAGCGCGTTTACAACACCTCAACCATTGTCTTTAAGGGCAGCGGTTTTTATAACACCGATAGCAAAGGAAAGTAATTCAACGCTTTTTGGCTCTCTAGACCGCTCATAAACCGTATTTGTGAAGCTCTTGTTGTGATACACAGCAAGAGCTTTTATTTGCGCTTAAGGACCGCCATAAAGTGAGCATCACAATCAGCAGACGCAAAAGCTGTCTGCAAAAATCCCTCTGGTGTAATGCACGTATCGAGAAACTCTTGTGCATCTGTCGTTAAGCATGCGCGCGCGGGGCACTCAAAAAGATTTTGCACCTCAAAGTGAGAACCCTCTGAACTTGCAAGAAAATCGTCAATAACCTGCTGATTCTCTGAATTTGAGAGCGAGCACGTTGCATAGACTAAATAGCCACCAATCTCTACACGGCTGCTGCAGCTCTGCAAGAGTTTGGTCTGTAAAGCAGTAAGCTCTCCTCCGTCATACAGACTTTCTGGTGACAAATTCCACGCAATCTCTGGATGACGACGAAGGGTGCCCAAACCAGAACAGGGAGCGTCAATAAACACCACGTCAAAGCTCTGATTAAGCTCCTCTGGAACCTCTGGTGACATAAACTGTGTAGCGTCAAACGTGAGTGATGTAACCTGATCTGAAAGGCCAGCAGTTTTCAATCTTCTTTTTGAAACGTGGGACTTTCCTTTTACAAGCTCAACAGCGGTTATGTGGGTATTCTCTTTATCAAGCGCCTCAAATGCGTGAGAGAGCAACAGAGATTTGGTTCCTCTACCCTGTCCAACCTCAAGCATATCTTGGTCTACATACGATGCCGCGAGAAGTGCCACAAGCTGAGAAGCTAAATCTGCAGGAACGAGCTGGACTTTCTTCACATACGCATCAACGTTAAGTTGCGCGGGATTTTTTACCTCGTATACATCTGGAAGAACTGTTTGCTGTAGCTCTAAAGAGCTGCTCTGCAATTGTTGTTCTGATACGTTTCTCTGTAAAACATACACAGGAGCAGGGTTCTTTAAATTAAGAATAAGCTTTTGAGCAGCAGATTCTCCAAGAGACTCAATAATCTCCAAGCAAATCCACTCAGGAATGCCTGACGCCCAAGAAAGCTCTGAAGGTGTTTTTGGGTTCTTTGCACGCGTCAGCTGAGCTTCATCTTCAGAAATTTTTCTGAGTACCGCGTTTGCAAGGCCGGAAGATCGTTTTGAGATAGACTTTACCAACTCGACGCCTTGGCTGATGGCAGCGTCACGTCTAGTCTCTAAATATAAAACCTCAAATACAGCTATACGAAGAGCGTCCTGTACCTTTGGCTCTAGATGAATGCCTGATTTAAGATGATTCTTTAGAGCTTCATCAAGCTTGCCTTTAGTAAGAACTGCTCCCAGTGCAAGACGAGTAGCAAAAGCTTTATCTTGAACAGATAGCTCCGAGAAATCCTTTGACTCTCGTAGGTAATCGCGAATGCGTAAATTGTTGCGTCTGCACTCAAAAAATGCCTGATAAGCCACTCTTCGAGCGGGAGTAAGCGTAGCCATTATTGCAGCTTCTGCCAGGTCATCTGAGACTTCTGAAGTCCTGCCGCAAATGATTTAGCATCCATAGAGCGCTTACCATCTGGGCGCACCTCAAGAAGCTCAAGGACACCTTCAACACAGCCAAGGAACAACCTATGATCTTGAACTGCAACTTGACCTTGAGCAACAGAAACTTCACTTGGTGCCAGTTGAGCGGACAAAGCACGAAGAGACCTGCCTCCAACAGAAACACGAGCTGGAGCGGTATCAGAAGAAGCCTGAACCCTCAGGGCGTTTACCTGGGCGGAATCTTCTGGAGCAAGCTTCATTTCTTGCTTGGTAACTTTAGGAGCAAACGTTACTTCTCGCTCATCTTGTACCTGCCACTCAAGAGAACCTTCCTTGAGCTCAGAAAGAGCCTGTGACAGAGCATCAGCACCTAGCTGTGCTAAAGCGTCAGTGAGCTGCTCAGTATTTTTGGAGCCAACCTCACACGATGCTTGCTTGCACCAATCTCCTGCGTCAAGTTCATGAGCAATCTTCATGATAGAAACGCCAGCAACAGCATCACCTGCGAGGATTGCGCGCTGAATTGGAGCAGCTCCTCGCCAGCGAGGCAGCAGTGATGCGTGAACGTTCAGAGCACCGTAAGGCGCAAGTGAGATAACCTCATCTGGCAAAATGCAGCCAAAAGCAACTACGCAGAGCGCTTCTGGTTGTGCTTCACGCATGGCAGAAATTACTTCTGGAGTCATGCGATTTGCCTCAAGAACGGGCAGGCCAAGCTCTTGTGCGCATTCTTTTACGGGAGACGGCTCAAGCGTTTTACCACGACCACGGACGGCATCTGGTCTTGTAATAACCAAAGCTACCTGGTGATCATAGGCAAGTTTTTTGAGCGACGGAACAGCAAAGTCTGGAGTTCCCATAAAGACTACGCGCATGCCAACTCCTAATAGTCTGTCTGACCAGGACGAGCGCCAGAAGCCAGTGCCTCTTTGTACCCCTGCAATGTCTCCATACGAGCACCTGGTCCCAGGTGGTCCGGCATGGTTACGCCATTAATGTGGTCAATCTCATGCTGCAAACATACGGCGAGAAGATCTCCTTCTGCCTCATAGCGCATAAGATCACCATCGAGGTTATATGCGTGAACGACAACATGACTTGGGCGCGTAACCGGAACGGTAATGCCTGGGAACGAAAGGCAGCCCTCTTCATATACACGAGGCTCACCATCTGCAACTTTAATCTCTGGATTAATGAGCACAAAAGGGTTCTCTTGACCGTTTGGGTAATCAACATCAATGACTACCATGCGTTTCATATAGCCAACCTGAGGTCCAGCAAGACCAACGCCGTCGGTGGCATACATAACCTTGAGCATATGCTCAGCCATCTTGCGAACATCGTCGTTAATATCGTCAATCTCTTCGCACTCTTGGCTCAGACGAGGGTCTGGCCAAAGTACCATATCATCAGCTTCAGAACTCATAACTATCCTTACATCATGTCGTAAGCATCAACATCTAATGTCATGTTGATACCCACTCTTTTATCAAGTGAAGCAGCACACTCAGAAAGAATTTCTCCCACCTGAGCATCCACGGGAGCCTTTACCAAAATATGCCTGCGATACTTATCTTTTACCTTAGCTTTTACACAATCAGCAGGACCCAAAATCTCCCATCCTGTTTGCGCGTCTAACTTTGTATGCAGTGCCTCTGCCATCTGATCCGCTACGCGACGAACTTCTTTTTCTGAAACTCCCCAGAAAAGCACATTAGACAAGCGCGAGAAGGGCGGATAAGCCCCCTCTCTTCTCTCTTTAAGTTCTGCATCAAGAAACGGGCGTCTGTCATGGGTCACAACAGAAGCAATAGCAGGATGTGTTGACCAGTACGACTGAATGATGACCTTACCTGGCTTTTCTCCCCTGCCCGCACGACCAGCAACCTGCTCTAGCAAGTCGAATGTTCTCTCGGCTGCTCTAAAATCTGGCAACTTAAGCATGGTATCGGCATTGATAACGCCAACCAAGGTGACATCAGGAAAATCCAGACCCTTTGCAATCATCTGCGTACCAATGAGCACCGCTCCAGGCGTTGCATCAAAAAGCTCAAGAAGACGCTGATGTTCGCCCTTTTTGGACGTGGTATCGGCGTCCATACGAATAATTGGCGCATCGCTGCCAAGCAGAAGTTTGAGCTCATCTTCTACACGCTGTGTTCCCACGCCATATGCACCCATATAACGGCTGCCGCAGTTTGGACATTTGCTAGAAGGGTTAGGATACGCATGCTGAGACCACTGTCTGCCGCAACTGTGACAAACCAGAGAATGCGTGCGCTCATGGTACGTGAGAGACGTCGAGCAATGCGGACATTCGGGCACACAGCCACACTCGCGACACATCAAAAAGTTTGCAAATCCACGCCGATTAAGGAGCAGAACGCTTTTCTCGCCACGCTCCATTGTCTCCTGCAAAGCCTCAGCAAGAACTGCCGAGAAGACCGATCTGCCTCCGTTTTTAAACTGGGAAGCCATATCAACTACCTGGACCTGCGGAAGAACCGCCACACCGGGCCTCTCGGTCATGGCAACACGCATCCAGTTAGTGCCACGCCAACTTCCTTGAGCTGTTCGGTATAAACTCTCAAGCGAAGGTGTTGCAGAACCAAGCACCAGCGCAGCACCGCGAAGACGGGCCATCTGAGCAGCAACTTCTCTTGCGTGATAGCGTGGGAGCGAATCTTGCTTGTATGAAGCTTCGTGTTCCTCGTCAATGATGTACAGTCCCGGATTTTGAATGGGCGCAAACAGAGCAGATCGTGCACCTACTATCACGCGAGCCCTACCCTGCCTGATTAAATCCCACTGGTCAAAGCGCTCGCCAAGCGAAAGCTTTGAGTGAAGAACGGCCACCTGCTCACCAAAACGTGAACGGAATCGGCCTACTGTTTGCGCGGTAAGAGAAATCTCTGGGACAAGCACCACAGCACCCTTGCCAGCCGCTAAGGTCTTCTCAATAGCGGAGAGATACACCTCAGTTTTACCTGAGCCCGTTACACCATCAATAAGCACAACATCGCCCTGAGCAGCAGTTTGCGCAGCCTCGATTGCTGCAAGAGCAGACTCTTGCCCCTCAGTAAGTTGCTGAGGACGAGGTGCTACACCGCTTGAAAGCGTGGTTCCCAGACCCTCCTGGCTTCCACGAATTTGTCGCTGTGTGCGCACCTCAACGATGTCTTTTTTCTGCAGTGCAGTTACTGCACTGCGAGCTCCTGGGATTGTGGCCGAGAGCTCGGATAACCTCATGGCACCTTGCGCCAGAGCCTCAAGCACCGATCGCTGCTTGCTTGCATTTACCGCAGGCGTAAAGTCAGCCGCCTTTTCTGTCAGCTCAACCCATCGCTCATCAACAGGACCGGACTTCTCACACACAAGCTGCCAGGGAGATTCTGTATCTTTTCTGGTGACTTTAACCTTTTGGCCAGGCGCTAAAAATGGATGCAAAGCGTCTGCGTAACTACAGGCGTATTCTTTGCTCATCCATTTTGCTACTTGCGCAGATTGCTCATCAAATGCTGAATCTGCTAGAACTTGTGTTATTGGAAGGACGCGAGAAACATCTAAACCTAAAGACACACGGTCTGAGACACCCACAATGTAGCCAACAACCTGCCTGTGAGAAAACGGCACCAAGACTGTTGTTCCTACAACCGCAGTTTCTTCCAAAGATTCTGGAATGGCGTAATCAAACGTGCCAGAAAGAGCACGAGTTGGTATGTCTAAAACAACATGTGCAAAAGGCACGTTCTTGCCTCCTTAAAGCCGTGGTTGATGGTTTACATCAAACGTGTAACGAGCAACGTGTGGCTGACCAGCTTCTTCAACCTCAACACAAACAAATGCGCACTCAACCTTAGTAAATCCGTGCTGCATCAAGACGTAGGCATAGAAGTTTGCCTGCATCTGATGATGCTCATAAATCTGAGTTGCACTAAGGCCCTTATCGCCTGTTTTATAGTCAACTACCAGCGCATCTTTGCTTCCCTTATTATAAGCGAGAAGATCGATGGCTCCTTCTACATAGTTCCCATATTCAGAATCAACCTGCAGCGTAAAAGGAGACTCCGCAATAACCACATCATGAGCTAAAGCTTCTTGCCTGATTGCAGAATTGCTCCACAGTTCAAGTGCTTGTTTGACTCGTGATATCGCGCGCTGAGGAACGCTATTCTTTAAGCACAATTTATCAATAGTTTGTTCATCAACCTTAGACTGAGTCTCAACCATAATCTGAGCAAGCTCGTGGAAGGCTGAACCGAGGCTTGTTGGATCTACTCCATCGTCAGCTAATGTGTCAGACAACATAACGGAAGTCTCAGCCACTGGTTGAGGGTTATTCTCGCCCTTAAAGTTCTCTGCCATTTGTTGGTGAGCTGATGAGTAACTAAAGAAATCTTTTCGCTGATCATATATAGTTTCTGAGATAACACTTAGTCTTACCTTCTCATAGAGGTCAAACGTTTCAACAGCCTGCGAGTTTTCCTCTTCACTTGGCTTGCCATCAGAGGGTTCGGACTTGTCGCCAAAAGGTTCAACCAACTCTAAACCTTCAACCTGAATAGGCTCATCCTTTTTGCCAGAACCCTGAACAACACGCATACAACCAGCAAGATTTCCACCATATTCAAACTGATGCTCACCAGCAGAAAGTGGCGGCTCTTTAAACAAGGCGTTTGTAATCTTGCGTGTATAACGAGGACTAATTCCTTCTTTTGTAAGGTCGATGGTTGAAGTCAGAATGACTGCTTCTCGAGCGCGTGTTAAAGCAACATACAGACGGCGGTTCTGCTCCTGCTCTTCAAACTCATTCTCTTGAGTTTCCAGGAACATTCTCCACTCAAGAAGGTTCTTACACTCATCAAGGCTTGTAGGGACCTCATGACAGTCGTCATACAATTCATGAAGTTTTTTAGAACTGCTTGAGAATGCAATCTGATACGAATCGTCTTTTCTAACATGCAAAAATGGTTCACTACCAGCGCCTGCCTTAGGACCAGAAACAGCTCCTACAACAGCAACAACAGGAAATTCCAATCCCTTAGAAGCATGAATAGTCATAAAGGTAACCGCATTTTGAGTGCTGCAGTGAAGCACCTTTGGTGACTCTTTAGCCGTGTTACACCATTGACTAAACGCCTTTGCAACTGAAGCAACGCCAACGCCTAGCTCCTTTTGCAAGCTATCAATTTGATCAAGAGCGGCAAAGATATTTGCAATCTTTGACTGTCCCTCATTTCCCATCTTTTGAAGGCGAGAAATCCATCCAGCATCAAGAAGTACCTTTTTAATGACGTCTGAAACTCTCTTGTTTGAAAGAGAGCTACGAGCGTTACTCAACACCTCTAAAGCATTTTTGAGCTTTGGACTTACCTCAAAAGGTGGATTACACGTGTCATTTACCACTGACTCTGCAATATCTCTATTGGTAATCCTCTGACCATTTTCTCCAAAATTAGTACCCAAGAGAAGCAGGTCAGACGCATCAAGACTAAAAATCTCACTCGAAAGTACAGGAAATAGTCCCTCGTATGAATCGTACATATTTGCGAGTGCCTGTAAAAGACTACCAATCAGCTGAACCTCAGGCTGCTCACCAAACGTTGAAGCTCCAGAGACCACGCTTTCAATTCCAAAGGTACGAAGTGCCTCAATATAGGGCTGTGCCTTTTTAACTGATTTCATCAAAATTGCAACATCTTTTGCTTGGATCTTCTCATCCTGCATAAGCGTGTTGATTCTGTCCGCAAGTTGATACGCAACAAGCTGGCTTCTTGTGACGTCATCGCCCGGCTTAGAATTTCCTGACTTTTCAAATTTTGTGACTTCAAAATATACGCGAGGCGAATGAGCAATGAACGGAGTTGCAGGTTCTTCTCGCCCAGCAGACAAATCCATAAAGTTAGGTATCATGCCGTCAGCGCTACAAACCTTTGCAACAAATCGCAAAATTTCGTTGTGGCTGCGGAAATTATCTACAAGACGGGGTTGCAAATCTTCTGAAACCTCTGCTTGACGTCTAAAGAACACATCAACATCAGCACCGCGGAATCGATAGATTGACTGCTGCGCATCACCAACTGTGGTGAGATATTGAGCATCTTTACCTGAGAGACTCTTAATCATCTGCACCTGTTGCTGGTCTGTATCTTGGAACTCGTCAACCATTACAAGCTTGAATTTATCCGTGTAAACAGCTGCAATCTCTGGATGCTCTTCGAACACCTTTGCCGTTAGATGCAAAAGGTCATCGTTATCAAGGCCGCCAACAGCAAGTTTCTTCTGTTTAAAAAGCTTGTAGACCTGCTCAGTAACATCTTTCAGACACTGACCCTCAGACGTGTCCTGAATAAGTCCAAATAAAGAGCTACAAACTTTAAGCTGGTACGCAGCTTCATCTTTTACATTTTTTATTTCTTTTGTGGAACGGACGGCCTTAACGGCTTTTCCCAGAGTCTCCCAAAACGCCTGGTCAAAATCAGTGAGCGAGAGAACCAAGTGTTGCTGCAATTTGTTGGAGAGCTCAGATTGAACACTCTGTAGCTGATCTGCTTCATCTGGTTTCTTTTCGGCAATTGCAGCCTTTAGCTCCTCAAGCGCACCGTAGAGACTCTCAAGTTCTGCTTTCAGAACTTCCAGGTCAGAACTATCCCCTACAAACGAAATAGCATCCATTCCTACAGGAGATGACTGAGCATATGAAATCAGCGTTTCAATACGAGACTTCAGTGCATCCCTGTTCCCTGCATAGGTTGAGAGAAACTCAGCATAGCTTTCATCTTGAGAAAGCTCTCTGAGTACTTCTTCAATAGATATATTGACCAGCTGATTTCTGGTCATGTCGTCAATGATTTCAAACTCAGGATCAAGACCCAAATCTAGTGCATGAATCTTTAAGATTCTGCTGCACATACCGTGGATAGTACTAATCCACGCATCATCAACCTGCAACGCAGCGCTATGCAGACCTTCTTTTTCTAGAGCTTCCCTAACGCGCTCCTTAATTTCTGTAGCTGCAGCATTGGTAAACGTAATAATCAATGCCTGGTCAAGACTACTCAGGTACGGCTTTCCGTCGGCTCCCGAGCCTTCTTTTAAAGCCCACACAATTCTCTGTGTAAGCGTAAAAGTTTTTCCTGAACCAGCACCTGCTGCAACAAAAAGAGGCTTATCAAGCGTCTTGATGGTCTTCTGTTGACCGGGCGTATAACGTGTATCAGCCATAGTAGCTTACCTCCTCTTGTCGCACAGTTTTACTGGACAATACTTACATGCATCCTTATCGCAAGGATTGGCTCGGACATCTCCAGAAAGCATGGCTTGAACCTTCTGAGCAATTAAACTCTCCCAAGCGTCCAAGTAGTCTGCAAACTCCGCTGAGTTTTGAGACACAACCATAACTGCCTGGTCCCTGAGCTTTTTATCTTCCGGATGTATGTTCCAAATATGTTCTGTTGCCGCTTCCGTTGCCATGCCTGCAAGAGCAAATGAAGGCTTATCCTTTTGCTCTTTGGTGCCCAGATAAATTGCAGCAACTGGCTCAAGCTCATACTTGGTGAGCTGCTTCCTCATAATCTGAGCATATATTGCAGACTGTACATGCCTTGGCAGAATCTCTTTTGAGAGCTCACTGTCCAGACTTAACTTTGCTGAATAAGCTTTCAGATCATTTGTGCCCTTATGTTTATAGTCAATAATAAGTGCCTGACCATGAGCGTTTACATCTACGCGGTCAATCGAGCCAGTAAATTGAGCTCCTGCATACTCGACAACATTTTCTTCTCTACCAAAACGAAGCTCAAAGAACCTAGGCTGATAGCCAATAAAGTGCGAAGCTTCAAACTCGAGAAGATCCTTGAGATTTTCTCGAATATTCTCAACCTGTTTTCTTTCTTGAATGCTATGCGGAATAAGCTCATTTGAAGATGCTCGGTTAATATTGTTGAATTGCTCATCCCAGACCTGGGCAAAACAGCTGTCTAACACTTGTTTTGCATGATCTAGGTTATCAGATGTAATCCTAGAGCCAGGAATGTCTTGTAAAAGCGCAGATTCAACCACAGAATCAACTTCAGCCACATCACAACCAAGCGCTTCAGCTAAAAGTGTTGCGTGCGTTAGCTCCAAAACACGATGGATAAAAGTACCCATCTGCATTGGAGCAAACTCAGTGTCTACCTGAGAAATCTTAATGCGACGTTGTGTAAACCATTTGTAGGGACACTCAAGATACGTCTCGATCTGAGAAGCGGAAAGAAGCGGTAGCCCCTCTCGCGAGACCTCTATAAGACCCTGTAATTCCTGCTCAAGGGTCTCCCTAGTCAAATGACGTGGGAGTACCACGATATTTTTGAGTTTAGGGTCAATTTCACCAGATTCGATTGTTGGGAGTTCTGCAACACGTTCTGGGTCAGTAGCTTGAGGCAACAGGTTTACCAGTACCTCTTCTTCTCCGCGTGCAACCCCTGTCTTCTTTGCATAGTCTTTGGGATAGCATGCTTTAACCTCACTGAGAACTACTGCATTAAAGACATCTTTTTGCTCAACTTTCTCAAACGCAACACTGGTAGAAGCAGTTGTAAGCGCCGTATAAAAATCTCTTTGATATCGTGCAAACTCTGATACCTTAGGCATTTGGCTTGCATGGCGAACAAACTCTTGAAGCGCACCGTCTGATGCTTTGACGCCAAAATTCAACGTATCCATACCCTGGAAAATAACGGCATCAAAAGAATGTGGCTCAAAAGAATGAGCTTGGCTTACAGGAGCGATTAGCACCTGAATATCAGACTCAACACCATTAGAAACAGGCATCATGACCGTCTGGTCTTTGCAGAGCTCAATAAACGATTTGAGTGTCTGAGGAGTGAGCTTTAACCCCGCCTCATGCAGCTCCTGCGCAGAAGAAACAATCTTGTTCATTACCTTAAGCGACTCTTGGTTTTGAAGAGACTGAAGCGTCAACTCTTTAGATTGAACAACCTCTTCCTGCTCATCAGGCGTTTCTGTAGCTAGGTATTCAATAATTCGCTGAGCAGCAGAGCCAATTCTGCCAAGCTCAAGGCTCTTGATAGTCTCTGCACACAAACGCGAGCTCATAGCCGCCTTAGAAAGCGTCTCAAGCACTCTAGTGGCATACAGCGTTCTATTACCGCGCCAGCTCTTATCCAGCATCCACGCGCGCTCAACGCTTATGCCTGAAATAGGCGAAATCAGATAGTCCGTAAGAGTACGTGGAGGCCACCACGACATATCTCCCATCTGATGGTCAGATGCCTGGTAGTCAATGTTTTTCTCGAGCTCTGCGCGTTCACTCAGCGTGACATATGCGTCAATCAAGCTAGCAAACGCACGTCCTGCAAGAGAGTCTTGAATACGCACTGAACGCCTATAGTGAGCAGCAATTCCCTTAGCTGCAAGCTTTTGCGAAAGCGCGTCCCAGACCCTTTGCGAATCCGAGGTGTACACCGCAAAGCTCTTGCATCCGGACTCTGCGCACTGAGAGATGTACCTGCTGATAGACTCTGCCTCGGCATGCTGGCCCAGCGGCGACAAAAACGTTACCGCACCGCTCGGCGTAACCTCATTGCCCTCCTTGGCCCTGAACACCCTGGCGAGAAGATCGGTGAGCTCCTGACTTTTTGCGGCTGGCGCCGACTCCACATCCACACGACAATCGCATCCCGGGCCGCCAACCAACTCCAGCTGCTGCTCTGCCGCGTAACCTGCAGGTCCTTCGGGCACGTAGAGAGAAAACACTACGTCCCGCTTCTGCGACAATTTGCGCACAAACTGAAGACGTGCCTCCGAAAGATCTTCAACTCGCGAGAAAATCAGTGCAGGTCCTTGCTCTGGGGTGGACTGCAATAGGTAATCCAGACACTGACACACCTCAACGTAAGACTTTTCTTCAAGCAGTATCTTGTAGCGCTCTAACACCTTACAAGCACTCATCTGGCCAGCAAAAAGTTGGCCAGAGACCACAATCTGATCAAGCTCTGAAAGATACTCTGGAGAAAGCTTAGAAAGAAGCTCCACCGTACCCTTGCTAGTAGTTAAAGTGCCTAGCTCATCAGCAGACATTCCATCCAAAATCTGCTGGAAAAATACCTTGCGAAGCGTATTTGAAAGCAGACGATCAGAGCTTCCATACAGCTTCCATTGATCGCGCATCCACTCATCAAAAGTTGAAACATTCACGCCAACCGAGAGTTCTTGGATGGCACCAAGCTGTCTCTTAACTAACAACACAGTATCGGAAGAAGGCACTATAAGCTGAGCAGAACCCCACCTCTCAAGCGAAGTCTCTAACTGCTCTTTAACAGAGTTTGATAAGAAAGCACCTGTTTGTTGTTTGTACAGAAGCAAGCCCATACGTCACCTCTCCGATTTTTCTTACTTCTAAAGTTACCACGCACACCGGACATAAATTAGAATCAAACTAAACAACAACTAAAAATCCCGTATCAAAAGGATTTTCATGATTATTTTGCTTCCTCCATCATCAGGAAAAACCGCTCCCACCTCGGGACCTTCTCTTAATCTCTCATCACTTTTGTTTGGCTCCAAGCTCACCAGCTGTCGAGAAGAACTCATCAAGGACTTACACCAGGTATGTTCTCACGCAAACGCAGCTCAGATGCTTAAAATTGGTCCTAATACCGTCGGTGACATAGCCGACAACCTAGACGTCTATGAAGCTCCAACCACAACCGCGCTCAATCTCTATACTGGCGTACTTTTTGAAGCTGCAAAATTTAACCAAACACTTGAAAACGCCACGTTAGAAAACACGCAGAAAACAGTCACATTACCAGCAGATATCCTTAACTCAGAAATCATGATTTTCTCTGGTCTCTGGGGAGTTGTAAGACCGCACGATCTTCTCCCCAACTATAGACTGTCTGCCTCAATCAAGCTGCCCACCGTTGGTGCCGTTGCAACTTACTGGAAAAAGCAGCTTAATCCCCTGTTAAACGCCGCTCTGAAGGATCAAATAGTTGTGGATTGCCGCTCGGGAGAATACAGAAAGATGTGGACGCCATCGGCAAAGCACCCTAGCGAGCTGCTGCAAGTTGTTGTTCAGCGAGAAGATTCTGGTACGGGAAAGCGCAGTGTTGTATCACATAACGCAAAACACATGCGTGGTGTACTTGCAGGCGCCCTCTTTGAGCAGCGAGCAAGCGGAAAGCTCTCTGAAGAAGTCAGCGTATCTCAAATTGTAGAAATTGCAAGCAATCTACCAGGCATCATTGACGTTGACGTAAGCACAGCAAATGCTTCTGGAGAAGCAACGCTTACGCTTGTTACTGGTCGCTAGTCACTGCTCAAAACTAAGCCAAAATTTTCAAAATAGACCTGCATAATCGAACTGCCTCCCATTTCTTGGACACGAAAAATAGGAGGCAGTTCAAAACACACCTAAGTCAGATAATCTGTCAAAAAGACGTATACATTACGCTGAAAATACCTCAATCATGCAGATTATCTTCATTAGGTGTGTAATATGCCCGTAATTGAGCAGAATATCCGCCATAGGTGTGTT
>CALFOQ010000029.1:0-8686 GCA_937921235.1 uncultured Atopobium sp. | reverse complement strand
CCGTTTTTGTGTGGGGTGGGGTAGCAGGTCGTCGCAGGTCGCAGGTCGCGGGTCGTCGCAGGTCGCAGGTCGCGCGTCGCGCGTCGCTGCGGGTCGCGTGCTGTCGCGGGTCACACGCTGCGCGTTGCAGGTTACGAGCCGCTGCGAGTCGCTAGCGCTTTGGGGCTTGATCGGTGCCCAGGACTACGGTGATGTCCACGTCAGTTGGGTAGGAACCGTCGTTTGCCTTGATGTTGGCAGTAGGGATGTCCAGCGCTTTTGCAACGCCAACGGCCTTTGCCAGGCCCGTACGCGTGCCGTCGTAGACAATAATCGAGTCGGTTGGATGCTCCAGGGAGCTGTCGGCGTAAGCGGTGTAACCCTTAGTCTTCAGGATGCCAGCCTTCTGAGCTGCAAGCCCTTGAACGTCGGTACCGTTAAGCACGGCAACTTCACCGGTGTAGTCCGGCTTGATGCTGTCGATAGCTGAAGGGTCTCCTCCGACGGTACCCACAACGCCTGTGGTTTCATCGGTGCTTGCATCCTCCAGAGGAGGCAGCGCCTGGTTTACGCGGTCCATCATAGTCTTCCACGCACTCTTATCGACAATCTCATACCACACGTCATCAATGAGCTCGGACGTTGTCGGCGTGCGTGCAGAGTACATATCCTTGGACGTATCCATGCCCCTAAACGACATGGCCAGGCCCACAATATCGGTAACGTTGAAGTCGGTGGTTACGCTTTCGGCCATGGTAGACACGGCACCGGACATAGAAACGGGGTCCAGCTGCAGGACTTTCTTGGCAATGGCCGTTAGAATCATGCGCTGGTTAGCCGCGCGGTAGAAGTCGCCGGCGCCGTAGTTGTCGTACGCGTGACGACTGCGAGAAAGGCCGAGCGCTTGCTGGCCGTTGAGCTGCTGCTCTCCAGCGGGTAGGTCGATGCCCGAGTACTGCATATCAGAGACGGCAACGGGCAGGTTGACCGTAATGCCGCCGATGGAGTCCACAATTTTGGTGAACGACTCAAAGTCTACCTCGGCATAGTGCGAGATGTTGACGTTTGCCAGCTTGGAAACGGCCTCGACCATTCCGGATGCGCCGCCATAGCTGTATGCGGAGTTAATCTTTTGCTTTCCGTGTTCTCCCAGGTCAACCATAGTGTCTCGGGGGATGGAAATCAGGGTAATCTTCTTGTTCTTAGGATCTACGCGAGCCAAAATGATAGTGTCGGCGCGGAAGTTTGCGTCGGAATCACCCCAGTTCTCTGCACGCCCCTCGTCCTTATCGACACCAAGAAGCAGCATGTAGAACGGGTCAGATGGAGCAACCTGTACCAGTGTGGCCTGCAGGTTTGCGTCCAAGCCCTGTCGGAGCTTTGAGTTGGTATCCAGCATCCACCACGCAAACGCTACGCCTGCTACCAGCAGCAACGTACCCAGAATGCCGGCAAAGATCTTAAGACCACGACCGCGAGAAGATCCTTGACGCTTCTTAGAGTATGCCCCAACGCCTTCTGCACGAGAAGGCGCATGGCTGACAGCGCCAGCACGATGAGCAGCAAAGTGGGTGTGTTTTTGCTGCTGAGCTGGGGCTTCTTCGGGCCACTCGTCGCCGACGTTGGTCTGGCCGATCAAAGGCTCGCGCGTAAACCTGGAGCCGTGGGATTCGTGATTGTTGCGTGCAGAACTTGCACCAGCGCTTCGAACGCTGCCCAGCGTGCGAGGCTGATATGCGCCCTGATTATAAGCGTCATAATCGTCCTGTGCGAAGTCCTCTGTATCGTACTCAGGGGTATCTTCGTACCTATCACGGCTGTTGTGACCGTGATTCTGAAATGAATGTGACCTTCTGGCCATTGGGGCTCCTTTGTGTTTAATCTGCGTTTTGCCCAATGCGTTTTGTCAAACATCTACTATACGCAATTTTGCGTCTTTGTGCTGCATAGAAACAAACCTGCCACAAAAAATCCCCGCTTCAACGTGTGAAGCGGGGATGTGTGCGAGAAGTTCATAGAGCTTGGCGCGAGAAGTACGAGCAACTTTTGCTCATGGCGTTACTTACTGCGCAACGTTGCCTTACTTACGACGATCCTTCAGAGCATAGCCAAGCGTTGTAATAACGCTGCCCACGGTAGCTACTGCAACAAGAGCAATCTCGGAGAAGTCGCCAGTCTCAGGAAGCTTAGGCTGCTTCTTCTTTGGCTTCTTTGGAGTCTCTGATGGAGGAGTTGCTGGTGGGGTGTTTGGTGGCGTATTTGGAGGCGTGGTAGGAGGAGTGTTTGGTGGAATCTCGGTGTTGGTAACCGTGAAGCCATCAGTCTGGTTGCCCGAGACTGCGCTGGTATATCCAGCAGGAACGTTCTCTTCTACTACGGTGTAAGCAATAACGTGACCGTCTGTTGCATCGTTGCGGAGAAGACCGCTAAATGTTGCAGCCCAGTTATTGGTCTGGTCAAGAGTGACTGTCTCGGTGCTAGCAACGCCGTCTTTGTAGAGCCTGACGGTAACAGGACCGCCGACAGTTCCTACCCATGTCTTGTTAACTTGTACATCAACTGTTGGGGTCTTCTCGTCCTCAACGGTCTTAATAACGCCGGTGGTTGCAGAAACGGTGAGGTTATACGTATCAGTATTGAGCTGGTAGCCAGCAGGAGCGGTAATCTCCTGAACGTTGTAGGTGCCAGCAGGGAGCTTCTCGGTGGTAGCGGTACCATCTGCACCAGTGGTAATGGTCCAGGTCTTGGTTGGATCAGTGGTGCTGGTTACCTTAAAGACTGCACCCGCAAGCTTGGTGTTGTGGTCGTTCTTATCCACCTTGACGATGCGGATACGAGCGATGAGGGTAGAAGTACCTTCTCCGCCGGAAGTTGCGTTGCGATATACCCAATCGGAGCGGTACTCAGGGTTGTCAGAGTACATGGTAATGAGGTTACGCAGGGCAACACCGGGTACATAGGTAGTGCGATACGTGAACTTAAAGCTCTGACCGTTGCTGAGGTCTATGCCAGAAAGGTCAAGATCAAACGACTGTCCATCAGGAGAAATGGTGAGCATACCTGGGGTAATAGGAATGCGAGTTGCAGTTCCTGGAATGGTTGAGCCGTACTCATCAAAGCGAGCGCTCCAAAGCTCAAAGGTTCCTGGAACATAGGTAATCTCGGAAGGAAGGTCGCCGCCGCCCTGGTCGGATAGCTGGTCGTGTAGACGGACGTTGTGGAAGTTACCACCAGAGTAGTTGATGCGGCCAGTCCATTGAATCTCGTTTGCGTTGCCCTCAATAATCTTGCCCCACTTGGAGAGGAACTCAGTACCAATGGTACCAGGAGCGGTGACGTCAAACGTTACAGGAACAGGACTGCCAGAGACAGTAAAGATAAAAGATTTACCAGTACCTGTCTGAACACGCTGTGAATCAATGGTAAAGCCAAGTCGAGCGGTACCGCGCAGGTCAGTGTGGTTGTTAACGTAGTTGGTAAAGACAACACGCATGTTTCCACCAAAACCATCGGTACCAGGGGTGACGTGAGCTACTGCCATGACCTCGCCGGTTGCTGCATCGGTGATGTTAAAGGTAGACGCAGGATGAGCTGCGGTAAACCTCATCTCGTTAGGGAGGGTGACGTCAAAGTAATCGCCTGGCTCTACGTTAGCGTTTGCAGAGGCGTCCCACGTCATAGCAATGGCATACACATTTGCCTTGTTAACAACGGTAGTTGGATTGCCAAAACGATCTTCAACTCTAAAGTCTGTAATGGTTGCGACAACCGCTTTAGGGGTGCCTGTAGCAGCTTCAGCGCTTGCAGTCTCAGCAAAAGCTGATTTTGCCGCAAGCGGAAGCGCAAGGGCTAGCAAGAAGACAAAACTTAACAGCTTAAACAGTCGTTTGTTCATCAGGACTCCTTTGCAATAGATGCGTCTATTTTCACCTATTACAAAGAGAATTTATTTGAGATTCTGTATATATTTATATAGCTTTTTTAAAGTTCAAATATTTATGCAGGTACAAGGAATTTGTGGTTTCTTTTTCTAATACCTTTCAAATGAAGTACAGGTAAATTCACAGGTTCTTCACAATTGTTCACAACGAACATTCCACACTATGTGCAGCTTAGCGTAATAAAAATGGATAAATATTACTCCTAATAAATCTAAATGCTGGACATTAGTCTCTTTTTATACGTGATTCCGAATAGGTCATTTTTCTGTATGCAATTAAGGAGGCGAGAAGTTCTGTGGAGTCTCGCAAGATAGACGGTTTTCTCGCCAAAAAAGAACGCCTTGTCACGAGGACAAGACGTTCTTGTAACGTTGCGTGGAGCTGCGCGTCTGTGCTGCTACGATTGCGCGTCAGGCTTACTTGCGACGCTTAAGTGCAACTGCGCTGCCCAGTGCTGCCAAAGATCCAAAGAGGACGCTTGCAACAGAAGAAGCATCTCCTGTGTAGGGGAGGCTGGACTTCTTACGAGTCTTAGCAGGTTTCTCTGGAGTTGGAGGAACCTGAGTGTTAGTGACTACAAAGCCCTGAGTTGCGTCGCCCGTAATCTGGCTGGTGTAGCCGGCTACCTCGTCCTCAGAGATGGTGTAGGTAATCTCGGAGCCGTCAGCAGCATAAGCCTCGAGGCCTGTGAAGGAATCCTGCCAGTTGTTGTCAGAGCTCAAGGTAAGAGTCTTGCCGGTGTCAACGCCGTTTGCAAGCAGGTGAACGGTTACTGCTCCACCCTCTGCACCATTCCAGACCTTCTGTACAGGGATGTCTGCGTGAGCGTTCTTCTTGTTCTCAATAATTTTGATAGTGCCGGACTGATTGTCAACGTTTACGGTGTAGACAGTAGCGTCGCGCACGTAACCATCTGGAGCGGTGATCTCTTCGATGGTGTAGGAACCGGCAACAAGCCTCTCGGAGGTTGCAGTTCCGTCGGCACCTGTAGTAAGAGTCCAAGAATCAGCTGGGTTAGCAACGCTTGTTACCTTAAAAGTTGCGCCTGGAAGCTGGGTAGTTGCGTTGTCAGCGTCAACCTTGATGATGCGGATGCGGCCGACAAGATTGCCGATTGCGGCGCCGGAGTTGTTTGGAGAGTAGTAGGTAAAGCCAATCTCGCTTCTTGGAGCACCGCCAGCATTGGTAAGCACGCCATAGTTATGCAGAGCCATACCTGGGATAAAGGTGGTGCGATACTGCAGAAGGTAACGCTGGCCCTGGGAGAAGTCAACGCCGCTCAGGTTGAGGTGGTAGGAGTGACCGTCAGCTGCAATAGAAAGTGCACCATTAGGAATAGTGACCTCCTGGAGGTTGCTGTAGTTGCCGGTTCCATCAAAGTCTGCGCGATACAGGTGGAAGGAGTTGGCAATGTAGGTTACCGATGCTGGCAGGTCGCCACCGTTTCTATCAGAGAGGGAGTCAGAGAACTCAACGCCAGTCATGTGAGCAGCGGAGTAGTTAAGACGAACATACCAAAGTACCTCGGACTCGGTACCGGTAACAGGACCGCCCCACTTGTTAAGCCACTCTTCGCCAACGGTGTTCTTTGGACGAACAATCATGTTGAGAGGAACAGCGGTGCCGTTAACGCCAAAGTCAATGTGGGTGTTATCACCTGCGTTGATGGCGTCGCGGTCATAGAGTGCAGAGAGCGAGAAAGTACCCTTAATCTGGGTGTGGGTGTTTGCATAGTCTGTATAAACAACATGCAGGGTTCCGCCGAAAATACTGCCCGCTGCTGGAGTTGGATAAGCCCAAGCTACGGTTGCGCCGTTAGGATCTTTAACTTCAATTGGAGTTGTGTTTTGTGTGGCTGTGAACTGGACTTTATCGGGCAAGGTAATATCAAAATAGTCACCTTCTGCCACGGTAGAAGCGGTAGATTCCCAGTTGATTGTAATATGGTACAGATTATCAGTGGTAATCTCATTGACTGGTGTATAGGTATCATCAGCCACAGACATGCTGGTAATTTGAACCGGTGAAACAGTTGCAGCCGAAGCGAATGTTGTCACAAAAGTAACAACAATCATAAATGGCACAAGAAATACACCTAGTCTGACCAGTACTTTTTTCATAAACCAAACTCCAATTCGTCTTTCAAACGTGAGAAAATTATTGCAGATACGTACTTAAAAACTGTTACCAGTTTTGGTCGTCACAAAACAATTACATTTCAAGTTATAGTGTCTTTGACCTGCTCTTCTCGCCACATTCTGTGTTTTATAATTGTTAGAAATTAGTAGCATTTCTTGTCATATTATAGAACTTTGCCGTCTTTTGTTTGCGCAGAATAAGAAGACTTTTTGGCGCGCGTAATCTCTCGTGGTGTTATCGGCTGGTTGAAGGTATTATTAATAGCAATAAATTCGTGGTAGAGATATGTGTCCATACGTGCGGTATTGCGTTGGCGCAGAATCCAGAGTGACCGGGAAACCGGAGAAGCGGAGTCATGCATGAGCGAGTCCAGGCCCAAGCAGTTTGTTGCAGTTCTAGACTTTGGTGCCCAGTACGGCCAGTTAATTGCACGTCGCGTGCGCGATCTTAATGTCTACTCCGAGATTGTTCCTTGTGATATTTCCGCAGATGAGCTTCGTGAGCTTAATCCATCTGCGCTTATTTTGTCCGGCGGCCCTGCTTCTGTTTACGCTGAGGATGCGCCAAAGATTGACCCAGAGATCCTGGAGCTTGGCCTTCCTGTCTTTGGTTTCTGCTATGGACAGCAGATTATGGCGGTTACCCTGGGCGGCACTGTTGGACACACCGAGAAGGGCGAGTATGGCCCAGCTCATCTGACCCGCGCGGGGGAGAGCCGCATTTTTGACGGCACCGCTGAGCAGCAGACCGTTTGGATGAGCCACCGAGACGCTGTGTCTGAGGTTCCAGAGGGCTTTACCGTTACCGCTTCTACCGACGTTTGCCCCATCGCAGCTATGGAAAACGCTGCTAAGAACCTGTATTCCACTCAGTTCCACCCAGAGGTCAACCACACCGAGTGCGGTTCCCAGATGCTTTCTAACTTCCTGTTCAATATCTGTGGTTTTGAGAAGACGTGGACCATGGACAACATCATTGAGCAGAAGGTGGAGGAGATTCGCCAGAAGGTTGGCGATGGCCGCGTCATTTTGGCGCTTTCCGGCGGCGTTGACTCTTCTGTTGTCGCAGCTCTTGTCCACCGCGCCATTGGCGATCAGCTGACCTGCGTGTTTGTTAACCACGGCATGCTCCGTAAGGGCGAGCCAGAGATGGTTGAGCAGGTCTTCCGCAAGCAGTTTAACGTGCCTCTGATTCACGTTCACGCAGAGGAGCGCTACGCAGAGCTTTTGGCTGGCGTTACCGAGCCAGAGATGAAGCGTCGCCTGATTGGCACCGAGTTCTGGAAGGTCTTCTTTGACGAGGCCCAGAAGCTGGACGGCGTTCAGTTCCTGGCACAGGGCACCATCTACCCTGACATTATTGAGTCGGGTGCTCGCAAGACTGGCGGCAAGGCGGCAACCATCAAGAGCCACCACAACCTGATTCCATTCCCCGAGGGCGTTCACTTTGATCTGATTGAGCCTTTGGATCACTTCTTCAAGGACGAGGTCCGCGCGCTGGGCGTTTCTCTTGGCCTGCCCGAGAATCTTGTCTACAGGCAGCCATTCCCAGGTCCTGGCCTTGCTATCCGCATCATTGGCGACGTTACCCCAGAAAAACTGGAGATTCTCCGCAACGCCGACGCTATTGTCCGTGAAGAGATTGACGCTTACAACGCTCAGCTCTTTGACGAGACAGGCGATCGTAACTCCGAGCACAGTGTTTGGCAGTACTTTGCCGTGCTACCCGACATTAAGTCCGTTGGTGTAATGGGTGATGAGCGCACGTATGCCCGTCCAGTTATCCTGCGCGCCGTTGAATCTAGTGACGCTATGACTGCTGACTGGGCAAAGCTCCCATACGAGCTGCTAACCCGCATTTCTTCCCGTATTGTCAGTGAGGTTGCTGGTGTTAACCGCGTAGCCTACGACATCACTCCAAAGCCACCTGCGACCATTGAGTGGGAATAGGCCGTTAGGGCTTTGACCTGCTCTTTTGAGTGCCATACTGTGCCGCTGAGTTTCGTTTCGTACGAGAGTCATGGCAAAGCCGCCAGCGACGGCGGTGAGTAAATACGGTAATCGAGCCTTCGTTCCCGCGTTGGGACGGAGGCTTTTTTTGACTTTTTACTCCTTTTCACCTGCGATTTCGTCATTTACTCCCCCGTGTTTCAAGACGGCAAGGCACGGGGCAGCATTCAGAGGAACGGGAGTAAGGATTTATCCCGAGTGAGTGGACGCGCGGTTTTTGTCCCCAAAGGAGAAAATAGGACGTTTCGGGGCCTGTGAATCTCAAAACGAACTAAACGGGCATTTTTACGGTCTCCGTACGGCGTTTCCCCAGGTGGTTAATGGGGAGTAAAGAATATCGCCGTCTCAATGAAAACGGGAGTAATCAGGGAAAATGCCGCGGTGTGCTGCCATGTGCCGCCATGTAAGCCACCGCGTTATTTACTCCCTAGACACGCTGGAAATGCTCCCGCACGCAATGGGGAGTAAAAACTCAGCATACGCAGGTGCGAGCAGCGCTCACCACCTAGCCTGGCGTCCTGATTCGATTGCGTTGGTTGCGAGATGGCAGTCTGGAGTGGCATGAGCAGGCAGGACTACATCATCGCCAAGCTCACCGATACCCAAGTTGAGGTGAGG
>CALFOQ010000028.1:0-113908 GCA_937921235.1 uncultured Atopobium sp. | reverse complement strand
ATAAACCAGGCTGGGCCTTAAAGCGATAGGCACCCTTCCGAGGGTTGCTTTGATGTCAATTATGCTGCTTTTAATTAATAAAAACTTCATATTCACCCTTATTGATGTAATCCGTTATGTTTTCGGATATGTACCTATAGAACATAGTTCCAAGTACATAGTTTTTGAAATCCTAAGCGGCTTACGCAAGTGGCTTATATGCATCATCAACATTGATGTGGCAATACCCACCAGGATTCTTCTTTAGGTAGTCCTGATGATACTCTTCAGCAAGTACGTAATTATCTAGTGGCTCAACCTCAACGGCAAGCTTCTGACCAAAAAGAGACTCTTGTTCAGTCATAATGCGGTCAATGACAAGCAGGTCAGCATCGCTTGTGTAATAGATACCTGTGCGATACTGTCTACCAACGTCGTTGCCTTGCTTATTGACTGAGAGGGGATCAATAACCCTAAAGTAGTAGCGCAAAATGTCATAGAGGCTTACAACGGTCTCATCGTAAGTGACATGCACTGTTTCTGCATGATCTGTAGCCTTAACCTCCTGATAATTGGTATCCAAGGTCTTTCCGTTTGCGTAGCCAACCGTAGTTGCGGTAACACCCTTAATCCTGGAGAAGTACTCTTCAAGTCCCCAGAAGCATCCACCTGCTAAATAAATCTCTGCCATAAAAGCCTCCTTAGGCTGAATTGCTGTTATAAAAGTTTGAAGTGACTACGTTTAACTTCAAAAACACCTTCTTTGCTTAAAGAAGATATTACCGCGCTCAGAGCGCTTCTATCTACACCAAGATAGTCCGCAAGTTGTTGTCGGTTGAAGGGGATATCAAACTCTGCAGAACCTGCAGCTTGAGAGCGCGTATGCAAGTACGCTATCAGTTTGCCACGAATGCTTTTTGGTGCGGCATCTTGAATGCGTCGACTCAGCATAATGTTCTTTTGAGCAATTGAAGCCATAAGATTTCTGATGATAATGTCCACGCCACCGCAGATGTCGCACGTTCTGGCAGTAATTTGACGCACGTCCAGCAGCAGAATTTCCGATTTCTCGGTAGCAACGACCGAGGTCAAAAGCGGCACGTTTCCAAGGGCCGCATACGCCTCTCCAAAGGTGTCTCCGGTATGGAAAGCTCCCATCACAGAAATATTGCCCTGAGCGTCAGATCCCTCAACGTGGATAGCGCCAGAGATAACAATGCCAAATTGATGCGCCTTGTCGCCAGCGCAAAAAATAATCTCTCCAGGCTCATAGGTGCGTACAACAGCACGTAAATGCATTAAAAGAGCCTCTAGTAGCTCTGGTTTTACTCCTTTAAACACAATTGTGTTTAGCAAAAATGAGGGCTTGATGTCTTGTACATTCATATGCTCTCCAAAAAATTCATGGATAGAAATCGTTTTGTTGTAATTACAACATACCTTATTCCACATTCCTGTAATCATGAAACCCAGAAGAGCAAATCTCTTCTCGCTATATGGTTTTATGGAGAGGAAAAATAGTGGATAACAAGATGTTCTGTTTCCAGTGTGAGCAGACTGCCGCTTGTACTGCATGTACCGGTGCTGCTGGCGTTTGCGGCAAGCCTTTTGACGTTGCGTTTGCTCAGGACGAGCTCACCGGCGCTCTGGTTGGCCTGTCTCGCACCGAGCTTGCTGCTGGCAAGCGTTCTAACCGCGCAGATCAGCTGATCGTCGACGGTCTGTTTACCTGCATCACTAACGTCAACTTTGACAAGGGCGCGGTTGACGCAATTACCGCTCAGGTTCGTGACGAGAAGAACCGTCTAGCTGCAGAGGCTGGCGTAGAGCCTGTTGAGGATCTTCCACTTGGCGGCGTTTGGTCCGACAACGAGGACATTAGGTCCCTCAAGTCCCTCATTCTCTTTGGTATTCGTGGTATGGCTGCGTATGCTTACCATGCTCGCGTTCTTGGCAAGACTGATGACGCAGTTGACGCTTTCTTTGTAAAGGCTCTTGCAGCTCTTGCTACTGAGTCTTCCGTTGACGTTTTGCTGCCTCTTACCCTTGAGGTAGGCGAGGTCAACCTCAAGTGCATGGCTCTTCTCGACAGCGCAAATACCGGCGCTTATGGCACCCCAGTTCCAACTGAGGTTCCTCTGACTATTGAGCCTGGTCCTTTCATTGTTGTTTCCGGCCACGACCTTCTTGACCTCAAGATGATCCTTGAGCAGACCGAGGGCACTGGCGTTAACGTTTACACCCACGGCGAGATGCTCCCAGCTCACGGTTATCCAGAGCTCAAGAAGTATCCACAACTCAAGGGCAACTTTGGTACCGCATGGCAGAACCAGCAGAAGGAGTTCAAGGACATCCCAGCTCCTGTTGTCTTCACCACCAACTGTCTCATGCCACCTCGTCCTAGCTACAAGGACCGCGTCTACACTACTGAGCTTGTTGCATTCCCAGAGCTCGTCCACATTGACGAGGACGCTAACGGTAAGAAGGACTTCAGCGCTGTTATCAAGCAGGCTCAGGAGCTTGGTGGATACGCTGAGGCTCAGGAGCTCACCGGTATCAACGGTGGCCACAAGGTAACCACCGGCTTTAGCCACGGCGCCGTTCTTGGCATTGCCGATAAGATCATTGATGCCGTCAAGCAGGGCGCTATCAAGCACTTCTTTGTTGTTGGTGGCTGCGACGGCGCTCGTCCTGGTCGTAACTACTACACCGAGTTTGTTGAGCAGACTCCTGCAGACTCCGTTGTCCTCACCGTTGCTTGCGGTAAGTTCCGCTTCAACGACCTTGACCTGGGCACCATTGGTGGCATCCCTCGTATTCTTGACGTTGGCCAGTGCAACGACGCATACGGCGCTGTTCAGATTGCAACCGCTCTTGCAAACGCATTCGACTGCGGCGTTAACGACCTGCCACTGAGCTTCGTTCTGTCTTGGTACGAGCAGAAGGCTGTATGCGTCCTTCTGACCCTGCTTCACCTTGGCATCAAGAACATCAAGCTTGGACCAACCCTTCCTGCCTTTGTCAGCCCTAACGTCCTTAACATTCTTGTTGAGAACTACGGCATTGGCCCAATCGGCGATGCTTCCGAGGATCTTGCTCAGATGCTTGCCTAATTGGCGAGAAACCCCTCTAGTCCTTTCCTTTAAACGCCTCCTAGCTCTGCGCTGGGAGGCGTTTTTTATCGTGGATTTTGTGGATCTAGTCAGGCCGTCAAAAAACTCAAAGATAGATCGGTATTCTTCATTTCAAAACGGAAGGAAATATATGAGAAGACTAACAGTTAATGACTTGAAGAATCTTGCTGAATTAATTCACCCAAAAATACAAATTGATAAAACAATGACTGAGTGTTTTGCTCAGATCTGTGATCACTACAATAGGGTCCCTTTAACTGAAATTGAATGTCCTACTATTAGCTGGAATGCTTTTGCTTATGCATTTTATATCGTCAATTTAAGGCCACTCAAAAATCAAAATGAATTATTTGCGGCAGTCGCAATATACTCTTTTTTAAATGTAAACGGCTATGACTTTGATCCCTCATTACAAGATTTAATAGCTCACATTGATCTATTAAAGTCAGACCGATACTTTGCCCACGAATTTTGCTCATGGGTTGAACTAGAAATCATGTAATCAAGCCTTATATTAAAATTTCTGTTTCTGCCATAAATTGATCAAAATGTCTTTCTAGCTGCTTTTCATTTGGATAAGCTTCAAGATAAACGGGCATATGTAGCTGCTTTTTATTGAAATCAAAATATTCAGTTTTATCGAGCATCTTAGATAATCTAATGCACTTACTATCGGGCTCAACTGAAAGTAAATGTGCGTCAAAAAGAAGATGCAAATCAGACCTTAAGAGGATTCCATTGGTAACTATTTGCGTTTTAGGTCCACGGTATTGACCAATATGAGCTGCCTGTAAAACCTGAGGGACATCATTTCCTGAGATAGCACATCTACTTGCATACGCTTTTAACAAGTCATTTCTAAACTGAGCCTGACCTTGTCTACGTACTGACTCTCTCAATTCTTTAATTCGTTCATCAGTGTCATCAATCTGCTCAAGTTGATTTTGAATTTCTGGTTTAAGTTCGTCAAAACCCGCAGAAACAAAAGATGAATTATTAACCGTTTCCGCGTTAACTGGTCCATGCAGGGTAAACATTCCGGTAGTGCTGTTATAACGCTCTACAAATGCTAATCCCATCACCTTGTATTTCTTATTTTTCTTCTTATTTTTATCCTTCTTTTTATTATTAACAATCAAACCAATAGGAAGACCATCATTTAAACAATTCATTAAGAATGTGTTATACATCGTTGATTGTATTTGATTACCTTTGGATTTTACATGCTCACTGTATTCAATAGACCAGGTACCATCAGAATAGAAAATCG
Organism: uncultured Atopobium sp.; assembly: GCA_937921235.1. Taxonomy (GTDB): domain Bacteria; phylum Actinomycetota; class Coriobacteriia; order Coriobacteriales; family Atopobiaceae; genus Lancefieldella. Next base: position 109,525 of record CALFOQ010000028.1, on the reverse strand, counting down.
GATCACCATCTACATAACGACCATTACCGTTTGAGGCATGAACTGAAAGTGCATACTGCTTTAATCCATAAGTAACTTTATCTTTTGAAGGGCTGTGAATTCCCGAATCTCTAGAAATAGAAATTCCACCAACATTAAATCCCTTTTCAAGATGGTGGGGGAGTTTATCAATTTCGCTATCTTCATGATCAATAAACCACTGATACGCGGGGATAAATTCTTTCGGAGCAATTTTAAATGCCCTTTCAAGGGTTGGATTAAAGATCATGCATTCTGTAATAGTCTGATCAAACATCCCAGTCTCCTCATAATTAACCTGTACAAACAGTAAGTTTTTCTCGTCACTGTGTAAAGATCTTTGACCAAATTGCTTCGCGAACCCCAAATATTCGATTTATTAAAGAACGTTCAAGAATGACGCTCTTCTCGATAACAGAATGTGGCATAATGCCACTGTCAAAGTAACAATTAATGTTAGTCATTAGTAGCATTTAACAGAGGGGTTTCTATGACTAAAGTTGCAGTTATCGGTTGTACCCATGCAGGCGTTTTTGCCACTTCTTCAATCCTGGGTGCACACCCAGATTGGGAGGTTCATGTCTTTGAGCGCAATGACACGGTTTCCTTCCTGTCTTGCGGCATTGCTCTTTGGGTAGGTGACCACGTAAGCGATCCTAACAAGATGTTCTACAGCTCTCCAGAAGCCCTTGCAGAGGCTGGCGCTCACGTTCACATGACCACCAACGTCACTTCCGCAGATGTTAAGACCAAGCACGTTGCTTGGGAGGATCTCAAGACGGGCGAGACCTTTGAGGACGACTTCGACTACCTTGTAGTCACCACCGGCTCTAAGCCAATCGTCCCACCACTGCCTGGCATCGACGGATCTCGCGTTCTTCAGTGCAAGAACTGGGCTGATGGCCGTCGCATTCACGACACCATGGCAGAATCCAAGTCCGCTATTGTCATCGGCGCTGGCTACATTGGTGCCGAGCTTGCAGAGCAGCTCTCCGAGCGTCAGAAGACAGTCACTCTCATTGACATGCTTCCTCGCGTTCTTGCTAAGAACTTTGACAAGGCAATCACCGATCAGGTTGAGGCTGCATACAAAGAGCACGGCGTCACCCTTGCACTTGGCGAGAAGGTCATGAGCTTTGAGGACAATGGCGATTCTGTCACCGTTGTTACCGATAAGGGCTCCTACACTGCAGATTACGCAATTCTGGGCATTGGCTTCCTACCTCGTACTGACCTCTTTGACGGCCAGCTTGATATGCTTCCTAACGGCGCCATCAAGGTTGATGAGTACATGCGCACCAGTGAGCCTGGCGTCTTTGCAGCTGGTGACTCCGCTTCCATTATCTTCAACGTCACTGGCAAAGAGGACTACATTCCTCTGGCAACAAACGCTGTACGCCAGGGACTGCACGTTGGTCCTAACATGCTTGAGCCAACTGCTGCATACGCAGGTACTCAGGCTTCCAGCGCAGTTCAGCTCTACAACTACTCCATGGCTGCAGCAGGTCTCACCGTTGAGGGCGGCAAAGTTCGTGGCTATGAGTATGATTCCGTCTCCATCACCGAGAACTACCGTCCTGAGTTTATGCTGACTACCGAGCCAGTTACCGCTACGCTTGTCTGGGATCCAGAGACTCGCCTTATCAAGGGCGCACAGTTCTTCTCGACACATGACGATGTTGCCCAGGCAGCAAACGTTGTTTCTGTTGCAATTGCTGCTGGTATGACCATCGACAACCTTGCAGCTGTTGACCTGCTGTTCCAGCCAAACTTTACCAACCCAGTCAACTACATTGGCTCCGTTGCTATGGCTGCCTGCGCAAAGGCCAAATAAGCTCCGCACATATTGCAGTAAAAAAGAAGGAAGCTGGTGGAGGTGCCAGCTTCCTTCTTTGCTATCGAGCCCGAGTCTAGCTCGATTGATGCCTGTTTTGGGCAACCATGCGCCCATCTTGAGACGACGTCTTGCTTGTAATGACGGCTATTTTGAAACAGTGGCTATCTTGGCTTTCTGCTAACTACGGCGATGTAGTTGAGGTCGTCAGCATGATCGTTAAAGAACGTAAACATGCTGGTGAACATCTTGGTATTCTCTGGCTTAAGGCCGTTTCTAATAACCCTCAGAGCTCCGTCAGCACCCTCATCAGCAATGAGTCCTGCCGGATTCATAAGCGTCATCTTGCCGTTCTTAGTTTCTGGGCAGAAACCTGCTGACTCAAAGAGATTCTTCCAACCTGCAAGGGTCAGAGGCTTTACGTTGACGTTGATGGTTCTTGAGAGCTCGTGGATCAGCTCATCGTCTTCTTTGAGCAAAAGCACGTCATGAGTAAGCAGCACGCCACCAGGTTTAAGCACGCGTGCGTACTCTTTTACGGCAGCCTCTTTCTGCTGATCAGACAGCATCGTGAGCATTGCCTCGTTGATTACAACATCAAAGCTGTTATCAGGGTAGGAGAGGTTTGTAGCATCTCCTTGTTCAACCGTCACGTACTGCTCAATGTTGTTTCTCGCGATATTTTCTTTTGTTTTAGGGAGCACATCTGCATTAAGATCAATTGCGGTTACATGGCAGTGGAAGCGTTTTACCAGCTCAACCGTAGTGGTTCCAATATTGCACGCGACCTCAAGAATCTGAGTTTCTGGCGTAATCTCTACGGAATTAAGTAGCCAATTTGTTGCTTCAATACCTCCGGGGCGCAGTCTTGTCTTGCCCATACGGAGTAAAAACTCGTGACCAGCTTCCATACTAAGACCCCCTTCATACTATGAAAGAATAAAGTTAGCTTTATCTAACTGATACAAGTTAAGCACATCATTACCTGCGAAAAAAGCCAAATTAATTGCTATTTTTGAAACAATTTAGCAGGTAGATTGCGACAAAAAATAACCTATATGTCCAATCGTTCTTTTTGTGCATTTTCTTTAGCAGTTTATAAGTTTATAGTGGACGCAAGGTAAGGGCGACTTACTAATTTCCGCAGGTATTTGAGCGGAAAACTAAGGAGGAAGTTATGTATTACTCTGCTGGAACGTATGAATCGTTCGCTAAGCCAGAAAAGCCCAAAGATGCCGACAAAAAATCAGCCTATATCATTGGAACAGGACTTGCAGGTCTAGCTGCTGCGTTTTATCTTGTCCGCGATGGCCAGGTAAAGGGTACAAGAATTCACCTGCTCGAGAAGCTTGAGCTTGCAGGCGGAAGCTGCGACGGCCGCAAAGATGTAAGCAAGGGTTTCTACATGCGCGGTGGCCGCGAGATGGACAACCACTTTGAGTGCATGTGGGATATGTTCAGAGACGTTCCATCCATTGAAACACCTGGCGTCTCGGTACTTGACGAGTACTATTGGCTCAACAAGCACGATCCTAACTACTCTCTCTGCAGGGCTTCCGAGAAGTGCGGTAAGGACGCTCACACAGACAAGAAGTTCAAGCTTGATAAAGAGTCTTCACTTGCACTTGCCAAGCTGTTTATGACACCTGAGAAAGACCTTGAGGGTAAGAAGATTAGCGACGTACTTCCTGATTCTTTCTGGAATACTAACTTCTGGCTTTATTGGCAGACTATGTTTGCGTTCCAAAGATGGTCCTCTGCACTTGAGATGAAGCGCTATCTTTGCAGATTCTGTCACCATATTGACGGTCTGCCTGACTTTACTGCGCTGCGTTTTACCAAGTACAACCAGTATGAGAGTATGATTTTGCCGCTGGTTAGGTATCTTGAGAATCACGGCGTGAGCGTTGATTACGGTATGGACGTCAAGAACGTCGTCATTAACGACATCAATGGTAAAAAGGTAGCCACTCAGATTGTTTACGAGAAGAACGGCTCACAGCAAACCATTGATCTAACCGAAGACGATTTGGTGTTTATTACCAATGGATGCTGCACCGACACCTCTTGCTATGGTGACCAGAACACGGCTCCTGACATCAGTAACGTAAGAAATGGCGTGGGAGAGTCCTGGGACTTGTGGAAGAATATCGCCGCTCAAGCTAAACATGGTGAGTATGGCAACCCCGAGAATTTCTGCACTGACTTTGAGGCAACTAACTGGATGAGTGCCACTATCCAGACAAAAGATGAAGAGATTATCAAGAAGATTATTGGCGTATGCAAGAGAGACCCAAGAGAAGGAAAAGTTACTACCGGCGGAATTGTAACCGTTAAAGATAGTACCGATAACTGGTACCTCTCGTGGACTATTAACCGCCAGCCACAGTTCAGAGCTCAGGATAAAGACACCGTACTTATCTGGGTCTATGCATTGAGCACCAACAAGCCTGGTAACTTTGTTAAGAAGGCTATGCGTAACTGCACCGGTGAGGAAGTGTGCCAGGAGTGGCTCTATCACATTGGTGCTCCAACCAAGAAGATTGAGGACTGGGCCAAGAACCGCTGCAACACCACTACGTGCTTCATGCCTTACATCAATGCATTCTTCCAGCCAAGAAAGGCTGAGGACAGGCCTCTGGTTGTTCCTGAGGGTTCCGTTAACTTTGCCTTTATTGGACAGTTTGCCGAGACTCCTCGCGACACCATCTTCACCACAGAGTACTCAATCCGCACTGGTATGGAGTCTGTCTACACGTTGATGGATGTTGATAGAGGCGTACCAGAGGTTTGGGGTTCTCAGTACGACATCAGAGAGCTTCTAAGGGCAACCTACTATGCTCTGGACAAGAAAACGCTTGATAAGGCGCCACTCTCGTTCAAGGAGAAGATGCTCTTAAAGGTAGCTCTCAAGGCCGTCAAGGGCACTGATATTGAGCTACTCCTCAGGAACAGCGGACTGATCAAGTAGGGGCGCGGAGAAACCCGCAGAGACGCGGAGAAACCCGCAGAGTCAAAACGATTAACTACACGCGATTAGACACGTACAAGAAACACAAAAGTGGCTGCAGATGACACGTCAAATGCAGCCACTTTTTTACGATTCAGATATAACACTTAGAGATAAGACTATCTGTACTAGGTTGCATGCTCTGTAGACCTGTATCAATTAGTTAAAAATGCATGTGGTACGAACAGCAAGAAAACAAATTATAATTTGTAGCGACAAGAAAAATGTAATGGTTCTACATGCGACTTAAATCAAAATACGACACTATTTTGAGGAGATTATAAGATGAATGACTACTTAAAATTAAATCAAGATAGATGGAATAAGGTAAGAAATGACTATACCGAACCACTAACGCATGAAGAAATAGAAGAAGCTAGAAACAGTCCAATTTCTGTTGCATTAACGGTCGGGAAAAAAGTTCCAACAGAATGGTTTGAAAAGACCAGCGGAAAAAAGATATTAGGCTTGGCTTGTGGTGGTGGACAACAGGGTCCCGTTTTTGCTGCTAAAGGCTATGACGTAACCATAATGGATTTTTCTACATCACAATTACAAAAAGATGAGATGGTTGCTAAAAGAGAAGGCTTAAAAATCAATACCGTTCAAGCTGATATGACAAAAACATTATCTTTTGAAGATGAAACTTTCGATATTATTTTTAATCCAGTTTCGAATGTATACATTGAAGACTTAGAAAACATGTATAAAGAAGCAGCTCGCGTATTGAAAAAGGGTGGGCTATTAATGGTCGGCTTCATGAATCCTTGGACGTACATGTATGATGCTGACGTTGTATGGGACCACCCCGATGAGGAATTACTTTTAAAGTTTTCAATTCCCTTTAATTCAAGAAAGCTTGAAGAGCAAGGCAAAATAACCATAGATCCAGCATATGGATATGAATTTAGCCATACCTTAGAAGCTCAGATTAGAGGACAACTTAAAAATGGCCTTGCTATGATTGATTTTTATGAGTCATGTGATAAAAGGAATCGATTATCACAGTATGGGAATGACTATATTGCCACGCTCTGCATCAAGCTCTAACCCTATAGAGTTCTCTTCAGGACAGCCTGGACAACGTCAGAATCAAAGTCTCCCTGAGCCTCTGTAAGCGCCTCTAAGAGCTGAGCTACGCCTTCCTCATACACGCTAGGCAACAGATACTTCGAGACAGCCTTAGCCTCGTCAGTTCCGTTTTCCATGCAGCATGAGTGATGAGCAATCTTAAGAAGATCAAGATCGTTTTCGGAATCGCCGCACACAATAACTTCTTCTGGCTTAAGACCTATAGTCTCAATGAGCTTCTCGAATCCCTGTGCCTTATTCCAACCACGATAATTGATGTCAAACCAACCAATATAGGGAGAAACCAACTCAACCTCTGGAACTGCACTGGTAACAGCCTCATAGATTTCTTGCGCGCGCTTTTCATCTTGGGGTAAGAGAAGACCTCCCGCATACATAGGGATATCTTTTGGAACGGACTGCGGACCAAGCCCTGGCACAAAAGTGTTAAACGAGGCTGCAAGATGATCTACTACCTCTTGAGTGGTATCAACTATTTTCCAACAAGAGGTAAATGACGTATCTAAAGGCTGCTCAAGCGGACCTTCTTGATAATACGTAAGCAAACAATCATCCATTGGAGAAATAACCTCGTAGATCTTCTCCATCATCTCGTAGGTAAATTGTTTGGTGAAAATGAGCTTGCCATTAAAGTAGAGAATCTTTCCACTAGAAAACACGCCAGTGTCTGTCAGGGAAACGTCAGACTTTAGATAAGAAAGTGCATCATATACTGGCCTTCCGGTAGAAAGACCAAATGCGATACCTGCGGCTTTAAGATTATTAATTGCCTGATGAGTTCTTTCTGAAATAGCCGGAGTGTCAGCGGGTTTTAACGTTTGGTCCATATCGGAAAGAACAAGCTTAATCATCAGGGCTCCCAAGATACGTGTGCTAAGTGAGTGTTTTGTTAATTCTACCAGCAAGAGTTGAGAAACGCATAAAAATTGCCGTTATTATTACGTTATTAACTTAAAACTACGAGATTAGTAGAGGTCCATGAATATTTACGACCACTTTGCTCACGAGGATGAATATCCTGAGCTCAACATAGAGGCAATGTCAGAGAGACTTGCAAAGGCGCTGTCTTTTAAGACGGTGTATACCGATGCAGAGACAACCGATTGGTCTCAGTTTGACGGTCTTCAGCAGCACATTGTTGATAGCTTTCCGTATGTTATGACCGCAGCCTCTAACGTTGAAGTGGTAGGCCACTCGCTCCTCATTGAGATTCCAGGATCCAATCCTAAGCTTCCTGCATTGATGCTTATTGCTCACCAGGACGTTGTTCCTGTTGTTCCTGGTACAGAAGACGCATGTACACACGATCCCTTTGGTGGAGATGTCGACGACACGTACGTTTGGGGACGTGGCGCGCTTGATATCAAAGACATGCTCATGGGCGAGCTTGAGGCACTTGAGTATCTGCTTTCACAGGATTTCTCGCCAAGGCGCTCTATCTACCTGGCATTTGGCGAGGACGAGGAGGTCTTGAGTCACGGCGCCACCAAGCTTGCAGAGGTCATGGCCTCGCGAGAAATGCGTGCAGTTTGCCTCCTGGACGAGGGTACCACTACGTTTTTTGATGGCAGTGCTTACGGTGCGCCCGAGGCTACCGTAGCCGACATCTGTATCTCGCAAAAGGGCTTCTTGAACGTTAAGCTTACTGCGACTGGTCACGGCGGACATTCCTCTAATCCGTTTGGTGGAACGTCGCTTGAGCATTTGAGCTGCGCACTTGCCGCTCTTTCTAAGACTAAACCTCAACCTGAGCTTAATGACATTGTCAAAGAAACATTCAAGGTTCTTGCGCCAGAAATCACCGAGGAGCCTTTTGCTTCGCTGGTACATGACGTAGATGCCAATGCAGATAAGATTGCTCTTGCTGCAGCTCAGATCAAAGAGCTTTATCCGTTTGTTACCACCACGTACGCTTTCAACATGCTCGAGGGTTCAAGTAGTGCAGCTAACGTTATGCCTGGTAATGTCAGCGCAACCATCAACATAAGGCTGCTTCCTGGTGTGAGCGTTGAAAAAACCATTGAACACATAAAACAGGTGGTAGCTCAGATTGACCCTTATATTGAGGTTGAGGCTTTGCATTCCACTCCTGCGGGAAGAATTGATTCTCCAGCTGGAGCTGGCTATCAAGAGCTCAAAGCCATTATGGAGTACTACCATCCAGGCGTTACCTTTATTCCATCCTTTGTGTGTGGTGGCACCGATTCTGTCCGCTACGAGGGAATTTGCGATTCTATTCTGCGCATTTGTCCTTTTAGGCCAACGCCAGAAGATGAGGCAAACGGTGTCCACGGCGTTGACGAACGTATCGAGAAACGCGTGTATGCTCAGGGCGTCCGCGTTCTTGTGTCCTTTGTTAAACAAATGTGCGAATAATTTGCTATCGTGCAACTTACGTTAAAATAGACGCATGTTCTGTTCTACAAAAAGGGGAGAGAAACGTTGCAAACTAGGCAGCAGCTAGCTAATCAAGTAGCATCCCAAATTAAAGAAGCAGCAGACGCCGATGCAGCAAAGGCGCAGGCAGAGGGAACTATTACTGATCCAGTTGGTAGTTCTAACAACCCTTCCAACGCTATTTTTACTGTTGCAAACGTCATTACTTTTTGCAGATTGATTCTTACGATTGTCTTTCTTGTGCTCTTCTCAACAGGTGGAAATCGTTGGGTAGCACTTGGCTGTTATGTAACTGCAGCTGTTACTGACTTCCTTGACGGCCAGATTGCTCGTAGAACGCAAACCGTAAGCTGGCTGGGAAAAATCATGGATCCTATCATGGACCGAGTCCTTCTTATCACTGGCGTCCTTGGCCTCTTGATTATTGGTGAGCTCCCTCTCTGGATTCCGTTGTTTGTTATTGGCCGAGATATTTACCTTACTTTTGGTGCACTTGCTGTGCGCAAATTCCGCAGGCGTCCTATTGATGTTGTCTTTGTCGGTAAAACTGCAACTGCTTTTTTGATGACTGGTTTTAGTCTGCTTCTTCTGGGCATTCCAGTTGTATCCGGCCTTGGCCTGGTCAACGTCAGTTGGCTTCCAGGTCTTAACTCTGAGAGCAGCGCACTGGGTATCTTCTTTGTGTATATAGGAATTGTTTTCTCGGCAATTACCGCCATTGTTTATACTGGTGAAGCGGCTAAAATAGTTAAAGATAGTAAAAACACTCAAGCATAAGTTAGGTTGTTTATGACTTTCCTTCAGCACAACCATGTATCTTTGCGCCAGCTCTCTCATAAGATGCTGGCTTTTCTTGTAAGCGTGCTGCTTGTACTGGTTCTAGCTGCTCCTTTTGCTCCTGCAACTACGGCTCTGGCAGAAAATACCTCTTCTAACAAGTCTTCTGTAACCGATGAGCCAAAACTTACTGAGGCAACTACTGCCATTGTCGCCGATGCACAAGGAAACGTCCTCTGGAGCAAAAACCCAGATCAAGAGCTTCCTATGGCATCAATCACCAAGGTAATGACTGCAATTGTGGCGCTTGATTCTGGCGTTAATCTTGATGAGCCTTGTGAAATCACAGTTCCAGATCTTGAAGAAGGTTCGCAAGTTGCTGGTTTGACCTCAGACGATACGCCTACACTCAGACAGCTGATCATGATGATGCTGGTGTATTCCGCTAATGACGCAGCTTATAACATTGCTGTCAACGTATCTGGCTCTCAGCAGGCCTTTGTCGATCAAATGAACAAGAAGGCTGCTGAGATTGGCATGACTCACACGCAGTTCCAGAATCCTCACGGCCTCGATGCTAATGGTCACTATTCAACTGCGCGCGATCTTGCCCTGATGGGTCGTTATGCGCGCGAGCATTATCCACTTATCGCAAGCGCTGTGCATACCAGGTCATATACTACAACGGTAGGAGGGGAGCAGCGCACGTTCCACTCAACCGATGACCTTATGGACACCTACCGAGGTCTTCTCGGCATTAAAACAGGCGCAGAAGACTCTGGTACTGCCTTCTTGGGCGCTTCAAAGCGCGGAAACATTACGCTCTATACCTGCGTGCTTGGTTGTGAGACTACGCAAGGTCGTTTTGACGATACCGCCATTCTGATGAACTGGGCTTATCGCAATTACAATCGCGTAAGCATTCAGCGAACTGACCAGATTGTGCAGATTCGTACGAGCGAGGACAACTTCTTGCTCTCTGCAGTGGTTAAACCATCAACTTCTACCACGTATATGGCTTGGCCTGGCTCTAAAAACTTCACCTACCAAACGTCCATGCTTTCTCCCAACTATCCAGTAGCTAACAACCAGCTAATTTCTTCAACTGACTGGTCCCAAGATTCCGCGCAGGTAGGCACCACCATTACCCAGGCACATCTGACGCTGTGGACTATTCCTGCCTACAACCTCTTTGACCTGTATTCGGTTGCTCCGTATCTCTTTGGGAGAAACTAATGTCTGAGCAGAAACGCTCTATCCTTCATACCGAGCTTGAGTATCTTGGCGCACAATTCTCAACCTCAACTGAAGGCTTCAACTTAGCCCAATCTTTCTATGGCGAGAAACCCCTTGAGGAAGCTCTGAAAGATTGTGCTCTTATTGACCTGAGTGGTATCGGCTACACGCTGGTGAGTGGTACATCAGCTCAAAATTTTGTGGAAGCTGTCTTTGCAGGTAAACAGCTTGAGGTAGGAGAGACTTCATTTGAGTGTGCACTTACGGGAGACGGATCTCTGTCTTCCATCGGTCTTCTCGCGCGATCTGGTCAAAACGAGTACGTGGTACTTGATGCATCTGAGCGCTCTCTTGTTCTAGACGAGTGGCTTTCTATCATTGCGTCAGTCGAGCAAAACGGTGTAGCTCCTTATGCAGAAGTGTCTTTGGAAGATGCAACTCCGCTGCTTACCCCTCTTCTTCTTGCTGGTAAAAAAGTCAAGAAAGTCCTTATGGACTACCTGGGAGAACAGAGACTTCCAGAAGACTCAAAGCTTTGCAATCTTATGCTTGACCAAACAATCCCTGCTCTTGTAGCCAATGTTTCAACTAAAAAAGTACCTGCATATCTGGTTATGGTCCCACCGGTACATACGGTAATTCTTTTTAGAAGCTTGCTTTCTTTTGAGACAGTTCATCCTCTTGGCCATAAGCAGCTCATTGAAGGTCTAAAAACATATCTTCCATGGTTTTCAGAACTTGCAAGTAACACTAAAGTAGTAGTAACTAAAGATAAACTTGAGGGTTGGGGTTTACTCAGAGCCTCTGATGATTTCATTGGCGCAAGGGGTGATCTTCTATGAAATATGCAATTAATGCAGTAGGTGTTCCTGCTCCTATGGGACCATACTCTCAGGGTACTACTGCAGGTAGATTGGTATTTGTAACTGGTCAAATTGCGGTCTCTGCAGAAGACCCAAAGAAGCTAATAGACGGAGGAATTGAAGAGCAGACTACTCGTGTCATTCATCTTGCTCAGTCAATTCTGGCAGAGGCAGGATGCACCCTTTCTGATGTTGCTCAGACAACTATCTACCTTGCTGATATCAATGATTTGCCTAAGGTAAACGAGATTTATAGGCAGTACTTTGTTCTTCCTGCACCTGGCAGGGCAGTTGTTGAGGTTTCTGCGTTGCCACTCGGTGCGCTCATCGAAATGGACTGCATTGCGTGTCGTTAAGCGTTATTATTATCTTGTAACCAAATTAAGGAGAAACCATGTCAACTGACGACATCAAACAGCAGTCACCAGACTCAACAGAGATTTTCCGCATGCCATCAGCTGACGCTACGGTTCCAGACCTTATGGCTCAACAAAAGCCAGCTCACCCTGTCCTTACTATTGTCAAGGGACCACAGACTGGCCAAACTTTTGAGCTCAATTTACCTCAAATTTCTCTTGGTAGAGACCCAAAGAGCAGTGTTTTCTTGAACGACATGACAGTTTCCAGAAATCATGCCACCATTGATCTCTCTAATCTTGCCCTTGGTTATGCAACTATTGAAGACCTTGATTCTCTCAATGGTACCTGGGTTGATGGTGCCATTATTAACAAGGCTACCCTGCGTGATGGCTCAACCATTCAGATTGGCACCTTCCGCATGGTCTTCCATACCAGCAGAGTTTCAGCTTAAGGTTAAAGGATAGCTTTATGGCTGATTCAGGCTTTCTTACCATTGGTAAAGTAGTCAAGAAATTACAGACTCTCTATCCTGACTTAAGTGTTTCCAAAGTCAGGTATCTGCAGGATGAAGGCTTACTTACTCCTACTAGAACTGCTGGTGGCTATCGCCTGTATTCCCAAAAAGATGTTAAGCGACTTGAGACTATTCTGTATCTGCAGAAAAGCCGTTTTATGCCGCTCTCAGTTATTAGAGAAGAGCTTGATAGGCAAGATAAAAACCCTGAAGCTGAACAACAGGTCAAAGATCAGTCTGCTGAGGCAACTGGAGCTGAGGCTCAGGCTACACCTGAAGCTCAAAGTTCTTCTCGCCAGACTCAACCTCAGCTGGATGGAAAGCAAGTGTCTCAGGCAATTCTTGGTGCCACGCATGCTGATGCAATTGTGGTACCTGTAGATGACCCTGAGGTTGTTCAGAAATATCACGCTATTGATCGCATTCCAGAAATAGTGGGATGCTCTGTAGGTTTTGTGCGCCAACTTTCTGAGGCGGGAGTCATTACCTTAAAGCGCTCTCCTCATGGTAGAGACCTTGTAGATGGCAAGGATTTAACGCTGATTCGCCTTTGTAGTGAGCTCCGTCACTTTGGTTTTGAGCCCAAGAACCTGCGTCAATACGTTATGGCTGCAAACCGAGAATCTAGCATGTTTGCTAAGTCACTTGTTGTGTACGCTAAAAAAGGCGGGGGAGTTGAAGTTGACCATACTGACGAGACTCGTCAGAAGTTTATGGCTGCTCTGACCCGCATGTTAGGCCTCACCAATGCGGTTAGAAATGAACTTATCACTAAATTAGTTCGTGAATCTTTTAAGGATATGCACTTAGACGAGTAATCTAGGTATATATAACTATTCATTGATTTTGATATTGAATGTGAGGACATTGTGTCTACGTATGATTATGAGAGTCATATCATTAGCATTCCTGATTATCCAGAGCCAGGCGTTATCTTTAAAGATGTAACTCCACTTTTTAAAGATCCTGAGTGCTTCCACGCAGTTGTTGATGACATTGCAGAGCACTTTGCTGATGCAGGAATCACCAAGGTTATTGGTGCTGAGGCTCGTGGTTTTCTTGTTGGAACCCCTGTAGCCTACAAACTGGGCGCAGGCTTTGTTCCTGCTCGTAAGCCAGGCAAGCTGCCTCGTGAGGTCTACGCACAGGCTTATGACCTGGAGTACGGTACCAGCGAGCTTCAGATTCACACCGATGCACTTACCCCAGACGACGTTGTTCTTATAGCTGATGACCTGGTTGCTACTGGCGGCACCTGCGTTGCTTGTGCTCAACTTGCCGAGAAGGCCGGTGCAAAAGTAGCTGGCTTTGCGTTTGCGCTTGAGCTTTGCTACCTGCACCCAAGGGAGATTATTGGCAAGTGCTTTGACCAAGAGGTCTACACCCTTATTAAGGTTCAATAAGCTAAATTACTTACATCAGACTTACTTTAACCTGACAATTTTGGCTGGCAAGACTATGTGCTTGTCGGCCATTTGTCTTATTTTGATAAGCATTTTGTTAATCACAGTAAACTTGTTTGCAATACATAGAATTTCTCCATAATTGCAGGTCAAAGATAAATTTATGCAATGATATTTGCCCGCTCCATTCTATATAACTGCACAAATAGTCTTTTGAATTTGTATTAAATGTCATTTTCGGGGTAAACTATTCAAATACTCGATAGGGTAGCTTCCTGTTTACACGGGTTTCTCGCTAAGAAATCGGCGAGTTGACTTTGATTTTTTATCAAATGAGCTATCCTAGATGGCAAAGCAAAGCAACACGTTGCCCAATTGATTTCGTGCTTTGCGGAAGGAGCTTATATGTCACAGCGCCGATCTTTCACAAGACGAGACGCTCTCTTATTTGCAGGTCTTGGTGTAGCTGCTACGCTGCTTACCCCAGCCAAGCTATTCGCAGACCCACAAAGCGATCTTGAGGCCGCATCTGCCCAGCTAGACTCTCTTGGTGCAGCTCTTGCAGAGGCCATGGATAACCTTAACGAGAAAACCTATGCACTTGACGCTACCAACAACAAAATTGGTGAGGTTCAGGAGCAGATTGCAGAGACTACAGACCAGCTCAATAAGCAGCGTCTTGTCCTTTCTGCAGCAATGAAGAGTGCTTATAAGGCAGGCCCACAGGAGACTTTGGACTTCCTCCTTGGAGCATCTAGCCCAGAGGACTTTGTCAGCCGCGTCTACTATATGGACCGCACCAGCAAGCAGGAAGCTGACTCCATCAATACCGTCAAAGCTCTTGGTGATCAGCTTCAGGCTCAGCAGCTTGAGCTTCAGGCTGAGCAGGAGAACCTTCAGGCTCAGGTCGCTGAGATGAAGACCACCGCAGATGGTCTTCAGAGCCAGGTTGCAGAGGCTAAGGCTTACTATGACTCCCTTGATGCTGAGGTAAAAGCTCAGCTTGCTGCTCAGGAGGCTGCATCAGCTAACAACAACGTTGCTTATGCAATTGAGACTGTTACTCGTGAGACTCCTTCTAACAGCTCAGAGTCTAACGATAGCTCTTCCAATGATTCTAGCTCCAGCTCTTCAAGCTCTAGTTCAAGCAGTTCGAGCAGCTCTAGCAGCTCTAGCAGTAGTTCTAACAGCAGCTCTAACTCTGGCGGCGGATCTTACTCCGGTGGTGGCGGTGGCTACCCAGCTGCAGGCGGCGGCGTTGCAACTGCATATGCTTGCATTGGCTATCCATACGTTTGGGGCGGAGCTTCTCCTGCTTCTGGCTTTGACTGTGGTGGCCTGATTTATTACTGCTTCCTCGGCTACCGTGCAGGTACCGCAGGAACCATTGGCCGTGCTATTCGCGCTGCTGGTAACTGGCATGATTCCCTAGACGAGCTCAACTATGGCGATATTGTCTTTACCCGTGCAGGCTATGAGCACGTTGGAATCTACATCGGCGGTGGTCGTATGATCCACGCAGCTAACGAGTCTGTCGGTGTTATCGAGGGTCCTGTTTATGCTTGCTATGGTGGAGGACCATTCTCCGGCTAACGTACAATTTTCTGTACAAACTTTTAACTCACGCACGTAAAGTCGTACAATATCCAAGTACGCTTTACGTGCTTTTTTATTAACCATAGACTGCTAGGGGAGATTGTGGCGTTTCATCTCAAACATAAGACAAACGTTATTGAGCGTCACTTTTCTCGTAGGTTTCAAGTAGCTCTCATTGGAGAAGGCCTGCTTGTTGGCCTTTTGGGTGGTGGCGTTGTAACGCTGTATCGCCTTTGTCTCTCATTTGCAGAAGCACAAATGCGCTCCATTACCCAATCAATCGCAGGTAATTGGCCTTATATGGCCCTCTGGTTTGGCGTTCTACTCATTCTTATGGTGGCCGTTTGCCTGCTCATGAAGTTTGAACCCTATACTGCTGGCTCTGGAATCCCTCAGACCAACGCTGAGGTCATGGGATCTGCCGACATGCCATGGTATCGAGTTCTTCCTGTTAAGTTTATCCAAGGCGTCCTGGTGGCTTTTGGTGGCCTTTCTATGGGTCGAGAAGGTCCATCAGTCCAGTTGGGCGCTGTTTCTGGTAAAGCGGTCTCAAAATTCCTTAAGCGCAAAAGGGGAGAAGAACGTCTTCTGGTAACCTGTGGCGCTGCTGCGGGTATGTCAGCCGCTTTTCATGCCCCTCTCACCGGCACACTTTTTGCTATCGAAGAGATTCAGAAAGAGTTTCATGCTCCACTGATTATCTCGGCAATGACCGCATCAGTAGGCGCTGACTTCCTGGTTTCTAACGTCCTTGGCATGAAGCCTGTCCTTCAGCTTCCTTACGTAGCACCATTACCTCATGTCGACTTTGCATTTGTTCTTATCGTCGGTTTTATCTGTGGTTTATTAGGAGCGCTCCACAATAAGGGAATGTTCTTTGCCCAGGGGCTGTACAAAAAGATAACTAAGTTTGTGCCTTTCTCGAGGCTCATTATTCCATTCATGCTAGCTGGAATTATGGCTTTTATCTGGCCAGATCTTCTTTGTGGCGGCGACGCCATTATCGAGAAAATCAAAGAGCCAGCAACGCTCACTGAACTCATGGTTATAGTGCTTTTGCTAGGAAAATATTTCTTTACCACAACATGTTTTGCTGCTGGAACGCCTGGCGGAACGCTCTTTCCAATGGTTGTTATGGGAACACTTGTTGGAACACTGTTTGCCCTGGTAGCAACCCATGTTTTTGGTATTCCTATGGCATACGCGCCAAACTTTATTGCCATGGGCGTTGCAGGCATTTTTGCCGGAGCAGTAAGAGCGCCCGTCACCGGCGTAGTGCTCATCTTTGAGCTCACAGGCTCTCTTGAAGCTCTTATGGCCATGTCAGCAGTTGCAATTGTGTCCTACGTAACCGCAAATATCCTGCGTGTTGACCCATTCTACGAGCATTTACTTGCAGAATTCTTGGCTTCTCAGCAGGGGGAGTCTAAACCAACACTTGATTCTGGCGAGAAAATCCTTCATGAGTTCACCATTGGCCAAGGAAGTCCCGTTGAGGGCAAATTGCTCCAAGATATCCCATGGCCCGACAAAGTAAGGGTTGTAACTATTGATCGTGCGGGCTTGGAGATTATTCCAACCGGCCAAACTGAATTGATGGCGCTGGACAAGATTCTTGTTATTTATGATGAGATGTATGAAAGCGATGTCATGATTAAATTGAATGTCATGACCGACTCATCGGTATAGCGCTTATCGCTGTCGCTCACGTTACAGTAAAGGAGAGGGGCTCGAAATCCTTCTCCTTTTTCTTCAATTCATTAGTTTACATAATATCGATTATCAGACTTTTACATACTATTATATTAATAGTATCGACTGCAATAGTATACAGAGTTTCAATCACATTATTATTACCCAGAAAATGAGCCTCTGAGAGCCTTTCTAAGTCACGATATTAATTACTTATGAGTAATTACACCTACAGCTCTATAAACTATATTTGATGACATGATAAATTTGATGATTATTCAATTTGATAAGTTGGCGACAATACTGAATCTTTTATTTATAAAATGACTTTCTTTGTATCTCTCTCTAAAACTAATTTTTAGAACTGAACGTTTTTATAGTTATACATATTGATAAATCATCTTGGAATAATTTAATAACAGAGCTTTATATAATCAATGTATTGATGATACAAAATTACACCGCATCATACTTCATTGTATGCTTTTGACCTTTTACTCCCCTTTTATATATCAAATAAGCAATCTACCTGCATAAATATAATAAATAGGCAGGTAGATTAGGTAAAAATTCTTCTATACAGTCAAACAATATATAATAATTGTACATCCGAAAATCACGGTCTTAAGGAAACATACTATGGAAAAACAAGCACTTCTCGCCCAATGGCTTCATGAACAAGAAATTGCTCATATCAAGGGATGGGATTTCTCCCATATTAGGAACAGATATAAAGAAGAGGATGATCTTCCATGGGACTTTGGAAGTATCATCAAATCCTATCTACACGATACTGATTATCTATTAGATATGGAAACGGGTGGTGGAGAATTTCTTTTGTCTTTTCTCACCAATCCTAAACAGACTGCAGCAATTGAAGGTTATGCTCCAAACATCAAACTGTGTGAAGAGAGACTCCTTCCTTTAGGGATAGACTTTAAGGCAGCTGACGGAGGAGATGAGCTTCCGTTTGAAGATGATTACTTTGATCTTGTTACTAACAGACACGGTAAATACAACATACAAGAACTAAAAAGAATTCTTAAAAGTGGGGGTATGTTTCTTACGCAACAGGTTGGCGCTGAGAATGACAGGGACCTGGTAGAGCTTCTACTAGGAGATATCGAGCTTCCCTTTCCTAAAGCTTATTTAAGTATTGCCAGACAAGAATTAATAAATAATGGATTTGACATTATTGAGGAAGCTGAAGCCTATAGGCCCATAGAGTTTTATGATGTAGGTGCTCTTGTTTGGTTTGCAAGAATCATTGACTGGGAGTTCCCATACTTTGAAGTCGAAAAATACCAAGAGAACCTCTTTAAAGCTCAGAAAATTATTGAACAAGATGGCGTAATCAAGGGAAAAATTCATCGATACTACTTTGTGGCGAGGAAAAAGTAATATATCAACGCAATTGACACTATGATTCCAATTAGAGACAGTATTGATTTGTTCTTCTCGACGTATTTAGAAGATGGGCTACAAAAAAAGTATCAGGCAACTATAGATTTTCGGAGACAGCCATGAGAATTGAACATATCGCACTATATGTAAACTTGAATTGTCAAAGCAAGTGCAACGTTTGGTGATGGTAGACTTCCCAAGGGCACTTCCAACCCAGACGCTTACGTGGCCTTAGGTTGAGTTCATTATATACTGCCTCAATCTCTCTATCACTAATCGATGAGAGGTCTGTACCTTTTGGAAAATACTCTCTTATGAGACCGTTAGTATTTTCATTGGTACCTCTTTGCCAGGGATGATGTGGAAGACAGAAGTAGATACTTACTCCGATAGCTTCTTGAAGTTCTGCTGCTCGAGCAAACTCAGATCCACGATCAAGCGTTATGGTTTTTACTACCTCACCTCTCAAAGCTTGCTGTATAGCTGCATTGACATCGGCACTAGACCCTGATGCAGCTTTGCCACCAACAAGGTAGCCGCTCATACGGTCAACTTGTGTGACCAGTCGGGGTCCTTTAGCTTTACCGATGACGGTATCTCCTTCCCAGTCTCCAATGCGTTGGCGATCTGCAACCTCTTTTGGTCTTTCGACAAGTTCATGGGTTATCCGTATTTTGCCTCTGCGCTCTATGAGGTGTTTTGTATGTCGTCGTTTACCTCGGTGTCTAAGTCTTCTACGTACAGACTGTACACCTGGAAGTTCACAGTCTAGTTTTCCTGAGTGTATGGCTCTATATATAGTGCTACAGCTGACAGGAGCGTATGAAAGTTCTAAGTGTAGTCTGCCTGCAATCTGCTCAGGTGAGAAGTGGCGACTACAGATAAGAAAGACAATACGTGCACGAAGGCTTGGATCATCGAGTAGGGTGCGTTTCTTGCAAGCCTGGCGTCGAACATCGGTTTTTCTCTGAGCAGTCGAAGCCCTATAACAAAGATGCGCCACTCCAATGATTGTCCAACCGTTTCTTTTAATCTCCCGTGAAATACTTGATTTGTTTCGTCCGAGCTTACGAGCAATCTGGCTTATACTTTCATGATTTTTCCACCAGACCATAATGTCTTCGCGCTCTTCAATGCTAAGATGGCTATAGTGACCCATGGAAATCCTTTCAATGAACGTTGTCGTAAGCGCCATTGTAGACCCATGGGTCACTACCTTCTCTTTTGTTGTTGCACTAGCAATGAGAATTCAAGAACGATTTAGAGAGTGCTCGACGGTTTTTTGTGAAGTACTTTGGAGCAACATCTAACGATAGCTATCATAACCCTCAAACGGATTTTCGCTCGTACTTCCTTTCCTTCGATAAAGACGCACGACTTGAAATCATGAACAAACCTAAAATGTCAAATTTACCAAAAGAGATCAACCGCACGGGATACGCTCATATTGCATTTAGTGTCGGAAGTAAAGAAAAGGTAGATACTCTCACTGCGGAATTGAAAGCAAACGGCTATGAAGTCATCAGCGGACCAAGAACAACCGGAGATGGCTATTATGAAAGTTGCATTATTGCCCTTGAAGACAATCAAATTGAAATTACGGTTTAACTAAAAATTTAATTATCTCAAGGAGTTACATGAAGATTGCTCTTATAAAACCAACTGAAGAAAATAAAGAACAGCTCATAGAGATGCTTGATGAGTGGAAACATGATATCGAGACAAATCACACTAATCCATCTCCAAGACGCATTTTTAGATATGATCACCATGACTTTTCAAACTATCTAGAACAACTAGACGTTAAAGAGCCAGTTCCAGCTGGTCGGGTACCTACAACAACCCTCTTTTGCTATGACTATGATAAAAATATCTTTGTTGGAGCGGTAAATATTCGCCATTGCCTTGATGAGGGACTTCTACATAGTGGTGGACACATTGGTGATGGAATTCGACCAAGTGAGAGAAGAAAAGGCTATGCAACAGCAATGATTGCGCTTGCACTCAAAGAATGTAAGAAACTTGGCATCGAGCGTGTTCTTATGTGCTGTCGTAAAGATAACATCGGCTCGGCAAAGTCCATTATCAATAACGGTGGCATACTCGAGAATGAAGTTCTAGACGAGGACGATGTACTCACACAAAGATATTGGATTGATCTTTAGTAGTTCTTCTCGTCAAAGAAATAATAAGGGGACCGTAATTATTTGCGGTCCCCTTTTAGTATCAAAAGATAAAGCTTCTTATCGAGAAACTCTTAGCCCTCGACAGGCTGTCCAAGATAAGATGCTACAGAAGTTGCGGCAATAGCGCCGTCTGCAGCTGCGGTAATAATCTGTCGTAGTGGCTTCTTATTGAGGTCACCTGCGGTAAAGAGACCAGGTGTTTTGGTGGCCATACGATCATCAGCAAGAACATATCCCTGCTCATCAAGGTCTACGAGGTCTGTTAGAAGCTCGGTTGAAGGCACGCGACCTACCAAGACAAAGACGCCAAAGCTGCCCTCATCAAAGGTCTCTGTGTGCTCTTCTCCCGTCTGGTTATTACGGAACGTAATAGAAGAAAGCAAATCATTACCATCAACTGCAGTGATGCTAGTCAGATAACGAATCTCTGTCTTAGGATTCTCCTCGAACTGCTTAATTGCAGTTGCATTAGCTCTTAGGTGATCTTTGCGGACAATAAGAGTTACTTTGTCAGCAAAGCGAGCCAGGAACTGAGACTCCTCTACAGCGGTGTTGCCGCCGCCGATAACAAATACCTGCTTACTGCGATAGAACATACCGTCGCAGGTAGCGCAGTAAGAAACACCTTTGCCAGTGAATTTCTCTTCGTTGGTAAAGCCAGCGTGGCGAGGGTTAGCGCCGCCAGAAACAATGACGGCCTTTGCGTGATAAGTTCCCTCAGAAGTCTCAAGCACAAAGAGATTAGTCTCTGGATCCTTAACAATAGAAAGGACATTAGCCATGACAATCTCTGCACCGAGGTCTGTAGCCTGCTTCTGAAGAGTGTCTGTAATAGTGAAGCCATCAGTGTTTGGCATGCCAGGGTAATTCTCAACCTCAGTTGTGGTGATTACCTGGCCACCTACGGCCTGCTTCTCTAAAACAACGGTATCGAGAAGAGCGCGTTTTGCATAAATTGCTGCTGAAAGTCCTGCAGGACCACCACCAACAATCACAAGGTCTTTAGTAATAACGTCTGCCATGATTGGCTCCAATCGTATAAATCGTAACTGGCTTTGTTATACCCCACTGATGACAATCATTATCAGTTATCTTAAAAAATAAATTGTACACAATCTATTCATAAATAAAAAAGAAGCGCGCCAAGACCCCCATCTTGAACGCGCTCCCCTAATACTAAAAACTAGTTAGCAATGATGAAGTAAGCAACAAACGCAAGAGTTGCAACCCACATCAGAGGCTTAACCTTCTTAACGTTACCAGTTACAAGAGCAACAACAACGTAGAAGATGAAGCCAAAGCCAATGCCGTCAGAGATTGAATAGGTCATTGGAATACCAGCGATAACCATGAATGCTGGGAAGCCCTCAAGAAGATCGTTCCAATCAATCTCGGTAACCTCAGACATCATCAGGAAGCCGACGAGGACCAGTGCACCACAGGTAGCTGCAGAGCTGACGATAGAAATGAGAGGTGCAATAAATGCTGCTGCAATAAAGAGCAGACCGGTGAAGATAGAAGAAAGACCAGTACGGCCACCGTCAGCAGCGCCAGATGCAGACTCAATAAAGGTGGTAATGGAAGAAGCACCAAAGAAACCACCTGCAGCAGCTGCAGCAGAGTCGACAATAAGGATCTGCTTGATGTCCTTAACGTTGCCATCCTCAGTGAGGAAGTCTCCCTGCTTAGCAATAGCCATAGCAGAACCCATGGTATCGAAGAAGTCGGACATCATCAGAGAGAATGCAAAGACAAGAAGAACTGGGGTTGTCAGAGCCTTAACAATACCCATAACACCAGCACTATCGGTCAAGAATGGTGCACCAAAGGTGGAGAAATCAAGACCAGAAACAATGCCTGTAGGGCTTGCGGTAACACCAAGAGGAATACCAGCAAGGACAGCAAGAATGATGCCGATAAGCAGGGAGCCCTTAACGCGAGCAGAGTAAAGAACAACTGTTGCAACAATGGAAATTACACCAACAATAAAGGTTGGAGAGAAGATATCGCCAAGAGCAACAAGGGTGGACTCATTAGCAACGATAATGCCACTGTTCTTGAGACCAATCATGGCAATAAAAAGACCTAGGCCAACAGAGATTGCGTGGCGTAGGTTTACAGGGATTGCATCCATGATTGCTTCACGAAGGCCGCAGAGAACTAAAAGAAGAATAGCAATACCCTCAATGAAGATTACTGCCATTGATGCGTGCCAATCTCCACCAGTAATTGGAGTAAGAGAGAAAGCTACAACAGCGTTTACACCCATACCAGATGCGCAAGCAAGTGGGCGGTTAGAGAACAGACCCATCAAAATGGTCATGATGCCGCCACCAAGACAGGTAGCAGTAATAGCTGCCGAAACTGGAACTCCTGCAGCAGCAAGAAGAGCTGGGTTTACTGCAATAATGTATGCCATTGCGAGGAATGTAGTAATTCCAGCCCTAAACTCTTGAGCGGGATTACTGCCACGCTCAGCTACCTTAAAGAACTTCTCCATTAAGCTCTTCCTTCCTAAAGAGGCTTTTCCTTTATGCAAGCGCTGAAGCGCTTATCACCAAAATAAAAAATTATTGAACGCCGCTTGAACCAAAACCGCCTGTACCGCGATCAGTCTGATCAAGCTCATCAACTTCAACAAGCTGTACAACAGGGACCTGTTGAATCACAAGCTGTGCAATGCGCTCGCCGCGCTCAATATGAATAGTTTCTTTACTATCAAGATTAATGGCGCAAACCTTAAGCTCTCCACGATAATGAGCATCAATAAGACCAGGAGTATTTGCCATAGAAAGGCCCTTCTTAAAGGCAAGGCCACTTCTTGGCTGAACAAATCCCGCATAGCCATCAGGAATTGCAATAGCTAAACCAGTAGAAATAAGTTTGCGCTCAAAAGGAGCAAGATCAACATCTTCAGCACTTCTAAGATCTAATCCAGCATCTCCGGTATATGCGTATGAAGGGAGTTCAACCGTAGGATCAAGGCGTTTAATAGGTAGCTGGATGTCAAAATTGCTCATTAATTCAGGCTCCTTAATTCTGCACTAAATTCATCAACATCTTTAAAGTCTCTATAGACAGAAGCAAACCTAATGTATGCAACTTTATCAAGCATAACCAGGTTTTTAAGCACAATGCTTCCAAGGTCTTCAGATTTAATCTCGTATTGACCTTTGTCTCTAATCTGAGACTCAATTCCATCAATAAAATGGTCAAGAGAAGCAACAGAGATATCTCTCTTTACTGTTGCAGCAACAAGGCCTCTCATGAGCTTCTGTCTATCAAAAGGCTCCTTGTGACCGTCTTTCTTCACAACGGTGATAGGAATCTCTTCTAAGCGCTCATAGGTTGTAAAACGAAACTTACAGGACATGCACTCGCGACGCCTTCTAATGGCATCGTTATTCTCAGATGAGCGAGAATCAATAACCTTTGACTCTTCGTGACCGCATTTTGGACAACGCATGGAATCCCCTTTTTTCGTATAAAAGGAAGATACCATTTTACGCAGGTATTAAGTGTTATCAACACAGAATTCCGAGAGAAATTTACATAAATATTTACTATTTAGATACAGAAGGAATCTCTAGAGTTTGTCCAGTTCTTAAAAGAGAAGAATCAAGATTATTTTTTTCTCTAATCCAGCTTATTTGTTGCTCTGTAGAGACGCCCTCAATAGGATTGCTCTCTGCAATTGACCACAGTGTGTCATTGCTATGAACGGTAATTGTTTGTGAAGCGCTATCCATTACAGATGTAGCAAATGAATTGAGAGCGGTTGTGCGAAGAAAAGAAACCGCAAACATCAAAACAAAGGATGCAGTAATAATAAGTCCAGCAACAAAAGCTTCTTTGTTTGTTAGCGTCTTTACGTAAGAAACTTCCTCACGCTGAGGTGCAACAGATTCTTTCTTTGCTCCGCCGTTAATTAACTTAAATGCAGGCTTATAAGAAGCAAGAGCTGAAGTTCCGCTAACCTGATACATCTTTGACTGATACATACGCCTCATATCATTTCCTTCCGTAATAGTTTTTACGGAACTAGTTATATCTAATACACCGGACAAAAAGTCATGTTCGAACGTTTGTACTAATAATATTTAGTACGTTTGTTCGTGTCAAGAAAAAATAGAACATTCGTTTGATTATTTTTTAGAACACGTGTATTATTATTAAAAAGAAAAAGGAGGCTCATATGCCAAAGGGCAAACTCAGCAAGCGTCAGGCAGCAATTTATGAATACATCTGTTCTTACACAGATCAACATGGCTATCCCCCTTCAGTAAGAGAGATTGGTGCTGCCGTTAATCTTGCATCTCCTTCAACTGTCCACATGCATTTAAAAGTTCTTGAGCAGTTTGGACTAATTGATAGAGACCCAAAGAAGCCTCGTACTATGAAAATTGTTCCTCAGGCTTCTAACACTTCTGATACAGCAAAGCTTGCCCCCGTTACTCAAGACGTAGCTAATAATGTGATCAGCCTTCCTCTTGTAGGACGTGTTGCTGCTGGTACTCCTATTCTTGCTGAGCAAAACGTAGAAGAATCTCTGTCTCTTCCAACTAGCATTGTTGGGGATTCAAGTTCTTTTATTCTTCGTGTTCGCGGAGAATCAATGATTAATGCTGGTATTTTTGATGGCGATTATATTGTTGTAAAAGAGCAGCAAGATGCCCATGATGGAGAAATTGTTGTTGCTCTTATTGATGATTCTGCAACAGTTAAAACGTTCTACAGAGAAAACGATCGCATTCGTCTTCAACCAGAAAATGACTTTATGGAGCCAATCTACGTACAAAATCCTGTCATTTTAGGTAGGGTTACTGCACTTATTAGATCAATTTCATAGTCACAGTATGGGTGCTGAGTTAAAACAAACCAAAGGGAGAATAACGTTTTTTGACACTATACGAGGTATCTCGGTAGTTTCAATGATTCTGTTTCACTTTACCTATGATTTGTTCTTTATCTCGCACGTTAAACTAACGTGGTTTACACCCCTGCTTATGCAAATCTGGATACCATCAATCTCATATCCTTTTATTTTTATTGCTGGTTGTATGTGCGCTTTCTCTAAAGATTCTTTTAAGCGTGCAGGAGTTTATGGCCTTGTAGCCTTAGCAATATTTGCAGCAACTACCTTTGCAAAAGTTGATACTCCCATTACGTTTGGAATCTTCTTTTGTATGGCCTCATGCACCTTGGTTGAAGCTCTTATTTCACGTTTCGCTGTTCCACCAAAAGGATATGCAGCAGCAATTCTTTTGCTTTTAATTTTTGTCGTTTGTATTCCAATTTCTAGTGGCCATATTGGTATAGGCAACATGGTTTTCTCGTTACCTAAAGAGTTATACCAAACACCATATTTTGCCTGGGCTGGATTTCCTTCTCCATCTTTTTCATCAGGAGATTACTACCCATTACTCCCCTATTTGTTCTTGTATTTAAGTGGTGCTGCTTTTAACAGACAGTTTAAAGAAGCTGGATATCCCAACTGGATGAAAAGATTCTCTCTTCCCCTCATAACAGAGATGGGAAGACATTCACTTCTCATTTACATTTTGCATCAACCAATTTTGCTGCTTATTGCCTTATTCGTCAGTCAGAATATCGTCTTCTGACACCACGTACGGCTCTAAAAGTGCCTGCATATACGTGTCGGCTTTAACTGACAGTAAAAGCCCTTCAGCAACATATTGCTCATGCAAAAGCTGACACCTCTCATGAACAGACTTAACAAGAGCACCTTTGTTGAACGGAATAAGTGCACTAACCACCTTGTCGCCGGCGCTAGCTATTTCTTGAATCTTGTGGAGAAGGCCGTTAATGCCCATACCTTCCTGAGCAGAAATAAATACAGCATCTGGATAGAGTGCTCTGAGCATTTGAAGCTCTTGGTCATCAAGTAGGTCAACCTTGTTTAATACAAGAATCTGATCACTTTTATCAGCCTCGATGTCTTTCAAAATACTACGAACAACTGCTATTTCTTTAGAAAGATTCTTATCAGTTGCATCTGCAACTAGCAGAAGAAGATCTGCTTCTTGAGCCTCTACCAAGGTAGATTTAAAAGACTCAATCAGATTAGTTGGGAGCTTTTGAATAAATCCAACAGTATCCGTAAGAACAATCTTTCTGCCTTCATCAAGAGAAAGTGCTCTGGTAGTTGGATCAAGAGTTGCAAAGAGTTCATCTTTTGCATATACATCCGCGCCTGTAAGTTGATTCAGAAGAGTTGACTTACCAGCATTGGTATATCCAACAAGTGAGACACTAAACGTTCCAGAATTCCACCTGGACTTTGACTGAACTTCTCGCCTTTGGCTGAGCTGCTTGAGCTCATTTTTCAAGGTTGAAATGCGCTTTCTAATAAGGCGACGGTCAACCTCAAGCTGGCTTTCACCCTGGCCAAATCGGCTACCAATTCCACCACGAGTTTGCTCGCCTACCAGGTGACTCCACATGCCACGAAGCCTTGGAAGTACGTACTGAAGCTGTGCAAGCTGTACCTGAAGTCGTCCTTCTTTAGTGCGCGCGTGAATACCAAAAATATCAAGAATGAGCGCTGTTCGGTCAATAACTTTAACAGGCTTGCCAAGTAATTTTTCTAGATTAGATTGCTGAGAAGGCGTGAGCTCATCATCAAAGATGACAACGTCAGTATTGGTGTTTCTTACCAGAGAAACAAGTTCCTCGGTTTTGCCTTTACCAATAAACGTCTTAGGAACGGGAGCATCAAGCTTTTGTGTAAGGCGCATAAAGACTTCAGCGCCGTCAGTTTGTGTCAGACGCTCAAGCTCGTCCATTGATTCTTCAAGCGACCAATCGCTTTTACCGCAATCAACGCCTACAAGAATTGCTCGTTCAACTTTAGGAGCTGTAGAAAATGGAACAAAACGACCCATAAACTCCCCATCTAAGACAAGGTAAATACGTTAGTTTTTGATGCGTCCTACTAGCATTGTACGTCAGCATGCTGCGCAAGAATCAGTTCGAGCGCATCTTCAGGCGTGAGCCGATCCATATCAAGCCACCTGACTCGACCATCTCGTTTAAGCCAAGAAATCTGTCGCTTTGCATACTGTCTGGTGTGCTGTTTAATAAGCTCACATGTTTGCTCAAGCGACTGTTCACCAGCAAAATATGCAAAGAACTCTTTGTAGCCAATTGCCTGGCCAGCCGTGCAATTTTCAGAGAGACCGGACTCAATAAGCGCTTGAACCTCTTCAACAAGCCCTTGCTCAAACATAAGGTCAACTCGGAGGTTTATTTGCTCATAAAGGCGCTGACGGCCCATCGTAAGACCCCATATCTGGGCGTCAAAGTACGGTGTATGAGCCTTTAGGCCCTCATGATGAGTTGCATACGACTTGCCCTCTTCCAAGAGCTCTAAAGCCCTTACAACGCGTCGTACGTTATTTGGATGGATAAGCTCTGCACTTGCTGCATCTTTTGTGGCGAGAAATTCGTGCAGGCCCTCAGCACCAAGCTCTTTAGCAAGCTTTTCATAGCGAGTTCTTACAGGAGACTCGATTGACCCTGAGGGAAACTCCATCTGATCGATAATCGAATCAAGATAAAGACCCGTTCCGCCACAGAATACAGGTGTTTTACCAGCTTTAATAATCTTATGGGCTTCTTCACGAGCTGCCACTTGAAACATCTGGACAGAATATTCTTCTGAAATGTTGGCACAATCTACCATGAGAAGAGGAACTTCTCGCTCCTCAACAGGAGTTTTAGCAGTGCCAATATCCATACCACGATAAACCTGCATTGCGTCAACAGAAATGACAGAGGTCTCAAGCTTCTTAGCTACCAGCTCAGACAAGGAGCTTTTGCCCGAAGCCGTGGGGCCTACAATGCAGATAACCGAGCCACGAGAGCTCATCGAGGATCAGACTCCATGGTTCCGCGCAAATACCAGGTACGAGCCTCATCAATATGAACATCAACAATTTTGCCGATAAGATCTTCTGGCGTGTAACCTTCTGGCAAATTGAAGTGAACTGTTTGGTTCTTCTCGCTATGTCCCACCATAACGGTATTGTCACGCTTGGAAGTTCCCTCAACAAGAACTGCCTGTGTAGTATTGAGATCTACCTGGTTAGCGTCGTGTGCCTGCTGAGCCACAAGCTCTGCAAGCCTGTCAAAGCGCTCCTGGATGACCTCGTGAGGCGTGTTGTCTTCGTATTTTGCCGCAGGAGTGCCTGGACGCTTAGAGTAAATGAAGGTATACGCAGAAGAGTACCCAGCTTCTTTGACCAAAGAAAGCGTATCCTCAAAGTCTTCCTCTGTCTCTCCGGGGAAGCCAACAATAATGTCTGTTGAAAGCGCCAGTCCTGGAATAGCCGCACGCAGGCGAGAAACCACGTCTAAGTACTCTTCTCGTGTATAGCTGCGGTTCATCTTCTTAAGAACACGCGTAGAGCCACTTTGAACCGCAAGATGAAGATGAGGCATGACAGCTGGCGTTTCCTTCATAGCCGCAATAGTCTCATCAGTAAGATCTTTTGGATTCGATGAGGTAAAACGGATTCGCTCAACGCCCGTCTGACCCACGGCACGCAAAAGCTCTGCAAAACGAGGCTTACCGTAGAGATCGCGACCATATGAGTTAACGTTTTGGCCAAGAAGGGTAATCTCACGAACGCCATCTGCGACAAGACGCTCGCACTCACCAATAACAGCCTCAAAGGTGCGACTGCGCTCACGACCGCGAACGTAAGGAACAATGCAATACGTGCAGAAATTGTTGCAACCAGTCATGATAGGCACCCAAGCGTGATACTGCTGAGCACGGTTGCTCGGCAGATCTGTGGAGAAGCCCTTGCCCTCCTCAGAAGTGTCTACGGCTACACGGTCATTCTCGCCCCTAAATGCACTGGTGAGAAGTTCTGGCAAGCTTGCAAGTGCGCTGGTACCGAACACAACGTCAACAGCTGGAACCTTTTCACGGAGTTTCTCGCCATCACGCTGTGCAATGCAGCCGCCAATAGCAACAATACGCTTGCCTGATGGAGGCGTTGGAGCACTCACCATCGCAGAAGCCTGACCATAGAGACGCTGATCGGCGTTCTCACGGACGCTACAGGTCATGAAGATGACAATATCAGCGTCATCAGTATCTGAAACCTCATTGCAGCCACAAGCCTCAAGCAGACCAGAGACACGCTCTGTATCGTGCAGATTCATTTGGCAGCCAAAAGTTTTGATGTGATACGTTTTTCCTACGAGCTCGGAATTTTCAATCATACTTAAAGTACCTCGTCATACTCAGTGGGACTAACAGCTGGCGTCTGCGTATCGGGAGCAGACAATGTGTGGACATAAATGGCAATTTTTATTGCAGTTCTACTCTCCCCTGCAATCTCGATATCAGAAAATGTTGGAGCACAGGTGATATCCAGACCGCAAGGAATCAAGAAGCCACGCGCAATAGCAATAGCTTTGATGCCCTGGTTGACTGCACCCGCACCAATGCACTGGAGCATAACAGGCTCATTATCTTTAACCAGTCCCGCAATAGCTCCTGCTACAGAAGCTGGTGAAGACTTACTTGAAACTTTAAGCAAACCCATGAGTGCTCCAATTATTGTGCGTTTGTTCTACTCTTGCGACTCAATATCAAAAGTCACAACAATTTTGTTTTTACTTACACGGACACGAGGCTCAGACGTCAAAGAAACATAGTATTTCTCGGACAAATCAGCAAAGCTCTGCTCCATTTTTCGAGAAAAACTGCTGATATCAGCCTTACTCATCTTGAGGCCTCGGTGGTCTTTCATCAGATCAATTTCGCGAGAAACCCCTTCAGGTTCAACAGTGTGGCTGACCTGTGCATACACACTACGCAAAGGCTTAATCTGCTCAGCAATAATTCTATGAGCAGTTCTATCTGACATTGAAAGACCAAGAGACTTACAAACCTCAGAAAGCTCTGTTGCATCCGCTGCGGCCCTGAAGCGCTCGAGAATAGGCACGTTTTCAAAGCCTTCAACAAATAGCAGGTCAGCGATATCAAGCGTCTGTGCAATTCTGCGACGAGCAGTAGCTGCAATCTCTGCAGCAGAGCCCAGCATTACCTCACACGAGCCTTTGACCTCAAGCGCAAAGTCACAGCAGGTACGAATAATGTTATGAGGACCTTTAACGGTTGTTTTGATTCCATCCTCATTCAAACCACAGGTTGGCCAAGTAGACTGATCTACTCGCTCAGAAATTTTAGTAGTGTCTACCACAATCTGAATAACAGAACCAAGTCCCGAAGCCGAAGCCACAACTTGGGCCGATTCACAGTTTTCTTTGATTGAATAGAGAGCCATGCCTCGGCCATGAATTCCCCAACGGTCCATATGCATGCTCTCAAGCTTTGAAGTTACACGAGCTTCAAAGATTTTCTCCTGCATGTCTTTTGGAATGCCCTGACCATCATCAAGCATGGTGATAGTTCTGAGCGCACCTTCTTTTGACGTTGCAACATAAATGTGACGAGCACCAGCATCGCGAGAATTACGCAAGAGCTCGATAACAATATCTTCTACCGAACGAATATCATGCTTTGCCTGTCTACGCTCTGCTTCTGCAACGCGTAAACGAACGTACCCCGCGCCGAGGGATTCCTCGACACGGAGTGCGCGCTCACCTCCCATGGAGGCGACAAAACCTGTTAAGTCAGTAGAGGTGGCTGCCATAAATTACTTAGCAACGTCTACAGCACGAGACTCGCGAATAACAACAACGCGAACCTGTCCTGGGTATTCCATCTCGTCCTCAATTTGCTTAGCAATATCGTGAGCAAGAACAGTTGCCTCGGAATCGCTAATCATCTGAGGCTCAACCATTACGTGAAGCTCACGGCCAGCCTGCATCGCATACGTACGCTCAACGCCCTCGTGTGCGTTGGAGATAGCCTCAAGCTTCTCAAGGCGCTTGATGTAGTTCTCAGCAGACTCACGACGAGCACCAGGACGTGCAGCAGAAATAGCGTCTGCAGCCATAACAAGCATGTCAAGAACAGTGTTTGGCTCAATGTCTGCATGGTGGGCCTCAATGGCGTGAACAATCTCTGGGCGCTCACCATGACGACGAGCAAGATCTGCACCAATTACAGCGTGTGGACCCTCAACCTCGTGGTCAATTGCCTTACCAAGGTCATGAAGCAGACCAGCGCGCTTAGCTGGAGCAGGCTCAAGGCCAAGCTCTTCAGCCATAATGCCGCAAAGTACTGCAACCTGAACAGAGTGAGCAAGAACGTTCTGACCGTAAGAAGTACGGTAGCGAAGCTTACCAAGAGTCTTTACGATCTCTGGATGAAGATCGTGAATACCACAATCAAATGCAGCCTGTTCGCCAGCCTCAAGAACACGCTCGTTAACAAGAGCCTCAGCCTTCTTGTAGAGCTCCTCAATACGTGCTGGATGAATACGACCGTCTGCAATGAGGTTCTCAAGTGCAACACGAGCGGTCTCACGGCGGACTGGATCAAAACTTGAGAGAACTACAGTCTCTGGAGTGTCATCAATAACAAGAGAAACACCAGATACCTGCTCGAAGGTACGAATGTTTCTACCCTCACGTCCAATAATCCTACCCTTAAGATCATCAGATGGGATATGGACGGAAGTTACTGTAATCTCAGAAGCCTGATCTGCAGCGACACGCTGAATAGCGGTAGAAATAATCTCACGTGCAGTTTTATCTGCTTGTGCACGAACGCGCTGCTCAGACTCACGAAGAATCATAGCCTCATCGCGAACACTTTCAGAACGAACACGAGATAGAAGCTCATCATGAGCCTCATCTTTTGTAAGAGCTGCAATGCGCTCAAGCTCTTGAGACTGCTGAGAAACAAGAGAATCCAAATCGTTTTTACGACGATCAAGCTGGCCCTGAAGGCTGGAGAGCTGATGCTCACGCTTCTCTAGTGCATCAGTACGGTGATCAAGGGACTCTTCACGCTGAAGAATACGATTCTCCATGCTACGAAGCTCACTTTTACGTTTTTTCTCATCTGCCTCTGCTGCCTGCTTAAGCTGCAGAACTTCTTCTTTAGCCTCAAGAACAGCTTCTTTTTTAACTGTTTCTGCCTGGCGAGCTGCTTCAGAAGCAATACGATCTGCATTAGTCTGAGCATCTTTTAACTGCTGTTCTGCAGTTTTAATCTTTGAATTACTAATGTTAGAGAGTACGCCGTATGCAAGGCCTACTCCCACAAGAAGGCAAACAATGCCTACTGCTGCTAATTCCATACCTACTCCTCAAATGGCGATTACAAAAGTGTTCAGGAGACTTTAGATACAACAGTATCTAAAGAACCCGCCATGAGCAGGATTCATTGGCTGGTCATGCCACATTCAGAGATAGATCAAATGTATGAGATACCTACTGTATACGTGACGCTGGTTGCCCAGCGGAAATGAGCCTATTCACGGCATATTTATCGTATAGAGCATTGTAACTTTTGTCAATAAATAGCAGGTAGGAAAAGTAAAGTACACCAATACAACAGACTTATAAGCTAAGCAAATATAATCATTCAGATGTGGCGTTTTCATCCAAAATCTTTTTAGCAACAGATGACGCTATAGAAAATGAATATCCCTTTGTGGCGAGAAACCTGACAAGCTTCTCATAATCATTTTTTCCCGATAGGTGTTTTCTCTGGGCCAAAGAATACGCAACTTCAAATTCATCCACGTCAGAAAAATAAGCGTCAGGCCATCCAGGGAGTGTCTCAACTTCAATTCCTTTTTTAGAAATTTCAGTTTTAATTTTAAGAGGACCCCAGCCTTGTGAAATTTTAGAACGTATATAGACGTCTGCAAAACGACTGTCATTAATCAAACCAACTTCAACAGCCCTCTGCACTGCAGGGTCTCTTACATTCTTCTGATAGCCATCAAGCATGAGCTTTTTTTGGAGCTCAGCTGTAGAGTAGTCCCTTTTTACAATCAACGCCTCAATGCGAGCTTTAATACACTGAGTTGAAATCTCTTTAACCTCATACAAAAATTCATTTCGAGAAGAAGGGGTAAAAACACCGTCTTTCTCTTTACTCAAAAGAGCTCGAGCTACTGTTGGAGGAACAAAGAATTCCTCTGTTCCTCCAACTTCAGTTTCTAAAATAATCTTTGCCTTGGGCTTTGCTTGACCAAGAACTGCTTGTTTCTTTTGTGGAAGCTCAATTGTCCAAGAAATCTCTGACATTATTCAGCAGAATCTTCCGTTGCAACTGGAGTACCAACTTCGGAATCTTCATCAAATACAAGACCACAAGCAACTCGTACTTTGTGATCAATCTCTTCCATAAGGTCTGGATTAGCCGTAAGGAAAGCTTTAGCAGCTTCTCTACCCTGGCCAAGACGCTCACCCTCATAAGTGAACCAAGCACCAGACTTGTTAACAATCTCAAAGTCAACAGCCATATCAAGAATGGAGCCTTCTTTAGAGATGCCCTGACCGTACATAATGTCAAACTCAGCAACCTTAAAAGGTGGAGCAACCTTGTTCTTTACAACCTTAACGCGAACACGGTTACCAACGTTTTCTCCATTAACCTTAATGCTGTCAACGCGGCGAATATCCATGCGTACAGTGGAGAAGAACTTAAGAGCCCTACCACCAGAAGTGGTCTCTGGGCTACCAAACATAACGCCAATCTTCTCTCTAAGTTGGTTAATGAAAATACAGAGCGTATTAGATTTAGAAAGAGAGCCTGCTAATTTACGGAGAGCCTGACTCATAAGACGAGCCTGAAGACCAACGCTAGAATCGCCGATTTCTCCCTCAATCTCTGCACGAGGAACAAGAGCAGCAACGGAGTCTACAACCACAACATCAATAGCGCCTGAGCGAACAAGCATGTCACAGATCTCTAGAGCCTGCTCACCAGTATCTGGCTGAGAGATAAGAACGTCATCAATATCAACACCAATACGAGCCGCATAGCCTGGGTCCAGTGCGTGCTCTGCGTCAATAAATGCTACAACGCCACCCAATGCCTGAGCTTCTGCAAGAATTTCTAGGGAAAGAGTTGTCTTACCAGAAGACTCTGGACCATAAATCTCTACAATACGACCGCGAGGAACACCACCAATACCCAGTGCGGCATCAAGAGCAAGTGAGCCAGTTGGAATAGCCTGAATATCAAAGGCAGGACCACCCTCGCCTAAACGCATAATTGCGCCTGCGCCAAATTTTTTCTCGATTTCTGCGGTAGTTGAAGAGATAACCTCATCTCTCTCATCACCAGTAGTACGAGCCTTAATCTCTTTTGAAACGGACTTTTTAGCCATTGGTACTCCTTGCTCTTTTTGTTACTAGAATATTATAAGAACAGACGTTCTATGTCAACGTCAAACATATACTCTATAGAGGGAATTTGTCTGAATTCCTTCCTCTATTTTTCCGCTCTTGAACAGCTTATTTCTTCTTAATTGCAAATTTGGCTGTATAAGTCCTGCATAGTCGCAGAAAATAAGAAGCTCAAAACAAACTAGTTTTGAGTTTCCCTATTAAAATCGGGTTTTAAGCCTTCACAATAGCTTCATGAATTAATTGTAAGGCCTGCAAAACAGCAGCTTCTCGCACCTGTTCCCTATTACCAGAAAAATGTTTGCAGACCGTATGGGTAAAGTTTTTGCTGTCAATACCAAACCAAACTGTTCCAACTGGTTTACCAGGCTCTTCTCCTGTTGGGCCAGCTATTCCTGTAACGGAAACTGCAATATCTGATCCAATAACGTCTCTAACGCCTGAAGCCATTTGAGCTGCGCAGGGCTCAGAAACAGCGCCAAGGGACGGTTCATCAAAAATGTCTTTTGAAACGCCTAATACCTTTTGCTTAATCTCAATGGTATAGCTTACAACAGAGCCTTTAAGCACACTTGATGATCCAGAGATGGCTGTAAGAGCGCCTGCAACAAGTCCTCCCGTACAAGACTCGGCAGAAGCTATGGTAATACCTGATGCAAGGGCATCTGAAATAACACTTTGAGCTTCTGAAAGAACTTCAGATGAAAACATTTGAATCACAACTTTTCATTAAGCACAAAACCGTTTGACCTGCACATAAGCTTATCTTATACAAATATGGCGCCTCAGAGAGACGCCATCTTGTTAAACTTCAGCAATGTATTGCCAAGACTTTACAAAGTAGTCAATTCCTGACCAGGCCGTTAGAACTACTGCAACCCACATAGATACGTTGAAGATAAAGAGCAAAACATCCTGAATCATTCCACCAGGAATACTTGGCAAGAAGAGTAAACCGCAGATAGCAACCATAGTTGTTGCAGTCTTCCATTTACCCAAGTCAGAAGCTGCAATAACAACTCCCTTTGAAGCAACAACCATCCTAAGGCCCGATACCAAAAACTCACGTGCAACAATTACTAAGAGCACCCAAGGAGAAACCATATGCCACTCTAGAAGTACAAAAAGAGCTACAACAACAGCGAGTTTATCGGCAATTGGATCTAAGAACTTACCAAAGGTAGTAACTTCATTTCTACTACGAGCAAGGTAACCATCAAGCTTATCGGTCAAAGAAATGACGACATAGCCGATAAAAACAAGAAAAGCTCCAAGTTTAAAACCAGGTGTTGTCAGAGAATCTGCCAGAGATACACCTAAAAGCTGCGCCAAGAGAAGCCAAAAGGGCACTAAGACCACACGAGCACAGGTAACAATATTTGCAGGTGTCCAAATTGTCTTTGATGACATGACCTATCCCCAACTAAACGGTTTTCTCGCCAGACTGTGTGTCTGTAGTGTCTACGATCTCGCCAATCATTTCATAGCAGAAAGAATCTACCAGGTCACAAAGGACAATATCTCCGACTGCGGCCTCTCCCTCTGCAATGTGAACAGCGCCATCACAGTCTGGAGCCTGGAACCACGTGTGGCCGATAAGCTCAGTGCCTTCGTCGGATTCTTCAATTCCGTCGATAATGACCTCGCAGCGCTCGCCAACGTGACGAGCGGTGGCTGCAAAACCGAGCTGCTCTACAAGGTCAAGCAAGCGCTGAGTACGCTCAATTTTTACCTCGTCTGGAACCTGATCAGACATCTTTGCGCCCAGAGTTCCCTCTTCTGGCGAATAGGTAAAGACGGAAGTGTAATCAAACTCCTGCTCCTGAATAAAGTCGAAGAGCTCGTCTGATTCATCATCTGTCTCGCCTGGGAAGCCACACATTCCCGTAGTTCGAAGAACCATGTCAGGAATCTCAGTTCTGAGGCGATCAAAAAGCTCACGAAGCTCCTGTGTAGAGCCAGAACGACCCATGCGCTTAAGAATGCGCTCGTTGCAGTGCTGAATTGGAATATCAATATAAGGCAGAACCTCAGGTGTATCGCGAATAGTGCTGATGAGCTCATCGGTCATACCTTCTGGCTGCAGATACAAAACGCGAATCCATCCCTTATACGGACGAACTACCTCAGCAACCTGCTGCATAAGCTTAGCAAGCGTTGGAGTCTGGCCATCTGCTGTATCAGGCATATCCGAGCCCCAGATACCGGTGTCCTGGCCAATCAGAATGACCTCACGAACACCACCTTCCATCAGCTCATGTACCTCTTGAAGAATCTCTTCAGCGGGCCTTGAGTGATAGTGACCACGAATGTACGGAATGGCGCAGAAAGCGCAGAATCTATCACAGCCCTCGGAAATCTTTACGAATGCACTGGCACCATCAATGGTGCGCAGCATTCCATGGGCAGCAACAATTGACTGCGTAGGCTCAGGGATATTCAGAACGTCTGCAACAACGCTGACAATGCCATCTTCTTGATCTGCCGGAACAAACGCAGCAACTTCGGGAAGCTGCTCATTAAGCTCTGAACCATATCTGGAAGGAACGCAGCCACACATAATAATGGGCAGCTTACGGACTCCCTCGGAAGCGCCTTCAGCAATCTCAAGCGTAGTCTCAATAGACTCCTCTGTTGCTGAAGCCAAGAATGAACAGGTGTTGATAATTGCAATGTCTGCTGAGTCTGGATCTGCAACTTCACCAAAACCAGAGGCCAAAAGACGCGCACGCATGCGGTCTGTATCAACCTCGTTTTTAGCGCATCCTAACGTGATGTATAGGACGTTGTAGCCCCTATCGATAGTTGTTGAACTGGAGGGGCTGGCCATAGTCTTTCTCCTTAAGGCTTGCAATCACAGACTGAAGAACATCGCGAGAAGCGCTAGAAACACGCAGCTTATCGCCCTCAACGATTGCCTTAGCCTTAACTTTCATATCACGAATATCTTTAGCGATCTTCTTGGCAGTCTCCTGGTCAATTCCAGAAACAATTGAGCCAATCTGACGCACGGTAGAGCCTGCTGCAGGAATGGGATCTCCCCAACGAATAGCAGTAAGATCAATTCCGCGCTTTACCAGCTTGGAGCCAAGAACATCCCTCACCTGAGATGCAACAAAATCTGCAGGAGCCTCAATAGTGAACTTACCCTCTTTTTTAGAGAGCTCAAGTGTTGCACCAGAATCTTTAAGATCGTAGCGCTGAGTTAGCTCACGAGCTGCCTGCTGAAATGCATTATCAACTTCCATCATGTCTACTTCAGACACAACGTCAAAGCTTGATTCTTTAGCCATTTCCCCTCCGTATTACCTGAGCGAGAAGAACTTCTCGCCCCATGGCGTTTAGTTATTGTTTGAATTGCTGTTGGAATTCTGGTTGTTAGTGGTGCCAGAAGTTCCACCAGTAGTACTTGTTGACGTGCTGTTTGTTTGAGTTCCAGAAGCATTTGCTGCAGTACTGTCAGCAGGCTTAGTGCCCTGAATGGTCAAGGTGCCAATACCTGAAGCATTTGCGTCAAATGGCTTAGCAGTACCGTTAACAGTTACAGCGACGGCGCCAGGAGTGCCTGCAAGAACGTTCATGGAATCAGTGACGGTGTATGTCTGAGACCAAGGACCAGTGATTGCATCAGCCTCAACACTCTTACCATCAACAGTAATCTCAACCCAACTGGTCTGACCATCTGCAACAGTAACCACTACGGTAGTCTGCTTAGGAGTCTCTTCCTTCTTTGGCTCAGTTGTAGTGGTGCTCTTAGAAGCATCAGTTGAATCCTTCTTAGAAGTGTCCGTGTTGCTATTTGTAGTAGTGGAATTCTTTGAAGAATCAGTTGTTGAATTATTAACGCTTACTGTCTTTGTTGTAGTAGGCGTAGTACGAGCTGTCATGCAGGAACGAACGCTGAACAGCAAAACGGCAGTAATAATCACAACAACAAGAGCAAACACAGTGGCAATAGTGCGTCCTGTGTCAGAGAAGTAATTCTGAAGTGCTCCCATAACGCCTGGTCTTTGAGGAGCACGACGTTGTTGAGCAGCAGCGCCAGATGGCTGGCGACGGCGGACATTAGGCCTATCTACCTGCGCAATATTTCTTGATCCACGACGGCCAGAAATGGTTGATGCGCGCTCGTAAGAAGCAGTTACATTGTCATAACGAAGGTCATCGGTGTAATCGCTTGGAGCAACAGTTCTTCTGGTTACATCGTCTTTGTAAGCTGGCATGCTAACGCCCGCAATACCTACACGTCTACGCTGAACGCCACCACGTGTACGACTTGCCATAGTTTTTTGACGGGATGCTTCCTCAATACCGGCATTGTAGGCATGACCTGTGGCGTAGCGAGAATACGAGTAGCCGCCAGCATCCTCCTCAGATGCCTGAGCGCCCAGAGGCACGCCAGTTTGTCTGGAGCGAACACCAGACGTAGTTGCAAACGCACCCATATCGCCAGCTGGTCCTCCCGATGTGGGGAGAAGACCGTGGTACTGTACGTATGCCTTTGGCCTGCTACCGGACTCGTTTACGACGTCATAACCAGCAATGCCACGACCAGACTGAGTATCGCGGGTACGGCGACGCAACTCATGAGAATAGGTGCCGTTTTCAAATTCGTAGCTCTCCTCCTGGAAGAGGTCTACAATCTCACGCGGATTAAGTCCTAGGTAGCGAGCATACGAAGAAAGCATGCCCTGAGCATAACCACTCTGAGGCATATTCGTAAAATCGCCTTCCTCAAAAGCAATAAGTGCCTGCTCCTTGAGGCGAAGAATCTTTGATGCTTGAGTGATAGAAAGCCCGAGCTGACGTCTACGTTCTACGAGCATCTCACTAAAACGAGGGCGTGGCATGCTTACTCTACCTCCCTATAGGCAGCGTCTTGAACTTTGAGCTCTTCAAGAGCATCTTTATCGATAAGAACTTCTCGAGGCTTTGATCCGTTAGCTGGGCCAACAACACCTTTTGCCTCAAGCATATCCATAATTCTACCAGCACGAGCATACCCAACAGAGAGTGCTCTTTGCAAACTAGATGTAGAACCTAGCTGAGAATCCACAATAATGCGTGCAGCTTCCCAAATAAGTGGGTCGTCTGCCTGCGCCATGCCACCAACTCCACCAGCGCCTTCGGCCTGTGTTGGAGTTGCAACGGTCAAGATGTTGTCGTGATATTCGGCCACGCGCTGAGTGCGGATGTACTTAACGGTCTCCTCGATCTCCTCGTCAGAGACCCAGCAACCCTGTGCGCGATTAGGCTTCTTACCACGAAGTTTAACCAGCATGTCACCCTTACCCAGCAGCTGCTCGGCGCCCTTTTGGTCCAAAATAATGCGGGAGTTCAAAGAGTTATCAACTGAGAGCGCAACACGGTTATCAATGTTTGCACGGATCAGACCAGTTACGACGTCTGCAGAAGGACGCTGCGTTGCAACGATCAGGTGAATACCTGCAGCACGACCAAGCTGAGCAATACGGACAATGGAAGACTCAACGTCTTTGCCCGCAACCATCATAAGGTCAGCAAGCTCGTCGATGACAATGACAAAGTACGGCATGTGCTTTGGAGGATTCTCCATATCAGCGTACTTATCGCCATCAACATTTCTGTTGTACGTCTTAATGTCACGCACTTTGTAGTGCTCAAACACCTTAAGGCGACGCTCCATCTCGGTGACGCCCCACTGAAGCGCACTTGCGGCCTGCCTTGGCTCGGTAACAACTGGAACATACAGGTGAGGAAGACCAGCGTAACCCGTAAACTCAACGCGCTTTGGGTCAACCATGATAAGGCGGACCTGCTCAGGAGTTGCGCGCATGAGCATAGACATAACAATAGCGTTGAGCAGGACGGACTTACCAGAACCGGTAGTACCTGCTACCAGCAAGTGAGGAAGACTTGCAAGGTCAACAACAATTGGCTTGCCCTCAGAATCGCGACCAAAGGCACACTCAAGAGGACCGCCCTTTGCAAACGGAAGAACGTCAGCCAAGTTGACTGCCTGGGCTTTCTCGTTAGGAATCTCAATACCAACTAGAGAAGTTCCCGGAATTGGTGCAAAAATACGAACAGACTTTGCCGCAAGTGAAAGCGCAATATCGTCCTCAAGATTGGTGATCTTGTTGACGCGCTCACCCTCGCCCATCGAAATCTTAAACGTAGTAACAGAAGGACCTGCAGTCCAACCAACCACCTGGCTGGAAAGGCCAAACTCCTCAAGCGTAGCCTGGAGTCTCTGAGCTGTAGCTTCAAGCTCATCATCGCTTACGGCAGAAGTGGCCGAGTTCTTGTTTGTCTTCAGAATGGTAAATGGTGGCAGCTCATACGACTCATCGTCGTCACCTGGCCTTTTGAGCTGGTCAGGTGTGGCGAGAAAATCGGGTGTCGTTTTAGCTTTGCTCTTAGGTTTAGCCTGTTTTGTTGTAGGAGCAACATCAGCTACAGAAACATCGTTTTTCTCGACAACTGCATCATCTGGCTGGTCTTTCTTCTTAAATCGCAGCTTATTCTTAGCCTTATCAAGGAGCGTAGTAGGAGCATCTCCTGCGTCTTCTTGCGCCTCTTCTTCCTCATAAAGACGGGCGTCACGCTTAATGACAGAAGTCTTGCGATTGCCCAGATATGTGGTCTCCCCTTCACCGGTCTCGTCAAAGAGAGAAGACTGGTTGTTTGCGCCACGTCTACCCTGCTTCTTTGCAGGCTGTGGAGCATTTGCAGCGTAAAGTGCCTCTTCTTTTGCAAGAGCACGTTCTTCTTTACGGTAGCGATGATTCTCGCGCGCTTCATCCAGGCGGAAGCTTACGCGCTCAACCATGTCAGAAATGGAGAAACCGCAGATAACAACACCGGCAATAATAAAGCCAACCAAAAGGACATTACCCACCACGCGGCCAACAAAGCGCAGCAAAACCCAAGCAATACCGCCGCCCACATAACCGCCGGCAGCCTCTAGGACTTTTGTGCCCAGAAGCATATCTGGAGCAGCCTCGGCACCTGGGAAGTTAAGTGAAATAAGAGCAAGGGCAGCAAGAACGTCCAGCGTTAGACCAATAGCAATACGCGTAGAGATTCCCTGATCATCACGCATAAAGAAGGTCATAGCAAAGACAAATACTGCAATGGGAAAAAGTAGCGCTCCCGTACCAAAACAGAGCTTGAGCCCATGACCCATTGCGCTGGTAATAACAGCGTTAGAAGGGACAATAATGGACAAAAACAGAGCAATTGCAACCACTGCAAGAACAACACCAATGATATCGTTCTGCAGTGGGCTCAAGCCTACTGCCTGGGCAGAAGCGGCGTTTCTAGAATTTCTTTTTGCTGCGTTTGAGGTGCGTTTAGAGGGCATTGGGCTTATACCTCCATAATGACCGGAATAACCATTGGTCGAGTACGAGTTTTGCTCCAAAGGAAGTTAGAAAGGGCATTACGAACGCTCTTTCTCATTGCCTCAATGTTTGCGCCTTCGGACTTAGAGGCTTTCTCGATTGAATTTCTCACAAGATTCTGTGCGTCATTCATAAGCTCGTCATCGTCGGCAAATGAAACACCACGGCCAGAAATCTCAACAACACCTGGCTTAAGGTTGCGACCAACAAGGGTTACCACAGCGGTAACAATGCCGTCCTGAGAAAGACGCTGACGATCGCGCAAGACAACAGGGTTAGCGTCGGTGACAGAGAGGCCGTCAACGTACACTACGCCAGACTCAACCGTCTTACCACGAGTAACCTTGCCGTTTCTCATCTCAAGCGTGTCGCCGTTATCAAGAATGAAAATGCGATTAGCAGGAACGCCCATCTGCTGAGCAAGTTCTGCGTGAGCACGCAGGTGAACAGCCTCACCATGAACAGGCATGAAGTTCTTTGGACGAGCCATACCAAGCATAAGCTTGAGCTCTTCCTGGCTACCATGACCAGAAACGTGGACAAGTGCCTTTGACTTGTCGTAAATCTCGCAACCAATCTTAGAGAGCGCGTTGATGATGGATTGAACGCTCTTCTCGTTACCTGGAACAGGAGTTGCAGAGATGATTACGGTGTCCTGAGGACGAATGGAAAGCGACTTGTGCTCTCCGTTTGCCATGCGTGCCAAAGCACTCAGAGGCTCTCCTTGGGAACCGGTGCATAGAACAACAATGCGATCATCTGCGAGTTTATCAACATCGTACGCATCAATGATGTCTTTATCGGCAATGTTGAGGTAGCCAAGCTCACGCGCAACCTTTGTGTTGGTAATCATAGAGCGACCGGTAACAACAACCTTACGCTTTACCGCAACAGAGGCATCGCACACCTGCTGCAGGCGGTGAATGTGGCTTGAGAACGACGCAACAAAGACGCGACCAGTTGCATTCTTGATGATGTGACGAAGCGCCGCACCAACAGAAGCCTCGGATGGAGTCATACCAGGGCGATTAGCGTTGGTTGAGTCAGACAGCAACAGGTCAAGACCCTCGGAGCCAAATTTGGTGATAGCGGCGTAGTTTGGACGGACGCCATCAATTGGAGTCTGATCAAGCTTAAAGTCACCGGAGTGAATAAGCGTTCCTGCAGGAGTCTTCATATGAATACCAAAAGCTGCAGGAATAGAGTGAGTCATCGAGAAGAACGTGATGTCAAAGGCACCAAGCTGGACCTTTGAGCCATCAGTAACCTCACGAAGCTTGGTACCCACAATCTTGTGCTCAGCAAGCTTGCCTTCAATAAAGCCAAGCGAGAGCTTACTGGAATAGATTGGCACCTTACGAGTAAGATCCATAAGCAGGTACGGAAGAGCACCAATGTGATCCTCGTGACCGTGGGTAATCAAAATACCGCGAAGCTTATCTTCATTTTCAAGTACATAGGTGTAGTCTGGTAAAACTAGGTCAATACCAGGCTGTTCGTCATCTGGGAACATCAGACCAGCATCAACAAGCACCATATCATTACCGTATTCAAAAACGGTCATGTTCTTGCCAATGCCATCAAGTCCGCCCATAGGAATGACTTTAAGAGCTGGGTCTTTCTTAGGCATTAAAACGCTTTCCTTTCAAATAACTTTCTATAACAGACGCAACCCAAAGGGCCGTCTACAAGACTTTTTGCAAAATCTACATGTTGTTTAATTATATAAAAAATCTGCACGTATTACGCTATATATTCCCAAAGAATCAAAATCTCAACAGAATAACAAGAGAGCTCCGACATGCATCGAAGCTCTCTTCAATACCTCATGTTTTATAAGACCTCGCGTGGCGAGAAACCCATTGAGTTTGAGCGTGCCTTATGCGTCGTGGTGACGACGTGGTTGCCTGCGCTCAGAGTTGCCGTTGTCGTTCTGACGACGTGGGCGACGCTCCTCACGGTCCTTCTTTGGAGCACCCTGTGGTGCCTCTGGCTTATCGAGACGGTCAAGAGAAATTTTGCCCTTCTCGTCTACCTCAAGGACCTGAACCTTAACCTCGTCGCCAACAGCCAGGACATCCTCGATCTTCTCGACAC
Source organism: uncultured Atopobium sp. (assembly GCA_937921235.1). Lineage (GTDB taxonomy): Bacteria > Actinomycetota > Coriobacteriia > Coriobacteriales > Atopobiaceae > Lancefieldella. The sequence continues at coordinate 65,345 of CALFOQ010000028.1, read as the reverse complement.
GTCCCTGTGCAACGCGGGAAATATGAAGCAGACCGTCCTTGCCAGGAAGGAGCTCAACAAAGGCGCCGAATGGCTGAAGGCCAACAACGCGGCCAGTGTACTCCTCACCTACCTCTGGAACCTTAACAATAGCCTTGATGCGCTCTGCAGCAGCCTCGGCAGCACCGTTAGTACCAGCGATAAAGACGGTGCCATCCTCCTGGATGTCAACGGTTGCGCCCGTATCCTCCTGGATACCACGGATAACCTTGCCGCCAGAGCCAATGACGTCGCGAATCTTATCGGTTGGAATGGAAAGCGAGATAATCTGTGGAGCGGTCTCTTTGGTCTCAGTACGAGGTGCAGGAATCTGCTCGAGCATCTTGTTCAGAATGAACATACGGCCCTCTTGAGCCTGGAGAAGTGCGCTGCGCAGAATCTCTGGAGTAAGACCAGTTGCCTTGTTGTCCATCTGCATTGCGGTAATACCCTTGGTGGTACCGCAGACCTTGAAGTCCATGTCGCCAAGGAAGTCCTCAAGACCCTGGATATCGGTAAGAACAACAGTCTTGCCGTTCTCCTGGATAAGACCCATTGCAACACCAGAAACAGGACGCTTCAGAGGAACGCCTGCATCCATAAGTGAAAGCGTAGAACCGCAGGTAGAAGCCATGGAAGAAGAACCATTGGACTCCATTACCTCAGAGACAACGCGGATGGTGTAAGGGAACTCTTCCTCGGAAGGAATGACAGGCAGAAGTGCGCGCTCTGCAAGAGCTCCGTGACCAATCTCGCGGCGCTTTGGACTGCCCATACGGCCAGTCTCACCGGTGCAGAATGGTGGGAAGTTGTAGTGGTGAATGTAGCGCTTGCCATCCATTGGCTCAATGGTGTCAAGACGCTGCCACTCGTTGAGCATACCAAGCGTACAAATGGAGAGAACCTGAGTCTGACCACGCTGGAAAAGACCAGAACCGTGAACAAGTGGAAGATAATCAGGCTTGACCATGATTGGACGAATCTCGTTAGCCACACGGCCGTCAACACGCTCGCCGGTCTCAACAACCATGACGCGCATAGCGTGCTTCTCAAGACCCTTGAGTTCAACGGCAATAGCGCGGCTCCAAAGCTCCTGCTCCTCCTCGGTGAACTGGGCCTTGATCTCATCCATTAGGTCAGCAACCTTCTGCATACGAGACTGCTTGTCAGCGTCCTTAAGAGCAGCGCTCATCTGGTCATAGTAAGCAAAGATGCGGTCATGGACCTCAGCAATTGGCTCGTCAAGGATGTACTCGCGCTTGACGATAGGGCCGTTAACCTCTTCCCACTTAGCAATAAACTTCTTCTGCTCCTCGCAGAAGGCTGCAATTGCCTCCTGACCAAATGCCATAGCGGAGAGCATATCCTCTTCGGAAATCTCATCTGCACCAGCCTCAAGCATGGAAATAAAGGTGGAAGAACCGCCAAGCTCAAGGTCAAGGTCAGAGTGATCGCGCTCTTCATAGGTTGGGTTAACCAGGAACTCGCCGGTATCAGCGTTGCGACCAATACGGACGCACGCAAGTGGCCCCTCAAAAGGAACGCCACCAACGGCCAGAGCAGCAGAAGCGCCCATGACAGAGATGGTATCAACAGCGTTTACCTGATCAGCAACAAGGGAAGTTGCAACAATCTGAACCTCATTACGGAAGCCATCTGGGAAGGATGGGCGCAGAGGACGGTCAATCATACGAGCAGTAAGGGTTGCCTTCTCGGATGGACGAGCCTCACGCTTGAGGTATCCACCAGGAACGCGACCAACTGCGTACATTTTCTCAATAAAATCAACAGTCAGTGGGAAGAAGTCGTAATCTTTACGCTCCTTGGAAACCACTGCAGTGAGAAGTACGGTGGAATCGCCGCACTTAACGATACAGGCACCTGTTGCCTGCTTTGCGAGCTCACCAGCCTCAAGGGTGTAGTGCTTACCATAGAGGTCAAATTCGTGAGTTACTTTAGTCATTTCTTTCCTCTTCTATCTCCGTTTGCCCCATTGCAAACGGGCCTCAAACATAAAGGGCGCCAGACGGCGCCCTAAAAAGCCAACTTACTGGATGTTGTCGCGGATACCCAGGGAAGCAATAAGAGTACGGTACTCTTCAATGTCGTTCGACTTGATGTAAGAAAGAAGACGACGACGCTTACCAACGAGCATCAGAAGACCACGACGAGTGTGGAAGTCCTTCTGGTGGGACTTCATGTGGTCGGTGAGCTGACGAATACGCTCAGTAAGAAGAGCAACCTGAACCTGTGCGGAACCGGAGTCCTTCTCGTCCTTGCCGTACTGCTTAATGAGCTCAGCCTTACGATCCTTAGTTACTGCCATAATAAACCGCCTTTCGCGTTGAATACTCCTTGTACTGAGAAGGTAGCCGGCAGTGACTAGCCCCTAAGAACAAGGAAATAACCTACAAAAGGATACCAGTTACTGGTGAACTTTGCTAGCAAAAATCCACTTCAACTAGATACTGAGCAGAAATTCAAATGCTTTAAGGCGCGCTTCAAGGTGTGTGGCTGCCCAAATATGCGCGCTTGTGAGCAAAAAGAGTGCAGTTTTTGGAGCAATCTCAGCAATAACAAGCTGGTCAAAGGTAAGTTTTAGAAGCGACGACAACCACGAGAGCTCAAGCGGAGTTACCTCAATGGCTCCCTCAATCTCATGCGCACAACTTCCACACAATGCACCACCAGCAGCTGGCGAGAAGTACGTTAGAGCTTCATCTCCACAGGCAATGCACGATTCCAACTCAGGGCGCCAGCCTTCATGTGCCAAAACCTTAAACACATAAGCAGCGACAACAAGATCTAAGTGTTTCTCGTCATCTACTTCTTCGCAGGCTTTGAGAGCGCGAGAGAGCAGTGGATAGAGAAACGCGTCTTCGACGCCGTCGATACACGAAAGGCGTGCAGCTTCGCAGATTGCCGACGCAGCTGCTACCTTAGAAAGATCTCCGCGCAGTGATGCGTGCGGCTCAAGCAAGGTTGCCTCGGACAAGATGTCAAGCGAGCGACCTTCTGCCAGCAGTACGTCTAGCTCGCAGAAGAGTTCAACGCGGGCTGCAAAGCGGCCGCCTGACTTTCTAGCACCCTTTGCGACAGCGCGACGCTCTTCTCCTGAATCGGAGAGCATGGTTAAGATAAGGTCTTGCTCAGCGAGTTTTGTTCTATCAAGCACAATTGCTTTAAGACGAGAGGTCTTTCTACCAGACACAATTAGTCCTCAGTTGAGTAACCTAGGCGTTTAATCTCGTTGGCATCACGTCTCCAGAGAGGCTGAACGCGCACCTGCAGGTCAAGATAAACCTTGCGACCAAACAGTTTCTCTAGATCTTTTCTAGCCTCAACACCAACGCGCTTAATCATAGAGCCGCCCTGGCCAACTACGATGCCCTTTTGTCCTTCTCGTTCAACCAAAATGGTGGCAGAAATAGAGAGGTGACCGTCCGTTGCAACCTCATAGGAATCGCAGACAACGGCAACGGAATGGGGAACTTCCTGACGAAGGTTCAGCAAAAGCTTCTCGCGAACAAACTCTGCTACCAGGTCTTCTGGCAATGCGTCAGTCTCCATATCCTCTGGGAACCACATAGGACCCTCAGGAAGATGCTCTGAAACAAGCGAAATAAATGCCTGGATATTGAAGTCTTCTGGAGCAGAAACAACAAGCACGTCATCAAAGTGCACAAGAGCCTGGGCAGCCTCAAGCTGCTCTGTTACTTGCTCTGGAGTTGCAATGTCAGCCTTGGTAATAACTAGCAGCTTAAAGGCGGCATGCGCCTGCTCAACATGATTGGCAACCCATTCATCTCCACGACCAACAGGCTTGGTGGCATCAATCAAAAAAGCAATGACATCAGCGTCATTAAGCTCTCCGAGCGCTGCCTTATTGAGCTCTTTTCCAAGAGCGTCTTTGGGCTTGTGGAGGCCTGGAGTATCTACAATGACCAGCTGGGAGTTCTCACCGTTTACCACTGCCCTAAAACGACGACGCGTTGTCTGGGCAACAGGGCTTGCAATGGCCACCTTCTGACCCATACATGCGTTTAACAGCGTGGACTTACCAACACTAGGACGACCAACTAAGGCAACAAAACCGCTCCTAAAGGGAGTGGTCTCAGATGAAGTGTTTTCAGAAACTGAATTGGTAGTCATGTATCCTCCAACTTACCAATGAAAAATTGCACGCGAGAAAATCAAAAGTCCTATAAGAGCTGCGGTAATGCTAATGCAGCACGATGCAGCTGCCGCAATATCTTTAGCTTTACCAGCCATGGGGTGAAACTCTGGAGAAACCAGATCTACCACGGTTTCTATTGCTGTATTGAGAAGTTCTGTGGTTAAAACCGCACCAATACAAGCAAAAACAATTGCCCAGCTCACAGCGTCTAAACCAACAAACAATCCCGCCACCACGGTTACTGCAGCAGCAACGGCCATACGACGCAAGTTTGCTTCCTGAGCAAATGCTTGGCGAGCGCCCTGTAGTGCAAAGAGAAGGCCGCGCTTAAAGCTTGGATGTCTGCCTTTAGATCCCGGAATCATTACTCGTCAATCCCCTCACGGTGGCGAGTCAATACAACTGGCTCAATAGTCCTATCTGTTGAAAGCAGAGCAACAAGAGCGTCTTCACGAGCCTCCATAACCTCTGCCTCATCATCTTCAATATGGTCATATCCAAGCAGGTGGAGCATGGCGTGAACAAGCATAAGCCTAAACTCATCTGCCTCTGTAGTGCCATATTCTTTTGCCTGGCGAGCAATAAAATGAGGAGCCAGAATAATATCGCCCAGCTCACACATCTCACCGGGAGCCAAATCTGGATCATCAGGGCGCTCTACCTCAAGTGAAATAACGTCAGTAGGTACATTTTTTTCTCGCCACTCAAGGTTTACCTGCTGAATCTCTGCATCGCTAACAATAGAAATGGAGACCGTGCAGGGGCGATCCACGCCCTCTTCAGAGAGTACAAGGTTGCAATCGGCTTCAATCTCTTCTACAGAAATTGGGCACTCGACGCCTTCTTCGATCACAATGTCGTACTCGTTAACCACGTTACTCCCCTAGCTGTTTTTTCTCATACGCAGTGTATGCATCAACTATCTTACCAACCAACGTGTGACGAACAATATCATTTCTATCTAAATCAACAAAAGCAACGTCTTCAAGGTTGCCAAGCACCTGTCGAGCAACATCCAAACCACTTCTGCCCACAAGGTCTCGCTGTGTTGCATCACCCGTAATTACAAACTTTGACGAGAAACCCAGGCGAGTCAGAAACATTTTCATCTGCTCAGGGGTGGTATTTTGTGCCTCATCCAAAATGACAAACGCGTCATTCATGGTACGACCACGCATAAATGCAAGTGGAGCAATTTCAACAATTCCCTGTTCAATTAGGTTATTTGTATACTCCATGGAAGTCATATCAAAGAGCGCATCATAGAGCGGCCTAATGTAGGGATCCAGCTTTTCTTGAAGTGTTCCTGGAAGAAAACCAAGAGACTCTCCTGCTTCTACAACAGGTCTTACTAGCACAATTCTGCTGATTTGCTGAGAAGTCAAAGCGGCAAGTGCCATGGCAACTGCCAAATAGGTTTTTCCGGTACCTGCAGGACCAATACCAAAGGTTATAGAGTTGTTTGCAATTGCCTTGGTATACGCTATTTGACCTTGTGTTTTAGGCTGAATTGCTTTGCCTTTATGAGTTACAAACAGGGTACGTGTTCCCGTTTGCTCTAAGTTGGCATTTCTTTTTGTACTATCAAGCAGCAACTTTACGTCTTCAAGCGTGGGCCTAGTTCCAGACTCGACCATTTGAATGAGGTGAGAAAAAATGAGCGTTAACTGCTCAATTTCTTGAGAAGTTCCCGACAAAAAGATTGCTTTGCCTCTGACTGAAATAAGAGCCGCACATGACGATTCAATTTCTCTGAGCAAACTATCAGCTGGACCTGTCAGATATAAAGGATCCACTGAATCAGGAATAGTTAAGCGAATCTGTGTTGGCTCCATGTTCCCCCAATTTACAAACGAGTGGCTTTTAGCGTTCCATTAGGTAAAACTTCGTCAAAACGCATAGCAATAAGCTCATCAAGCTCAATAGTAGGATCAACCTGAACATCAAAAAGACCGCCAGAAATTCCCCTACCAGGATACTGTACCACCACATTATCGCAGGTACCAACTAGCTTCTTAGCAGCATCAAAGCGCATGGCATTACCCAGATCACGCATTTTCTTTGCGCGCTCAGCCATCACTTTTGGATCTACCTGATTTGGAGCAGTAGCCGCGGGCGTTCCAGGTCGCTTGGAATACCTAAATACATGCATCTTAGAAAAGCCCATCTGACGACAAAACTCATACGACTCATCAAATTCTTTATCAGTTTCTCCAGGAAAACCAACGATAAGATCCGTTCCCAAAGCAATGGTTGGCAGTACCGAACGTGCTTCCTCAACAGCCTTGCGATAAAGCTCAGTTCTATACACCCTGCCCATACGAGCAAGCGTAGCGTCACATCCGGACTGAAGGCAGATATGCAGGAAAGGCGCAATTCTTCCATTGGATGCAGCAATTACCTCTACCAAACGAGCATTTACATCTGGTGGCTCAAGAGACGATAGTCTCAAGCGACCAACCTCGGTTTTTTCAAGCACATACTCGAGAAGATCAGGAAGACGTAGAATTCTTCCACCTTCATTCTCAAGTTGAGCCTTATAGCTGCCAAGGTTGATTCCCGTAAGAACAACCTCTTGAGCTCCCCTGCTCATAGCATCTTTTACCTGTGAAACAACTTCACGAGGATCAAGAGACTTACCTGCGCCGCGTGCTTTCCACACAATGCAGAAGGTGCAACGATTATCGCAACCATCTTGAATTTTGATGCCAGGGCGCGTACGACCTGTTGGAGTAGGCTTGGAGATGACAAGTCCGTCGTCGCTTACGGATTCTGGTGCAAAACCTAGCTCTTCAAGAACCCTATCTGCAACTTTGTCCTTCTCGGCTTCTACCACAACGTTAGGAGCAAGCGAGGCAAGTTCATCAGCAAAAAGACTTGCAACACAACCCGTTGCTACTACAAGAGGGGCTCCTGGCATAAGCGCTGCTTTACGCACAGCTTTTCTCGTCTTAGCTTCTGCTTCTGCGGTGACAGCACAGGTGTTGATAACAATTGCCTGAGCTTCATCTTCTTCAACAATGCGACATCCCATGCGAAGCAGAGAATCCGCCATTAAATCAAGTTCAACGCGATTTACCCTACATCCAAGATTTATGAGCGCAATACCATGAGCCATTAGCGCCTCTTCTTGGAAGTCTTTTTGGAAGTCTTTTTGGCGTTCTTATTTTTGTGATCTGAAGAATCACTGCCTTCAGATTGAGTGGTGTGTGACTCATCTTGAGCATCTTGAGAACCACTTTGTTTGCGCTCATCAATGAGGGAGGTAAGCGTCTCTAACTGATCTTTTGTCAGTCCTGTTGGAGTCTCAATGTGAACCAGAACGTAAAGGTTCCCACGAGCCTTGGTATGCAAACGAGGCATGCCTTTACCAGCCACGCTTAGCTGCTGGCCATACTTACAACCTGCAGGTATAGAAATCTCAATAGTTTCATCTTTGATAATGCCGTCAATGGTAACGGTGGTACCAACAATTGCCTCAAGAGAATCAACACTAACTGAAGTAAAGAGATCGTCTCCCCTGCGCTCAAAGTCTTTATGCTGGGAAACCTCAATAGTTACGATGAGGTCACCAGAGGTATCACCTCTGACACCTGCCTCGCCCTTGCCGGTAATAGAAATTGACTGGCCAGAATGGACACCAGCAGGAATTTCAACAGAAACACGCTCATGGTCAGGAGTTCTTCCCTGGCCATCACAGGTCTCACAGGCATGTTCTACTTTTTTGCCTGTTCCTTGGCACTCTGGACATACAGTCTGAGACTGCATCTGACCAAAGACGGTATTTTGGACCTGAACTACCGTACCCGTACCGTGACAGCGTGGGCAGTCTTCAATTTTTCCACCCTCACCAAGGCCGGTGCCATTACAGTCATCACAGGTAGAAAGTCTGTTATACGAGATAGTTTTTGTGACACCCGCAGCAGCCTCTTCCAAAGTGATAGAGAGTCTAATTCCCATATCACTACCACGAGTACGCTGAGCAGCGCCACGACCACCATGGCCGCCGCCAAAAAAGGAGTCAAAGATATCTCCAAAGCCGCCAAAACCACCGCCAAAGATATCTGACATATCCACATAGCCGCCACCAAAACCGGATGGACCATTAGGATCACCATAACGGTCATAGTTGGCACGTTTTTGCTCATCTGACAGCACAGAATAAGCTTCGTTTACCTCTTTAAACTTCTCTTCTGCATGAGGATCATCAGAAACATCAGGGTGCAGCTTTCTTGCCAGCTTTAGAAAAGCTCGCTTGATTGTTTTTTGGTCTGCATCACGAGCAACACCTAAGAGCTCGTAGAAGTCTTTCTTCTCTGCCACGCTTACTAACTCTCCCCTTGTAAAACCTAAAACTTAAATTCCCATATAGCCGACATGGCCTAATCCGGCCGTACAAGCATACAAAGTCATAATAATAATTGAGTAGAAGGCACCGTTGATAATTCCCGAAACAAAGGCATTTGCAAAGCTTCTCCACCAGCCAGCATTCATCTTGACGCCATCTGCAAGAACATTTCTTATGCCAAATATCAAAAGCGGAATCAACACAATGGCAAATAGTGGTGAGCGTAAATTAAGCGCCACAAACACAAGAAGCATTGCAGTTATACCTGTGATACGAGCTCCCGCGCGTTGACGGAACGTCAACTGCTCTGAAGGAACCTTGATATTTACGATAAAGTCGCCGGTTGCAGAACCATTTGTTCCTGCATTTCCCATTCCAGGTACTCTGATCTGGTCGCCATCATGCGAGTTAGCTGGTACATCAACCATAATTTCACTTGCAGATAAAACACGTCCCGAACCGCCGCAAACATCACAGGGGTCCTGCACAACGTGTCCAGCACCATCACACTCTGGACAATCAACTCTGAACTTTCCAACTCCAAAAATGGAAGAAAGATCAATATCAATGTGTCCCGTTCCATGACAGGTAGGACAGGTGGTTGCCTCAGTCTTATGCTGAGAACCCTTACCAGCACAAGCATCACAGGTTACAAAACGCTGGTACGTTATGCCTTTCTTAACACCATTTTTAGCGTCAGTGTCATTCAGTGTTAAGTCATAGACAATATCTGCACCTGTCTGAGGCTTATATGCGCGAGAGCGCTTTTGAGATCCTGTAGTCCAGTTATTAAAGTTAATATCACCAAACGGGAAGCCTCCCTCAAAAGGAGAACCTCCATACGCAGATCCACCTGGATAACCAGAGGGGCCATAACCGCCGCCGTAGAAAGAGCCGCTTCTCATTGCGTCATAGCGACGGCGTTTCTCGGCATCTGATAGAACAGCATACGCCTCAGAGACCTCTTTAAAACGCTCTTCAGCATCAGGCTCTTTGTTGACGTCTGGATGAAGCTTGCGAGCTTTAGTTTGAAAAGCTTTTCTAATTTCTTCAGCTGTCGCGGACTCAGAAACACCAAGGATGGCGTAATAGTCCTTTTCGTTCATAGCAGCCATGAAATCTCTCCGATTCAACCCATAAAAAATCTGCATCACGAGAACGTTTGAAAGTGTACCCACTTGTTTTGAACTTAATGCAGCACAAACACGTTACAAACGTAAATCCCAAAGACGTCCATAGAGCTCGTTACCAAGCAGCCAGCCCTTCTCGGTAGGTCTATAGGTTTTTGCGCCATCTAAAGCATCTGCATAAACGCAGTCCAACAAACCGTCATGAACGCACAAATCAAGCACGTCTTGTAGACGCGACGCGCCAAATACCAGCTCAGACTCAACCAAAAGCGCAGGCGAAATTGGTTCCATAAGGCGAGCATGCAGCATCAAATCTTCTGCCACAGCTTCTCTATGGGTCAAAAATTCAACATCAAACTCTGTCGAGAAGAGCGATGCACCTTCACCAATTTTTCTTGGAGAATCAAGAACTACCAGCCGTGCGCGAGCAGCGTCTTGTGGACGCGCAGGTAAAGAGGTGTTCTTCTCTGCAAGCATATCGTACTCAGGTGCGGTGAGCATGCTTGCAGCGCTGGTACCAAGACCAAGGTACGACTCGCCTGTCCAGTACATCTTATTGTGCTTACAGCTCTTCTGATTGCGAGCATAACTTGCCACCTCGTAGCGTTCAAACCCCGCCGCTTGGAGCGTCTTTGAGGCCGCCTGCATTCGATCTGCCTGCACGTCATAGGTGTTCCATGGAGTGTCTTTATCCTGGGTTTGCTTAGCCAGCGCCGTGCCGTCTTCAATGGTTAGCGGATAGACACTCACATGATTTACGCCAAGCGAGATAAATCTTGAGAGCGAAAACTCCCAAGAACTCTCTGTTTGCTCAGGAATTGCACACATAAGATCAACCGACACATCGTAACCATGCTCTTTTGCAGCAAGTACTCTGTCGTAAGCCAGGTCGGCCGAGTGAATTCTGCCCAGCTTCTTGAGCTCATTATCGTTAAAACTTTGAACTCCCAAAGAAACTCGTGTTACCCCGCCCGTAGCAAGACTGGCGAGAAGATCATCAGATAGTGAGTCTGGATTTGCTTCAATACTGAACTCAGCAGGATTTACAATCGCTGAAGTGTGCTGCGCCAAATCCACTGCATCTTGTCCAAGCAAGCTTGGTGTTCCACCGCCCATATAAACTGTTTTTGTGGCTGATAACAAACCAAGCTGGGCGGCCTCGTCTAGCTGATGTTTTAGTGCTTTAACGTAATTATTCATGCGACTGTCATCTTGTCTTGTAGACCAAGAAGAGAAATCGCAATAGAAGCATTTTTGAGAACAAAACGGAATATGCAGATAAAGTGCAGAGATAGCCGTTTGATTGTATTTAGACTGCCAGGAATCCACAACAGACCACTAGCTTATAAATGGATTGTGCTCAGAAAATTCCTGCTCACCCTCAAATTGCTGAACGGTTTCTTTAATCTCTAGCGCCAGATCAATAAAATCTTGAGCAGTAACACACCTTACTGACTTACCACGCCAATAGGCAGCGTTTGGAATACCCCTAAAATACCAGGTAGAGAGACTTCTTGCTCGAGCAATATGAATGTGGGCAGCGTCAAGTAAACGTACGTGCATCATAAAAGATGCAAGCATCTGATCAAGTGTTGGAACAAGTGGAGCTTGACCTTCAACTAAAGCTTGAGTGTTCTTAAAAATCCAAGGATTACCATAGGTTCCACGAGCAATCATTACAGCTGTTACACCCGTCTCTGTAAGGGCATGAGCTGCCGCTTCAGCAGAGAGCATGTCACCAGAGCCTATTACCGGAATTGAAACAGCATCACAAACTCTATTAACGGTCTCCCATTCCGCCTGACCTCGATACATCTGAGTTGCAAAGCGGCCATGAATAGCAACAGCAGACGCTCCAGCAGCTTCCATGGCGCGAGCAAACTCAGGAGCTACTTCTTCATCCTGACGTCTACCTCGTCTAATCTTCACGGTAACAGGCACCGCGACCTCAGAAAGACAAGCTTTGACCAGATCTGCAGCAAGCTCCGGGGTATCGAGAAGGGCTGAGCCCTCCCCTTTTTTGACAACCTTAGGAACAGGACAAGCCATATTGATATCGATAAGAGCAAGTTTATTTCCTAGGCGCTCACTGATCTGAGCTGCCGCTTCTTTAAATTGCTCTGGCTTTGAACCAAAAAGTTGAACAGCAATATCTGGCTCAGTTGAAAGAGGCTCTACAAGCTCCCAGGTTTTCTCGCCACCATAATGAATTCCTGCGACAGAAACCATTTCTGAGTATGCAAGACCTGCTCCGCCCGCTCGAGCCATAGTGCGATACACACCATCACTGACACCAGCCATGGGCGCCATAAGCACAGGATGAGCGGACAGGCGCTCCTTGAGTGAAGCTCCTGACGCAAAAGGGACAATATGTGAAGAAAGGCCTGCTTGAGGTGAGCAGGTTGAAATGATTGTTTGAAGCGACTCCACAAATACCTTCTACTCGTCGTCAACCTTGAGAACAGCCAAGAATGCCTCTTGAGGTACTTCGACTGAGCCAATCTGCTTCATGCGCTTCTTACCCTCTTTTTGCTTTTCAAGCAGTTTGCGCTTTCTGGAAATATCGCCGCCGTAGCATTTAGCTAAGACGTCCTTTCTACGTGCGCGAACAGTAGAGCGAGAAATGATTTTATTGCCAATAGCACCTTGAATAGGAACCTCAAAGAGCTGCTGAGGAATGATGCCTTTTAATCTGTCGCAAAGACCACGAGCAAGATCATATGCTTTGTCTTTATGAACAATAAACGAAAGCGCATCAACGACGTCTCCAGCAAGCAAGATATCAAGCTTAACCAGGTCAGAAGTGCGATACGAATCAAACTCATAGTCAAGTGAGGCATAGCCTTTGGTTCTACTCTTAAGCTGGTCAAAGAAGTCCAGGATAAGCTCAGCCAAAGGAATGCTAAAGATCATCTCGACGGACTTATCAGACAGATACACCATGTCTTCAGATACGCCGCGATGATCAACAACAAGCTGCATAACCGTACCAACAAACTCAGGAGGCACAATAATCTTTGCCTTTAGGTATGGCTCATCAATGCGGTCAATCTTGGTAACCTCTGGAAGATTTTGAGGACTGGTAATCTCAATCATAGTTCCATCGGTCTTGTAGACGTGGTAGTCAACAGAGGGACTGGTAGCAATCAAGTCCAGGTCAAACTCACGCTCAAGACGTTCTTTGACAACCTCCATGTGGAGAAGACCCAAAAAACCTACTCTGAAGCCAAATCCCAAAGCAACAGACGTCTCTGGAGACCACGTAAGAGATGGATCATTAACGTGCAACTTATCAAGTGCGTCACGGAGATTCTCGTACTGTTTGTTATCAACCGGGAAAAGACCGGTAAATACCATTGGTTTTGCCTCGCGGTAACCTGGTAGTGGTTCTGCACAAGGATTTTGCTTATAGGTAAGCGTATCTCCAACGCGGACAGCTTCAGGGTCTTTGAGGCCAGTTACCACATAGCCAACTTCACCAACAGAAAGCTGGTCAACAGGCATCTCAAGAGGTCTCTTAGCGCCAACTTCTTCAACAAGAAAAGGCATAGAGCCCTGCATCATAAGGAGCTGATCGCCGGCTTTGATTGAACCATCAAAAACACGCACTGTTGCAACGACGCCTCTGAACTGGTCAAAATACGAGTCAAGAATAAGCGCCTTAAGTGGAGCTGTAGGGTCTCCCTTTGGAGGAGAAACCAAATACACCAAAGCCTCAAGGAGCTCGTGAATACCCTCACCTGTTTTGCCAGAGACACATACCGCATCATCAGCCGGGATAGCAAGAACATCTTCAATTTCTGCACGTACCTCTTCAGGTCGAGCAGATGGAAGGTCAATCTTATTGATTGCAGGAACAATATCCAGGTTAGCGTTCATGGCCAACATGGCGTTTGAGACAGTCTGTGCCTCAACGCCTTGCGTTGCATCAACAACCAGCACTGCACCTTCACAAGCAGCCAAAGACCTTGAGACCTCATAGGTAAAGTCAACGTGGCCTGGGGTGTCAATCAGGTTGAACTGATAGCGCTCTCCGTCATCTGCGTCATACATGACGCGGACTGCGTTTGATTTAATGGTAATTCCGCGCTCACGTTCAATGTCCATAGTGTCCAAGAGCTGTGACTCCATATCGCGTTCTTCAACGGTATGAGTAAGCTCCAAAATGCGGTCACTGATGGTAGATTTACCGTGATCGATGTGCGCAACAATAGAGAAGTTGCGAATATGTGAAGTATCCTGTGTATTCATAAGGAAAATAATAGCGTAAACTACCCCCTTCGTGCTATACTTCAACAGCTGCCTCAAACGTGTCTCAGCGAAGAGGCCTCACATAGTAAACACCGAAAGGAACCGCACGTGGCTAACATCAAGTCTCAGAAGAAGCGTATTCTCACCGCTGAGAAGGCACGCCAGCGCAACAAGGCTGTCCGTTCCGAGCTTAAGACTGCTATTAAGGCAGTTCGCACTGCTGTTGAGGCAGGCCAGCTTGAGGACGCACAGGTTGCAGCTAACAAGGCATCCCGCCTTCTTGACAAGGCTGCTTCTAAGGGCATCGTACACAAGAATCAGGCTGCTCAGCGTAAGAGCGGCATTCAGAAGCTTGTTAACACCCTTAAGTAGTTCTTATCTACTTTTAAACTTTTTAAAACGGACTCCTTGGAGTCCGTTTTTTCTTACCTGAATTCTTTGAATCTACACATTTGCCACGCCGCACAGAGCAAAGATAAGCTTGGTCATTGTGGTTGTTTTATCTTCTCCACTCTTAAGACCACGTTCTGCATCTGCACAGAGACCCAGAATATGTTCAAGCTCGCCATCTGCAAATTGACGCGCCCATCGTGCATAATTTCTTACTTGCCAGTCTTGCTTGCCCAAAACTGAGGCAATTTCCCGCTCTGTACCACGCTTAACCATAGACCTGGCGCAAATAAGCTCTCTTACGCGTCCAGTCATAAGTGACAGATTTCCAATAGCTCCCGATTCATCCATCTGACTGTAAAGCTCCAGAGCCTTTTGAGCGTTTCTCGCTGATAAACTATCGAGAAAATCCCAGGGCTTGACTTCAACCACTCGTGCAACATGGGTTTCTACAAATTGAATGTCAATTGCACCAGGATGACCTAGAAGAGCTGCTAGAGATTTAACTTGAGAATCAAGCATAGTGGTATTATCGCCAACACGACTTACAAGCTCATTGGCCACATTTAGAGGAATTTGTAGTCCGTACTTTCTTCCAAGATCCCCTATATATTTAGGCAATTCTTTTCTAGAAATAGCACCACAGTTAATAACTGCAAGCTTACCTAATGCATCAACTGCTTTATAAAGCCTTGTAGTTTTTGCAAGCGTCTGTGCAGAAAGCATCAGAGTAGTAGTTGGATTAGGATTTTTTAAATACTCCACAAGAGCTTCTGATACAGACTTAGGCAATTTACCAGCATCGTCAATAACAACAATTCTCCTAGAATCACCCATAGGAAGTGTCTGAGCAGAAGACAAAACAGATTCTGGAGTCAGCTCAGCGCTTACAGAAATCTCATCAAGGTTAAAGGTAATAAAGCTCTGGTTAAGACGGCTTTTAAGCTTATCAATAGCCCTTGCACGCTTCATCTCATCAGGGCCAACAGCCAAATATGCAGCTAGTAACTTAGCCTGCTCCGCCATCTTTTTCCTCCTCTAATTCTGTATCTACTTTAGCATGTTGCACGCTCACCCTAGGTCCATGTTCTCCAGGAAATACTGTGACGTCTCCATAATCTTTTGTGCAATAAAACCTTGCGCCAACACCCTCTAAGATATCCACCGCTTCCTGTTTAGGATGTCCATAACGATTATTCTTTCCAGCACTTGCAACTGCTACCTCAGGTTTTAGCGCGCGAGCAGTTTCTGGATAGAGTGACTTTGCCGCTCCATGATGGCCGACTTTTAAGAAATCAATATCGCCAACATCACCCGATGTTACCGTCTCTTTTGTTTGATCTCTTTCAGCGTCTCCCGTTAAAAGCGTAGTTAATGTATTTTGCCCGTCGTTATACGTCACATAGAGCTCAACCGACGCGTTATTAGCTTCTTTAGCTTTGTATCCCCTATGCGGCCACACAACGCGGATATGAAAGCGACCCACATCAAATTCATCGCCATATAAAACTTCATAGGAGTTGCTGCCGGAAATCCTCTGAATAGCTCTCTGAAGCTCAGGTTTTTCTTGTTTTGTTATTCCTTCTCCAACTAATACCCGGCCTGCTTTCACCGAACCAACCATATACCTCACGCCACCAGCATGATCCTCATCAAGGTGTGTGAGCAAAATCGCATCAAGATATGAGATGTGTTGTCGCTCTAGAGCGTCATTAACCACATCTCCCACACTCGTGTCTACAAGCAGAGAATGCGCACCGTCACTGAGTAATATGGCATCACCTTGGCCAATATCCATCACACAAATTCTTGTTGGCGAGAAAAACTTCCAGTAGATACTTAAACCCAAAACAAGCATAAACACCATCAAACAAATGTCAGATAAAACTACTCTTTTTCCTTTTGGCCAAAACACGTAAAGAGCCACCATTGCGGCAAACACAAGCAATGAAACTATCCAACTCATGTCAGTTAACGACACGCTTGCAAAAGATCTTTCGGATAAAAAAGAGGTAAGAGTCTCTATAAACTGACCAAGAAAATCCACAAGGCAGAAAGCAACATCTTGAGCCGGTTTTAACCAACATAAAGCTATCGCTCCAATTCCAAATAAGCTCAGAAGAGAAAATAAACTTGTAATCAGCGCACTTGAAAGAGGAGCAAGTAAAGAAAAATGACCAAAGTACATGCAAGAAATTGGAAGGCACGAAACCTGAGCAACGGTTGTGGCACACATAGTGTTTCGTAAGTCAGAAAACGGTTTTCTAAGAATTTTCTGTATTTTTCCATATCCAGATATGTGAAAAGCAATTTTTGCATAGTACTGAGCAAGACCGCCGTAGATATTCATGCCAAAAATACATGCTAAAGACAAAGTGAAAGCAATATTCACACTTAGCTGTGGATCTATACAAAGCATAAATAATGCAACGATAGAAACTGCTGAGAGCGTATGATTTTTTCTTCCCACATATTGCATTACGTATTTTTGTTCAACAAGAAGTATTGCCCTCATTGCAGACGCAGGTAATCCACAGAAAAGCGCGTAGCTACTGAGTAAAAATAAATTCACTACCCCTCTTAAAAGAGGTTTTATCGTTAGCTTTTTAAGAAAAGCGTCAATAAAAGCAGAGAGAATTACCATGTGACAACTAGAAATTGCAATAAGATGCATTAGACCGCAACGCATAAATATTCTAGGAATGTTAAAGCTATACAAGCTAGGCCTATAGGCACAAAGACCACATGCAACTAACGCTCGACCAAAGCTCTGTTCTGGTTGGAGTTGAGAAATACAGTTTTCTCTAAATTGAGCAACTTCTCCAATAATTCCCTCTCCATAGGTTTTTGAATTTACCTTGGTTACCTGAATTGTGCCAAGTACTCCCCTCTTAAATTGTTCTTCTGAAAACTCCTTATCTTTATATTGTGAAAACCTACCTTCACAACAAAGATGCGTTTCTCGCAAGAATGGTTCCTTGGCATGTAGCCCCACAGATCCAATGCATCTACCCTGGTACATGACATTTGCTTGACCAGTCCATGTATGATTTTTATAAACTGAATCTCTTGATACGACTAATTCAAAATTATGTATAGCGGTTGACTCTAAAAGATCTACCGATGTCATTTGACTGACATATATAAAAGAAGATCTGATTAGGATTATTACAAGTGAAAGTAAAACCACCCCAACAGTCATAAGGCTGGTATGCGCGTACTTTACATACCAAAGTCCTAATGCCGCCGCCATACAGCTTCCTAAAATCTGAAGCAAAATAGTATCAAGCGGTGCGTTTCTTGCGATAAAAACATGCAGCCATACGCAAACAAATAGCAAGATACAAAGGCTATACGGAATAAAAGGTCTAGTGGGTTGTTCTATCACCTTAGACACGAATATTGTCCTTGAGCTGATCAAACTTTTTCTGGCCAATTCCAGAAACACGCATCAAATCTTCAGTTGTTTTAAAAGGTCCGTTCTTTTGTCTGTCTGCAACAATTCGCTGAGCTAGCCCTTCTCCCACACCTTGAAGCTTGGTTAATTCTTCTACAGTTGCTCGATTAATATCTACAACTGTCTTTTTATCTCTCTTCGTATTTGTTTGCTTATTGCTTGTGGCTTTGTTTTGCTCTGGCTGTGGAATCTCTGGTGGCGGCTCTTCTCCCTTTTTAGGAATATATATTTTTTGACCATCTTCAACAGGAGCCGCTAGATTAATCCCTTGCCCGTTTGCATCTTCAGTTAAACCTCCTGCTATTTGAATAGCATCATTCACGCGTGGGTTTGCCATTTGTAGAGCGTAAAGTCCTGGTGACTTAACAGCTCCATCAACATGAACCATCATTTGAGGAGAAGCTTCTTTAATCTTATGATCAGCTCCTGGCTGATCTGTAGCATTATCTTCTTGCGTATGTTGCGGATTTTCTGCAACAGCCACTCCTTGCGTAGAGTCTGCTTGATTATGTGATCTATCAAAAGACTCTGATGTTCCAGCAGTAATTATTCCAATAAATACAACTGCTGACACAATTGCTAGGACAACCACAGCGGCAACCGCTATGAGTTGTTGCTGAGATAGATTAAACCTTCTCATCAATTTATTAATTATTTGAGTGCGGTTATTTGAAATCTGAGCCATACAATCACCTCAGATTTATATTCAACTATTAGGTTAATGAGAAGCGCTACTTTTAAAGATTCATCTAATAGCTTTGTCCAAAAACTGCCGGTAATCTGACACAGTTATCAACAATTGCCAGATATGTTGCACAAACTAACAAGAACAGAATTGCACTAAATAAGATTATCAAGCCACTCGCATAAAAAATCCGCCCTTTTACGGGGCGGATTATAAAAATGCATCTGAGCAAAGCGATCAAAAGTTTTGAGCAGTGAAGATATCCTAGTCAGCAATAAACTCTGCAGGAGCAAGTTCTTTATGACGAGCAGCAAGCTTTTTAGGTGGCTTATATGAAGGACACTGACTAAAGTCAATATACTCAATATGCTGCATAAGGTCATCAATCATGGCTTCATGGTCAAAGGAATTCCATGCTTCAAGAACTTCTCGCATTCTTGCGTGAGTCTCAGGACGGCGAGGCATAAACAATGTACAGCAATCAGGAGCCGTCTGCGTTGAGATATCAAACGTGTTGATATCTTGGGCGCGACGAATGATTTCTTGCTTGTCAGAGCCAATCAGAGGCCTCAAAACAGGTATGGTGACTGTCTCGTTGACAGCAGCAATGTTATCAAGCGTCTGAGATGCAACTTGACCAAGTGACTCACCTGTTACCAAGGCTTTAGCGCCCTCAAGCTCTGCAATCTTCTGTGCAATGGTGTACATCACGCGACGATACATAATGACACGAAGAGCCTGTGGAACAGCAAGGGAAATCTCACGCTGGTGCTCGCCAAAGGGCACAACATACATTCTGCCAATAAGACCAGCAGGCTCAAGAGCCTCAATGATATCCTGGCACAGATATTCGCTGGTATCGGAAGTCATAGGGCGTCCAGAGAAGTGAACGGGAATAACCGTAGCTCCCCTACGGCCAACCATCCATGTGGCAACAGGCGAATCTATACCGCTAGAAAGAAGCGACACAACCTTGCCCGCAGTACCAACAGGAAGACCGCCGACACCGTGAATAGATGCAGCGTAAACGTATGCGTTACCCTGAACAACGTGTACATAGACCGTCATATCCGGATTATGCATCTGCACTTTTTTATCAGGGAAATTCTCGCAAAGGACTGCGCCTACAAGCTGGTTAATCTCAATGGAATGCTTTGGATAGACCGTTGAGGAACGACGAGCATGCACTTTAAACGTAGTAAAGTCACCGGACTCCCCCAGCGCCTTCACGGCGGCGTTACAAAACTCCTGCTCATCTAAGCCACAACGATACGCCAAAGAAGCACGTGCAACGCCAGGAACCTGGGCCACAGCATGTTGCAGCTCTTCAGTTGCTTGTTTATCAGTGGTTTCTACAAGAAGGTAGCCAGAAATGCGAGAAACCCCCGCCACTGGAAAGTGTCGGAGGGCTCGTCGCAAATTTGTTACCAACTGATTTTCAAAAGTGGATCGGTTCTTACCCTTTAAACCAATTTCGTGGTAGTGAACCAGACATACTCTTTCAGTCATAACTCTTAGTAAACGATGGTGTTCTCGCCCTTAATTGCCTCGTCAAAAGAATCTTTAACAAAGCCAAGGGTACCGTCGTTAATCTCTTTCATAGCAATAGAGACAGAATCTTTACCACTTGCAACAGTAGTAATGTCATCAAAATCCTGAACAGCGGTTACACGCAGGTGCTGACCGTGAAGCATATTGTTAATATCGCAAGCACGCTTAGAAGCAAGTGAGCAAAGCAAGAATGGATTCTGCTCAGTCTTCTGAAGCAGGCTGTCAATCTCAGGCTTAATAACAGACATTAAAGCTGACCTCCGTCTGATTCATAGTCATCAAAAACTTCCTCAAGCTTGCTCAGAGCAGTCTCAAGGTTGTCGTTCACAATGCAAACAGTATAGTCGTTTGCATGCTCCATTTCACGCGAGGCATTAGAAAGTCTCGTAGAAATGGTCTTCTCGTCTTCTGTACCGCGACCTCTAAGACGCTGTTCAAGCTCTTCAAATGAAGGTGGCTTAATAAAGACGAGAATGGCGTTGGGATATTGTTTGTGGACCATAAGTCCACCCTGAACGTCAATCTCTAGAACAACAGACTGACCTGCAGAAATCAGGCGATCAACCTCGGATTTGAGCGTGCCATAGCAATGGCCATGAACATGAGCCCACTCAAGGAATTCACCAGCATCAACGCGCTTTTTAAATTCTTCATCGGAGAGAAAATAATACGCAACTCCATCGACTTCTCCTGGTCGTGGAGAGCGCGTAGTAGCCGAAACCGTCAGGCCTAGGTTTGGGCGCTTGTCCCTCAACAGAGAGACAAGCGTTCCTTTTCCTACACCTGACGGTCCAGATACTACAAAAAGTTTGGCTGAACGAGCCACTACTTGGTCAGTGCCTCGAGGAGCTGCTCACGCTGACGAGCGCCAAGGCCCTTAACGCGGCGAGTTGCGGAAATTCCGAGCTCGTCCATAATCTTTGCTGCCTTTGCCTTGCCGTAGCCAGGAAGGGACTCGATAAGAGCGGAAACCTTCATACGCTCAGCAATAGGATCGGTAGAATCAAGGACCTCTTTAAGGGAGACCTTACCAGTCTTAACCTTCTCGCGAAGCTCTGCACGAGCGTGACGAGCCTGAGCTGCCTTCTCAAGTGCTGCCTTGCGCTGCTCATCGGTAAGTGTAGGTAGAGCCATTGTTCCTCCAAACATCGTTTTCGTACGTCATATACGAAACTCAATTTAATGTGCCTTTTGCACTTCAGCAAAATAGTTTGCCACATAACACGTTATTTACAAGGGGTTTTTTAATATTTACGCATCAAAAACC
The DNA here is from genome assembly GCA_937921235.1 of uncultured Atopobium sp. Lineage (GTDB taxonomy): Bacteria > Actinomycetota > Coriobacteriia > Coriobacteriales > Atopobiaceae > Lancefieldella. The sequence continues at coordinate 44,071 of CALFOQ010000028.1, read as the reverse complement.
ACCTGTTCACCATAATTCCAAAAACTTTTGCTAATTTTTAAGCTCAGAAATGATGGCTTCAAATGCTTCAACTGGATCGTTTGCGCAGGTAATTGGCCTACCAACTACCAATTTGCTTGCTCCGGCCTTAATTGCTGCAGAAGGTGTGGAGATTCTGACCTGATCGCCCTTCTCGGCACCCTCTGGACGTACTCCTGGGGTCACAATGAGCGCATTTGGTCCCAAAAGCTCTCTCATCTCCTGTGCTTCCTGAGGCGAGCAGACAATTCCATCGGCACCAGCGTAATAAGAAAGAGACGCCAAACGAGCAACTTCATCCTTAATAGATCCGTCTACGCCAATGGAGTGAAGCGCATCCTCATCCATGCTGGTAAGCACAGAGATAGCCACCAGTTTGGTGCGGCCAGACTCATCAACGCCACGCTCTACGGCAGCCTCTTCTGAACCCTCACGACCAGCAGAAATCATCTGAGCGGTTCCCAGGCCGTGAATAGAAAGAATGTCTGCGCCAGAAAGCGATGCAGAGTGGACAGCGCCCTTAACCTGGAATGGAATGTCATGCACCTTGAGGTCCAAGAACACCTTGAAGCCGCGAGCATGCATCTCGTCTACCATCGAGGGTCCGTAGCGATAAAAGAGCGTCATGCCAACTTTGACCCAACGTGCGTGGCCGGCGAGAAGATCGGTGAGTTCCAAAGCTCTTTCTCTTGTGCAATCAAGCGCAACAATAACGGCATCGCGTGCCTGCTCGTCCGTTAGCATTCAACAGCTCCAATCAGCTCGTGGATGTCAGATACTCCCTGGGACTTTGCCCAGTCAGTAAGCTCGTTTAGGATACGTGGAGCGCACATAGGGTCGTAAAGATTTGCTGAACCAACAGAAACAGCCGTAGCTCCTGCCAGGATAAACTCCGCCGCGTCCTCGCCTGTTTCTACGCCACCAACACCGCAGATAGGAATAGAGACCGCTTGCGCGCACTCCCAGACCATACGGACAGCAGCATTGTGGCAGAGAGGACCACTGAGACCTCCTGTTGGCTTAGAAAGCCTGCTCTTTCTTGTGTGAACATTAATTGACATGCCTGGAATAGAGTTGATGAGCGTAAGACCATCAGCGCCTGCGGCCTCAAAAGCTTTACCAATCTCGGCAACATTGACGGGAGCCATCTTAACCAGAATGGGCAGCTTTGTCAGAGGACGAACTGCCTTCATAATCTCTGTGGCCTGCTCTGGAGTACCACCGAGGGGCTTACCGCCCTTCTCGAGATTTGGACAACTCACGTTAAGCTCAATAGCTGAGATGTGTGGATTAAGCTCTTCAAGGCGCTCGACAACGTCAATCATCTCCTGAACGGAGTGTGCCGCCATCTGCATGATGACGCGCGTACCACGGCCTTCAAGATCTTTCATGTAGTCATCAGTGTGGGCGATAAAATCGTCCACTCCAGGATTAGCAAGGCCAACGCTGTTCATCATGCCGCCGTTGAGCTCGCACATACGAGGAGCAGGGTTTCCTTCCCAAGGAACGCGAGCAACACCCTTCATAGTGATGGCGCCAAGTAGAGAAACGTCGTAGAAACCATCAAACTGCCAACCGTAGCCAAAGGTACCCGCAGCAGTATTGATAGGATTTTTCATCTGGATACCGCCAAGATTGACGGCCATTTTTACCTGATCTACCATGCGATCTCCTTTGCCTCAAAGACAGGTCCAACCATGCAAGCAGACGCATAGCCGCCCTTAGCAAGTGGGACATTGCAGGTATTACATGCACCAAAGGCGCAGCTCATCATACGCTCCATAGAAACCTGGCAGGCAACGTTGTTGGCAATTGCAAGCTTGGCCACGCTTTTCATCATAGGCTCTGGACCGCAGGTATAGATGGCATCCCAAACGCCCTGGCTCAAAGGCTCCTCCAAAGCTGCTGTTACAAAGCCCTTGGTACCCTTCGAACCATCATCCGTTGTGACGTACACGTTCTGTGCGCCCAAGGCGAGAAGATCTTCTTCTCCAAAGAGTTTCTCGGCAGTTTGTGCGCCAATGACCGCGTCAAACTCAACACCTAGCTCGGTAAGCTTACGAGCCGCTGCGATAATTGGTGTAATACCCACACCTCCTGCTACCAGAACGCTTCTCTTGCTAGAGGCGTTAAGGCGCCAGGGGCGGCCACAAGGAGCTGTCATGTCACTGGCGTCACCAGGCTTCATCTGAGAAAGCCTACGGGTGCCCTCGCCTACCGTTGCATAGATAAGCTCCAGCGTATCGGTTGCTTTATCAGCTAGCGAGAAGGACAGTGGGATTCGAAGAATATGACGCTTATCGCCTGGAACATTGACGTTTACAAACTGACCAGGCTCCAAGGACTTACAAAGACCTGGCACCTTGAGCTGAGCTCTATACAGATTCTGGGCAACCTGGGTATTGCTCAGAACTGTAAAGTCAAATACCTGTACATTTCCACGTAGTGGCATTACTTTTCCCCTCCAGGAACAACTACCTCATTGGCAAGAACACGCTTGCCGTCAACAAACACATCAGTTGCAACGCCATAAAGCTCGGCGCCAATAAAGGCCGAGTTCTTAGACTTGCTCTCAAAATACTCTGACGTAATCTGAACCTTCTTTTCTGGGTCAAAAAGGGTCAGATCAGCCTTATAGCCAGCAGCAATCTTAACAGGCTCAAGGCGCAGAATACGACGAGGATTAACGGCCATTGCGCGAACAAGACCAGTGTAAGAAAGCTTGTTGGTGCGCACCATATTGGTGATCATCAGAGGCAGCGAAGTCTCAAGGCCAATGCAGCCAAAGTAAGAGATTTCCCACTCACAGTCCTTCTCGTGAGCTGCATGGGGTGCATGGTCGGTAACAATGCAATCAACTGTACCATCCGCAACAGCAGCCTGAAGTGCAAGAGCATCCTCAGCGGTTCTGAGTGGTGGATTCATCTTAAGGTTGGTGTTATAGGTATCGGTGATGTCATCCTCAGACAAGAAAAGATGGTGAGGGCAAACCTCTGCGGTAACCGGCAGACCTTCCTTCTTAGCTGCGCGCACCAGCTCTGCTCCCCTGCCCGTTGAAATGTGGCAGATGTGCAGTGGACAGCCGGTAAGGCGGCAAAGATCAATGTCTCTGGAAATCTCCAGCTCCTCGCCAAGTGCTGGCCAACCAAACATACCTAGACGCGTGCTTGCGCGGCCCTCGTTAACAACGCCGCCAGCACTGATGGACTCAATCTCGCAGTGAGCTGCAACAACGCGGTCAAACTGGGAAACGTACTCCATAACGGTGCGCATCATACCAGCACTTTGGACGCCGTGGCCGTCATCAGAGAATGCGGATGCTCCCTCGTCAACCATGTTGCCAATCTCAGCAAGCTCTTGTCCCTTAGAGCCCTTGGTAAGGGCACCCATCGGACGAACATGAATAAGGCCAACCTCATTGCCGCGGTCAATCTGGAAACGAACAGCTGGTCCATTATCGGTAACAGGATTGGTGTTTGGCATAGTAGCAACATCAGTAAAGCCACCGTGAACCGCAGCTCTAGAGCCCGTCTCAATAGTCTCTTTGTACTCAAAGCCAGGGTCTCTAAAGTGGACGTGCATATCAACAAGACCAGGAGCTAGTACCTTGCCTTTTGCGTCAATAACGGTATCTCCCTCTTGAGGCGCAACGGTTGCTGCAACTTCAGCAATAGTTTCTCCCTCAATACGAACGTCCATTACAGCATCAAGGTTAAGCTGTGGGTCTACAACACGTGCGCCCTTAAGCAGAAATGCCATCAGAGTCTCCTCCCAAAAGCAGGTACATTGCGGCCATGCGCGTCAAAACGCCTGCATTGACCTGGTCAAGAATACGAGAGCGAGCGCAATCGGCCACTTCGCTGTTAATCTCCATACCGCGATTCATAGGTCCTGGGTGGCAGATGATTGCCTCAGGCTTCATCAGCTTGCTGCGGCGCTCGTCAAGTCCCCAAAGTCTGTTGTACTCACGGCGAGAAGGAATAGGAGCTCCTTCCATACGCTCCAGCTGCACGCGAAGCATGTACACGACGTCCACATCACCAATGACTTCATCAAAGTGTGAGGTCTGAGAGCAACCAAACCAACTTGGATCGTCTACGTGGAATGTTGGAGGACCAACCAGAACAACCTCTGCGCCCATAGTCTTAAGCGCTGGCACCAAAGAACCAACAACGCGACTGTGAGAAAGGTCGCCAACAATGGCAACCTTAAGGCCGTCTAAGTGTCCAAAGTTCTTGCGAATGGTATAGAGGTCAAGCATTGCCTGCGTTGGGTGCTGATGCTTACCGTCGCCAGCGTTAATGACAACCGCATCAGTGTGCTCGGTAATCTTTTGTGGCGTACCTGCAAGTCGTGCGCGGCAGATAAACATATCAACGTTCATAGCATCGATAGTCTGGATGGTATCTGCCAGAGACTCTCCCTTAACCACAGATGAGGTAGATCCTCCCATGTTCAAAGCGTCTGCAGAGAGGCGTTTCTCGGCAAGCTCAAATGAAGAGCGAGTCCTGGTAGAAGGCTCCAAAAACAGATTGACAATAGTGCGGCCGCGAAGTGCTGGCACCTTTTTAATGTCTCTGTTGTTTACCGCTTCAAACGACTGAGCAGTATCAAGAATCTGCTGGATGTCGTCACGAGTCAAACTGTTTGTATCAATCAAATGTTTAACCGAAAGCATTAGTTTCCTCCCTCAATAAAGGGGTCAGAATAGTCAGCTTCGTACAGCAATACGCAGTCCTGACCATCAATTTCTTTAACATTTAAGCTGACTACCTGGCTCTTTGAAGAAGGTACGTTTTTTCCTACATAGTCGGGTCTAATGGGAAGCTCGCGATGACCACGGTCAACTACTACGGCCAATTGAACACGCTCAGGACGACCATAGTCGATAAGCGCATCAAGTGCCGCTCTGATAGTTCTTCCTGTCTGAAGAACATCGTCTACCAGCACAACGCTTGTGCCCGTAATATCAAAATCGATATTAGTTGCGTGGAGAACCGGTGCAGTATTTCTTCTAAAATCATCGCGATAAAAACTAATATCAAGTGAGCCAACTTTTGGCTTAAATCCGGTAAAACTCAAAATCTTTTCCGCAAGACGAGAAGCCAAAACCTCTCCACGGCGAATAATGCCCACCAAAGCAACGTTTTCAATTGAATCGTTATTCTCGACAATTTCGTGAGCAATTCGTGTAAGCATGCGGTCAAGGGACTGCTCATCCACAATGAGAGAGTGCGAACCTTCTTGAGCCATAGCGCCTCCAATAAAAAAGATACCTCACCTGACCAGGCACAAGGTATCCAAAAGGCAAAACTATGACTATGAGCCTTACGGGTATCTCGTACCACATTTAAAGACACACATATTGTACTCGTACAGACCCTAACTTTTGGTTAGGAATTTTAATTATCTCTTAAGGTGCTCGTAAGCTTCACAAACTTCGTCTACAGGACCAAGCATGCGCTGCTTTCCCTTCTCAATCCAAATAGCGCGGTCGCAAATGCGCTGGACCAGATCAATAGAGTGAGAAACCAGAAGAACGGTAACGTTATTAGAAGCAACCAGCTCTTTGATGCGATTCTCGCACTTTTGCTGAAAAAGGAAGTCTCCTACCGAAAGCGTCTCGTCAACAATGAGCAGGTCAGGCTCTGTAACGGTTGCAATTGCAAAGGCAATACGTGCCACCATACCAGAGGAGTAGTTCTTGAGTGGCATGTCCATAAAGCCCTCAAGCTCAGCAAACTCTACAATCTGATCAAAGTGCGAATCAATAAACTCTTTCTTGTAACCAAGAAGAGCACCGTTAAGGTAGATGTTCTCTTTAGCAGTCAGTTCCATGTCAAAGCCAGCACCAAGCTCAATAAGAGGCGCAATAGTACCCTTGACCTCACAAGTTCCCTTAGAAGGCTCAAGTACGCCCGCAATGATTTTGAGCATGGTAGACTTACCAGAGCCGTTGGTGCCCACCAGGCCAAAAGCCTCGCCACGCTTTACTTCAAACGAGATGTCATCAAGAGCCTTGAACTCCTTAAAGGCTACCTCGCCGCGTGCAAAGGCAATAAAATACTCTTTCAAAGAGTTGAACTGCTCAGAGGCAATGTTAAAGATCTCTGAAACGCCGTTTACCGCAACAACGGTCTCTGCGTTTTCAGATGGAAGCGGTGGGCGCATAAAATCGTCATCGCCAGCAACAACTACCCAGGCAGTAACTGTCTGAGGGTTGTTGTGTGTGTCAAATGCATCAATGTAGAGATGATAGCGACCAGGCTCTGGGAAGGTATATGTCCACGACGTATTAGGAATTGAATCACCAAATTGATGCTCTGTGGTATCCCAAAAACCCTCATCCCAGCGGTCATTCAAGCTCCATACGTAGTGAAATTTGAAGCCCTCAGGATCTGCACCAATAATCTTAGGAGTAGCAGTTACAGTCTCTCCTGCACGAATCTCATGCGTATCCAAGGAAACCTGAACTGACCAGCCTAGTTCTTTATTTGGTGACTCAGACATACAACTCCTCTAATCAACTATTGCCTGAACAGTATAGCTGATTATGGCGAGAAACCCGACTTTTTAAGATACTTCTCTACTTCTGTGGTATTGCTGTGGTGGTACGAACAATAAGCTTTGGAGCAATCCTAATTGCCTCGGGCTCATACCCTGGCTCAGATGCACGAATTGCATGCTCAAGAGCTACGCGACCACGCTCCAGCAGGTTAAAGCGAACGGTTGTCAGCGAGAAGTTTGGCAGATAGTCTTCAAGAGAGTCGTCAACACCAACAATGCTGACATCTTCTGGCACACTGAGCCCTACCTCTTCAAATGCAGCAATGACACCAAGCGCCATCTGGTCATTTGCCGCATACACCGCAGTAAAATCACGATTTTCTCGCAGTTTTTTACCAATTTCATAGCCGCTGTTAGCAGTCCAATCGCCAGCAAGTGGCTCAACAATTTCCAGACCATACTCAGACATGGCATCTCGCCAGCCCTTCTCGCGAAATTGCGAGTCAATTGAGTATGAAGGACCTGCTACAAAGCGAATTTTGCGGTGACCAAGCTCATAGAGGTGGTCAATAACAAGCTTTGAACAACCATACTGATCTGAGTCAACGGTTGTGCAATAAGGATGCTCGTGCATGGTAAGAAGGACTGTTCCAAGGCCTGGCTGCGGCACAAATGATTCAAAGTCTGATGCCATGAGGCTCATGCTGATAATCATGCCGTCAACGGGAAGATTGGACATACGATGAGAAATGTCCTGCAGGCACAAGCCGTCGTCGGAGCCTTTCTCAATCATCGTAATTGCATATTCGTGCTCACGAGCTGCAGAAACAATGCCATCGAGCGTGGCTAAGTTACCAAACTCGCGAATGTCGTACAGGCAAAGTCCCACCGATTGATACGAGCCTGACCTCAGCGATCTACCTGCAAAGCTTGGCCTAAAGCCCATAGACTCCATTGCGGCCTGAACTTTTTCTCGCGTGGCCTTGCTGACGTTCTGGGCGCCATTAGCAACACGAGAAACGGTCTGCTGAGAAACACCAGCAACTTGCGCAACATCAGCCATTGAAACAGAGCGCTTATTTGAGCTAGAACTATGCGAGCGAGTCACGAATTCCTCCGATTATCTGCTTGTTTACGTACTCATACTAACAGGCAGATTGACATAACGCGATAAAATTGCATATTTATCAGCAAATTAAACGCTCACGGTAAAAAAAGAACCGTTCGGCGAGAAGGACTTTTGACCTGCGCTCTAACCGTTTGCCCCCGCAAAAATACCACTGACTGAAAATTTAATAATTTCCTGTTAGTTCGTTATGAGTACGTTAACATAGTAGGGGTAATGCACTATGAGTGGTATCTCGGAGGTATCCGATGATTGATGTTCGACCTTTTGATAGTTTTGTTAACTCCCCTGCTGCGCTTACCTATACTATTCGCGGCGCTCATTCAGCAGTTAAATTGAGTAATTTTGGTGCAACCATTCTTGGCATTTCTGTACCAGATATCTATGGAACGCAAGCAGATGTAGTTCTTGGCTACGGCTTGTTTGACTTGTATTTAGATAACCCTGCCTGCTTTGGTGCCTCCATTGGACCTTCTGCTAATCGCGCAGATAAAGCAGAGATTCTGCTTAATGGAGTTGTCTATCACCTTCCTAAAAACAACGGTCCAGACAATCAAAATAACCTGCACACTGATTTAGTTGCTGGTATCCATAAGCGCATTTGGCAGGCAGAAATTGATGAAGCGCATAATACGGTAACCTTTAGCATTGACCTGGTAGATGGAGAATATGGACTGCCAGGAAACCGTCATATTACTGCAACCTATAAGCTTGTTGAAGAAGCCGCGCAGTCAACGCTAAATCTTACGTATACCTGCACAACTGATGCTACAACTTTTGTAAACATGACCAACCATGTCTACTTTAACCTCAACGGTCATGATTCTGGTGATGTTCTTGGTCACCAACTTACTATCCAGGCAGAATCATATCTGCCTCTACGAGATGACTCAGTTTCTGCAGGAACCGTTGACTCTGTTGCAGGAACTCCTTTTGATTTCCGCACACCTAAGACCATTGGTAAAGACCTTAGTGTAGAAAACAAGCAGCTCAACATTGCTCGCGGTTATGATCACTGCTTTGCCATTAATAACTATGAAAATGGCCAGCTACGCCCCGCTCTTCTCGCCACATCAGAAAGCGGACGCTCACTAGAAATTCAAATTACCGCTCCTGGCGCCCATCTGTATACCGGCAACTGGATTGATGAGGCTCGCGCAAAAGACGGCGCTATTTACAAGCCTCACGCTGGCTTTGCATTTGAGAGCGAGTTTTATCCAGATTGTGCTCACCATGCAGAGTGGCCTCAGCCTACCTGCACACCTGAGCAGCCTTACAGCTCGCAAATTGTTTATCGATTCTTTTAAGGTACCTGTAGCTTCACGGCACTAAAGGGAAAGGAACACCATGGCTCACACGTTTGACGAGAAAACCACAGCTCAACTCAATCGCGCAAAAGAGCACTTTGAGCAAATGTTTGGAAAAGCTGACCGCTATCTTGCGGTACACGCGCCTGGTCGCTCCGAGATTGCAGGAAACCACACAGACCACGAGGGCGGTCATGTCATCGCTGGTGCCCTGGACGTTGCTATTGATGCAATTTGCGCCCCTAACAACCTGGGCGTTATTCGTGTAGCCAGTGTGGGATATGATCCTTTTGAGGTTGACTACACAAATCTTGAGCCTACCGAAGCTGAGTATCTGAGCACTAAGGCTATTGTTCGCGGTATGGCAGCAAACCTGGTCAAACTTGGTTTTGAGCCATCCGGTTTTGACATGGCGGTAGTAAGCAATGTTCCTGGTGGTGGCGGACTTTCTTCCTCTGCTGCGTTTGAGGCAGCGGCTGGCCGTGCAATGGAAGCACTCTGGGAGGGCGGCAGCGAGATTTCTGCTGTAAAACTTGCCCAAATGAGCCAGAACACAGAAAACGTTTACTTTGGTAAGCCGTGCGGTCTTATGGATCAGCTCGCTGTTTGCCTTGGCGGCCTTGCCTTCATGAACTTTGAAGATCCCGCAGAGCCCAAGGCAGAAAAGCTGGACCTCAACTTTGAGGATTACGGCTATGCTCTCTGCCTTGTTGATGTTGGTTGCGATCACGTTGCCTTCACCGATGAGTATGCCGCTGTACCTGTTGAGATGCAGAAAGTTGCCGCGGCTTTTGGCAAGACTCGCCTCTCTGAGGTTCCCGTTGAAGACTTCCAAGCTCGCGTCAATGAGCTGCGAGAAGATCTTGGAGACCGCGCTCTTCTCCGCGCTATTCACTACTGGTACGAGAATGACCTGGTAGACAAACGCTGGGCAGATCTTCAGAACTCTGACATTGAGTCCTTTATTGCACTCACCAACGCTTCTGGCGCAAGTTCCGGTATGTACCTGCAGAACGTTTCCACTTCTGGCTCATATCAGCCGGCTATGCTTGCCCTTGGCTTGGCCGAGAGCATCTTAAAAGGTTCTGGCGCCGTTCGCATTCACGGCGGCGGTTTTGGCGGCTCTATCCAGTGCTTTGTCCCTCTCGCCCTTGTCGAGACCTTTATCGCACAAATGAACCAGTGGTTTGGCGAAGGCGCTTGCCGCCACTACGCCATCTCTGACCAGGGAGCTTGTGCACAATGGCTGTAGCAGATAACGAAAGCGCACTGTGCATTCAGCAGCTTGTTGCGTATGCATGCGAGCGCGGACTTATTCAAACTGAGGATCTGACCTGGTGCTATAACGCTCTGCTGGATATGCTCTCGTACGAAGGTCCAGCTCCTGTTAAGTCTTGGAAGAAGATTGACCTGACGGCGTTTAATCTTGATCAGACGCTGGCCGAGCTTGCTCGTCTAGCTGTTTCTCATGGACTTGTCGAGAACACCCAGAGTGGCGAGGACTCTTTTGCCATGCGTGTTATGGGTCTTCTGCTGCCAAAGCCTTCCGAGGTGGCGCGCCATTTCAATGAGCTGTACGTTACCGAGGGACCTCGCGCCGCAACTGACTGGTTCTACACGCTCTGCTGCGACGCAGGCTATGTCAGAAGAAGCGCCATCGCTAGGAATATCACGTGGACTACTCCAACTACCTGGGGAGACTTAGAGATTACCATCAACCTCTCCAAGCCAGAAAAAGATCCTCGTGAGATTGCAGCAGCTAAAACAGCTCAAAACACTTCTGGCGAGAAGTACCCCGCATGCCAGCTCTGCCTGGATAACGAGGGCTACTCTGGACGCGGCGCTTCATCTGGCGCAGGTGCTCATCCTGCTAGGCAAAACCTGCGCATTATTCCTATTGAGCTCAACCAGCATCGTTGGGGATTCCAGTACAGTCCATACGCGTACTTTAACGAGCACTGCATTGCCATGAACTCGGATCACATTCCTATGCACATTGATCACGAGGCGCTTGTCAATCTCTTTGACTTTGTGGACAGATTCCCCCACTACTTTATTGGCTCTAATGCCGACCTGCCTATTGTGGGTGGATCGATCCTCTCGCATGATCACTACCAGGGCGGACGTTACGAGTTCCCTATGATGCGCGCGGAAGTTGCGGAAGAGTTTGAACTCAAGCAGTTCCCCGAGGTAGCGGGCGCAATTCTTAAGTGGCCGCTCTCTGTCCTCCGCCTCTCCTCCACCAGTCGAGAAGAAGCACTCAAAGCTGCGGAGTTTATTATCACTGCATGGCGCTCCTATACCGACGAGTCCGTCTCTGTTTACGCACAAACTGATGGCGAGCCTCACAACACGGTTACTCCTGTTGTTCGCAAGCTGGAAGATGGCATCTACGAGGTCTTTCTTGCATTGCGCTGCAACATTACTAGCGAAAAGCATCCGCTTGGCATCTTCCATCCTCATGCCGAATATCATCACATCAAGAAAGAGAATATCGGCCTCATCGAGGTTATGGGCCTTGCCGTACTTCCACCCCGCCTTGTGCCAGAGCTTAACAAGGTGCAGTCGGTTATGGAGCAGTGTCTGGCAAATGACAAGAAAGCCAATGCTGTCTATGGGCAGCTGACCACGGACTCTACTACCATCTCCCATGCTGACTGGGCGCGACAGATTTACGCTAAGTTGCTTGAACAGGGTGACGGCTCTAGCAAGGATGTCGCTTCCCTCTCGTCCGAACAGCTCAAAAAGTATATCTATGATGAGGTTGGCATTGTCTTCTCGCACGTACTTGAAGACGCCGGTGTATTCAAATGGGACGAAGAAGGAAGAGCCGCGCAGCATCGCTTCCTCGAGTCTCTGTAGTCGCTGCTATCCAAAGGTTCACACGCAGCTTACAACGAACCGCATGTCACAATCGCATAAATCACCCAGCAAGAGGGCCGAGAAGATTGGTCCTCTTGTTTTTTATGCCAAAAAGACTTCCTACAACAGTAAAACAACCTTCAAACGCAGCTAAGACGGACATCTGTTGAAAGCGGACTCCGATTAACCCTTCAAACACACCTGTGTCGGATAATCTGCAGGCTTTGAAAGGCCTGACCACACCTATATTGGATAATCTGCATGCATCGAGAAACCCGAGCACACCAAAGTCAAATAATCTGTCGATAGTTAACATATTTTCTGTCATAGGTGTGTTATTTCTCTCTAAATCTGCAGAATATCAGCCTTAGGTGTGCTTTTCTCGCCAATTTTTGCAGATTATCTGTCATAGGTGTGGTGCGAAAATCGTAAAAGGACATATGTCCGAAGAGATACCTTAGTTTACCAGCTGCTTTGTAATTTTCCCGTAAAGCCACTTTTCCTTAACGTGCAGGCACCGTTTTGCCGAAAAAAAGAGGCGTCTACGTAAGTAGACGCCTCGAAACTTGCACGTAGTAGTGTGCTACTTCTTCTGGACGTACTTCAAGCAGTCAAGAGTGACAGCGGTCAGGATAATAACGCCCGAGAAGACAAACTGAAGGTTGGTGTCGATACCAAGAATGGTCAGTGCATAAGTCAGTGCGGTGAAGATAAGAACACCCACGGTAACACCGGAGATCTTACCAATACCACCGGTGAACGAGACGCCACCAACAACGCAGGCTGCGATTGCGTCCATGTCCCAACCCTGGCCGTAAGCTGCGGAACCAGAGCCAACCATGCGCATGGCCTCAAGCCAAGAGCCAAATCCATACAGAATACCAGCCATAACAAAGGCGCCAACCATAACTCTAAAGACTGAAATACCAGAAACAGCTGCTGCCTCAGGGTTTCCACCTACGGCGTAGAGGTTCTTACCAAAGGTTGTCTTGTTCCAGATGAACCAAACAATAGCGATAGCTGCGATTGCCCACAAAATGATGGATGGGAATTTGCCAATTCGTGGAATAACCATGTCTGGAATGGATGGCTCAATAGCGCCGAACGAAACACCCTTTGTTGCATAGGTAACAATACCAAAGATAATCAGCATGTTAGCCATGGTCGAGATGAATGGGTGCATCTTAAACTTAGCGGTAAAGAAGCCAGCGATACTGGTAAAGCAGGTGCACAGGACAATACAAGTAACCAGAGCCATGATGATTCTGACAGGAATTGGAACACCAGTAAAATCAAATGTGATACCAAAGACCTGGCCAGTATTGATGCCCTGGTGCATGATGATGGTTGAAGCGGTCATGCCCATACCAACCATACGACCAATAGACAGGTCAGTACCGGTAAGCAGAATCAATCCAGCTACACCAAGAGCCAGGAACATTCGAGGAGATGCCTGCTGAAGAATATTGATGACGTTGGAGTATGTCAGAAGCTGAGTACCCTTGACTGCTGGGGTGATGATACAAAGGGCAATAAATACCAGGAGAATAACAATGTACAGACCGTTCTGAAGCAAGAATGAACGGGTGTTGAAGGTGTACTTGTAATTCTCCCACTTCTGAGCCTGAGACTCCAGTGGAGTGAACTTAGACATCCTGAGAAGGTCGATGAGGTGATACTCATGACTAAACGCATTATGAGCACGGTCTTTGATGCGCTGAAGGTCCTTCTGATAGTTGACCTTAGCATCAAACTGACGGTTCTTATAGACGTACTTCTCGTCCTTGATTTCCTGAGCATCAGAAGTCTTGCTGACAGCCTCTTCGTGCTCCTTCTTGAGGCGCTCAAGAGCAACAGCGTAATTCTGCTTAGCCTGCTCCTTCTCAAGAGCACAGCTAGCCTTTACAGGCTCAAGATACTCGTTCTTGTAGTGCTCCTTGAGATAAGCCTCGGCCTCTGCAATAAGCTTGGAGACCTGAGCGCTGTTCTCGGACTCAACCTTCTTTGCAAGCTCCAGTTCAGCTTTGTAGCCCTCAATAAGCGTGTTGCGCTCTTCAGCGGAGATAGACTTATCGCGCTTTGTCGACTCAATAGCGCTCAGTGTTGAAATTACTTTGTTGGTACCATTTGCGCGAAGCTCATCAATCTGAGCCTGAATGGAACCAATCTTCTGATCAATAGGCTTTAGCAGCTCTTTTTCCTGCTCGGCCGTCAGAACAGATCCACCTGTTTTTGGCATTTGTATCATCCTCTCCTACAGGTACTTTGCGCTGAGGCGCAGGAGTTCTTCTTGATTTGTCTCGTTGGTATTTACGATGCCTGAGAGTCTACCGTTGGACATAACGCCAATACGGTTGGTAATTCCCAAAATCTCTGGCATCTCCGAAGAGACTACGATAATAGTGGTACCGCTCTTAGCCATATCAATAATGAGCTGGTAGATCTCATATTTAGCACCAACATCAATACCACGAGTAGGCTCGTCCATCAGGAAAACCTGAGGATAGCGCTCGAGCCATTTACCAAAAATGACCTTCTGCTGGTTGCCGCCAGAAAGACTTGAAATCAAGTCTGATGGACCCTGAGCCTTGGTATTCATAACCTTGAGCTCGTTGACGGTAGCCTTAGTCATCTTAGGATCAGAAAGAATTGGACCAGCCTTGTACTGGTTCAAGTTTGCAATGGTTGTGTTAAACGTCAGGTCGCCCTTAAGGAACAAGCCGTTTGCCTTGCGCTCCTCGGTAATCATGGCAAAACCATGATCCATTGCCTCTGCAGCTGTCGAGAAGTTCATAAGGTGCTCGTTGACGTAGACACGACCGGCAGCTCTGGTTCTTACACCAAAGATTGTTTCCAGAAGCTCAGTTCTACCAGCGCCGACAAGACCATACAGACCAAAGATCTCACCCTTCTTTACATCAAAGGTGACGTCCTGAAGGTATGGTTCATATTTAGTTGAAAGGTGCTGAATAGAAAGATATGTCTTACCAGGTGTGTTAGTAACGTCTGGGAAGCGATTCTCAAGTGAGCGGCCGACCATTGCCGAGATGAGCTCATTCATGTTGGTCTCATTTGAGCGCTTGGTCATAACAAGCTTACCGTCACGAAGAACTGAAATGTCATCGCAAATCTCAAAGATCTCATCCATCTTGTGAGAGATGTAGACCAAAGAAATTCCCTGCTCTTTGAGCATGTGAATCATCTCGAAGAGTTTCTCGACCTCTTGGGTCATAAGTGAAGAAGTAGGCTCATCAAGAACAATAATCTTAGCGTTGTAAGAAATTGCCTTTGCAATCTCGCACATTTGACGCTGAGATACTGACATGTTCTTCATAGGCTGTGTCAGGTCTACGGTCATACCAAGACGCCTGAAGAGCTCGTTAGCCTCTTTTTTCATACGTCCCTCATCGACAACACCCATTGCATTAACGGGATAGCGACCAAGGAACAAGTTATCTACAACATTTCTATCAAGGCACTGGTTAAGCTCCTGGTGAACCATTGCGACGCCATTCTCAAGTGCGTCTTTTGGTCCAGAGAAACTAACCTCTTTGCCGTCAAGAAATATCTTGCCTTCATCTTTTTGATACGTACCAAACAGGCACTTCATCATGGTAGATTTGCCTGCGCCGTTCTCTCCCATAAGACCCATAACGGTTCCACGGCGTACGTTCATTGAAATATGATCCAGAACACGGTTGCGTCCAAAGGACTTGCTCATTCCATCAATAGTTAGAACGATATCGTTTTCTGTATCTGCCATGTAATCACCCCTTTATCTCGCTAAGTTATTGCGCTTATTCGCGAGAACACCGGAGGAGAGCAGGTGTCTCCCCTCCGGTATTGTTTCGTGCTATCGACTACTTAATTACTTAAGCAGCTGGGTATAGGAAGAACCATTGTCGGTCTTAACCATGTTGAATGCAAATGCATCGTACTCGTCAGGGTTGCCAAGACGGTTGGTAATGTTGGACTCAGTCTGGCCATCGCCTGCGATGAACTCAACGTTGAGGTTGAGCAATGGAGCATACTTCTTGAGCAGTGGTACATAGGTTGAACCAAGGAAGTTGTCGCCAGAGTTGTAGGTGTTGAGCCAAACCTTCTTCTCTGGGTGCTTGTCTGCGCTCAGCTGCTTAGAAGCCTCTGGATAGGTAGTGGTTGCGTCAAGGTTGTCCTTGTAGTTCTCAGCGGTAACTGCAAGGTTGAGAGCGTAGTAAGAACGCTGCTCTGCAACATACTTGTAGTCCTTGGAGTCAATCTTGTTGCCAGCATCGTCTGCGGACTCAATGCCGGTGTTGATATCAGCTCCGTCAAGAGCGTTGCGGAGCAGACGGAGAGTCAGGTAAGCCTGAACATCTGGGTGCTGGGAAATGGTGCCTGCATAGCCGTCAGCAATAGCTGCAACAGCGTCAGAGTTAGCGTCGTAACCAAAGGTTGGGACCTTCTGAGCCTTTGACCATGCGTTGAAGATGGACATGCCCATACCATCGTTGTTGGAAACAACAACATCAATCTGATCGCCGAAGGAAGAAGACCAAGCAGCAATTGCGTTACCAGCGGTTGCAGCATCCCATGTTGCACCAGCGGTGTTCTTCATCTCCTGAGAAGCAAGCTCACGGATGGTGTAGGACTTGCCGCCGACCTCAAGCTTGCCGTCCTGAACAACAGAAGCGGAGCCGTCAGTGTTGGTGCCTACTGGATCAGAAATAATCTTGCCGTCCTTCTCGATGCCAGTACCAAGTGCCTTACGGACACCACGAGTACGAGCGATAGAGTCGTTGTGACCAATGTCACCAATTGCAAGAACGTAACCAATGATGCCATCCTTGTTACGATCAAGCTCAGCTGCGTGAGCCTTGATGTAATCAAGAACCATCTGACCCTGGAGCTCTGCGCCCTGAACTGCATCAAAGCCAACGTAATAGGTGTCCTTGTTGAAGTTAAGGGTGTTGGTATCAAGCTCACCGGTTGAGCTGTTAGAAGGCTGACGGTTGAAGAAAACAACAGGCTTATCCTTGTTCTCTACCTTTGCACCTTTAGCGCCTTCCTCTTTTTTCTCGCTAGGAGCGCAAGCTGCAAGAACGCTAGATCCACCAACGCTAAGAACGCCTAGACCACAGAACTTTAGAAAACTGCGACGAGACACATCCATAGTAGTGACCTTTCTCATTTGTTATGCCTTTTGCATAACACTGACCTTAATGAGTACGTTAACAAATCTCATCACAGCTCTTTGTGAGATGTCGCTCAACGGTTGTAGAAATACCGTAAGCGTTATGTTTTGTACCTTTTACGGTATCAATTTTGAAGTTTTTGAGGATAAATAAAGAAAAAGCGGTCAAATGGCCAAGTTATCGAGAAAATCGTCCGCTTCAAATCTGTGAATAAAAATCTGCTGGCAATGCGAGAAAAGCAGGACAGCTTTTCTTACAAAAAAAGACCAGGTATTGCCTGGTCTTGAAAATTCTGGCTCCCCGAGCAGGATTTGAACCTGCGACACGCTGATTAACAGTCAGCTGCGCTACCGCTGCGCCATCGGGGAATATGTGTGCTTCTCAGCGGTGTTTAAGTATAGAGAGACATTCCAAACCATGCAAGCATTATTTAGAAAAAATTTATTCAAATTCCTCTTGCACAATCTTCCGCATACCTAAACCAAGAAGCTACTCCTCCATGTAGTCCTTAAGACGACCGGACCTAGAAGGATGACGAAGCTTTGCCAAGGTCTTGGACTCAATCTGACGAATACGCTCACGCGTAACGCCAAACTCCTTGCCTACCTCTTCAAGGGTACGAGGATGACCGTCCTCAAGACCAAAGCGGAACTTAATAACCTTACGCTCACGATCAGCAAGGCCGTCAAGAACCTGCTCAAGCTGCTCACGAAGCATTGAATCAGAAGCTGCATCTGGTGGAGCAACGGCTGAAGAGTCCTCAATAAAGTCTCCAAGCTGGGAATCTTCTTCTTCACCAATAGGCGTCTCAAGAGAGACGGGCTCCTGGCTAATCTTCTGAATCTCGCGGACGCGATCAGGAGACATACCCATTTCTGCGCCAATCTCTTCTGGAGAGGGATCTCTACCAAGATCTTGCAGAAGCTGACGCTGAACACGGATGAGCTTATTGATGGTCTCTACCATGTGAACAGGAATACGAATGGTACGAGCTTGGTCCGCAATAGCACGGGTAATTGCCTGGCGAATCCACCATGTAGCATATGTTGAGAACTTAAAGCCCTTGGTGTAGTCGAATTTCTCGACAGCGCGAATAAGGCCCAGGTTACCTTCCTGGATAAGGTCAAGGAACAGCATACCGCGGCCAACATAGCGCTTTGCAATTGAGACAACAAGACGAAGGTTTGCAGAAATAAGCTGCTGCTTAGCGTCAAGTCCTACAGACTCAATACGCATAAGGCGGCGCTGCTCTGCGCGGTTAAGCTCGATGAGGCCATCCTCAAAGTCCTCCAGCTTCTGGGAAGCTGCAGTACCTGCCTCAATCTTCATAGCAAGGTGAACCTCTTCTGATGCAGTAAGCAGGTCTACCTTACCAATCTCTTTAAGATACATGCGGACAGGATCGCCGGTAAGCATAACCGTGGTGGTATCTGAGCGACGAGCACGAGCGCGAGAAGAACGTTTTGGCTTGGAGACTTTTGCCTTGGAAACAGAGCGGAGAGCCTCTTTGACCTCACGTGCCTCATTTACGGCATCAAAATCTTCATCATCTTCATCTTCAAAATCAGATGAGTCATCCAAGTCATCATCGGATGAAAAATCATCCTCTACGGCGTCATCTTCAATGGCGAAAGAAACGGTTGCTTCAGATGCGGTAGTAATCTCTACACCTTTAACGCGCAGCGAATCATACAGATCAGAAAGCTCATCATCGTTAACGTCAACGTCACGAATAGCAACCTGAATATCGTCTTCGCTGATACTACCGTTAGACTTTGAAGAACTTACCAGATCATCAACAATTTTAGTAAGCTCATCTGAGAGTTTGACCTCTTCATTTGCCTTTTTTGCAGCCACAAATATCCTTTCGATAGATTAGCGCAAATCTTTATACCCAAAAGTTTCTCTACCTAATCAAACTACTCATTTTAATTTATAAAAAATCAGATGAGTAGCATCCCCATAAAATGAGTATTTTCTACTGCCCCGAAGTAAGCCTCTTACCTAACTCCAGCGCTCGTGTCTGAAGTGCTTGTGCGGCGGCAAGCTGCTCTTCTGCTAGAGTTCCGTCAGAAGACTCCCCTGCATAAGAACTGGAGCGCAGATTTGATCGAATTTCTCGCAATTTACGCTGTACCGAGTAGTAGTCAACAGTGTCCACAATAAACTCAAGCGAGCGACGTGTATCAGAGTTGCCCTCAGATATCACGCGACCAGAAGAAAGAATAGCTGCCGCATTTGGCTCAACAGCCGCAGCCGCGGCAACAACCTGCGCTGGCGTAGCGCCCTCTGGAGTAGCAAGCATTGCCCATGCCATGGTTTGATGGCGAGCATCGGCCCACACAAAGTCTGCAATGCGGTCTTGATACTCTCGCACCAAAGACAAGTTTGTTGCCATAGCACTTAAGAGCTCAAGCTCTGAGTTAACCTGCCTGCGATCTTCTGCGGAGAGACCCTGCGAACCGTGCGAAACATAAGCATCAGCAGGAGCACCATACGAAGATGGATCGTCATATGGCGGAACCTCGTCATATGGAGGGACATCATCGTATGAAGGACCGTCAACATACGTTGAAGTCTTGGAATTTGAGTTGTACGAAGAGTTAGCCGCACTCTTCTGAGGCTGTTTGCGTGCTGCCTTTGAAGCACGAGAATCCAACGTATCGTCTTGAATAGGAGCAGCTTTAATTGCGCGCTTTGCTTCCTCAACATCAATATGAAGCAGGTCAGACACACGAAGTGCATACTCGCTCAGAAGTACCGATGTCTTGAGTGGAGCCAATAAGGATGCTAGAGCCTCAAGCGCCTTGACTCGACCACCAGGCACGGATAAGTCAAACTGCGCGGTTGTGGCATCAAAGACAAAGTCCATGAGTGGACGAGCGGAGTCTAAGATAGGACGCAGTTTTTCTGCACCAGACTCGGCGAGAAACTCCATGGGGTCCTGATTATTGGGCAAAACAACGCAAAGAAACGCAGCGGTTGTTTTATCGATAAATTTAATAGCACGTGCGGCAGCGTGTTGACCTGCGGCATCGCCATCAAACATGCAAATAATTTTGCGCGCACGCTGGCGATCAATAAGCTTGACGTGTTCAGACGTGAATGCGGTACCTAGAGCTGCCACAGTGTTAGTGAAGCCGGCCTCATGCATGGCAATAACGTCAGTGTAGCCCTCGCAAATAATGGCTTCGGACTGGGCAGCAATAGTCTCTTTTGCAATATCGTAGGCAAAGAGGTGTTTACCTTTATTAAAGACAGAAGTATCCCTGGTATTAAGGTACTTAGGAGCGTTTTCTACCTTTTTAGTAATTCGACCACCAAACGCAATGGTTCTTCCCTGTTCATCATGAATGGGGAACATCACACGATCATAGAACCAGTCGCTAATTCGACCATTACGCTCAACGGCAAGGTTGGCAGCAATCATCTCTTGCGTGGTAAAGCCACATTTGCGCAAGTGCGCCACAAGTGCACCTCTACCAGGCGCATATCCCAGCTTCCAGCGCTTACAGACGGCTGCTCCAAATCCACGACCAGAGAGATAACTACGAGCTGCTTCAGGACCTTCTCCCCTTCCACGCATAAGCATGGAGTGGAAGTAATTCTCGGCCTCGGTAAGGCACTCAATTAAGCGATTCTTGCGGGGACCCTTAGAAACATGAGCCTCTTCAGAAAGCGTAATGCCTGCTTTATCAGCAAGATATCTAATGGCATCGGGAAAATCCAGGTTTTCTCGCTTCATGACATAACTGAAGACGTCTCCGCCCTCGGAGCAAGCACCAAAGCAGTGCCAAAGACCTGTGGAGGGGTTTATCTTGAATGAGGGGCTTTTTTCTTGGTGGAAGGGACAGCATCCCCAATAGTCCTGACCTCGGGGTTTAAGCTCAACTGTCTCTGACACAAGCGTGACAAAGTCCGTTGCCTGTCTTACACGCTCTTTATCTTCGTCAGTTATCATCTTCCACCTCCCCGCTTTCTAAGTTATATGAAGTCGTACCCAGATTCTGGGCTACCCAATCTATATTTCCACGAACGGCTTGCTTGAGGTCTTCCAGCGAATCAAATTTTTTAGATTCCCTCAGTCTCTTCACAAATACCGTCTGAACCTCTGAATCATATAAGTTACCGCTAAAACCTAGAAGATTTGCCTCAAGCAAAGGTCCTGTTTGAGACTCAAATGAAGGCGCTTTTCCCACATTAACCGCAGCAGGCCAAGCTGTTGCGCCATGGACCACATAGCACGCATACACGCCGTCTTGAGGAATGCAATCATGCAGGTCAAGCGCGACGTTTGCCGTAGGAAAACCAAAGCCGGTGCCCTGACCACGACCGTGCTTGACTACGCCACTCACAAAGTGCCAGCGACCCAACAGACTTGCCGCTTCCTCAACTTTACCCTGCTCAAGCAAGTCCCTAATACGAGTTGCAGAGATTTTCTGTCCACCTGAGCAAAAGAGCTCATGGGCGTGAACTTCAAAGCCATGCTTATGCCCAAGCGAGGTGAGCAACGCGCTTCCTTCAGCTCCTTGTGCGCCCAGGCCAAAGTCAGAACCCACATGAACGGATACAGCCGAAACACTTGGAAGCAGCTTGTCCTCAACGTATTGAGTAGCGCTCAATGCCGCAAACTCGCGGGTAAAGTGGTGCACCAAGATGCCGTCCACTCCCCATGCGGCAAGCGCGCGAAGTCTATCTTCTCCCGAGAGCAACCGCCGAGGTGATCCATCAAACAGCACCTCAACAGGGTCTGGTAAAAACGTCACAGCCACAAGTGGTACATTGCGAGCTTCGGCGTCCTTTTTTGCGCTGGCGAGAAGCCCTTGGTGGCCCTCATGAAGTCCATCAAAGACACCAAGCACGCACACGCAAGGTTGCATGTAGCAGTCAGAACGCAATGTATAGAAGTCGGCATCACCAAGCTCACGTGGAGCCGGCAACTCACTTCCATACAAAACGGATTGTGCTATGCGTTCTACCTTGTTCAACGTGCATCCTTACTTACACAAAATACCTTGAGAAAAGTTTGTCTGGCAGACAAGACAGGAGCCCTGCCTTGACCAAATTCCCACAAGAGCATCATTCCACACAAGGCTGACCAGCGAGTTATGAGCAACCTCAGAAAGATCTTCTGGAATACCAAAACGCTTTCCAACCTCAACACATTTGTATTCTGCTCCAGTCAGCCTGTGCACCGGATAACCAAGAACCTCAGTTGGATTAAGGCGTTTTGCTTCAAGCACTTGATCTGGGCTTTGTTCAAGCTCTTCTAATAAAGCGCAGCTACCAAGCGTAATGGGGCCAGAGAATGTCCTTCTCAGGCCACTAATATGAGCCTCTGTTCCAAGAGACTGACCAAGGTCTCGAGCAATACTTCTAATGTAGGTGCCTTTTGAAACGTCAAACGCAACCGTCCATACCAGTGATTCATCCGTAGTAGAAGGTTTGCGCACTGCCAAAAGAGTAGCGTCGTAAATAGAGACTCTACGTGCTGTTAGTTCTGGCGTCTTACCTTCACGAACAAGCTGATAGGCACGCTTGCCATCAACAGAGATTGCAGAAACTACAGGTGGAAGCTGGTCTACCGTACCCACCAGCTTTGCGCATGCAGCACGAGCAAACTCTTCATCGCACAGATTTTCTGGAACAGCAGCAGTGGCTACGACCTGACCGTCTGCATCATCGGTTGAGGTACGAGCACCAAACGAAATGTCGGCTACATACCCTTTTCGGTCAAGCGTCAGAAGGCCCAAAAGCTTTGTAGCAAGTCCAATGCCCACTACCAGCACGCCACTTGCATTAGGATCCAAAGTGCCTGCGTGTCCCACGCGTTTCTCGCCAAATGCGCGACGAACGCGAGAAACCACGTCATGGCTGGTTAAGCCAAGCGGCTTGTCAACAGCAATAAGTGCGTTAATTCCACTAGCTCCTCGCTTCACCTATGACTCCTTGTCAAGGGCGAGAAGATCGATGAGCAGAGGGACTATCTGGGTAAACACATCGTCAATGGTGCCTTCAGCGGTAAAGCCTGCGGCTGCAGTGTGTCCGCCGCCGCCCATTTGTCGAGCTACACCAGAAATATCAAGTTGAGACTTGGAACGCAGATTGCCGCGAACTTTTCCGCCGTCAACCTCTTTGAGGAAGAGGGCAATTTCAGTTCCCTCAACACAGCGCACAACATCTACCAGGCCATCCATCTCTGCCAGAGGAACACCTGATGCAGAAAGATCTGCGGTAGTAACGTAGCTGTAGGCAACGCGACCCTCACCAAAGGTGCGAATACGACCCATAACCTTTGCGGCAAGGTGAAGATAGGCTAAGCGATCACTCTGGTAGACATGGAGCGCAATCTGAGATGGAGAAGCACCTGCTTCCACCAGCAAACTTGCTACCTCAAAAGCCTCGCCGTCAGCGTTTTGGTACTGGAAACGACCAGTATCAGTTACCAGCGCACACATAAGACATTGTGCCTCAGATGGAATAAGTTCTGCGCCTAAATGACAGGCAAACTCGGTGATAATGACGCCAGTTGCCGCCGCATCAGGACGCACAAGTCCTGCATTCCAATACACGTTGTTATAAGGGTGATGGTCAAGCACTGCTACCGTCTTGGAGCGCTCCATCAGCGCTTCTGCATCAGCCAAACGACCTGCAGTAGAAAGATCTACGCAGATAAAAAGATCTGGAGTTCCCTCGTACTTATTTGCAGGGACAAAGCTCTCAGTACCATCAAGAAACTTGTAAATACGTGGTACTTCCCCATCAGCATCTGCCAAAAGATTAGTGACAGTTTTGCTAGGCCATCTTCTCTGAATAATGGAAGAAAGTGCTAATCCAGAGCCAATAGCATCTCCGTCAGGAGAAGTATGTGCGCAAACAACGATTGACGAGGCCTGCTCAATCAGAGCTATAACCTCGTCAAACTCTGGACGACTGACTTTTGTATTCAGTGACGTCACTTACTTACGCCTCCTCGTCAGAATTCTCTTCATCAGAAGCTAGAGGGTATCCAAACTCGTCTTTCTCGACACCAAGAGTTGGTGGAACTACCTCAAGTGCCTGAGCAATGCGTTCAGCCTCATCGGTAGTGGTATCAATTTTGAAATCAAGCTCAGGGGTAACACGCCAGTTCAGCGCATGACCCAAAAGCGAGCGAATCCTACCCTTTGCACGCTTGAGAGCTGCGAGGACCTTCTCGTAGCGATCAGGCTCACAGCTTACATACGCGCGCATAAAGGACTTATCAACCGAGACCTCACAGCTTGTGACGGTCACAAGCTGGAGATCAGGGTCGGAAATCTCAAATAAAAGGATCCAGCTGAGCTTTTCTCGAGCAATCTCATTAGTACGACGAGAAAACTGATTCTGTTTCATGCTGTCCCTTCTTACTCGGTACGAGCCACCTGCTCAATGCGATAGCCCTCAAGCTGGTCGCCAGGCTTGATGTCCTGGAAGTTCTCAAGGCCAATACCGCATTCATAGCCGGATTTAACGCTCTTAACGTCGTCTTTGAAGCGCCTGAGCGATGCAATCTTTCCGTCATAGACAACAAAGCCGTCACGAATGAGGCGGATGTTATCGTCGCGAGAAATCTCGCCCTCAGAAATCATGCAGCCTGCAGCAATACCAACCTTAGGAACCTTGAAGGTATCACGGACCTCAGCAACGCCGGTCTGGACTTCCTGCTCAGTTGGCTTAAGCATACCAATACGAGCAGCATCAATCTCTTCGATTGCCTTATAGATGACGCTATAGGTTCTAATCTCAACGCCTACGCGCTCTGCAGCAAGCTTAGCCTTTGCATCTGGTCGGACGCCAAAGCCAATGATAATTGCGTTGGATGCATCAGCGAGAACAACGTCTGTCTCGGTAATGCCACCAACGGCAGAGTGGATGGTACTAATACGAACCTCGGACTGGTCCATCTTGTCCAGAGAATCCTGGAGAGCCTCGATGGAGCCCTGAACGTCAGCCTTGATGATGAGGTTGAGTTCCTTGACATCACGGTCAGCCATGGTGTCAAAGAGATTCTCTAAGGTAACGTGCTTAACACGGTTCTGCTCTTCAATACGAGCCTTAAGGGCGCGCTGATCAGCAAGCTCACGAGCGTCGCGCTCCTCCTGGAAGACGCGGAACTCATCGCCTGCGCCAGGAACGGTTTGCAGACCAAGAATCTCAACTGCATCAGAAGGACCAGCGGTAGTAACTGCGTTGCCCTTAGGATCAAGCATTGCGCGAACGCGTCCAAATGCCATACCAGCAACAAGAGCGTCGCCGA
Organism: uncultured Atopobium sp.; assembly: GCA_937921235.1. Lineage (GTDB taxonomy): Bacteria > Actinomycetota > Coriobacteriia > Coriobacteriales > Atopobiaceae > Lancefieldella. The sequence goes on along the minus strand of CALFOQ010000028.1, from coordinate 18,799 downwards.
TGTGGAGCGTACCGCGTGTGACCAGAACAGTAGCAACAGAGCCGCGACCACGGTCAAGCTTAGCCTCAAGAACGTTACCAGACGCAAAGGTGTCTGGATTAGCCTTCAGCTCAAGGACATCTGCCTGCAAAAGAATGGTCTCGAGAAGATCGTCGATGCCCAAATTCTGCTTAGCGGAGATGTCAACAAACATGTTCTGTCCGCCCCACTCCTCAGGAATAACACCGTACTCGGTGAGCTCCTGACGGACACGGGTAGGATCTGCGCCTGGCTTATCAATCTTGTTGACTGCAACAACAATTGGAACACCAGCAGCCTTTGCATGGTTAATAGACTCAATGGTCTGAGGCATAACACCATCGTCTGCAGCAACAATCAAAATGACAATATCGGTGACCTTTGCACCACGAGCACGCATTGCGGTAAAGGTCTCGTGACCTGGAGTATCGATGAAGGTAATCTCACGGCCGTTAATAGTAACCTGAGAAGCACCGATTGCCTGAGTAATGCCGCCAGCCTCGCCAGCTGCAACGCCAGTGTGACGGATTGCGTCCAGAAGCGATGTCTTACCGTGGTCAACGTGACCCATGACGGTAACTACTGGAGGACGTGGCTTCAAGTCCTTAGGATCATCGTAGAAGGTGAAGGAATTCTCCTCCTCCTTGGACATAATCTTAATCTGGCGACCAAGGTCATCAGCAACAATCTCAATAAGCTCATCAGACATGGTCTCGGTAAGCGTCAGAGGATTGCCAAGCAGGAACAGGCGCTTAATGATGTCATTTGCAGGAACACCAAGAAGTTCAGCAAGTTCAGAGACAGTGGAACCCTGAGGGACCTTTACCGTATCAAGCTGGGAAATATCCTGGTCGTTTGCAAGTGCTTCCTCAATACGCTGCTCCATAGCAGCCTCTGCAGCCTGCTTCTGACGACGCTCTTTGCGCTTTTTACGGCGACCAGTGGACTCACGGCTTGCCTCTTCAATAGCAACGCGAGCCTCATCTAAAACGCGGCTTCTGTTGTAAGCCTCAGCCTCACGTGCCATGCGGCTATAACGGTCTTCTCCGTCATCTCCACCGCGACGATTCTTCTTGCGCTTGCCGTTTGGACGCTCATCAGACATGGAGGCGTCATCGCGCTCATTCTTGAAGTTATGACGAGAAGGAGCACCACTTGCATCGCTTGCATTAGCGCGAGCGTGGTTTCTAGGTCCCTTCTCAGCCTTCTTCTGAGCAGCGGACTCCGCTGCCTGCTGCTTCAATACCTCTTCCTGCTGAGCAATCTGGTCAAGCAGGTTGTTGAAGGAAGGAGCAGCCTTAGGAGCGGTATCCTTTACGCGATTACGCTCGGCCTCTTCAGCCTCAAGACGCTTCTTCTCCTCCTCAGCGCGGCGGCGCTCCTCTTCTTTCTTGCGAGCAGCCTCCTCTTTTGCGCGCTTCTTCTCTTCTTCAGCACGCTCAGCCTCACGCCTTGCCTCTGCAGCAAGTCGCTCAGCCTCTGCTGCCTCTGCAGCAGCCTTTGCCTCTTTGGCAGCAGCCTCTTCCTCAGCAGCCTTCTGAGCTGCAATTTCAGCGGCACGAGCCTCCATAATAGGCTGGAGTTTCTTACGAACAATAGAGATATATGCATCTTCAAGCGTAGAAGAAGCAGACTTTGCAGGAATCTTCATGTCCGCAAGGTGCTCGAGCAATTCTTTGCTCTGCATACCATATTCTTTGGCAAGGTCATGTACACGCATTTTTGCCATATATGAAAACCTTCCGGTTGACGGGATAGTTACAGGTAGTTGCCTAGATCAGTGAGTCTGGATCGGAAGAAATCTCTGCATTCTCCATGTCATCATGAATGCCACAGAAATCAGAACCAGGTCTTGCCATATTGCGGCAAGGAGTTCCGTTAGGGCTCACATACTTGCAACGATGAGCAATCTCTTCCTCGTCAACAGTCTCTTCAACAACCTCAGGAAGGTTGTTCAAAATGCTTGCAGCAAGGGACTCGTTCTTGATGTCAATGTGAAGACCAGTTAGGCGAGCAGCAAGGCGAGCATTCTGGCCCTCTTTACCAATTGCCAAAGACAGCTGGTCATCAGGAACAATAACGGTTGCGTGTCCTGTGGCGCCATCAACAATAACGCGAGAAACACGTGCAGGTGAAAGCGCAGATGCAACGCAACGAGCAGCATCGTCAAACCAAGGCACAACGTCAACGCGCTCTCCACGGAGCTCAGAGACTACGGTGCGAACACGGCTGCCCTTAGGACCAACGCAAGCACCAACTGGATCAAGGCGCTCATCAACGGAAGAAACAGCAATCTTAGAACGGACGCCAGCCTCACGAGCAATGGAGCGAATGCTTACGACACCGTCATAAACCTCTGGAACCTCAAGCTCAAAGAGGCGACGGATAAGATCTGGGTGAGTACGAGAAACAACAATTGGTGGACGCTGACGCTCACCACGAACTGCAGGCTGAGTTGCATTAGGATCGCGAACGTCTACGATAATTGCTTTAATGCGCTGGTTGTGAAGGTAACGCTCACCTGCTGGACGCTCATCGCGCTCATCAGGGAAACGACGCTGGTCAAAGTGTGGAAGCTCTGCCTCAACACCCTCACGAATCTTAATGATGGTGAAATCAGGAGTGGACTGAAGAACAGTACCTGTGATGATGTCACCAATGCGGCCACGGAACTCATCATAAATCTGAGCACGAGCGGCATTGCGCACAAGGGTCTTAATCTCTGCCTTAGCATGCTGTGCAGCAATACGGCTGGTATCTGGAGGAGTTACGTCTACCTCGTCAAACTCAGTGTACTCACCAGTCTCCTCATCTGGCTCACCCTTAGGGACAAGCTCGTAGACGTAGACACGGCCAGTAGCCCTATCAATGGTGACACGGGCGCCAAAATCAAGATGAAGGACGTCAGCATAGCTTTTTGCCAGAGACTGCTCCAAACGGTCCAGAAGATACAACTCATCGATGTGCTTCTCCTGGCAAAGCAACATCAAAGCTTCCATCATTTCAGATGCCATGAATAATCCTCTCTATCTACTTCTTGGCTGAGGCCGAGAAATCAAAAACTGGTTTAATAACGCACTTCTTTAACTCAGACAAATCAACAGTACAGACCTCGTCTTCAGTCTGGATTGAGATAGTTGTACCCTCAATGCCCAAGAGTTTGCCGGTAAATTTACGGCGTCCCTCTGTGGCGGTAGTCTGAAGCTGAATCTCTTCCCCTGCAAAACGCTCAAAGTCTTTTGCGCGGCGAAGTGGACGAGCCATTCCTGGAGAAGAAACCTCCAAGGTAAATGATGCTGGGAATGGATCAAGCTCATCGATGGTATCTGAGATCCATGATGTTTCTTGAGCAACCTCATCAAGAGAAATGGTCTCTGTTGTCTCGTCATCATGGTCAATTCTTACTCTGACCACAGGATTCTTAGAAGAACCAACAATCTCAACATCAACAATATCAATGTGGTGATTGAGTGCAGCCTGCTCGAGTGCGGACAAGATTTTCTGTGTTGCACCTTCGTTTTGCATTTGACCTCCTCATCTACATACAGAAAGGAAGCGGGGTCAAAACTCAACCCCACTTCCAACTAATAACAACTACGTTTAGAGATATCTTACGAGATAAAGGGCTTCTCGTCAAGTGTTTTTGCTGTTAGGCAACGATATTCACAAGTCGGCCCTTAACAACAATGACTTTTCTAATCTCTTTACCCTCAAGCTGATCGGCAATTGCCTCAGTTGCGGCCGCAGTGAGCTCTTCCTCAGAAGCATCGGCAGCAACCTCAATGCGAGCGCGAACCTTACCCTTTAGCTGAACAGCAATTTCAACGGTATTGCTCTTTGCCTGCTCTGGGTCAAACTCTGGCCAAGGCTGATGATAGACAGGTGTGTCTTTACCCAGAGCCTCGTGGCTGAGCTCCTCAGCCCAGTGAGGAATGATTGGCGCCAGCATAGCTACAACATCATTTGCAACCTTGTAGCAAAGTGCAGCGTCTCTGGACTCTGCAGGAACCTCATTGATGTAGGCGCTTGCCGCATTAACCAGCTCCATGACTGCAGAAATAGCAGTGTTGAACTGACCCTTGTCAAACTCGGTGGTGCAGCGGATTCCCATAGCGTTGAGGACGCGGTTGAGCTCAAGCGACTTTGCATCCAAAGCTGTGTGGTCGAGTACGGCAGAAGCATCAGCGGTGCGAGAGAGTTCCCAAACCACACGCCACGCACGCTTGATAAAGCGGTTTGCACCTGCAACGACCTTCTCGTCCCAGTCAAAATCCTTCTCTGGTGGAGCAACAAAGAGAATGGCAAGACGCATCGTATCTGCACCATAAGGCTCAATGACAGAGCTTGGAGGAACCACGTTACCCTTTGACTTTGACATGGTGTCGCCGTGTTCGTCCTTGACCATGCCCTGGGTCATCAGGTTCTTAAATGGCTCGTCAATACCAATCATGCCCAGGTCACGAAGGACCTTAGTAAAGAAGCGAGAATACAAAAGGTGCAGAATTGCGTGCTCAATGCCACCAATGTAGTTATCCACCGGCATCCAGCGATCCACTGATTCTTTAGAGAAAGGAAGCTCGGTGTTGTGTGGATCACAGTAGCGCAGATAATACCAGCTAGAGCAGGTGAAAGTGTCCATGGTATCAGTGATACGCTTGGCGGGCTTGCCGCACTTAGGACAGGTGGTCTCTACAAACTCCTTGCACTCAGCAAGAGTATCTCCTGCTGCCAGGTCAAGATTGTCTGGAAGCGTGACAGGAAGCTGGTCATAAGGAACAGGGACGTCACCGCAGCAATCGCAATGAATCATAGGGATTGGATTGCCCCAGTAACGCTGCCTTGAGATAAGCCAGTCACGAAGACGGAACTGGACAGTTCTACGACCAACATTGTGCTCAGTCAGATAAGCAACAACGGCCTCTTCTGCCTCGGAATGCTTACCGCCGCGAAGTCCGGTGAAAGGACCAGACTGGACAAGAATACCCACGGTATCCATTGGTCCGTCCCAGTCAACAGAGGTTACCTTGTACTCGGAAACTCCCTTGAGCTCCTCGTAAATATCAGTTCCCTCTTCGCAAATGATAGGAACAATAGGCAGGTCATACTTCTTAGCAAAGTCAAAGTCGCGCTTATCGCCTGATGGAACGCCCATAACAGCGCCAGTACCATAGTCGAGAAGGACGTAGTCAGCAACCCAAATTGGTACGGTTTGTCCAGTAACAGGGTTAATTGCGTAACGGCCAGTGAATACACCGTGTTTCTCGCGGTCTGTACCCTGACGATCAATGGAAGAAACCTTTACGGCCTCCTCATGGAGGGTGTCAAAGGCAGCCTTGTACTCTGAATCCCCTACCAGCTCAGCAGCAAGCTTGGACTCTGGTGGAAGCAGCATGAAGGTACAGCCGTAGATGGTATCTGCACGCGTAGTGAAGACGGTCATCTTGGTATCGGTTGGCGTGACGCCATCAGTGTCTGCCAGGGTGAAGTCGATCTCTGCGCCCTCGGAGCGTCCAATCCAGTTTGCTTGCATAGCACGAACGCGCTCTGGCCAGCCCTCAAGCTGGTCAAGGTCATCAAGAAGCTCCTGAGCGTAATCGGTAATACGCAGGTACCACTGAGAAAGCTCACGCTTCTCTGGAACCGCACCACAGCGCCAGCACTTACCGTTAACTACCTGCTCGTTTGCAAGAACAGTTTTATCGTTAGGACACCAGTTAACAGGGCTTGTTGCACGATATACCAGGCCCTTCTCAAGCATCTTGAGGAAGATCCACTGACCCCATTTGTAGTACTCAGGGTCACAGGTGTTAAACATGCGGTCTTTGTCATAAGCAAAGCCCATGCGGAACATGGTCTTTACAGCCTGGTCAATATTTTTATGAGTCCACACAGAAGGCTGAGTATTGTGCTTAATAGCAGCGTTTTCTGCAGGAAGACCAAAAGCGTCAAAGCCCATTGGATGCAAGACATCAAAGCCACGCATACGGGCCTGACGAGCCATAGCATCGCCAATGGTGTAGTTACGAGCATGACCCATGTGAAGATCGCCCGAAGGATAAGGGAACATCTCTAGAACGTATTTTTTAGGCCTTGAGCTGTCCTCTTCTGTCTTGTAAAGATTCTGCTCTTCCCAGACGCGCTGCCACTTAGTTTCAATGGCCTCAGCGTCGTAGGCAGGAAAATCACCTGTATCGGTTACGTTCTGTACTTCCTCGTTTTCCACGAGTTCCCCTTTCTTATAGCGATGCGTCACCAAGCAAAATACTTGGTGACGCCAGTAGTCCATAAATCCTGTGAGCTACGAACGGAAATTGTAACTGACCTGCTGGTTTGAGTCTTTCAGCAAGACGTCGTGTGCGCCACCCTCAACAATTGAAGTTGAAGAGACAAGCGTAATCCTTGCCTTATCGCGAAGCTCGGGGATATCAAGAGCACCGCAGTTGCACATGGTAGACTTGACCTTCAGAAGTGATGCCTCAACGCCATCCTTCAGAGGACCTGCATATGGAACGTAGGAATCAACGCCCTCAACAAAGGAAAGACCGCGCTTGTTGCCGCCAAGGTCGTAGCGCTGCCAGTTGCGAGCACGTGCAGAACCCTCGCCCCAGTATTCCTTCATGTAAGAGCCGTTAACAATAACGCGGTCAGAAGGACTTTCATCAAAGCGAGCAAAGTAACGACCAAGCATCATGAAGTCAGAACCCATAGCAAGGGCCAAAGTCATGTGATAGTCGTAGACAATTCCACCGTCAGAGCAGATTGGAATATAGATGCCAGTCTCCTCAAAGTACTCATCACGAGCGCGAGCAACATCAATGACAGAAGTTGCCTGACCACGACCAATGCCCTTCTGCTCACGAGTGATGCAGATAGAACCGCCGCCGATACCAATCTTGATAAAGTCAGCGCCAGCCTCTGCTAAGAAGCGGAAGCCCTCAGCATCTACAACGTTACCTGCGCCAATCTTGACGGAATCACCGTAGGTCGCACGAACCCACTCAAGCGTGCGCTTCTGCCACTCGGAGTAACCCTCAGATGAGTCGATGCACAAAACATCAGCACCTGCCTCAACAAGCAGAGGAACACGAGTCTCATAGTCACGAGTATTAATACCAGCGCCAACCATGTAACGCTTAGAGTCATCAAGAAGCTCATCTGGAGCAGACTTGTGGGAATCATAATCCTTGCGGAATACGAGGCTAACCAGGTGGCCGTTCTTATCGACAACAGGAAGGGTGTTGAGCTTATTGTCCCAGATAAGGTCATTTGCCTCTTTAAGGGTGGTATCCTCAGCTGCAATAATAAGCTTATCAGCCGGGGTCATAAACTCAGAAACAAGCTTAGAGCGATCATCGCGAGAAGGACGATAATCACGAGAGGTAACAATACCTACGAGCTTACCGCGAGAAGTGCCGTCATCTGTGACAGGCATGGTGGAGTGACCAGTCTTCTCTTTAAGATCAAGCACGTCACCAAGGGTCATCTCTGGAGTGAGTGTTGAGTCAGAAACAACAAAGCCTGCCTTGTAGCTCTTAACCTCACGAACCATCTGAGCCTCATCCTCAGCGGACTGAGAACCATAAATAAAGGCAATGCCGCCCTGCTGGGCTAAGGCAATTGCCAAACGAGGACCGGATACTGACTGCATTACTGCAGATACCATAGGAATGTTGAGCTCAATTGCGCTTTTCTCGCCACGCTTAAACTTTACCAGAGGAGTCTTCAAAGAAACATTTGCGGGGATGTTCTCAGCTGATGAATAGCCAGGAACCAAAAGATACTCAGAAAATGTATGCGATTCGCCTTCGAAGAACTTTGCCATTGTTTTTGGCTCCCTCCTGACCTACCGGTCATGCTCAACGTGTTTTGGCATTGTACCACCAGTGGAGCTAATTATTTAATTTGAACTCCCACTTGAAGCAATAACATCCTCAAAGTTAACAGCAATGTCATGTTTAGTAGGAACCCACTCAACCTTTTTGAACAAAGCCGCAACGGTAATAGGGATATACGTCATCATAAAAATAGGGAACGTAAAGAGATTGGTAAAAATACGCCACTTCTTCTTTACGTGGAAATGCTTGTACTCCGAGATAGTGGTAATAAGCGCCAAAATAAAGAAGACCGCATACATCGAGAAAACCGTCATGACCAAAGATCCCACGCTCATAGCAATCTCTGCATCAGTAGCAACAAAGCCGTGGCTCAAATAACCAACCAGCAGGTAGGTGCCATTAATAAAGGCTGAAAGCAGCGTCAAAATCATGCCTGGAGCAATGGTCATCAGCATATCGTATGAGGCAAATTGACCCTTAAAAATACCCTTAATTAAATCAAAGCCATACGAGAAAAACACCTGGTAGAAGCCTTTTGTCCAACGCATACGCTGTGTCCAAGATGCCTTAAAAGTTAATGGCTGCTCATCAAAGAATTCTGCAGGTGCATAGCCAATTTGAATATTGTGAGCACTGCAGAAGGTGGAGAATTGAATATCCTCGGTGAGGGTGTGGAAATCCCATCCATGCATACCTTTAATAATGCGAGAAGAAACCATCCAGCCGGAACCAGAAACAGCGCAGCTAGTACCCATCATCATACGGGCGTTATTCAAGAACTTTGCCTCGCGCATAAACCAGGTTGCGTATGCAGAGCTTACCCAGCTGGAATCAAAATTCTTTGAGTTTCTATAGCTAGTACAGACAAGATATCCTGCATCAAAAGCCTGATTCATAATCTTTAAGTAGCTTGGAGAAACCAGGTTATCGGCATCCATAATAATGAATGCCTCGTATTTGTCGCCGTACTCATTAAGAATGCGGTCAAAGCCGTAATCCATAACCCAGCTCTTACCTTTACGAGCAAGGTCATTACGCTCCCAAGTAATTGCTCCAGCTTTTCTAGCCTCTTCAGCCGTTTTATCGGTACAAGCGTCTGCAACAACAAAGACGTCCATAAGCTCTCGAGGATAATCCTGAGAAAGAATGGACCTGACAAGGTTGCCAATAACTGGCTCTTCATTGTGAGCAGCAATAAAGAAGGCATAACGGTGCTGCTTTTTTGCCTCTGGAAGCTTTACTTCGCCTTTAATTAAGACACGAAGAATGTACACAATCTGATAAAAGTATGCGAGCGTAAAGAAAAGCCAGATAATAAAGTTAAAAACAACAATTGGTGTGATACCGAGTCTGTTAAATTGCAATGGCATATAACCCTACGCTCCAAACTCAAGGCAAATATGTTTTATCAGCCAAAATCTCTCAATAAACAATTACCTTACAATCTTAGCGCAACGAAAGGGTCAAAGAGCCCATGCCTTTGAATCTATTTTTCTCCCCCATCAACGCACATGCAATTGACCGTCTTGGATATCGAGAAGAACGTCTGCTTCTTGATCTAGTTCATCGGAATGCATAATCACCATGACAGTCCGCCTACCTTTGAGGTTAGCGAGATATCTACAAAGCCTCTGAGCTGTTGTCGCATCTAAATTCTGTAGAGGTTCATCCAAAACAAGTGCCCCTTGTTTTCTGGATAGAGCTCTCAAAAGACCAATTTTTTGTCGCTCACCCAAAGAAACGGACTCCTCTTTTCCGTCAAAAGCATGCGTCTCAAGAGAGGAAAAATTGAGCAAGTTGTAAACCGTACGATCGATCTTTTCTCCAAACATATTGTCAGCAAGGCTTCCTTCTACAAGAGGTACCGGACGAGCAAAACGAGAACAGTCTTTAAGATCATCCGAAAGCTCTATATCACCACTGAATAGTGATGGATCAGAGCAGCCTGCCAAAAGATCTACGAAAGAAGACTTGCCTGAGCCATTGGAACCTCTTACCACCACGAGAGATCCTTGTGGAATGCTGAGAGCTTGTGTATGGAAAAGTTCTGGTCCTTCTGGAGTAGCTAAAAGAGTTCCCTCTCCTATCTTTACAGCTGGTTTAAGTGAAGAGTTCCAAAGCTTCTCATAACCTGAAGGCTCTTGGGATTCTTTCTCGTGCTCAAGATAAACATCAATATCCGCTTTTGCAGCAAGATATGAGCTTTTAACAGAACAAACCGTATCAAGCGGTTCGCTCAATACTGACAAAATCAGATAGGCAGATAAAATCTCTCCAACACTCATCTGACCTATAGAAAGCAGCATAACGCCTGTAATTATGGCTACGACTTGCGTGAAATTTGAAAGCGCCGATGGAAGATTCTTTGATAAAGCACTGAAAAAACTACTTCTTTTTACATAGAGGAAATACTCATCGTTAGCCGCCTCATAAGCATTTTCAAAATAGTTCTCTGCTCGTAGCACATTAATCGAGAGTTTTTCCTCAATTATGCGCCTGCCGATATCCAGCCAGCCTTCTCGGTTTTTCATTGACTCAGTCAAAATCTCATTTGTTTTCTTGCTCGGATAATCAATAATCACCAAGTAAAAAGGGATATAAAGCAAGACAAGCAAACCAATCCATGGATTTACCGTAAACGCCACAATTGCCAAAACAATAACTGCTAAAAGACCACCTAAAAATTCAACACTTACTGCAATTTGAACACCACTGAAGACAAAAGCCGCCATAGTAACTACATTAAGATAGTGTCCGGTTTTCTTTTTTGAAAAAACACGAAGAGACATCTTTAAGAATTCCGATATCGCTACCTCAGAACTAGCAACCGCAGCTTCTAAATTGAGCTTTTGTGGAATCCAAACAGTGAGAAAAAAGCTTAAGCAAAGCGTTACAAGCGAAAGGAACAACAACAGCCCTAGCTTTTGCCAAACACCGTCAACAGCTTGCACATTAAGCATACTATCAATTAAATCGCCTGTAAAAATACCCAGCATCGCAACAGCAATATATCCAATTGCCAAACCAAGGGCAGATAGAAGCATATGTTTTCGTATAACAAATAAGTGAGAGAGACGTTTATTCATACTCATCATTCCCAAAACATCATTAGCTTAAAAACGCAGTAAGTAATTCAGTCTCCTTTCCAAAACAGTAATTACCTGCACTTGTAGAATAAGAACTTAATAGATTCTTTAAGGTTAAAGGCGGGTTTCTCGTATAAAATCGCGTTATCACCCTATAATTTGACGCAGGAAAACATCGTTGAAAGACTGATTATGAGCGAAAAGCGACTAACTCAAGCACTTCAAAATATACTTGCCAATGGGAATTCTCTTGCTCAAGGTGACGCTTCAAATGTCATTTTGAGTGCACACTACGAAACAGAAGAGTCTGCTAACCCTCATATCAGAGGATTTTTTACACTCACTTCTGCTTTTGATTTAGCAAATTTAGGTCAATTTTCTACAAAACCTTATGGAGACGACATTGTGAGTCTCTCAATACTTGCTCGTAAAAACTATTTTGGAAGTTTTCTTTTCTTTCTAATGCCTTCATCAGAAGATTTCTTTACTTTTACTACAAACCTTATATCAAATAAAAATACACTGCCGCAAAATATTCATCCAGCTGATATTGAACAAATTTATGCACTTTATACTCAGATAATCATTACCTATTCCGAGAGAAAACCAAATTGGGAAGCTATTGTTACTTCCTTACTTATAGCGCTTATTACCTGCCTTTCTCCTGATGCTCACTATACGTTCACTCCAGGTAACACTAATGAGACGGTTGCTCTTATCCTTAATGAAATTACTGCTCATTCAGAAAGTATTACACTTGCTAAACTTTCAGGAAAATACTCATATACACCAACTTATCTCTCTGAACTTCTCAGACAAAAATGTGGCAAGACTTTTTCTGAACTTGTTTTAGAACAAAGAATGGAACGAGCAAAAACGCTGTTAATTCATACCAAATTGCCTGTCTCTACTATTTCTTCAATGATTGGCTATGGTGGAACAACAGAGTTTTATAGGAAATTTAAGGGCTACTTTTCTCTTACACCACGTGAAATGAGAAGCGAAACTTTTTAGTCATATTACAACTGTGGACAAATCTCATCTCCTACAGAAGTCCTTCCCATAGACATAGTGCTCTGAGAGAGTAGGGCTTCTTGCAGGTCTTTTGGTAGTGTGTCTGCTACCACGATATTCTCGCCCGTAAAAGGGTGCTCAAACTGAACATGCCAGGAGTGTAAAAACTGTCTGTTAAGTCCAAGGTTAAGGCTTGTATCTTTTTTGCCATAAAGCTGATCGCCAACAACAGGATGGCCAATGTGGCGCATGTGAACTCTAATCTGATGTGTACGACCTGTATAGAGATGGCACTCAAGAAGCGAGTAGCCCTCGCCTTTTCTGCCCGCTTCAAAGCGCTCAAGCGTTCTAAAGGTGGTAATGGCCTCTCGTGCGCCAGGCGCGTTTGATACGGTCATTTTGAGACGGTCTCGCGTTGAGCGAGCAATGCCCGTTTCAATGGTGCCAGAATCGTGGGCAACATAGCCTTGCACCAACACAATGTAGCGTCGATCAAGCACGCGCAGCCTAATGAGGTCTTGAAGAGCCTTTTGCGCCTCGTCTGACTTTGCTGCCAGCATAAGACCAGACGTATCCATATCAAGACGATGCACAATACCAGGACGTTCTTCTCCCTGAAGCATTCCTAAGTGCTCGTAGCCACAGTGTGCTACCAGCGCATTTGCTAGGGTGTCATCAACGTGGCCAGGCGATGGATGGCAAACAAGGCCAATCTGCTTGGAGAGCACTATGAGGTACTGGTCCTCAAAGCGAATATCAAGGGGGATGTCTGGGTTTGGACGTAAAAGTCCCGTTTGAGGCTGTGCGTCTGGAAGAGACACTAAGAGTCTATCGCCCAACATAAGTTTTTCTGACTTGGAGGTAGCCAGCGTAGCGTTGATGGTTACTCTTCCCTCTTCTACCAGCTTTGCGCAGGTACTTCTTGAGGGAAGTGTATCTTGGGCAGAAAGAAACGCATCTAATCTGACGCCGTCCCCTTCTGGTCCAACTAGTATGTCAACGATACGCTCATTCATTGCCACTACCCTGTTGTTGCTTTTTGTCCCAGACCATCCAGTACACAAAAGCAATAAGAATGCCACAGGTTACAAAGATATCCGCCACGTTAAACACGGCAAAATTAACAAACGTTGTAGCAAAGAAATCAGTAACCTGACCATACAAAATACGGTCAATAGCGTTACCAATTCCGCCACCTGCGACGCCTCCCAAAAGCGCAATAAGCGGCAGCGGGAGGTTTTTCTCGCGAACTACAAAGCCCACAAGTGCGGCTATGACCACAGTAGTGAGAGCCACAAAAAAGAGGGCATTTCCAGAGCCCACAGAAAACGCTGCACCGGTGTTACTTACGTGGAAGAGCTCCATAACACCTGGGATAAAAGGTACTGCGGTTCCCTCTGGAATTGAAGTTCGTACCCAGAGCTTGGTTACCTGGTCAAGCACACAGGCAACAGCGCCCGCCCCGCAGAGAACTGCAAGGCGGGTCACTAGTGTGTGAGTTGTATGTTGCTGCTGGTCAGTGTTCATTTACGCAACAACATCGTGGCAGCGGTGGCAAAGGTGATCTTCACCAAGCTCGCGATAGTTCCAGCAACGGTCGCAGCGCTCGCCGTTTGCAGGATAGACGCTTACGCTCAGCTCAGAACCTTCGGAGACGGTAACCTCAGAGCAGACAAATGCCTCAGCAAAGTCAAGGCCAGCATGAGAAATGGATGCAGCCTGCTCAGCGGTAAGGGTAACCTCTGCACGAGTAGCCTGCGTGGTCTTCTCTGTAACAACACCTGCCTCAAGAGCGGTCTCGTATGCCTTAGTGTATGCGGCGCGAGCATCAACCAGTACCTGATATGCAGGAAGTAGTGCTGTGTACTCGTCAGTGCTCATAGGAGCCTTATACCAGTCGAGAAGAGCTGCGTACTTCTGACCGTCACGCATAGACTCTGGCAGGAACTGCATAACCTCATCGGTGGTGTAAACCAGAATTGGCTGCAGGTCATGAACAAGCATGGAAAGAATCTCTGCCCAAACAGTCTGAGCGCTTCTGCGTGTTGCAGAATCTGCAGCATCGCAGTACATACGGTCCTTAGTTGCGTTCAAATAACCGTTGGAAAGCTCAATGATGTAATCGTAGAGGGTACGGAAGACGTTATTAAAGCGATATCCCTCGTAAGCCTCAGTGACTGTAGCATGAACCTCGCACATACGTGCAAGAACAAGACGGTCATACTCTTCAAGGTCCGCTACAGCAACTGCATCGGTAGCAGGATCAAACTGGCCCTCGAGCTCGCCAAGAAGGAAGCGCAGGGTGTTTCTGAACCTACGGTATGCATCGCCTACCTGGGAAAGAATGGCGTCATCACAAGGAACGTCAGTTGAAGTGTCAACAGAAGCAACCCAAAGGCGTAGGACGTCTGCGCCACGTTCAGCACAAACGGCATTTGGATCAATGACATTGCCCAGAGACTTACTCATCTTGCGTCCCTGGCCATCAAGCGTAAAGCCCTGTGAGACAACAGACTTGTAAGGAGCAACTCCGTAAGCTCCAACAGAAGTCATGAGAGAACTCATGAACCAACCACGGTGCTGGTCGGAGCCCTCAAGATACATATCAGCTGGGAACTTAAGGTTTGGACGGTGTTTACAAACAGCAGTGTGAGAAACACCAGAATCCCACCAAACGTCCAGAATGTCCTTGTTAGCCTTGAGATTGTGGCCGCCACATTTAGGGCAGACGCAAGCGTCGCCTAAATAGGTCTTAGGATCGTCGGTAAACCAAGCATCAGAGCCCTTCTCGCGGAAAAGCTTGATGACAGCGTCAAGTGTCTGGTCATTGATAACGGTTTCGCCGCAATCCTCGCAGGTGAAAGCAGGGATTGGAACACCCCAGTTACGCTGCCTGGAAATGCACCAGTCAGGGCGGCCTTCAACCATAGAACCAATACGCTTTACCGCGTTTGCAGGATAGAACTTAACCTTTGTAAGCTCCTCTGCTGCCTGCTGACGCAGACCAGTCTTATCCATGGAGACAAACCACTGGCTTGTTGCACGGAAGATAACGGGCTCTTTACAGCGCCAGCAGTGTGGATAGCTGTGGGTAATCTCTTCTGCAAGAATGAGCGTTCCACGGTCTTTGAGCCACTGAACAATGACAGGGTTAGCCTCATTGACCTCCATACCAGAGAAGGGGCCACCAGTGCCCTGACCGTCACCCTTGAAGAAGTGACCGTCATCATCAACAGGCATAGTCTGTGGAATATCAAAGCGAACACCAGCGTTATAGTCGTCTACACCGTGACCAGGTGCAGAGTGAACAACACCAGTACCGTCGTCAAGGGTAACGTACTCTGCATAGATAAATTTACCAGTGTTACCAAGATCACCAAAGATTGGCTGCTTATACTCATTGCCTGCAAGCTCAACACCAGTTCTCTTCCAGGTGTTGCCCTCTGAGTCCTGAGCAAGCTTCCAATCGGTATAGCCAAACTTGGTAGCAGCCTTCTCTGCAAGAGCCTCAGCAACAATCTCTATGTGTCCATCAGGAAGCTCAAGACCAACATAGTTTGCTTCTGGATGCAGAATGACTGCCTCGTCTGCTGGCATAGTCCATGGAGTTGTAGTCCAGATGTCTACCCAAGTCTTACCTGCAT
Source organism: uncultured Atopobium sp. (assembly GCA_937921235.1). Taxonomy (GTDB): domain Bacteria; phylum Actinomycetota; class Coriobacteriia; order Coriobacteriales; family Atopobiaceae; genus Lancefieldella. The sequence continues at coordinate 3,202 of CALFOQ010000028.1, read as the reverse complement.
AAGCCTCAAGACCCTCAGGAACCGTAGTTAGCTCAAAGCGAACAAAGATTGCAGTAGAGGTGACATCGTGATACTCAATCTCTGCCTCAGAGAGAGCAGTGTGGTCATGAGTACACCAGTGAACAGGCTTGGTACCTCTATACACAGAGCCCTTGTCGTAGATTGCCTTGAAGATCTCAACATCAGTTGCGTCGTAATCGTTGACGTAAGTGAGATAAGGGTTGTCCCACTCGCCCAAAACACCAAGGCGCTTAAAGCCCTGACGCTGGGTATCTACCTGCTCAACTGCCATCTTGCGGCAGAGCTCACGGATCTTCTCGGTAGATAACTGATTGAACTTCTCGGTGCCAAGCATCTGCTCAACCTTGTGCTCGATTGGCTGACCATGGCAGTCCCAACCAGGAACATAAGGAGTCTGGAAGCCCTGCATAGCCTTATAGCGGTTGATGATGTCCTTGGAAATCTTATTCTGTGCGTGGCCCAGGTGAATTGGACCATTTGCATAAGGAGGTCCATCATGAAGGACAAACTTGTCATGTCCCTCATTCTTCTTCATCAGGAGCTCATAGACGTTGTTTTGGTCCCAATCAGCCAAACGCTGAGGCTCGTTCTGCGCAAGTGATGCGCGCATAGGAAAGCCTGTGTTTGGCAGGTTGGTGGTCTTTTTGTACTCGTTTGCCATCAAGCACAACCTTTCTGGGCACAAATAAAGCGCCCGTCCCTCACAGCTGGGACGAAGCGCCACAATACACTTCGTTGTAACCACCCAGCGACGGATATGTCCGTTTACTCGGCTGACCTGTCACGGCGGCCATTTCCGGCAGCATCTACTAGTACAAAAACCTGTACGTTTGAACTGCAGCTCCGAGGTGATATTCACACGGACGCAAATGCGGACTTCCACCAACTCCGCTCGCTTGAGATTTGCGCTACCCAGCTACTGTCCTCATCACAGCTTGTGTTAGTAATACTATCACGTCTTGCCCTCATTGAACTAAGTAATACGTACGCGTAAACCGTTTTTAACAAATTACGTGAAATTCAATTTTTAAAATTTTGTAGAAATAAAAAATGAAGAGTGGGTACAACAATTCCAATATCTAAGTGAGCTCATATCACATTTGAGCAAAAACAGGTAAAGGGACGTGTATGGCAAATAACGATAACAAGCACCGTAGATCTATGTCGATGCTACTCTATATTGCAGTAGCCATCTTTGTATATCTCCTGCTTAGCAACACATTATTACCAGGACTTCTGCGTCAACAGGTACAAACTGTCTCGTACAGTGAGTTCCTTAACAAGGTTGACAATAATGAAGTTACCAAGGTGGACCTTAATACGGGCAGCAGAAACATTAGGTTCACAACTGGCTCTGGAGATTCCGAGAAGGTCTTTGAGACTACGCAATTCCCTAATGATTCAACGCTGGTTCAGACACTTAGAGATCACAAAGTTGATTTCTCGGCTTCTATTCCTGACAACTCTACAAATATGCTGCTCTATGCCCTTATTCAGTATGGAATCCCTCTTGTCATCTTCTTGGGCATTGGCTACTTTATCAACCGATCCCTTAAGCGCGCCATGGGTGACGATGGTCCCTCCATGAACTTTGGTGGCGGCTTTGGAGGTCTTGGCAGCAATCTTGGTCGCTCAAGCGCTAAAGAAATTAAGGGAGAAGACACAGGCATTACGTTTAAAGACGTAGCTGGTCAAGAAGAGGCTAAAGAGTCTATGCAAGAGATTGTTAGCTTCCTTAAGACTCCTGATAAGTACAAAGAGATTGGTGCTCGCTGCCCTCGTGGCGCCTTGCTTGTAGGCCCTCCAGGTACTGGTAAGACCCTCATTGCTAAGGCAGTTGCTGGTGAGGCTGGCGTTCCTTTCTTCCAGATTGCTGGCTCTGAGTTTGTTGAGATGTTTGTTGGACGCGGTGCTGCAAAAGTCCGTGATCTCTTCAAGCAAGCAAATGAAAAGGCTCCTTGTATCATCTTTATTGACGAGATTGATGCGGTTGGTAAGCGCCGTGATGCTTCTCTCAACTCCAACGATGAGCGTGAGCAAACCTTAAACCAGCTGCTCTCTGAGATGGACGGCTTTGATAACCATAAGGGTATTGTTGTTCTTGCAGCAACCAACCGCCCTGAGACCTTGGACAAGGCACTTCTGCGTCCTGGCCGTTTTGACCGCCGTATTCCTGTTGAGCTTCCAGACCTTAAGGGTCGTGAGGCAGTTCTTCAGATTCACGCCAATGATGTAAAGATGGAGCCAGGCGTTGACCTCTCTATTATTGCTAAGTCCACACCAGGCGCATCCGGTGCAGACCTTGCAAACATCATCAACGAGGCAGCTCTTCGTGCTGTTCGCTTTGGTCGTCGTCGTGTTACCACCGAAGACCTTGCTGAGTCCGTTGACGTTGTTATTGCCGGCGCAAAGAAGAAGAACACTGTTCTTTCTGAGCACGAGAAGGACGTTGTAGCCTATCACGAGACTGGCCATGCAATTGTTGGTGCCATCCAGAAAAACGATGCTCCTGTTACCAAGATTACCATTGTTCCTCGTACTGGCGGAGCTCTTGGCTTTACCATGCAGGTTGAGGATGATGAGCGTTATCTCATGAGCAAAAGCCAGGCAATGGATGAGATTGCTGTTCTCTGTGGTGGACGCGCAGCTGAAGAACTTATCTTTGGCGAGATGACCAATGGCGCTTCCAACGATATCGAGCGTGCAACAGCAATTGCTCGCGCTATGGTTACGCAGTACGGCATGTCTGACAAACTTGGCATGGTTACCCTCAGCCAGCAGCAAAGCCGCTATCTTGGTGGTGGCTCTTCCCTCACCTGCTCTGAGGCAACCGCTGAAGAGATTGATGCCGAGGTCAGGCGTATTGTTGAAGAGGGTCACCAGCGCGCACTCCAGACGCTTAAAGAGAACCGCTTTAAGCTGCATGAGATTGCTCACTACCTGCAGAAGAAGGAAACAATCACCGGCGAGGAGTTCATGAATATCCTCAAGCGCGAGAATACCTTTGCACCAGTAGTTGAGAGCACCAATGAGGAAGGTTCCTCTACCTCTTCAGCAGAGTAACTTTGTCTCATAAGTAAAATTAAACGGCCGCCTATTCTGAACTGCCTCCCATTTCTTGGACATAAGAAATGGGAGGCAGTTCATATGCGGGTGATTATGATTCTGCAGCGTGTTAGCG